>BJGC01000015.1 GCA_014190235.1 Actinomycetes bacterium | reverse complement strand
AAGGTCCAGATTGAATACCTTGATGGCATTGTTGCGCAGGAAATGGGGCCAGACATGGTCCCTGAATGCAACGTCTGGAAGTTCTTTGAACATCCGCTCGATCGTGAGACCAGCCGGGAAATAGCCGGCATACATGATTTTGTCCATGCCGCGGGTGTTGGCATAATCAATAATTGCTTGCGGAAAATATTTTGGAGCAAAGGCACTCGTCATGTAATACAAGCCTGGCCATTTCAGCATCAGTTTGACAGCGAGATCTTCCCACGGTTCTGCGCCGTGACGCATCACGATTCGTAGTTCTGGAAAGTCATAGCACACTTGATCAAAGTGCTCAACGTGTTGACAGGCTGCAGGAACACGTGGTCCTGGCACACCGGCATTAGCAATGATGGGCAAATCAAGATCAATGCATGTTTGATAGATCGAATAATACCGACGATCGCTCACAGGAACTTGTGGATTGCAACCCGCCGGAAAAGTTGTGACTGCCGTGAGTCCGTGTTGGGCATGAATATTTCTGATTTTGCGCACTGTTCCGGTGATGTCGTTTGGGTCGATTTCGAGTGAAAGAAATACGCGATTGGGAAACTTGCGGCGGGCTTCGAGTGCAATGCCAGAGATACTAAATAGTCCTGCCGATATATTGTGCGTGTTCATTCGAGAGAACGTGTAGTCAATGGGGTCATGGTCACCAAGTTCTTCTGGCGTGTCCTTGAACATGTATCCGACCGGAAACTGAGCTTCTTTTGATTGATCATCTTTTATGACTGCGTATAGATAGTCATACACCGCATGTTTGTCAACAAATGGGAAGCCGATCATGAGATCGATAACCCCAATATCAGAACGAAATGTCATGAGACGATTGTAGTTGACAAACGAATTTTATTACTTCAGGGTCTAACTGCCTGAGATTTTCTTGAGCGGAGCCCATCCGAGGGCAAGGTGTTTTGTGCCAACGCGAGAAAAGCGAACAGTTGCCTCGGCTCTGTCGCCTGTGCCCCGCAGTTCGATAATGACACCTTCGCCAAATATTGAATGCTCCACGTCGTCGCCCACTTTGAGGTGGCTGAACTCATCTGGGCCACGACGTTCAGCGCGTTTGGCAGGAGCCTTTTCGTACGACTCAGCAGGTGACGAGCCACCCATTTTTCTGTACGCCGGAATCTCTGCGTCGTTCCAGTCAGACGCACCACGTCCAAAGACGCGTCCACTATCGACGCCAGAGTCGACCGCTCCTTGACGATCAAATAGTTCGGCAGGTATTTCGGATAAGAATCGTGAAGGTGGGTTGTATTGAGTCTGCCCAAACAACATGCGTTGCCAGGCGTGCGACACATATAACTGCTCCCTGGCGCGCGTAATGCCAACATAGGCGAGGCGTCGTTCTTCTTCGAGTTCTTGGGGATCTAAGAGGCTGCGATTGTGTGGGAACACGCCGTCTTCGCAACCAATCAAAAACACGACGGGAAACTCTAAACCTTTTGCGGCATGAAGAGTCATGAGCACAATATGGTTTTCTTCGTTGAGATCATCGGTGTCAGCAACGAGTGACACTTGCTCTAAGAACTCGTCCACCACGGTGTATTCAGCAGCAGAACCAATGAACTCTGCAATGTTTTCGAGTCGACCTGCTGACTCGACAGTGTCTTCTTCATTGAGTTCGCGGATGTAGCCGCTGTTGTCCATTGCCATCTGCAGAACTTCAGATGGTCCATTTGGAATAGCCGCGTGAAGTGCGTCCATGAGTTCGAGAAATGATGCGATGCCCCGCACTGCTGCTGCTCCGACACCGGCCTGAGCACAATCAACAAGCGCCTGACGAAAGCCAATGTCTTGTTGACGAGCCCATGCATCGATCTTGGCAAGACTGGTGTCACCGATGCCACGTTTAGGAACGTTGATAATGCGCTTGAGACTGATTTCATCAGCAGGATTTGCAGCCGCCCTGAGATACGCCAACGCATCTCGTACTTCTCGGCGTTCGTAGAACTTTGTACCACCTACAACTTTGTAGGGAATACCGCGACGCATGAGTGCTTCTTCCATAACGCGACTCTGTGAGTTGGCACGATAAAAGACCGCCATCTCGCGCCATGGACGAGCGGCTGTTTCGTGTAGATGATCTGCAGTAGTTGCGACCCATCCGGTTTCGTCGTATTCATCTTGAGCAAAATAGCGAACTATTTTGTCGCCACCGCCGTGTGCTGTCCAGAGGTCTTTAGGGTGCCGACCTGTGTTGTGCGTAATCACTGCATTTGCTGCAGTGAGAATAGTTTGTGTGCTGCGATAATTTTGGGCCAACACCACCACGGTTGCATCAGGGAAGGCTGTTTCGAACTCTGTCAGATTTCGAAAATCTGCGCCACGAAATTTGTAGATACTTTGGTCAGTGTCGCCGACAACGCAAACATTGTGGTGCTTGGCCCCCAGCATGAGCACGATTTGGTTTTGGGCTTGGTTGGTGTCTTGATATTCATCAACCAAAATGTGTTCGAAGCGAGTCTGATACATCGCCAATACATCTGGACACTCTCGCAATAGTTTGACTGTATTGAGCAAGAGATCGTCGAAGTCCATTGCCCCAGCACGCAAAAGCCTATTTTGGTATTCAGCAAAAACTTCGGCGTGCTTTTTGTCAACAATATGGCTGGCGATGTCATGGGCCTTGTTGGCATCGATGAGTTCGTTTTTCCAGAGACTGATGCGTGCTTGCGCTGCTCCTGCGGGAAACTTGCGCGGATCAAGACCCATGTCACGAATGACATAGCCGACGAGGCGCTTGCTGTCTTGTGAATCGTAAATAGTGAAAGCCTTGTTGTATCCAATGCGGTCGGCGTTCATGCGTAACATGCGAACACATGCCTTGTGAAAAGTGCTGACCCACATTTTGCTCGCGACGTCTCCGACAAGGTCTGCCACGCGATGACGCATTTCGTCGGCAGCCTTATTGGTGAAGGTGATTGCCAAGATATGCATGGGGTGCACGCCTGTTCGAACTAAGTGAGCGATACGTTGCGTGAGCACACGCGTTTTGCCGCTGCCGGCACCTGCAATGACTAGGAGTGGACCCCCAGAATGAAAGACAGCCTCGTGCTGATTGGGATTCAGTTGATCAGCATTTGCGACAGACACCTGCTCAGTCTACGAGCGGGCTGTGATACGCACGGGAAGCCTGCGTGGTCCACGAACCTGACCCACACTCCACGTCACTTCTTCGCTCTGATCTAATTCAAAGTCTGGGAATCGTTCGAGAAAGACCTCAATTGCCACGTTCATCTCGAGTCGCGCCAAGTTTGAGCCCAGGCAACGATGAATTCCGAGGCCAAAGGCGGCGTGTCGGTTTTCTTCACGGTCAATCACCACAGTGTCGGGGTCGTGAAAAACGTTCGGATCTCGGTTCGCAGCAGGGAACGGAAGCAAGACCCAGTCTTCTTCTTTCATTGCATATCCGTGAAAGTCATAATCGTCGCGCACGAGTCGCGCCATTGTGACGGGCGCATAGGCGCGCAAAAATTCTTCAACGGCAGTGGGGATCATGTCTGGATTTTCTGCCAGGCGACGACGATCGACAGCATTGGTTGCGAGGTGCCACAATGAAGATCCGATTCCGCTCCATGTTGTGTCGATGCCCGCCACGAGAAGCAGAATGATTGTGCCGCCCACATGTTCTGGCGAGAGTTTATTGCCCATGATTTCGGCGTTTAATAAATACGTTGTGAGGTCATCACGCGGATTGGCAATGTGGTCGTTGATTTGGTGAGTGAGATACTCATCAAAAACCATGAACTTTGCAAGGCGAGTTTCGCGATCTTCATTAACACTCTCAAGTACGAGATGCACGAAGTGTCGAAACTTGTCGGCATCTTGCACGGGGAAACCAAGCATACGAGCAATAACTTGCACTGGAATATCTTGACTGTATTGCTGAGCGGCATCGACAAACTGCACATCTCCCATGTCATCAATGAGTTGGTGGCAGATGCGACGAATCTCGCTGGCCCACGGGTCGATTTTCTTGGGAGAAAAAGCTGGCAGCAATAAGCGTCGTGCTTCTGCATGGAACGGAGGGTCACTGCTAATCGGTGGTGCATTGCCAATCGGTGACGGGGGTGGTTGCGGATCGAACTGGCTCGGCTTTGTGGTGCCAACGACAACAGAACGACTCGTAAAATGTTCTGTGTCATATGCGATCTCACGAACATGTTCATGTGTGAGCGGCAACCATGTTCCGCCATAGCGCTCAGTGTGCGCAACGGGGCATTGTTTTTTGTTCAACAAGTCATCCCAGATCTGATGAACATTGGCGTTGTACTCAGGATCAGCGTGATCAAAGTCGTGTTCCCAGTCAGTGACTGGACCGTAGATAGATGTCATGGGGGGGATTCCTTGTTGCTTTAGATAATTATTCTTGGATGATGATGGCGAACTCAGGACAATTTGCTTGGGCGAGACGGGCGCGGGCTTCAAGCCCCTCAGGCACAACGCCATCGTTCAATTCGTGCGCATTGCCGTAATCGTCAATGTCGAAAAGTTCAGGGGCAAGGGCGTAACAGCGGCTATGTCCTTGGCATTTTTGCGCATCAACGTGTACTCGCATAGCGACAGCGTAGGACCAATCGGGCAGAATCAGCGAGTGGGAACAACAACTTCAGCATCTTCGTTTTTGCGGCAAATGTCACCAATCATCTTGTTGCCCCCGTCAGAAGGCAAAGCAGAGGGCGGAACTTCAGGCACACATTGGACTGTCGATGAAGGTCCTTTGGGTGAACTCGCACCACAGCGCAAACGAGTAATTGCAGCGCTACGGGCAAACGGTGGAGGCTCACAAAAACTTCTTGGAGTCAGCGGCGCTCACCTTGAACGTGCACAACGCGCTAATTCCACATTACTGAAATCCCCAACATTGCCGGCATGGCAGCGCTACACGGGAGTCGTATGGGATCATCTCGATCTTGCCTCGTTGCCCGCCGCTGTAAAAAAATCAGCGCTCACATCGCTTCTTGTTCCGTCTGGTCTTGCCGGAGTTGTGCGCGCCATCGATGCGCTCCCCGACTATCGCCTCAAGATGGGCGCACGACTAGATGACCTCGGAACAATGTCAGCATTCTGGCGCGAATCAGTTTCTGCCATCGTGCGGACATACGCCAAGAAACGCCCGATCCTGGACTTGCTCACCATTGAACATCGCGCCGTCTTTGCTGACCGAACCACGTTCATCGAAGTGAATTTTCTGGCCAAGACCGGAAAAGCTATTGGACATGATGCCAAGGCGACAAAGGGCTTACTGGCACGACACGTTCTTGTGACCCTTGCAGATGGTGCCACACTTGATGATGCGCTGCGGTCATTTCGCAGCCCAACTCTCACACTGAAAGTGACACGACTATGACAACTCCGCTCTCGGCAAAAAACTTGTTTGACCTCAGTGGACGTGTGGCGCTCATTACTGGCGGCAGTCGCGGATTGGGTCGCGAAATGGCGTTGGCATTTGCCCAACATGGTGCGCATGTGATTGTGGCTAGTCGCAAGTTAGAGAACTGCGAGGTTGTCGCCAATGAAATTCGCTCACTCGGACAACGCTCGCTTGCTGTGGCATATCACGCAGCATCATGGGGTGATGCCGACAGACTCGCTCGGATTGCACTTGATGAATTTGGATCTGTCGATATTTTGGTGAACAACGCTGGTATGTCACCTTTATATCCATCAGTAGAACAGATCTCTGAAGATCTCTTTGACAAAGTTCTTGGCGTTAATTTCAAGGGGCCGTTTCGATTGTCAGCAATACTTGGCACACACATGGCGCAACACAATGGTGGAAGCATCATTAACGTGTCGTCCATTTCGAGCCAACGCCCGGGCGCCAACGAAGTGATCTACGGAGCGGCAAAAGCCGCCGTGAATAATTTGACGATGAGTCTGGCACGAGCATTGGCACCCAAGGTGCGGGTGAACTGCATTGTGCCTGGTCCGTTTTTTACTGATATCTCCAAAGCATGGGATATTGAGCAATTCACGAAGGCTGCGCGAACGAACTACGCCTTACAGCGCGGCGGCCAACCCAATGAAATAGTTGGCGCCGCACTGTATTTGGCAAGTGACGCGAGCAGTTACACCACTGGCTCTCTGCTCAACGTCGACGGTGGACCGCGTTAGACGAGATTAGTTCTCGTCTTTGTTGCGCTGCTCTTCTGCTTCTTTGGATTCAAAGAACTCTTGCTTATCGGTGAACTCATGACGACGTTTTTTGTCGCGGAAGTTCTTGAGATTTGTGTCGAGACTCGAAAATGCTAGACGCGTGCCGTCGCTTGAAGGACTAAAGGCCTGGTTGGATCCGACCGATACTCCGAATCGACCTGCGTCTGCGTAGGCATCAAGTGCTGCCGACAAAAAGACAAATGTCCAGTCGTGATCGTCTTCACACTCTTTGATGAGTGTGCGAATGCGGTCAAGGTCGTACTCACGGCTTTGGTTTTCTTCACCGTCTGTGATGGTAACGAACACGATGTTTTCTTTGGGAAGGCCAGTTACCTCGCGAGAGGCTTGATCAACTCGACCACGACCGATCAACAGACCGGTTGCGTCTAGAAGGGGTGTTCCGCCGCGGGGCAGATAGGTGCGTCCGTCTAGTTCGACGATTTCGCTGATGTTGGCACCAGCCACGATGACGTCGCTTGGATCTTGAGAGTCAAACTGCACCAGCGTGACTCGGGCATCAATGCCGTCACGACGCTGGTTGGCGATCAACTGGTTGAATCCGCCGATGACATCACTGGCAATAGACGACATTGAGCCTGATCGGTCGATCAGGATGTAGAGGTGGGTAACGGGATTGGTTGGGTTGGTGGTCATTGCAGGGCTCCTCTCGTGAGCTATATTTAGATGTAGTAACTACATCATAACACTAATTAAGTGTTATTCCTACATGATATTCAGAGGGTGTGTCGAGGTTGACTGGGCTACTGCAGTTTGGAGCGCAGGAACTCAATCACCCGGGCCACGCTTGGCTCATCTCGTTGTTCGGTCAGCACACTGTGGTCTTTGGGGTTTTGAGATGGCAACTCAATGGCGATAAAGGCATCACCGAGCAGATTGTGCAACGCAGCAAATCTGTCGCCCACTAGCTTGTCCTTGTCGAAGCGGAGCCCGAGAACCTGGCAGCCCGCTTGGGCTCGTTGACGCACCACGATGGCATCGGCCGGGCTGAGGTTGAGGTCGCCAGCACGAGCCTTACCGACAGAAAATGGCAGTGAGGGCTGCGACAACACTGGGGCAATCATGATGTCATCCACCATCATGCCAAGCGCAAATCCTCCGCTAAAGCACATACCGATTGCTCCGACGCCTTTACCACCGATCTCCATATGAAGTGACCGCGCGAGTGCGCGCAACCACGCAATGATTGGCGATGTTTTATTGAGAGCCATGTTCGTGAACTCACGCGACACGCAAACTTTGAGCATTGATGATGCCATATACGAACCACTTGCCACTTTGCCAGGAGTGCCGACAAGGTTTGGCATGACGACTGTAAAACCAGCATCAACAACATCGGTCGCAAATTTTTTCACCGCTGGTGTAATTCCGGGAATCTCATGCACAACGATCACCACTGGACCTGTGCCGCGTCGATACACATCACGCGTGAGGCTCGCCGCGGTGAACGAACTTCTTTGCCAGCCCTCAAGATCAATCTGTGTCATTTCAGTGCCCCTTTCAAAGACTCGAGTGCTGACTCGGCTAATTGTGTCGTGCTGTCTTTCATTGGTTCTGGATCAAACCCATCATCTCCCATTGCGCCATGCAGATAGCGCGCATACACGCCTTCACTAATGACAGCCAAGCGCCAACTTGAGAAGGCTTTGTAATAACCAATTTTGCTGACATCTCGTCCTGTTTTTGTCGCATAGCGCTGTACGAGATCGTCGTAACTAGGAAAGCCCTTGATGCCTGACGGATCGTTGGTGCGCATGATGGGATGTCCGTAATCGTTCCAGTACACACCGATGTATCCAAGATCAGCAAGCGGATCACCGAGCGTGCACAACTCCCAGTCCAGAACGGCGGTGATGAATCCAGTCGTAAGACTGGTCAGACAATTTCCGAATCGGTAGTCACCGTGTGCAATGGCAACACCTTGTTGTTGTGGAATATTTTCTGCCAACAACCGACTAACTTCTTCAATGGCTGGCAACTCTCGGGTTTTAGAATTATCCCATTGCGTGCTCCAACGCTTTACTTGACGAGCAACGTATCCTTCGCGTTTTGCAAGATCGCCTAGACCTACTGCATCAATATCAACGGCATGCAGGTCTGCCAGCACATCAACAAGATGCTCACTGGCATGTTGGCGCAAGTTTTCGGGTAGAAGTTCGCCGTCTTCAGCGGACGACAACACTTTGCCCTCTACAAACGACATTACATAAAATGGTGCACCGTTGACTGTTTCGTCAGTACATAATCCGAGAGTTCGTGGCACCGGGACTGATGATTTTCCGACTGCACTAATGATCTTGTGCTCGCGAGCCATGTCATGAGCGGTAGCGAGAACATGACCAAGTGGAGGACGACGCAACACAAATTGTGTTCCGTGTGTGTCTGTGACCAAGAACGTCAGGTTGCTACGACCACCTGCGATCAGCGTGTACTGGTACGGACCCTCAAGGCCTTGAACATTGTGATTGAGCCAATCTTGTACGCGTGTTTCATCAATTCCCTGCACGAGTTATACGGTACTTCGCCGTTGACGGTGCCACATCAGCCAGGGCGGGCAACACCGATTACGCGATTCCAGTGAACAGCACTGATTTTGACAACATCGCCAGACTGCGGGGCATGCACGATTCGCCCACCACCAAGATAGATACCCACGTGATGGATGGGGCTTCCAGAAAATATTAAGTCACCGGGCATCGCCATTGATTGCGGAACATGCGGAAGTGCGTTGAACTGCTGTCGTGAGTTGCGCGGCATTCCAACTCCTGCCTTTGCCCACGCAAAAGTGGTGAGCCCAGAGCAGTCAAATGCCTCCCCCGGACTGGATCGGCCGTACCGATACGGAACGCCAAGTTGAGACAAGGCGGCGTTGACGGCAGTCTGATTTCGTGCCGATACTTTTGGCAAGTTCTTGTATTGGTTTCGCGAAGAGGCATACTTACTGCTGTAGCCGTCAGAGATCCGTTTGGCTTCATCGAATGCTGACTGACTTCGTCGATCGCGTTCTTGGCGCAACAGCACTGCAAGTTCACCAGTTGCGCTGGACTGGCGCTCTTCATAAAGAGCCGCAAGGTTTTCTGCTGCAGATTGACGACTCAAGACAGTCGCAGCAAGTTTTTGTGCTTGCTCTTGCTTTTTCTCTAATTTTTTGCGTTGCTTGGTGAGGTCATTAGCCAACGAACCGAGTTTGTCGGTTGACATTGAGCCAGCGTTGAGTGCTATTGATGTAAATTGCTGGCGTTGTAACGAGTCCTGCACTCGATCAGTTGTCGCAAGCAAATTTGTGAGCGTGCTTTTTCGTCCACCCTGCATAAATTGCGACACGGCCGCTACATACAACGTGCCACGCATCTGGGCCAACGCCTGTTCAGTGCGACCAACTTCTTCTGTGGCGGCTTGTAGTTCAACGGACAATTCATCCTGCAGCGTTAGCGCTTGGGAGTAATCCTCGCCCAATGCGTCCATTCGCTCTATGAGGCGTTCGAGTTCGTCGGCCAATGCGGCCACTTCACGCTGTTTGTCGTCGACGCCGGCAGCCCTGAGATGATTGGCCCCCAGAGGTGCCAACACAGCCAGAGAGTTTGTGCCCAGAAGGGCAAAGGTGCACAGGAGGGCTCGAAGCCCCCGACGAGGAAGAGGATGAACCATGACCCCCTAGATTCTACCGATGATTACTCCCACTCAATGGTGCCAGGGGGCTTTGAGGTGATGTCGTACACCACCCGATTAATGCCCTCAACCTCATTAATAATGCGCTGTGACATACGTTCCAGCACGTCATAGGGCAAACGGGCCCAATCTGCAGTCATCGCGTCTTCGCTGGTAACAGCACGAATAATGATCGGCCAACCATATGTGCGTTCATCACCCATGACTCCAACACTGCGAATATCTGCGAGCACGGCGAAAGCCTGCCAGATTTCGCGATTAAGACCTGCTGCTGTGATTTCTTGACGCACGATTTCATCGGCATGTTGCAACGTGAGAACTTTATGAGGAGTCACTTCTCCGATAATGCGCACACCAAGACCAGGTCCGGGAAACGGTTGACGCCACACGATGTCATCAGCAAGACCAACTTGAGTTCCGACCTTGCGAACTTCGTCTTTGAATAGCGTGCGCAATGGCTCGACTAATTCAAGTGTCATATCATCAGGCAGTCCCCCGACATTGTGATGACTCTTTATCACTGCAGCAGTGCCATCACTTCCGCCACTCTCGATGACATCTGGATACAAAGTTCCTTGCACTAAAAACTTTGCATCAGTCAGTCCACCAGTATTTTCTTCAAAGATTCGAACAAAGAGTTCGCCGATTGCTTTTCGCTTTGCTTCTGGTTCTGTCACTCCTTTGAGACGCTCAAAGAATCGTGCACCTGCATCGATGTGAATGAGTTCAATTCCCATGCTGCGGCGAAATGTTTCAACAACTTGTTCACTTTCTCCGCGGCGCATGAGACCAGTATCAACATAGACACATGTGAGTTGTTTTCCGATTGCTTGATGCACGAGTGCTGCAGCAACACTTGAATCGACTCCACCACTGAGTCCACAAATTGCACGCTCGTTTCCGACTTGAGCACGAATCGCCGCAACTTGTTCTTCGACGATTGACGACATCGTCCAGTCAGGACGGCAACCTGCGATGTCAATCAAAAAATGCTGCAGAAGACCTTGCCCGAAATCGGTGTGCATAACTTCGGGGTGATATTGCACGCCGAAGATTCGACGAGAGGTGTTTTCAATGACGGCCATCGGCGCGTCCGCAGTGCTCGCCGTTGCAACAAATCCTGCTGGCAATTCAGTGACTGCATCGAAGTGACTCATCCAGACGTTGAATTGTTGTGGAGTCTCAGAAGTAAGCAGCATGCTTGCAGTTGCAGAGCGCTCCACAATGGCGCGACCATATTCGCCGCGCCCGCCACGCGACACGGTGCCGCCGAGTTGCTGCGCCACCAATTGGCACCCATAACAGATCCCTAAAATTGCAATTCCAAGGTCATAGATGGCTGGGTCGAGAACAGGAGAACCCTCAATGTGGACACTCTTTGGACCACCAGATAAAATGATGGCTCGAGCGCCTTTGGCCACTACTTCTGCCGCGGTCACCCGATGCGAGACAATCTCGCTATAAACGTGTGCTTCGCGCACCCGTCGAGCAATCAACTGCGCGTATTGGGCCCCGAAGTCAACCACCAGCACAACATCGTGGTTCGGGGTGCTGTGAGTTGTTTCACTTGCCATAACTTGTAGAACACTACTTGGCGTGTGACGATAGAGCCATGCCCCACCGTTTCATTGCTTTGACTTTCTGCACAATCCTCCTCTCTCTTGCTCCGTCGTCGTTCTTGTCAACAGTTCAGGCTTCTTCTGGTGACAATTCTCTTGCCACTACCGATTCAACGACGTATGTCTATGACCTACAAGAAGACCCAGCGCAGTGCATCAACTCCAATCCACGGCCCAACTGCGGCAAAGCCCCAGAGCAACCTGGGGACCGTGGCGGCTGGTTGCAATACACGGTCTTTGGAATCATGATTGCAGGATTGTCCTTTATTGGCTTCAAGATGTTTCGCGGCGTTGCTCGTCGAGATCGTGCCATCGCTGAATCGCTCAAGGAACACGAGCAGTAAATCATTTTCGCGTCGACTCGTACTGATGGCGTCGTTTTTGTACGGCCTGCCGTGTGACACCAAGAAGTTCACCGATGTCTGCGTCTGACCAACCGGAATGAATTGCAACGTTCAGGACGCGCTCCTCTAGCCACCTGCTTTCTGGTCCAAAAAATTGAGCCTACGCCTGCAGTGCGCTGCGCGGGTTTGTCCCCAGCATGTACTTGATGAGCACAAGTAGTTCGTCGGAATAATCCACAAACTTATGTGTGCCGTTCATGTCCCGGGGTGCGACGTTGCATGCGCGGGCGCCATGCCATATAAAAAAGTGACAACTTGAGTTGTCACTTTTAAATAACGAACCCCCGGTGGCGGTGTAGCAAGTGCGTCAGCGTGCGAGTAAGTCGGCACAGAATGCGACTGTCGAGCTCACGAGTGCATGCGGCGCTTCCCACGGAACAAAGTGTCCGCAGTCGCGCAATAAAAACGGTCCAACATGGCGGTCAAACACAACAGCAGCCATCTTGTCAAACTCCGGATAGATCACATGATCGCTTGGTCCAAATAAAATCAACGTGTGAGTCTGTGAATTGCGACCCATCAATGACGGCTCACTGCGCTTGTCAGCAAAAAATGCTGTCTCGTAGTTGCTAAAACTGGCGCGGAGTTTTGCAGCATCTGCAAATGGTTCGGTATGAAAGTCAACATCTTCTGGCGTAAATGCGCCGGGGTGACCCCAATGTCGCGATGTGTAAAACGTGGCGATATAGCGGCGGCGTTGTTCATCGGTTGTGAATTCTGCGGCCAATGCATCTGCGTCTGTTCCTTGACGCAGAAAATAATCGCTCGATTCGCGCGGAGGTCGGGTGTTCATGCCAGACATTCGCTCTTTGTCAAATGGCAGTGGTGAGTTAAAGAGCACCATCCGATCAACCCACGACGGATAACGCATCGCAAGTTCTTGAATAACTGGACCACCCAAGTCTCCGCCGACGAGCACTGCGCGTGAGTACCCGAGGTGATCGTGCACTAAGGCATACAGATCCTTGGCATGTGACACAACATCATAAAAACCGTCGGGAGCAAGAGACGAGTCCCCGAATCCACGCAGGTCTGGCACAACCACATCAAATCCAGCAGCAGCAAAAGGCTCGATCACTTTCCAAAAAATGCGCTTGGTTTCTGGCCACCCATGCACACACACCAGTGCTGTTGAGTTTTGAGCAGAAGATTTTTGATGCACGAAAGCCTGATTGAATCCCCGCGGGGCTGCCGTCAAAATATCAAAACCCATCTCGACACGCTACGCCAACTACCGTTCAGTGCAATGGGTGCGCTCTATATTTTGATCAGCGGCGCTGCATTCGGGCTTCTTCCGTGGTTTGCCCATGTCTCCTATGACCACGGTGCAGAGCCACTTGGCATGTTGACTGCTCGTTTTAGTATCGCGGCTCTCATAATGACGGGCAGACATGTGCTGCGTCGGCCGTCTCGACCATGGCCAGAGCGCAAGCTGTTCGTACAACTATTTCTTCTCGGAGCACTTGGATACTCAGTGCAGTCGGCGTTTTATCTCTATGGAATGAAACGCATTGACATATCTCTTGCGACTGTCATCTTTTATATGTTCCCAGTATTTGTTGTGATAGCAAGTTGGATGTTTTTTCGACACTCTCCAACGCGCGCAATGCTGTTGTGCTTGCCAGTGACAGTCATCGGAGCAGTGCTGACGGCCGGACAAGTCAAGTCTGGTTCTTGGACAGGAATCCTGCTCATGCTCAGCGCTGCAATCTGGTACACGGGATATATTTTGGTCTCGAGTCGAATTGTGCACATTATGGGCGCACCGACGTCGCTGATGATTGTCATGATCGGAGCAGCAGTCGCAAATCTTGCTCTCTGGAGTATTCAGCGATTTGATATGCCCAACGACGCAACAGGTTGGACTGCAATTACTGGTGCTGCAGTGGTGTCAACAATTTTGGCAATGGGTTTATTTTTTGCAGGAGTTTCTCGTATTGGTCCTGGTGAGGCCGCAGTTCTGAGCACAATAGAACCAGTAGTTTCGATTGGTGTGGGAGTCATTGCACTTGATGAAAATCTCACACCAATTCGGGTTATTGGCGCCGTACTAGTGCTCTTTGGAGTAACCGCGCTCGCTCAATTCTCTCGAACGACGCAAAACTAGCGCTCCAAGTTGCCTCTAGAGAACCTTGCGCCATAGCCTGAAGAGACATAAATACACCCCTTGCAGGGTTTGGGTGCAAGTCCCGACCGGCGGTATAGCCCGCGAACCCTCGTACTTCGGTACGAGGGCCGACTCAGTGAAATTCTGTAGGCCGACGGTGAGAGTCCGGATGGGAGCAAGGAGCTATATGAACACACATCAGACGCATATGCGCCATGCCGTGGGCGTGGCAGAGTCGGCACGCCATCGTGCACGACCTAACCCATGGGTGGGTGCCGTCGTGGTCTGCCAAGACGGATCTATTTATTCTGGAGCGACATCTGCTCCCGGTGGTGCTCACGCAGAAATAGTGGCGTTAAACGCAGCGCTCGCAGCGCACGCATCAACGAACGGCGCAACGCTTTATTCAACACTTGAGCCGTGCTCACATATTGGCCGAACCGGTGCGTGCACAACAGCAATCATTGATGCAGGAATCAGCACGGTTGTCTCAGGGATCCAAGATCCAGACCCACGAGTTGCTGGTCGTGGATTTGCACAACTTGAATCTGCTGGCATTGCAGTTGTGCGCGACGTGTGTGCAGACGAGATCACAAAACAATTGCGACCATATATCCATCACCGCACAACTGGTCGGCCATTTGTCCGACTCAAAATGGCGTGCACAATGGATGCTCGCACCACACTTCCCGACGGGCAAAAACGAATTACTGGTGATGAGGCTCGAGTTCGTGTGCATGAATTGCGCGCAGACAGCGATGTCATCATCACTGGCATGGGCACAGTGCGCACAGATGACCCACTGCTCACAGTGCGCGACTGTGATGGTGAGTCACCTCGCCGCATTGTGTTGGTCACCGATGTAGGTTCAGTGCCACAGCACGCGCAGGTGCAGCCGTGCGACGAATGGGCTGGCTCACTAACTGACTTACTTGACGAACTCGGTTCTCAAGGGGTGATCGTGGCAATGGTCGAAGCAGGACCACGTGTGGCACGCTCATTTTTTGAACACAATCTCGTCGATGAATACATCTTTCACATTGCCCCGATTGTGTGCGGTGACAGCAACACACTGCCCGTATTTGATGGTCTCCCAGCAACAACGGCCTCTCAGATGTGGCGTGGCACGTTGTCATCAGTTGGCGTCTTTGGAAGCGATCTAGAAATTATTCTCTCCCCACAACAACAGAAAGTTGGAGCGTCATGACTGACACCCCATTGTCCCCTATCGAAGATGTCATTGCGGCAATTGCTCGCGGAGAAATCGTTGTTATGGTTGACGACGAAGACCGTGAGAACGAGGGCGACTTCATCATGGCGGCGGAGTTCGCTACGCCTGAAAAGTTGGCATTTATTGTTCGCTACTCCACCGGAGTGGTGTGTGTTCCGCTCACAGAAGAGCGCTGCAATGACTTGCGCTTGCCGTTGATGGTTGATCAAAATACAGAGAGCCAACGCACAGCGTTCACCGACACAGTTGACGTTATTCATGGCACGACAACCGGAATCAGTGCTGCAGATCGCGCAGCGACGGCGCGCGGCCTGGCAAATCAGCTCGTCGGGTTCGCTGAGTTCGCGCGACCAGGGCACATCTTCCCGTTGCGTGCGCGCCAGGGTGGAGTTCTGAAGCGCGCTGGTCATACCGAAGCAGCAGTCGATCTAGCTCGCCTGGCTGGTTGCGAACCTGCCGGCGTGATCTGTGAGATACAAAATGATGATGGCACGATGATGCGCTTGCCAGACTTACGAAAGTTTTGTGCAGAGCATGGTTTATTGTTGTCATCAATTGCCCAGTTGATTGAATACCGCCGTCATCATGAACGCCTTGTTGAGCGCATGGGTGAGGCTTCAGTGCCAACAGTCTTTGGAACATTCAATTGCGTCGCATACCGCAGCACTATTGACCAAGTCGAACATTTGGCATTTGTCAAAGGCACTGTTTCTAGTGACACGCCAGTTTTGGTGCGCGTTCACAGCGAGTGTCTCACGGGCGACGTCTTTGCTTCTCGTCGTTGCGACTGTGGCCCACAACTTGCCGCCGCCATGCAACTTATCGGAGACACCGGTCATGGAGTTGTCGTGTACTTGCGCGGACACGAAGGTCGCGGAATCGGAATCGGACATAAGATTCGGGCGTATTCATTGCAGGACCAAGGATTTGACACTGTGGATGCCAATCTGGAGTTGGGCTTGCCTATTGATAGTCGCGAATACGGGATAGGTGCTCAGATTTTGGCTGATCTCGGCGTGCACAAGATTCGACTAATGACAAATAACCCAGCCAAATACGGCGGTCTTGGTGGCTACGGTTTGTCCGTCGTCGAACGCGTACCACTGCACACAGAACCAACGCCCGAGAACGCGTCATACTTGCGTACAAAGCGTGAGCGGATGGGACACACGATCGATCTCAAAGACGGAGAGGGAGAAAAATGACTCGTACTGGAGCAAGCGCATCACCACCAGACGTGAACGGAGCCGGCATTCGCGTTGGCATTATTGCAGCACGCTTCAATGATCACATTGTGGTTGCCTTGCGAGATGGTGCGTTGCGCGCGCTTGCACGCGTAGGCGTTGCTGACTCTGACATCATCGAGGTTTGGGTTCCGGGTGCTTTTGAAGTACCACTCGCTGCTCTCACATTGGCCGAAAGCGAAAAAGTTGATGCGGTCATTTGCTTAGGAGCAGTCATCCGCGGAGACACTGCGCACTTTGATTTTGTTGCGGGTCAAGCCGCTCGTGGCATCCAAGATGCTCAATTGACCACAGGAATCCCCATCATGTTTGGAGTGCTCACTGTGGAGAACGAACAACAAGCGATCGATCGCAGCGGACCAGGTCTTGATAATAAAGGGGACGAAGCAGCCCTCGGAGCCATTGAAATGGTTCACATCTTGCGTCGCCTCCTGGACTGACCTCTTGCACACATACCCCTGACAAAAGGGGGTTGCATGTTCAACGTATTGCGTGCACTCGTCGTGACCACGGGCGTACTGGTCTCTCCGTTGATTCCATTTAATCCATCTCCGCCATTGGCATCGCCCAAAGCGATCGTTGACACGCTGGTCTTTGCCACGCCACTGCAACGTTTTATTGATATCGCATCATCACCTGCTCGCAATCGAACACTCGACTGGAAATCAGATGGTTGTTCTGCGCCAGTGATTCGGTCTACAGGTCGTACATTTGATTTTACGTCGTCATGTCGTCGCCATGATTTTGGATATCGCAACTACAAGCGCATCGATAGTGGTATCTACTGGACCGAACCATTGCGACGACGCATAGACGACAAGTTCAGTGTTGACATGCACGATGCATGTCGAATGCGACCGCGATTAGATCATCTGACATGCACAGCATGGGCCAACATTTTCTACAGAACGGTGCGCACTTACGCGGGAATCTAATCACTCCCCACGCGTAATAATGTCGAGCAGTTGCGTGAGCATCCGACCAGTTGCACCCCACACTGTCTCGTCGTCGAGTTCAAAGAAATGAATATTGATTTCTCCGCGCGGTGTGAGCCACCACTCGTTGCGGTATGTATCAGGGCGCACAAGATCTTGCAACGACACGGTGAAGATGCGTGCAACTTCACCTGAGTCAGGCACAAGCGTCAGAGATGGAGGAATGAACCCAACGATGGGAGTAATAATACTTTTGCTAACAAATGTCGAGATGGTGTCAAGAGATCCCACAACAGTGACAGCGCTTGGCGCAAGCGATACTTCTTCGTAGGCTTCGCGCAAGGCAGCCTGTTGGGCTGTCTCTCGGCGTTCAAGACGTCCCCCCGGAAACGAGACTTCGCCTTTGTGATTATTTAAATGCTGAGCACGGCGCGTGAGCAACACATGCACATCTGATTCGTGGGGCAAAAGTGCCACTAAGACTGCGGATGGTTTGGCATCCGCCGCATTTATATATTCGTCATATATTGCGGGCTCGTATGCAGCAAGCACACGAGTCAGACGCACAGTTACTTCATCAAAATCTGAGAGCACGCCGAGATCGCGATTTTCCCACGGTGTCGAAGTACCCAGACGCCATGTCTCTGGTCGGGGAATAATTTGGTTGCCGCCAGCGCGACGACTCATGCAGTGGGGACTGTTGGAACCCAACCGGTTGCAACGAGTTCTTTGAATACTTCTGCAAGACCAGCAGTTTTCATATTTGTGAGCACTCGACCAGGAGTTTCTTCACCTTTTTCCCAGGCCTCCCATGCGGCAAGTACTTTGGCAAGGTCAGGAGCAGGTCGATCAAAAGGCATACCTTGAGCGTACCGACGATGAACGACTGATACCCGTTGTTGGTGTCAACACTTGAGCCAAGATATACCGATGGCTCGAACCTTGCGGTCCGAGCCATCGTCGAGGGGTACATCAGAGTGGGAAACGATGTATTACATCATCCCCATGCCGGGCATTCCGCCACCGCCACCGCCACCCATTGGTGCTGGATTCTTTTCTGGCTTGTCAGCCACAAGGCACTCAGTAGTGAGCACCAATGCCGCAATCGACGCAGCGTTTTGCAACGCTGCACGAGTGACTTTGGCTGGGTCGATGATTCCGGCCTTGACCAAATCAACATATTCACCAGTGGCTGCATTGAGGCCCATTGAACCTTTTTCGTTTTCGACGTGCTGCACAACGACAGCACCTTCGAGACCGGCATTGTCGGCAATTGCTTTGGCTGGCGCTGTGAGTGCGTCATACACGGTGCGAGCACCAGTTGCTTCGTCGCCAGAAAGGCTCTCAACAACTTTCGCAACGGCTGGACGGGCACGCAACAATGCGGTTCCGCCACCAGCAACAACACCTTCTTCGATGGCTGCACGAGTCGCTGAAACAGCGTCTTCAATGCGGTGCTTCTTTTCTTTGAGTTCTACCTCAGTTGCTGCGCCTACCTTGATAACTGCAACACCGCCAGCCAATTTGGCAAGACGCTCTTGGAGTTTTTCACGGTCCCAGTCACTGTCGGTATTGTCGATTTCGGTCTTGATCTGATTGATGCGACCTTCGACTTCGGACTTGTCACCAGCGCCATCAACGATGGTGGTGTTGTCCTTAGTGATGATGATGCGCTTTGCACGTCCCAAAAGATCGAGTGTTGCGTTTTCAAGCTTTAGACCAACTTCTTCGCTGATGACTTGGCCACCAGTGAGAACTGCCATGTCTTGCATCATCGCTTTGCGACGATCGCCAAACCCTGGTGCCTTCACTGCTGCTGCATTGAAGGTTCCGCGGATTTTATTGACAACCAAAGTAGCAAGTGCTTCACCTTCGACATCTTCAGCGATGATCAACAGCGAGCGACCAGTCTTCATGACTGCTTCGAGCACTGGCAACATCTGCTGAACAGAAGAGATTTTTCCGGCGTTGTACAAGATGTATGGATCTTCAAGAACTGCTTCTTGACGCTCTGGATCTGTAACGAAGTACGGAGACGAGTAGCCCTTATCGAACTGCATTCCCTCGGTGAACTCAAGTTCGATACCAAAGGTGTTGCTCTCTTCGACAGTGACAACGCCATCTTTGCCCACCTTGTCGATGGCATCAGCAATGACTCCACCGATTGAAGCATCAGCAGCAGAAATAGTTGCAACGTTGGCGATATCGCTCTTGTCGTCTACTTCTTTGGCTTGTCCCTTGATTGACTCAACGGCTGCAGCAACGGCTTTTTCGATTCCGCGCTTGAGGCCCATTGGGTTTGCACCAGCGGCCACGTTGCGCATGCCTTGCAGCACGATTGCTTGGGCCAACACAGTTGCAGTCGTTGTTCCGTCACCGGCGACATCGTTTGTCTTGGTAGCAACTTCTTTGACCAACTGCGCACCCATGTTTTCGAATGGATCGTCAAGTTCTACTTCTTTAGCGATTGACACACCATCGTTTGTAATGGTTGGTGCACCAAACTTTTTGTCGAGCACAACATTGCGACCCTTTGGTCCGAGTGTGACTTTGACTGTGTCGGCGAGTTTGTTGACGCCTGCTTCGAGTGCGCGACGTGCTTCGTCGCCAAATTTCAGTTGCTTTGCCATGTGTGTTCTTTCTTGGTACTAAATGGACTACTTGCCAACAATGGCAAGAACGTCGCGGCTTGTGAGAATAAGAAGGTCATCGCCACCATCGGTGACTTCGGTGCCGCCGTACTTGCTGTACAGGACAACGTCACCAACTTTGATTGACAATGCGAAATGCTTGCCCTCTGAGTCGCTCCAGCGACCAGGACCAACTGCGAGCACTGTGCCCTGCTGTGGCTTTTCTTTTGCAGTGTCGGGAATAACAAGACCCGAAGCAGTGGTCTGCTCGGCCTCATTTGGCTTCACGACAATACGGTCATCAAGTGGCTTCCAATTCATGGTGTTCCTCCGAAAAGAGCGGTTTTCCCCTGATCGGGGTTCGACCCGGGGATTAGCACTCGGCGAGTGCGATTGCTAATGATACCGACCACGGGCGCGTTAGCAACCGCCCCGAGGGCTTCTCGCGGGCGATATTTATGCCCTGGCACCCTTGAGACGAAGCACACCTGCGACTTCACGAAGCGGCAGGCCCACCACGTTGCTGAGTGAGCCTTGAACATCCTTGACCAGAACTCCCCCTGCCCCCTGCACTGCATAGGCGCCTGCCTTGCCCCATGGTTCGCCGGTGGCTACATACCATTCGATGAGGTGTGAGTTGAGGGTCACAAACGTGATGTGTGAGGTCACCACCACCGTGCGCATGGCAGCCCCTGGTCGCAGCACACTGACGGCAGTATGCACACGATGTGTGTTGGCGCTTAAAGCATGCAGCATGCGTCGGGCATCGTTGTCGTCGACAGGTTGACCAAAGATCACGCCGTCGAGTTCGACTGTGGTGTCTGCTGCCAAAACAATCTCGTTGACACATTGACGCGCAACTGTTTCTGCTTTGCACTTGGAAACACGACTGACATACGCAATCGGAACTTCGTTGAAAAATGGTGACTCATCAATATCGGCAGGACACACGATGGGCTCGATGCCAATACGGCGCAATAACTCAAGGCGGCGCGGCGACCGCGATGCCAACACCAATGTCTGTGGCGAAGAAGTCATCCACCGCTCAATGTGGTGACATGAGCATCAGCGGGCGGAACAAGGTCGTCTGCAGTGTCAAGAAATCCTTCAGGTAACACAACTCGAATCGGACCATTGGTGTGTCCACGAGCAATGCGTTCGCCGCCTTCAACAATCTTGAGTGTTGGATCAAGTTCTGCACTCAATGTTGTTAGCTCAGCGATTGACGACACCATCGACATACGCCGACGAATATCTGAACCAACTGGATACCCCGTGAGATACCAACCCGTGTGCTTTCGAAAACTACGAATACCAGATTCGACTCCTTGATGAATGCATAATGCTTCTGCGTGTTGCAGCATCACATCGGTAACAAAACCCAAGTGTGGAGTTGGCTGAATCTCACGTCCTGCAAAAACATCGACAAGGTCTCTGAACAACCACGGTTTTCCTAAACAACCCCGCCCGATCACCACACCATCACATTGTGTTTGACGCATCATCTCAATGGCATCAGTTGCTTCCCAGATATCTCCGTTTCCCAAAACAGGGATACGAGTGACCTCACGTTTGAGGTTGGCGATTGCACCCCATCGTGCGTGACCTGCATAATGCTGTTCGGCAGTGCGAGCATGCAGTGCGATAGCGGCGACGCCTTCGTCTTGGGCAATCAAACCTGTATCAATGTATGTCGTGATCTCATCGTTGATTCCGATTCGGAATTTACAGGTGACTGGAATATTAAATCGAGATGCTTCATGCACGGCCGCAGCCATGATGGCTCGCAATAGATTTTTCTTCACCGGAACTGCCGCACCACCACCTTTGCGAGTGACTTTTTGAGCAGGACAACCAAAGTTCATATCAATATGATCAACTTCGTCATTTTCACAGAGCCGACGCACAGCCTTGGCGACAAAATCTGGATCGCTACCGTAAATCTGCAGACTGCGAAACTCTTCATCGGCTGAAAATGTGACCATGCGTTTTGTTTTGGCATTGCCATGGATCAGCGCGGCCGCCATCACCATTTCATTGACATAGACAAGACCAGGCCCAAACGAACGACACAAACTGCGAAATGGTGCATTAGTGACCCCAGCCATGGGGGCAAGCACGATTGGTGGAGACACCACGCGCGTACCAAGGACAAGTGGTATTTGTAGCGGAACTGAAACTGTCATGCCACCACCGGAAGTGCAAGATTGGGAGTCGCCCCAACAGACATGTCTGTTGGACCATCCGAACCGAGGCGATGCCATGCGGCTGCCGCAATCATGGCTGCGTTGTCTGTGCACATTGCTCGACTTGGCACTGCCACCCGAAAACCATTGAGTTGTCCCTGGCTTTGCAACTGTGCACGCAAACGAGAATTGGCGGCAACACCGCCACCGAGAACAACACCGACTGCGCCTACTTGTTGAGCAGCCATGATTGTCTTAGCAACCAATACATCAACAACAGCGGCTTGAAATGATGCAGCAACATCGATATTAGAGACATCAGGATTCTTGCGTACGTAGTTGATGACCGAAGTTTTGAGTCCGCTGAAAGAAAAGTTAAGACCATCATGCATCATTGCCCGCGGAAAGTTAATTGCTTCTGGGTTTCCGAGTTCTGCTGCCGCATCGATTGCTGGTCCACCCGGATATCCAAGATCTAAGTACCGAGCCACCTTGTCATACGCTTCACCCGCAGCGTCATCGATTGTTCGCCCTAATAAACGGTACGTTCCGTGACCAATCATTTCGACCAACATTGTGTGACCACCCGATACCAACAACACAACGAGAGGAAACTCCAGCGTTGGGTCGTCAAGAAGTCCGGCATATAAATGCGCCTCCATGTGATTGACACCAACGAACGGTTTGTCCCATACCAAAGCAAGAGCCTTGGCGGCAGACACGCCGACGAGTAATGCGCCAATTAATCCGGGCCCCACCGTGGCTGCGACGGCATCAATTCGGGATGGATCAATACCCGCTGAGTGCACTGCTTCTTGTATGACAGGAATAATTGATTCAAGATGAGCGCGACTCGCAACCTCTGGTACCACGCCACCAAAACGGGCGTGGATGTCGATTTGGCTGCTCACCACTGATGACAAGATGTCGTTGCCACCCAGCACAACAGCGGCTGCGGTCTCATCACAACTTGTCTCGATTCCGAGAATGACTGTGTCTGGAGTAGCGAGCGTGGTCATGATCGACCTGCTTGAATAAACCGTAATCTTTGTTCGAATTCTTCTGATTGAACACCGTGTCGCCACATAATTAGAGCATCGTCACGATTTTCATAATATTTTTTACGAACACCTGCTGGCACAAAACCGAAACGCCGATACAGCTCCTGTGCCGCCGTGTTGGTATGGCGCACCTCAAGTGTGAGCGCATCGCATTGACGATCACGGGCGATAAAACCAACGTCGAGCATAAGTTCTGTGGCAACACCGCGCTGTTGCCACTCTGGATCAACGGCGATATTGGTGACATGTGCATCTTGGTCGCTAAATAACATGCCGGCGTATCCGACCAGAGTGTCACCGACATAGGCAGTCATGTAGTAACGAGCACCACTGCGCATTTGCGCGATCTCGGTTACAAATATGTTGTGTGACCAGGGGCGCGGATAGACCTGCTCTTCTATTTGCATGACTCGCCGCAAGTGGCGTCGACGCATTGGTTCAATCGTGAGTTCATTAGTTGCGGAATTGCGCATCACTCTCATGTCAGTGATCCTGCGCTGACTGTCTAGTCGCCCAATTGATTTCAGCGTCTGGCACTCGTAAATACATTGCTTCAATCTCGCTCGCTGACACCCATTCTTCTCGAATCGCTCGTTGGGTTGCAATCGTTAATAATTCTTGTGCACGCGGTTGGGCATAGGCGGGGCCAGCACATTGAGCAGACGAAACACCTTCAATCATTTCTTTGTATCGCTCAATACCTGAACCTACACACACCACCATTTGGGCACGCTCATGCAATAGCGCGACAAGGTCGTCGGGCGTAGTGACAACAGGTTCGGTGAGCGGCTGAACGATAGGTGACGTATCACTAGCGGGGCGATACAACGCCCAATACACCTCGCCGCGGCGCGCATCGAGCGCTACAGCAATGATGTCGTCACAGCGCGTCACTCGTTGCGCCACGATGTCAAGGCTGCACACAGGAATAATCGGAATATCTAAAGCCCATGCCATTGATTGAGCCGTGGCAATACCTACGCGCATTCCTGTGAATAACCCTGGTCCAGTATCGACGGCAATTGCATCAAGTTCTGCTGTGTTGATGCCGGCTTGCGCGCACACAAACTGAATCATTGGAACAAGTGATTCGGCATGGCGCCGATCGCTTGCCAACGAGCTTGTCGCAAGTATCCCGCGGTGATCAGCAAGTGCCACGCTGACATGCTCTACTGCTGTTTCAATTCCCAAAATCAGCATGCAAGTTCATCCCACGCAGTGAGTTCGCGCTCGAGTTGTTTCCAGCGCGTGGCCCATGTTTGTCCCGTCGAGGTGATTAAGACATTGCGCGCATTTTCATCATCATCAAGAGGCATCAGTTCTACAGTCAACACATCTCCGAGCACATCGGCAACAACGTTTCCCCATTCGACAAGCACTACTCGACCCATGTCTGCTTGTTCGAGCAATCCGAGATCTGATACTTCTCCAACATGATTCAGGCGATATACATCGGCATGCAATAAGGGCAGACGCCCAGAGTCATGCGTATGTACGAGCGTAAATGTTGGTGATGCCACCATCTCGTCGTCACTTACCCCTAGATGTTGAGCAAAGCCGACTGCAAAAGCAGTTTTGCCTGCTCCCATATCACCAGCCAAAATAATGACATCAGATGGTCGAGCAAGACCCGCCAGAACGCCAGCAATTGCATGGGTGTCGTGCACAGAACGTGAACACAAAGCAATCACACATACCGCCGATGCACACGGGCACTTATTGCGCATACGATTTCGTATCCGATGGTGCCACAACGAGCAGCCCAGTCGTCTGCAGTGACTGTGTGTTCACCTTGCGTGCCAAACAACACAACTTCGTCGCCAATTGTGACAGAACTATCACTGCCACAGTTCACCATTAGTTGATCCATTGACACTGTTCCGCATATTTCACGCGGCGTCCCATTAATCAGAACGGACGTCTGTGACTCCCATAATCGACGCGGTACTCCGTCGGCATATCCGACCGGAATTGTGGCAATCAGACTTTTAGAAAGGACAGGTCGACGTAATCCGTACGACACTGCATCGCCAGCCTCTATCCAGCGCAGAGCAGATACGCGCGAACGCAAGGACATCACCGGAATCAGCCCAGAACATGCATCACGAACATCAGGACCTGGCAATAATCCGTACAAAGCAATACCAATGCGGGCCATCGAGAAGCGTGAGTCTGGAACAGTGAGCGCTGCAGCGCTGTTCGCAGCATGAATACATGGTGCAGTGATGCCGTGTGATGCCAACATGTCAAGGGTGTCAGTAAATAATTTCAATTGCGCGGCATTGGCCTCGTGCGTTGGTGTGTCGGCAACTGCAAAATGTGTCCAGATACCATCAAGGCGCAACGACTCATTTGATCTGATGAACTGCGCAAGTGCTAGTGCTTCAGATGGGGCAACCCCAACGCGATGCATTCCGGTATCAATTTTCATGTGCACGCTTGCAACCTGATCAACTTGTGCCGCTGCAGTGGCGATAGCACTCGCACCAATCACAGTAGAGACAGTGGCCACAAGATCGTGCGACACAATGTCATGTGCTTGCGATGCGGGTTGTTCGCTTAATAATAAAATAGGTGCAGAGATTCCGCCCGCCCGCAGAGCAATGGCTTCTTCTACGAGCGCTACGCACAGACCGGTTGCGCCTGCTGAGAGCGCTGCCTGAGACACTTGCACTGCACCATGTCCGTATGCGCCAGCCTTGACCACCGCCCATAGCTCTGTTGGGGCAATTCGTTGTGCGATGATTGCCGTGTTGTGTTGGATCAACCCGAGGTTGATGTCGGCCCACGCCCACCGTTGCGAAAAATCAGTCATCGTGGGCTCACAAGTTCAGATAACACATCAGAAATACTGCCAGCAATATCACGAGCAAGCGTGCCTTCAATCGGAGACATCTGACCAGCCAGTGCATGAATCAGTGCACCGCCTGCGCCAGCCGCGAGTGGCTCGAGTCCGCGCGCCAAAAGAGCACCGATTACTCCCGATAACACGTCACCGCTTCCGGCAGTGGCGAGACGGTTATCACCAGCCACTACTAAAAATGTTGGGCCGCTTGCAGATGTGATGATCGTGGTGGGTCCTTTGCGCAAGACAGTGCAGTCCATCTTGACGGCCAGATCCCGCGTTGCGCCGATGCGATCAGCGGACTCCGTGTCTCCGCCGAGTGCTGCAAATTCTCCGTCGTGCGGGGTCAGAATTGTTGGTGCCTGGCGCTTGGCGATCACTGTGGATGAATTGTGTGCATCGATTGCTGCTATCAAACCATCCCCGTCAATCACCGTCGCAATATCGGCAACTGCTAACACTGCTCGCACCTCACCAGACACATCATCACCGCGTCCGAGTCCTGGCCCGATGACCAAAGACTTGAAACGCCCGAGATCGCTCGCAATAAAATCGGCCCATCCCGAGTCAGGAAGACGTCGTTGCACAACCTCTGTGGGTAACGCAGCATCAAGTGCTGCGTCATCACGCAACGACGCATGCACAATGCCGGCACCTGCGCGCATTGCAGCCGCACACACCAATGAAGCAGCCCCTGTCATTCCTTTGCTCCCCGCAAGGACACGAACACCGTTGTTCCACTTATGTGCATCATGCTCTCGTGGGGTGAGCCACGATGCAACATCACTCGGCTCGACAACATAAATATCAACGTCTGCACAGTGGTCTAAAATGTCAACGCCGATATCTGCTAGTTCGATCACTCCACATATTGCTGGACCATCGCCTAATACATGACATGGTTTGAGAGCAGCAAATGTCACCGTCGTGTGAGCAACGAGCACTGCTCCCTGAGTTTTCCCGGTCATCGGATTAAGTCCACTTGGTAGATCGACTGCCAACACGGGAACATCAAACACGATGGGTGGTTGCCAAGTTCCGTGAAAACCAATTCCGTATGCCGCGTCGATCACTAAATCAGCCGTTCGTGAATCGATAAAAACTTCAGCAGCAGCAGTGGCATCGAGTTCGCGGACTTGTGCTCCGCGCTGACGCAAGCGTTGTGCAGCCACTCGCCCATCATTGCCGTTGTCACCTTTGCCACAAATCACGACGACACGCTTGCCATAGCCGCCACCCATGATGCCAATAGCAACATGAGCAACGGCAGCACCAGCCCTATCAATGAGCACATCCGAGCGACCACCAAGCGCAACAATCGTTGCTGCGTCTGCCAGTCTCATTTGTTCGGGCGTGACAACTGCAATCACAACGCAGCCACGACAGCCATCGCCAATGTCTCGGTGTGACTTATTGATACGCGCCAGTCAGTGACGCCCATGCGCTTTGCAATTTCTGCTGCACGCCCCACGACGAGCAGTCTTGGTGCGCCACCGTCCTGGTGATGAACGCTGACGTCATGAAAATCAAACGCACCGAGTCCGACTCCGAGAGATTTCATTGTTGCTTCGCGGACTGCAAATCTGGCCGCCAGCGATGCTGTCGCATCAGAGCGTTGTGCAAGAGCAGCGCACTCCGCTGGAGTAAAAAGACGCTGCCGAAGTTCTGGACGGCGCTGCAACATCAGACGAAATCTCGCAATATCGACAGCGTCGATTCCGATGCCCAACATTGTCAACTACTTTGTTTGCCAGTAATTGGCTGTTTCTGAAACTGGGAGAATTAACAAATCAGCGACATCAATCTCAGCCAAACGATCTTGACGGAAGGAACCTTCCGTTTCTGTCACCCAGTCCACGAGTCGGTCGTATCGGTGGTCGTATCCCTGCAATACATGCCGCACTGTTGTTGCCGGCAAATTTTTGTGAAAAACAACATGTAGCAATGTAAGGCCCGTTGTTTGAGAACCCTTGATCTCGGGCACCAAGATCACGGTGCGGCCATCGCTGCGACCACGAGCCACGAGAACTTCTTGCTCACTTGATACACGACGTTTAGTACCAACGAGAGCGTTGTTGCGATCAACGCGAGAGGCGAGATCACGGGCAAGTCCACCACGATCGATAATTGAAATCGTTGCAACCCCATCGGCGATGTCACCTTCGATGCGATAGCGAGTGAACCCCACTACAGAGGCCACCGCGGCATCAAGATCTGCCAGCACTTTGAGCGTCTTGTAAGACAAACGATCGCGCGCTGCACCAGCAGCAAGTGTCTGCTTGACGAGTTCGCGATCAAGGAGTCCTTCTTCGCTGCGCGAAATACCCACGGTCACTGTCTTGGCCTGATGTTTGATGGCATCGATTGGCCGAGTGAGTTCGTCGATTCCGCGCGTCAAGGCGGCGATGAGATCATCTAGCAACACTTCGGGTGATGCAAGGCGTCCGGTGTCGCGCTGGTACTGCTCAAGTGGATCAGATGCAATTACTGTGCGTAAAAGATTGACAATTCGCACTGCAGTGGAGGCTTCGAGATTGCCATCATATTGACCTGTTTGCAAAGCAGCAAAAAAATGTTGCGCTGGAAGCGCCATACCGTCTCTTACTCGATGAAGAGCAACATCACCAGTAGCACCACGCTCAACAACATGCTCAATAACTTCGCGGGCCTCACGCAGTGGCAAACCAAGTTTGTCAATCGCTAGTGCTGCTTCGTATCCAAAGATGTGACCAACCATGGCAGACAAAATAAACGCCAGGGCGGAGTCAACGGCCGGAACTGTTAGCAGTGCGGCGGCGGCGTCAAAACGAGTTTCGCCTTCTGTTGCCACCACAATCGGAATGGCTTTGTGTGCCTTATAAATTGCGACCTCTTTGGCGACATCGCTTGCGGTGCCATCTCCGAGTCCTGCCGCACACACCAAAATCAGTGGCTCGCAACTCAGGTCGATGTGTTTTTTATCTTCCGTAACATCGCATGAGATTGACTTGTAGCACAACTCTGAGAGTTTGATTCTGACTTCGTGAGCAGCCACTGTATTGGGTCCGTTGCCCACCACCGCCCAATATCGTCGGGATGGAGCGAACTGATGTGCTGCAGCAGCAATTGCTGGTCGAGAAGTAATGACTTTTTGCATTGCGTCAGGCATCAAACGCAGCGACTCAATGATTTGATGTCGCTTCTCAGCAGTACCCAAATTGGCGGCCTCTGCAATGGCACACGACAACAACGAACCAGCAGCAACTTGAGCGTAAAACGCCTTCGTGCTCGCCACACTCATTTCTACGTCGCGGCCATCAGATGTATACAACACGCCGTGTGATTTGTTGGCTAGTTCGCTGCCACGCCTATTGACAATGCTGATGATTGATGCGCCACGTGTTGCCAAGAGGTCGACTGTTCGATTTGTATCTGTTGTCGTGCCGCTCTGACTCACGGCTACAACCAACATGTCACTCATATCTGCCTGCATAGAAAATCCAGAAAGTTCTGTAGCAGTCATCGCGGTAACTTGGATTGCACCGCCGCAGAGAGTATTCAATACACCCACCATGGACTGACCTGCTACCGCTGCTGTTCCTTGACCAATGATTCGGATTCGACGCAACGAGCCATTCGCTAACCGCGCAGCAATGTCAGCGGGGAACGACGACTCCCCAAGGTCTGCTCGCAATAAAGAATCAACTTCATCAATTCTTCCGCGAAGAGTCTTATGAAAACTTTGAGGCGCTTCCATTATTTCTTTGAGCAAGAAGTGGGGTGCGTCGCCACGATCAATGTCGCGGGTGGTGACCTCTGCAGTCATTACTACGTCGTCGGTGATTGGAAGTTCTGTGCCGTCATAGGCAATCATGCACGCGCCTGCAACTGTGCCGGCACCATTGGCATCTAAGACCATGATCTGGCCGCGACTAGAAGGTTGATCGCTGTGTGCTAGCGCTTCTCCATCCATGCGGATATATGACAAGGTTTCTTCCACGAGTCCGTATGGCTCACTCGCCACGACAAATCGATCCTCAGCAAGACCGATACACAGCCCTTGACCACTCCCGTGAAGTGCGAATAACAAATTGCCTGGATTGTCGGCAGTACAGAGTCCGATTGCGACTGATCCTTCAAATGATGCCACTGCATGTCTGAAGGCATCTGTTGTTGTTTCGCCAGCACTACTAAAACGATTCACAAGTGCCGGGATCACCTTTGCATCCGTGGTGATGGGTTCGGCAAACTTTAAGGAGTGACGAACTTTGAGATCTGCATGATTATCGACATCGCCGTTGAGCACTGCGACTGAGACATTGTCTATTACGCGATTGAGTTCTTCACTGGTAACGGGATGCGCATTTGGTTCAGAAATTATTCCGACGCTGGCCCACCTCGTGTGGCCGAGTACCGTGACTCGCACGCCAGTGAGAGCGAGTACTGAGCGCAACAAATCATCTGCAACCACGGCGGAACGCATTGCCGCAGTATTGTCGCCAAGTTCACCAATTTCAGCCGCAGCCTTGTAGACGAACAGCAAAGAGTTTCCCTGTGCTCGCACAGAACCGCTCGTGAATAGTGCGTCGTTGGCGCGTTGCTCAATGCTCGCCGCAAGATTTTTAGAAGTTGGGTCAATGGCATCTCCCCACACAAAAACACTGATGCCAGCAGAGTCACGACCACGTACTTCAAGTCTGTCGATTGCGGCGAAGGCTTGTTGAATACTTAAGTACCCACACAATGCCGTTGAACTCGCGTGACGGCCAGCAAGAGTATGTACCGCATTGGCAGTGCCAAGACGATCGCGCCGTATTGCCCAGAGCGCATCCCGCAGAGATGTCAGGTGGTTTGCCTCGATTTCAAGTTGCATGACATCGGCATCAGACGAATCGATTCGTTGTTCTTCTTGGGCAGCAAACGCATCGATCACATCTAGCCTGCTGACAATTGCAGCAGTGAGTTCAAAGTTTCCGGCAAGAGCCTGAACTCCAGCATCACCTCTCAATAATGCGTCGGCACGGTGCAGAAATTGCGCGGCGGCGGCAGTCTGCGGGAGACATGCGACAGCCTGGTCGAGCAGCCCGACAATGTCGTGGTGAGATGGAATCGCCCGACCAGTAGGACGTGAGACGATGCCGATGATTCCGCACATGTACTACAGGCTACCGACCTGGATATCTCCACCGCAGACCCTTATCACCGCAGCGGCCAATTCTGCTGCGACTTGCTGCGCAAGATCAATCGAGCTGGCTTCGACCATGACACGCACCAATGGCTCTGTTCCGGATGCCCGAACCAATACCCGCCCATCTTTGCCCAATACATGCTGGGCATCGGCAATCTCGTGAGCGAATTGATCGGCAGGCGCAAATACCTGCTCAGTAGTTTTGACGTTGATCAAAACTTGAGGATACGACACCATGATGTCGTCTGCGTGTTGAGATAACGGCCGCTTCGTGCGGTGCACGAATTCTGCCAACAACAGTGCTGCTAAAAGCCCATCACCTGTGGTGGCGTGAGCACGATGAACAATGTGTCCGCTTTGTTCACCACCTAAAACCAAATCTTGTTCTTCGAGAGCGAGCAAAATATTTCGATCACCAACAGGCGTGATAACAACATCAATCTCGTGTGTATCCATTGCTTTATGAAAACCCATATTTGTCATGACCGTCACCGCAACTGCACGATTACGAAGTAACCCACGATCAGCCAAATCGGTGGCCGCCAACGCAATCAATCGATCACCATCCACAATTGTTCCGCGATCATCTACTGCAATCAATCGATCACCATCTCCGTCAAAAGCGATGCCGACATCTACTTGCAAGGCGGCTCTCACTGCACTAGATAAACCAGAAGGCGATGCAGCACCACACTCGGCATTAATGTTTGTGCCGCTTGGGGAGTCATTCATCACAACAACATCTGCACCCACTGCTCTAAACACAGCAGGAGCAACGCTGCTCATTGCGCCATTAGCGCAATCTAAAACAACTGCCATTCCCTGCAATCTGTCTGCACCAACAATTGAGACGCGGTGGTCGATATATGCTTGCAAAAGATCCTGTGAATCGTGCACAGTCGCTTTTGGTGCGGCGGATTGAACAGATGTCATGGCGTGCCACTCACGTTCAACTTCTATCTGTTGAGCGTCGGTGAGTTTTGTTCCGCCAGCAGCAAAGACTTTGATGCCATTGTCTTGCCATGGATTATGTGACGCAGTGACCACCACGCCCACCCAATCGTGACGCTCCGCAACAAACGCGACTGCAGGCGTTGGCGCAACTCCAAGTGCGTGCACTGGCACGCCTTCTGCTGTAATTCCCTGAATCAGTGCTGCCTCAATCGTGGGGCCACTTTGACGGGTGTCGCGACCAACAACGATTGCGGCGGGTTGCAATACGCGAGCAATAGCGCGACCAAGATCGCTGACGAGTTCTGTGGTGAGTTCGTCGAGGGCTACTCCGCGAACGCCATCGGTCCCAAAGTGAAGCATGTTGACCTAACGATATTTCTGCACATAGGTGCCGGGGCAAACCCGCACACGCATTAGCGCTTGGTGAACTGTGGTGCCTTACGCGCCTTCTTGAGACCGTATTTTTTGCTCTCCTTGCGACGTGAGTCACGAGTGAGAAGACCAGCTTTTTTGAGTGCAGGACGTGATTCTGGATTGAGTTCAATCAATGCACGAGCAATTGCCATTCGCAATGCACCTGCTTGACCATTGACTCCGCCGCCATAAATATTTGCGGCAATGTCATATGTTGTCTCTGTACCAGTGACTCGCAATGCCTCTACAACAATCATCCGTTGTGTTGCAGTAGGAAAATACACATCAAACGCTTTGCCGTTGATTGTGTGTGTTCCGTTGCCAGCGCGAAGAAGAGCACGTGCCACTGCTTCTTTGCGTCGCCCCGTTGTCTGCGTAAGTGGTGCGTTTGTCATAAAATACTCCTAGATAAATCAGCGCGCTTTGGCGCGGTCGAAGGTGAGAACAATTGGTGCCTGTGATTCGTGCGGATGCTCTGGTCCGGCGTAGACCTTGAGCTTCTTAATCATTTGACGACCAAGAGGACCCTTTGGCAACATGCCAGCAACTGAACCACGAATAGCATCGGCAGGTTTGCGTGCCAACAACTTGGCATATGTCTCGCTTGACAAGCCACCTGGATAACCACTGTATGAATACACCATGTTTTTTTCGGCCTTGCCCGAAGTGAGCACAATCTTTGATGCATTGATAATGACGACATGATCTCCCATGTCCAGGTGAGGTGCAAAAACTGTTTTGTGCTTGCCGCGCAAAATACGAGCGACTTCTGTGCAGAGGCGACCCAATACGAGACCGTCTGCATCAATCAGATGCCATGCACGGTCAATTTCACTTGCCTTTGGAGAATACGTCGTCATAAAAAACTTCCTTCATGGTGCCCCGATGGCACCAACACACGGACAACATCCGTAACCGTGAAAGGATACGAGCAGACCACTGCTTTCAGCAACCAGAACGGGCGACTAACCCATCAGTTCTTGGAGTTGAAGGGTCTGGTCCGGCTGGGTCCCCGTACCCCACCTCCCACAGACATAGCCCCTCAGGTGGAGCAACGAATGCTGTTGCCGCACGGTTTTTGGCCACGATGGCAGAGCGCACATCACTGGCGGGCCGTTTACCTTGACCAATTTCGACCAGCAGTCCCACTATTGATCGCACCATTGTATGGCAAAAGGCGTTGGCTCTGATCTCAAATTCCAAGATGCCATTGCCTGTGTCCTGCCAGCGCGCTGTCATTACCCTGCGTTTCATTGACGGCACGGGTTGGTCATCAGCAATAACTGGAGCTCGGCAGAACGATGTGAAATCATGTGCCCCAATAAGAGCCTCGCTGCCGAGTCTCATCACTGGTAACGACAATGGTTCGCGAACATGCCATGCATATTCCACTAAAAATGGATCGGGTGTCACCGCATTGAGCACCGTGTATTTGTAGTGGCGCCAAAGTGCATCATGTCGAGCATGAAAATCATCCGTCGTCCACTCAGCATCGCGTATCGCCAGATGGGGTGCACACATTCCGTTGACGCTTCGCACGATTGCATAGAGATCAGTCTTTGCCGGGAGATCAACGCTGATGATTTGCCCACGAGCATGAACACCTGCATCAGTGCGACCAGCCCCAGTCACTTCGATTGATGCACGAGTAATAGTGCTCAGAACTTCATTGAGTCGACCGGCAACTGTTTCGACATTATTACTGAGCGCAAAACCATGAAAGGCAGCGCCGTGGTAAGCCACAACGAAGCGAGCCCGCCGAATGGCGGGCCCATGTTCAGATTTCTTTACCGGGGTCACCGGAAATACTCACACCAATTCAATGCGCGCCATTGGCGCAGCGTCACCTTGACGAGTTCCAAGTTTGAGAATACGCAAGTATCCGCCATTGCGATCGGTGTAGCGAGGAGCAACTTCGTTGACCAACTTGGTTGTCATTTCTTTGTCGCCTAAGTAACTCTGAATCTGACGAATTCGGTGTACTCGCATCGGAGAATCACCCTGTGCCTTGATTGCTTTAGTAATTAGTTTTTCAGCAATCGGACGCAATGCTTTGGCTTTGGCCTCTGTTGTGACGATTCCTTCTGCTGCAAACAATGACGCAACAAGGTTGGCCATCATTAGTCTCTGGTGCTGTGACGAGCCGCCAAAATTTCGGGCTCGACGTGGGGTAGCTGGCATGGTGTCTCCTTAAAAGTTCAGTTATCTCAGAGACGCAACGACAAGCCGCGCTCGTCGAGCTTCTGCATGATTTCGTCTAGGCTCTTTTGTCCAAAGTTAGTGATATTGAGCAAGTCTTCTTCAGAGCGCATCAACAATTCACCAATCGTGTTGATTTGACCACGCTTGAGACAATTGCGAGGGCGCTCGCTCAGGTCAAGGTCTTCGATTGGATGATCCAAGTCTGGCATTCCGACATTTGCTCCAAGGATCTCACTGAGTTCAAGACCTTGTGGCTCGTCTGACATGCAGGCAACCAGGTCGACGAGTGAACGCAATGTTGCTCCGGCTGATGCAAGTGCCTCTCGTGGCGTAATCGAACCGTCGGTCTCGATGTCAAGTACAAGTCTGTCGTAGTTGGTGCTTTGAGCCACACGTGTTGGCTCAATATTGAATGTCACGCGACGAACTGCTGAAAAGATTGCGTCGATTGGCACGACGCCAATGATGCGGTTTTCGGCATCACGCTCGCTTGACATGTATCCGCGACCACGTTCGATCGTGATGTCTACAGCTAGATGACCAGTGGCGCTCAGCGTGGCAATGTGTAGATCCTTGTTGAGGATTTCAATGTCAGCAGTGAGTGGAATATCACCAGCGGTGACCACGGCAGGTCCGCGCACATCAAGGCGCAACACGACTGGTTCGTCACTTGCACTCGTGAGCACGATGTCTTTGATATTGAGGATCATCTCAGTGATGTCTTCGCTAACACCTTTTAGCGTGGTGAACTCATGCTGAGCGTCATCAAACTTAAGTGTGGTGATTGCAGCACCTGGGATTGATGACAACAACGTGCGTCGCAACGAGTTGCCGATGGTGTGGCCAAAACCAGGCTCGAGTGGTCCGACCGCAAAACTCTGGCGGGTGTTGGACTCTTCGCCGATTGCTTCGACTGTTGGGCGTTGGATAACAAGCATATTTTTTTCTCCTGGGGTGGAGCGGATGGGACTACTTTGAGTACAGCTCAACAATGAGCTGTTCACGGACGGGTACGTCAATTTGCTCGCGCTGTGGCAATTCGCGCACAGTCACTTGCTTGTCGCCAGCCTCAAGCCAACCAACAAGTGGTCGGTCAAGGGTGTCGATGTTGTGTTGAATCTGAATCATGTTCTGCGCTTTTGGCGACAGCGACACGACCTGACCCTTCTTGACTCGGTACGACGCAATATTGACGCGTTTTCCGTCGACAAGAATAAGACCATGACTCACGAACTGGCGGGTCTGAGGACGTGTGCTTCCCCACCCTGCACGAAACACCACGTTGTCGAGTCGCTGCTCGAGCAAACGCAATAGGTTTTCACCTGTTGGGCCAGCAAGGCGGTTCGCTTCTTCGTAGGTGTTACGAAACTGACGCTCGAGAACGCCGTAGATGTATTTTGCTTTTTGCTTTTCTTGCAACTGAGCAAGGTATTCACTGCCAGCATTGCGGCGTCGAGTTTTGCCGTGCATGCCTGGTGGGAACGGACGACGATCGAGTGCCTTGCTACCTTTTTCGTTCTCAAACAAGTTGACATTCAGACGACGTGACAGACGAACTTTTGGACCAATGTAACGAGCCATGAGCTATGCCCTCCGTCGCTTAATTTGGCGGCAACCATTGTGTGGAACCGGAGAAACATCTTTGATTCCGGACACTTCAATGCCAGCATTTTGAATAGAACGCAATGCTGTGTCGCGTCCAGAACCTGGACCCTTCACCAACACTTCAGCACGACGAAGACCATGCTCCATTGCTGCCTTGGCTGCTTTTTCAGCAGCCATTTGTGCTGCGTACGGAGTGCTCTTGCGTGAGCCCTTGAACCCAACAGCACCAGATGATGCCCATGCAATGACATTGCCTTCGAGATCGGTGATTGAAACGATGGTGTTGTTGAACGAGCTCTTGATATGAACGACGCCTGATGTGACGTTCTTTCTTTCTCGTTTGCGTGGACGACGACCGCCCGCTGCTGGCTTAGCCATGATGTACTACCTCACTGCCTTTTTCTTGTTAGCAACCGTCTTTTTTGGCCCCTTGCGAGTGCGCGCATTTGTGTGCGTACGTTGTCCGCGCACAGGCAAGCCCTTGCGATGACGAATACCTTGTAGACAACCGATTTCGACTTTGCGTTTGATGTCTTGTTGCACATCGCGTCGCAAGTCACCTTCGACTGTTGCGTTGGCGTCTACCCATGCACGGATGCGATTGACTTCGTCCTCGTTGAGGTCGCGTACTCGCGTGTCCTCATTAAGACCTGCTGCTATACAAATTTTCTTTGATGTAGTTCGACCAACGCCGAAAATATATGTCAACGCAACCGCCAACCGCTTTTCGCGTGGGATGTCGACTCCTGCAATACGTGCCATCTAATATTTGTCCTTTACTTACTCGTACTTACTCGTCAGCCCTGGCGCTGCTTGTGTCGCGGATTTTCACAAATAACCATCACGCGCCCACGGCGGCGCACGACTCGGCACTTCTCACAAATTGTCTTCACGCTTGGGCGTACTTTCATTACTTTCTCACTTAAAACGATATGTAATACGACCTCGAGTGAGATCGTATGGGGTGAGTTCCACCTGGACTTTGTCGCCTGGAAGAATACGGATGTAGTGCATTCGCATTTTTCCTGAAATATGCGCAAGCACTTTGTGCCCGTTCTCAAGTTCTACGCGAAACATTGCGTTCGGCAAGGACTCAAGAATCGTGCCGTCAAGCACAATCGCGTCTTCTTTTGGCTGGGCCAGAAGGGCCTCCTTGTTGGTCGGGACAGAACTGTCTTTCTCGCACATTTGGCGATGGGACAAGGAACAATGCTATCGGCGCATTTGCAATGCCCCAAGTGCCGATTCGGGACTTTTTTGCCTCATCCTTGGGATTAGCGCCGGGCATCAACGGCTGAGGTGACTCGAGAAAACACATCGTCTGGGGATCCGACCCCATTAATCTCCACGAGTCGACCGGTGCGGCCATAAAACTCAATTAGAGGCGCGGTTTGGGACTCGTAGAGGTCAAGGCGGCGGTTGATGGCTTCGGGGGTGTCGTCAGCGCGGTGCACCACATCGCCACCACAGTTCTCACATGTCCAGGGCCGAGGCTCGACTCCTGATGCAGTGAAGTTGGCACCACAGTCACGGCACACGCGACGGGCGGATAATCGCTCCAATACCATCTCGCGCGGAACTACTAGATCGAGGACAACATGCAATGGCTGGTCCACTGACATCTCGTCAAATGCTTGCGCCTGAAACACCGTGCGCGGAAAGCCATCCAAAATGTATCCGCGTGTTCGTGCGTCATCGAGATTGATGCGTTTTTGCACGAGGGTCACCATGGTGGCATCACCCACTAAACCACCAGTGTCCATGATCTCTTTGACAGCAATTCCGACTTCGGTGTCTTCGCGAACTGCAGCCCGCAACATGTCACCTGTTGAAATATGTGGCACAACAAAATGGCGCGACAAGCGCACGCATTGTGTTCCTTTTCCGGCTCCTTGTCTTCCAAGGATAACTAATCTTGCGCCCGACGTCATGTCGATACCTGATCGCTGCACCCAAAGGCGCAAACGATCACTTCAAGAAACCCTCGTAGTTACGCAACATCAATTGACTATCAATCTGTCGCATTAATTCAAGTGCCACACCCACTGCAATCAACACGGTTGTGCCAGCAAATGGAAACGACTGGACGTCTCCGACCCACAAAATGATGTACGGCAAAATGGCGATCGTAGCGACGAACAACGCACCTGGCAGGGTGATTCGGTTTACTGCTTTGCCCAGGAACTTTTCTGTTTGGGACCCTGGACGAATGCCAGGAATAAAGCCACCTTGTTTGCGCAACTGATCTGCTTGACGAATTGGGTCAAATGCAATTGAGTTATAGAAGTATGCAAACGCAACGATCATCCCAAAAAAGACCGTGATATAGACCATGTTTTGGCTATTTACAAGATACGTGTTAACGAATCGTGCAATCACGCCACGCCAACCTTCTGTGCTTCCCAAGATATTTGACATCAGTACTGGCAACAACAAAACCGACGACGCAAAAATAATTGGAACAACACCAGCTTGGTTGACCTTGAGTGGGATATATGTATTTTGTCCACCGAACATTTTGCGACCGACAACGCGTTTGGCGAACTGCACGGGGATTCTGCGCTGACCAAGTTCTACTCGAACAACAGCAATTAAAACACCAATAGATACCGATACGAGGACCGCAAAGACAAAAAACTTTTTACTCTGCAAAATAGAGTAATAACCGTAGGGCAATCCAGAAACAACAGAACTGAAAATCAGCACCGACATTCCGTTACTAATACCCCGCTGGCTGATGAGTTCGCCCACCCACATCAGCAACGCCGTACCCGCAACGAGTGACGGAATCACTAGCAAAGCGCGTGGCATAAAAGGATCGAGCAGCACAACATCGGGAGCTCTGTTAGCCGCTCCAAAGAACGCCGACCCACGACCTTGACCAAAGATAAACGTCAAACCTGCACCTTGCAAAACGGCAATACCAATAGCGACATACCTGGTCCATTGCGTGATCTTTCGTTGTCCGACGGCACCCATTTCTTGCCACTCTTGCAACTTGGGAATAACGACGTTAAGAACTTGCATGATGATGCTGGCCGTGATGTACGGCATGATTCCGAGCGCAAAGATACTGAACGAACTAAACGCACCGCCGGAGAACAAGTTAAGAAATCCAAGAGCACCTTGCGTCTTGGAGGATTCACGCAATTGCGCGACTGCTCCGGCATCTACACCAGGAACTCGAATTGCAGTTCCTAATCGGTAGACAGCAATCATCAATAGTGTGAAGAACACCTTCTTTCGAAGATCCTCAACCTTGAAGATATTCTTCATGTTTGCAAACACGAGTTGCTCCTTGTTGTCAATTCAATATCAACGGTTTGTAAACTGGTTTCCCTTGGCAGGTGGTCGAATTGCATGTGGCAACGGCAATAATGTCACAGATCCACCAGCCGCAATAATGGCTTTTTGTGCAGATTTTGAAACAGCGTGAGCAGACACTTTGACAGGAGTTGAGATCGTTCCGCGACCCAATACTTTGACCAAGGTTCCCTTGTGGGCAAGTCCTCTTGCAATCATGATTTCTGGGGTCACTTCTGGGGCACCCAAAGCTTCGAGTGCATCAAGATTGACGGCGTAGTACTCCACGCGGAATGGGTTGTTGAAGCCCTTCAACTTAGGAACACGTTGCTTGAGTGGCATCTGTCCGCCTTCAAATCCGCGAGCCACGGTGTTACGGGCGTATTGACCTTTGGTACCACGTCCAGCAGTTTTTCCGCCTTTACCAGCGGTTCCGCGACCCATGCGCTTACCTTTTTTAGTGCTACCTGGTGCTGGTGCAAGTTCATCAACGCGCATGATCAGTTGTTCTCCTGTACTTCAATAAGGTGTGGAACTCGGGCAATCATTCCGCGAATCTCTGGTCGGTCGGGCAATGTATTTGTATCGCCGATTTTTCTGAGACCAAGAGCACGAATAGTGCCTGCAGTTTTTGGTTTTACTCCAAAGCGCGAACGCTTGAGAGTGACGGTGATTGTTTTTTCAGCCATGATTAGTGAACCTCGCCTGCTGCAGCCGCCTTTTGACGATCTGTGTATGCCTTCAGCATTCCTTTGGGAACAAATGTGTCAGCAGGGATTCCGCGACGCTTGGCTACCACATCGGGGCGCTGAAGTTCTTGAAGACCAGTGATTGTGGCACGCGCCACGTTGATTGCATTTGCTGAGCCAAGTGACTTCGCAAGCACGTCGTGAACTCCGGCTTCTTCAAGAATAATTCGTGCAGCACCACCGGCGATGACACCAGTACCTGGTGCTGCTGGTTTGAGAAGTACTCGACCCGCACCCGCGATTCCGAGAATTGTGTGAGTAATTGTGCTTCCGGCAAGTGCAACATCAAAGAGATTCTTTTTTGCTTCTTCTGTTCCTTTTTGAATCGCCAACGGAACTTCTTTTGCTTTGCCGTATCCAAGACCGACGCGACCGTTTCCGTCACCGACAACAACAAGTGCAGTGAATGAAAATCGACGACCACCTTTGACGACCTTGGCAACACGGTTGATATGTATTACGCGAGATTCGCGCAATGCACCAGGCTCTGGTGCGGCATTTACTGCTTTTGAATAGTTACTCATTAGAACTCCAGTCCTGCTTCACGAGCGGCCTGCGCCGCAACTGCAACGCGACCGTGGTACAGGTATCCGCCGCGGTCAAAAACGACCGTGGTGATTCCGGCTGCCTTGGCACGCACCGCTACGAGTTGTCCGACCTTGCTTGCTGCTACTGATGTTGCACCACTCTCAGAGCGCAAGGCCGCTTCTACTGATGACGCAGCGACAAGTGTGCACCGCGCGTCATCGTCAATAAGTTGCATACTGAAATGCTTGTTTGTGCGATGTACCGCCAAGCGAGGACGTTCGGCAGTTCCGTGGATCTTCTTTCGCACACGAGTGTGACGACGCAGGCGAGCTTCTCGACGATTTTTTGCAATGTTTCCCATAATGGTTCCTTGTTACCGAGTTACTTCTTGCCGGTCTTGCCGGCCTTGCGGACGACTCGCTCGTTTAAGTAACGCACGCCTTTACCCTTATAGGGCTCTGGCTTGCGGATGGAGCGAATATCTGCTGCGACCTGTCCAACGAGTTCCTTGTCGATTCCTTTGACAATGACTTTTGTCTGCGCAGGAATCTCAAACGAGATCCCCGCAGGCGCAGGCACAACGACGGGGTGTGAAAAGCCAAGAGCCAAACGAAGGTTTGTCCCTTGTGCTTCGGCACGGTAGCCCACACCAACGATTTCAAGTTCTTTGCTGAATCCCTCAGTCACACCCAACACCATATTGTTGACAAGTGTTCGCATAAGACCGTGCAACGAACGCTCAAGGCGTCCATCTGCAGTGCGCGACACGATGAGCGATGATTCGTTTTTTGTGACAGTGATTTCTATTGGAATAGTGCGATGAAGTGTTCCCTTTGGTCCTTTGACAGTGATGTCAGCACCAGAAATGGTGATGTCAACGCCTGCTGGCACTGTGATGGGGAGGTTTCCGATACGAGACATAGTTAGTGGCCTTTCTGATTCACCACACGAAACACAGGACTTCGCCACCGACCTTGCGCTTGCGCGCTTCGCGATCGGTCATGAGACCTTGACTTGTGGATAGAACTGCAACACCAAGACCTCCGAGCACGCGCGGAACGGTTTGTGAGTCTCGATACACGCGCAGACCCGGTGTGGAGATGCGCTTGAGACCAGAAATCGTGCGGTGACGGTTATCGGTGTATTTCATTTGCACAGCAAGTTGCTCGCCTGGGCCCTTGGTCGAAGGCGCCACGGTGAAACCCACGATGTACCCTTCTGATTTCAGAATTTGAGCAAGTGCAACTTTTTGTTTAGAGGATGGCATCACTACCTCATCATGCAACGCCACATTGGCATTGCGGATGCGGGTGAGCATGTCGGCGATTGGATCGGTCATCATAATGTTTTTACCTACCAGCTCGCCTTGGTGATACCGGGTACTTCGCCTGCATGTGCCAACTCGCGGAAGCACAGACGGCACAGACCAAATTTTCTGTATACCGAACGCGCGCGTCCACATCGACGACAGCGTGTATAGCCACGTACCTTGAACTTGGGCTTTGCATTTGCTTTGTTAATGAGTGATTTCTTTGCCATGGTTCTTCCTTACCTGACTACTTCTTCTTGCCGCCGCGCTGACCGGGACGTGTTGAACGCTTAGCTTTCGCTGGAGGTCCACCCGTCTCGTTGCCGCGCTTGAAAGGGAATCCGAACGCATCGAGCAATGCTTTGCCCTGCTCGTTCGTTTTTGCTGTTGTAACAATTGTGATGTCCATGCCTCGAGGGGCATCGATTTTGTCGTAATCAACTTCTGGGAACACTGTTTGTTCTGTGAGTCCAAATGTGTAGTTTCCGTGACCGTCCCATGAATTTGCAGGCAGTCCACGAAAGTCGCGAATACGAGGAATCGCCACCGACAACAAGCGGTCGAAAAACTCCCACATGCGGTCTCCGCGCAATGTGACTTTGCAGCCAATCGCTTGGTTTTCGCGCAACTTAAAGTTTGCAATAGCGTCGCGTGACTTGGTCACGATTGGCTTTTGTCCAGAGATGCGAGTGAGATCGGCAACGGCACCTTCAAGCAATGATGGTTGTTGTGTGGCTCGCCCAACTCCCATATTGATGACAACCTTTGTCAGGGTAGGAACCTGCATAACATTGCTGAGCCCAAGTTGGGTCAACAGTGCCTGACGAATCTCAGCGTTATAGCGCTCTTTCAAGCGTGGAACAGTTGTGGTCGTCATCAGATTTCCTTTCCGGTCTTTTTTGCGATTCGCACTTTGGTGCCATCTTTGTTGATCTTGTAGCCAACGCGAGTTGGCTTGCCGTCATGCAACAACACAACATTGGACACATCGATTGGTAGATCTTTTTCGATACGGCCAGCGGGTTGCTTTGCACTGCGAGCTTTGAGGTGGCGAGTGACGCGATTAACGCCAAACACCACCACTTTGTTTTCTTTTGGATGCACTGACAGGATTTCTCCAGTCTTTCCCTTGTCCTTGCCGGACAGGACTTCTACTTGGTCACCTTTACGTAACTTCATGTCAGAGCACCTCCGGAGCAAGCGAAACGATTCGCATAAATTTTTTGTCACGAAGTTCACGGCCAACTGGTCCAAAGATTCGGGTTCCGCGAGGCGTGAGGTCTTCTTTAATAAGAACGGCAGCGTTTTCGTCGAAGCGAATATATGAGCCATCCGAGCGTCGCTTTTCTTTTTTGACGCGAACAACCACGCAACGAACAACCTCGCCTTTTTTCACGGCTGCACCGGGAATCGCATCTTTCACTGTTCCGATGAAAACATCGCCAATGGATGCATAACGACGACGTGTTCCGCCCAAGACCTTGATGACAAGAACTTGTTTGGCTCCGCTGTTATCGGCCACGCGTAGACGGGACTCTTGCTGAATCACTTTGCACGCTCCATGATCTCGATGACGCGCCAGCGCTTTGACTTTGACAACGGACGGGTCTCCATCACGCGTACTCGGTCTCCGACTTGAGCATCATTGGCTTCGTCGTGGGCATACAGTTTTTTTGTACGCATCACGAACTTGGAATACTTCGGGTGAGGCACGCGCTCAACGATGGCGATGACAATGGTCTTGTCCATCTTGCTGGACACGACGATTCCTTCGCGGATCTTACGAACGCTGCGATCTGTACTTGATTCTTGAGTCATTGGATTACTCACTTCCCGGTCTTTTCAGCGACAGCAATTTCTTGCTGACGGATAAGCGTGTTGATACGAGCGATTTGACGGCGTACTTTGCGCAACTCTGAATGATTTTCGAGTTGTCCAGTAGCGCTGCGGAACCGCAGATTCAGTGCCTCCTGCTTAGATGCGCGCAACTCTGAAACGAGTGCGACGAGATCCATGTCTCGGAGATCAGAAATTGATTGTGTCATCGTGTGTCTGCCTTACTCTCAGATGGGCTCGTTGCGTGAAATCACGCGAGCCTTAATAGGAAGTTTTTGCACGGCACGCTCGAGTGCCTTGCGTGCAACATCTTCTGATGGATAGGACAACTCAAACAAGATGCGTCCAGGTCTGACCACGGCTACCCAAAACTCTGGGTTACCTTTTCCGGAACCCATACGAGTTTCTGCAGGCTTCTTGGTGACGGGCTTGTCTGGATAAATATTGATCCACACTTTTCCGCCACGCTTAATGTGTCGAGTCATCGCCACACGAGCTGCTTCGATTTGACGAGCAGAGAGCCAGCCTGGCTCAAGTGCTTGAATGCCGTATTCGCCAAAGGCCAATTCGTTTCCGCCCTTTGACATTCCGGTCATGCGACCACGGTGCTGCTTGCGGTGCTTAATTTTACGAGGCATCAACATGATCAGCCCTCCCCACGCAATTTGGGTGTCTCATGAGAATCATGGAGACGTTTTTCAATTGCTTCTTCTTCTTCTAACAAGCGCTCGAATTCGGGGTCGGCTTCTTTGACCAACGGAGTCACTTCAACTTCGGCGATTTCTTGCTGAACACGTGGCCCAGCAGATGACACCACGCGACGGACTTCTGTTTGTGACTGACCAGACGTCTCGCCAACTGCCATTGCAGCCTCTTGAGTGATCTTGTCTTGTGACTGACTCTTGTACGGAAGAATGTCTCCCTTGTAGATCCAGACCTTGACACCAACTCGACCTGAGCTTGTTGCGGCTTCACGGAATCCATAATCGATATCTGCTCGCAAAGTATGCAATGGAACTCGTCCTTCGCGATACCACTCGGTGCGGCTCATTTCTGCGCCTCCCAAACGTCCTGAACACTGAACACGAATACCAAGTGCACCATATTTTTGTGCATTTTGTACGGCGCGCTTCATGGCACGACGAAACGCAATACGGTTGAGCAATTGATCTGCAACACCCTGAGCGATGAGCGCAGCATCAAGTTCTGCTTGCTTGATCTCAACAATGTTGAGTTGCAATTTATTATTTCCGGTGATTTTTGCGAGGCCGCCTCGGAGTTCTTCTGCCTTGGCGCCTTTTCGACCGATCACGATTCCAGGACGTGCGGTGTGCACGTCAATACGCAACTTGTCGCGGGTACGCTCGATTTCGACACGGCTCACTGCAGCGTCGTCAAGTGTGGCCATGAGATAGTCGCGGATTTTCCAGTCCTCTGTGAGGTAATCCTTGTATTCACGAATACTGAACCAACGACTCTTCCAGTCGGTGGTGATTCCGAGGCGGAAGCCGTAGGGATTAATTTTTTGACCCATCACTTCTCCATTTCGTCTGTTGTGACGTCGAGAGTGATGATCTCTTCGGCCGCTTCGATTGATTCAACTGGTGCTGTGTCGGCTGGTGCTGACGCAGTCTCTGGGGTGCGCTTGCGAGAACCCTCAACACGAGCACGACGGCTCGACAATGCCGATCCACGGGCACTTGATTTGATGTCACGAACTGCAATTTTTTCGTCGCTCATTCGCGCGAGCACGATGGTGATGTGCGAAGAACGCTTCAAGATGGGTCCTGCACGACCTTTGGCGCGTGGCCTGAACCGCTTGAGAGTTGGACCCTCATCGGCAAAACAGGCCTTGACATAAAGATCGTCTGCATCTTGACCATCATTATTGACGGCATTGGCAACTGCTGACGCCAGCAACTTACGCACGATGCGCGCCGCTTCACGATCAGTGAATTGCAAGATTTCGTCTGCACGTCGAACATTTTGATCTCTGATGAGATTCAAGACCACGCGCACTTTTGAAGCAGAACCGCGTACGAATCGTGCGCTCGCTCGTGTTCCGCTAGAGGTTCCGACTTTATTGTTTGCTTCGTTGAGTTTTGGACCAGTCATGGCTATTTTTTCACAGTCTTTTCGTGTCCGGAGTGAAATTTAAATGTTCGAGTTGGTGCGAACTCGCCCAACTTGTGGCCGACCATGGACTCGGTGACGTACACCGGAACATGCTTGCGTCCGTCGTGTACTGCGAAGGTGTGACCCACCATGTCAGGAATAACTGTGGAACGCCTCGACCATGTCTTGATGACTTTGCGATCGCCCGCGGCATTTGCTGCGTCAATCTTTTTCATCAAGTGATCGTCAACGAACGCACCTTTTTTCAAACTGCGAGACATAAATTACCTCCGACCCTTGCTTGTACGACGACGACGAACGAGGAGTGATTGTGACGGCTTGTTCTTGTCACGTGTACGACCTTCTGGCTTACCCCAAGGAGAAACCGCAGGACGACCACCAGAAGTTTTTCCTTCTCCACCACCAAGAGGGTGATCGACTGGGTTCATGGCAACACCGCGTGTCTGCGGGCGCACACCTTTCCAGCGGTTACGACCAGCCTTACCGATCTTGATGAGTTCATGCTCAGCGTTGCCCACTTCTCCGACAGTTGCGCGACAGTCAAGCAGCACGCGACGCATTTCTGTTGAAGGCATACGCAATGTGGCGAAGTCACCATCTTTGGCAACTAACTGCACGGCTGTTCCGGCAGAGCGAGCCATTTTGCCACCTTGACCAGGTCGCAGTTCGACGTTGTGCACAGTTGTTCCGACAGGGATGTACCGCAACGAAAGTGCGTTACCTGGTTTGATGTCTGCGCCTTGACCACTCTCAACGCGTTGTCCAACTTCAAGACCTTTTGGAGCCAGAATGTACGCCTTGGTTCCGTCTTCGTAATGCAAGAGCGCGATGCGGCATGTGCGGTTCGGGTCATATTCAATCGAAGCAACCTTGGCAGGCATTCCGTCTTTGATGCGCTTGAAATCAATGATTCGGTATTGACGCTTGTGCGCGCCACCACGGTGACGTGATGTCTTGCGACCGTACGAGTTGCGTCCACCAGTGTTCTTGATCGGAGCAAGCAATGTTTTTTCAGGAGTTGTCTTGGTGATCTCACTGAAGTCGGACACCGTTTGAAAACGGCGACCAGGACTTGTGGGTTTGCGTTTGCGAATAGCCATGACTTACTCAGCTTTCAAACAGCGAGATTTTGTTTCCCGCTGCGAGGGTGACGATGGCGCGCTTTGTGCTCGGGCGCTTGCCAATACGGTTGGTGTTACGAGTCCGCTGAAGTTTTCCTTTGCGGTTTACAGTGTTTACTCTCAGAACTTTGACGCCCCAAATTGCTTCGATGGCGTCATGAATTTCTGGTTTTGTTGCATCAGGGTGTACTTGAAATGTGTACACGTCGTTCTCCATGAGGCCATAGCTCTTTTCAGAGACAACCGGCGCAAGAATGATGTCGCGTGGATCTTTCATTTGTCGCCTTCCTTGGCCATCGGCAAGCTTGCTTGGGTGAAAACAAGCCAGTCGTTACAGAGCACGTCGTAGGCATTGAGTTCGGCGACGCTGACGATTTGTACGTCGACAACGTTGCGCAAACTTTTTGCAACAGCATCGTCTTGGGGCGTGAGTACGACAAGCACTTTGCCCTCAATACCGATTGCGCGTAGAGCGGTGACAGCACTCTTGGTGCTAGGTGTCTCCATCTCCCATGAATCTAGAACAACAATGCGCCCAGCAAGATTGCGATCTGACAATGCAGACCGCAAAGCCAACCGAACCATTTTGCGAGGAGTGCGCTGACTATATTTGCGCGGACGAGGTCCGAGCGCAATACCGCCACCTGTGTAATGAGGTGCGCGTGTTGATCCCTGTCGAGCGCCGCCGGTTCCTTTTTGGCTGAATGGCTTCTTGCCACCACCAGAAACTTCAGCGCGTGTCTTGGTGCTCTGGGTTCCGGCACGACGGTGAGCAAGTTGGGCAGTGACCACTTGGTGCATCACTGGAACATTGGGTTGAATAGAAAAAAGTTCGTCAGAGAGTTCGACTGTTCCGGATTTCTTTCCGGAAATACTTGTCAGAGATACTGAGGCCATTTTTAGTTCGCCTTCACTGCGTTACGAACGATGACAACGCCACCGTTGGGTCCGGGTACTGCACCTCGCACCAACAACAATCCGCGCTCGAGGTCGGCTTGTACGACAACAAGATTGAGCGTGGTGACTTGGTTGTGTCCCATGTGACCAGCCATCCGCAGACCCTTAAGTACGCGACCCGGAAATGAACATGAACCAATCGAACCAGGAGCACGATGGTGCTTGTGGTTACCGTGACTTGCTCCCTGTCCACTGAAGTTGTGTCGCTTCATTCCGCCAGCAAAACCTTTACCGCGACTCACTGCAGTGACGTCAACTTTTTCTCCTGCAGTCAATGTGTCAACGCAAATTTCTTTACCGACTTCAAATCCATCAACAGAGTCGAGACGCAATTCGACAAGATGTCGACCTGCCTCTACGCCAGCTTTGGCGAAGTGTCCCGCCTCTGGTTTGTTGAGTTTGCTTGCGTCCTGGTTTCCGAACGTCACTTGAACGGCGTTGTAGCCGTCGCGTTCTGTTGTTTTCACTTGGACGATGCGCGCTGGGTCGATGCGCAACACAGTGACGGGGACGATGCGCTGGTCATCTCCCCAAATCTGTGTCATGCCGACCTTTTCGCCGACGATCGCTCTTTGTGCCATGGTGGCAACCTTTTCTTTACGTTGAAATTTCTGTGTGCTTCATGCAAATGCTCCGCACGACATAGTCGGCGGAGCACCTATTTGGGTTGTGCCATGCGGTTCCACCGAAGTGGCCTACATAGACGTCGATTGTTTGGACCAAACGACGGTCAAGCTCTTGGCGAGGGACGAATCCCCCGTTCAGGAAAGCAAAACTCTATCGGCAGAACTTGTCGATTTCACCGCGACGACCCCCAGAATTTTCAGGTCGTGTCAGGTCGGAAATCTCGCCCGTAGCCACTCCACCACCACCTCAATGGCCTGACGTCGATGCCCCTCTAGATAGTGCGGCGCCCCGATCATCTCGTGGTAGGTGGTATCGCTGGCACCGGCATTTGCCACGATCTCCTTTGCCTGCCAGATCCGAATCTCGGTATCAGCCGTTGGATGCACCAGAATCGTGGGCACTTTTACCTGAGGCATGGTGTCGGCCAACTTGGCATGGCTCGACAGGCCTGACCATGTGCTGAGCCAGCCCCGATTGGTCATGGTTCGAGCCAGTCCACCTCGGCCATAATTGGCCTCAAAAGGGTCCGGAAAGGCAAAAAGACTGCCCAAAATGCGATCATCAGGGTCAATTGTCAGGTCTAAATACGCAGGATCGGCCAATGTTCGATAAATCGTCAGATATTTGGTGAATACCCGGCGGGCTCGCAGATCACGCCACTGCCCCAGATTTTTGGCTTTATCCACCCCTGCCAAAGCCAAGCCGGCGGCCTCGGCGTCAGCCAAAGACGCCTTGGCCACCTCATCAATGCGCCCAACGCGAGCCACTTGCGCCGCCCGATATGTGGTGAGCCAGTCAGAGTCATAGTGGCTGTGCTCTGGCCATGGTCGCCACCCGTTGTCGGGGTTGTACATGTCTAGTTCTGGATCACGACTAAACGGATCGTTCTCATCTGTCACCGATGGGTCGATGACCTGCAGCATGAAGACCCCTTCACCAGGATGCGCCGCCATTCCGATCCAGCCATCACCGATTCCGAGTTGGGCGTGAGCCATTGCCATGAGTGAACCGCCACCTGAGTTGCCTAACAGCACAACGGCCTCGGCACCTCGACGAACAACTTCATCAAATGCTGTCTTGACATCGACGATGCAATTTTCGTGCAGACAATCTGTGTCGTTGTTGATATAGCGCGTAGAAAATCCGAGCACCGCATACCCTGCCGCTGCCAATAGCGGACACGCATAATGCACACTGAAATCACCACGAGGATGAGTCAAGATAATTGCCGTCTTCCATTTCTTGCCGTGCGGCGGCGTCCACAGAAGTCCACGAACAAGCGCGCCATCAGGTGAGACGAGCCTGATTGACTCACGCGCAATCTCAACACCTGGGTCATCCTCTGGCAACGGCCAATATCCCAGGCCAAATGGTCGACTACCTCCGAGGTGTACATCAAGATCTTGCATACACCGACATTACGCTCTTGCTATGCACTTGGTGACAGCGCACGACATTCATGCGTATCAGCATGACGGCGCAGTCCTCTTGCGTGGCGTCGTTGCTCAAGAAACTCTTGATTCTCTTGCCGATGGTCTTGCCATCAATATGGCCTCACCAAGCAAATGGGCCAACGACTACACATCGACAGCTGATACTGGTCGGTTCTTTGATGACTATGTCAATTGGCAGCACATCACACAATACAAAGATGCAGCGCTGCAGGGTGTACTTCCGGCTATTGCCGGTGCATTGATGAACACATCGCAACCGCGGTTTTTTCACGAACATGTATTAGTCAAAGAGGCTGGTACATCAACGCCAACTCCTTGGCACCATGATGATCCGTATTACGGCGTCAACGGTCTAGACAACGTGAGTCTGTGGATCCCATTAGATGACATTCCAGAATCAATTGCATTGCGCTGTCTTGTTAGTAGCCATCTGTGGGGCGAGAGATATATTCCGAATCGTTTTATCGATCAGTCGCCCTATGCGCTTAATGCCGATGGATTTCTCCCTATGCCCACCGCGCAAGAACTCGAGACTCGCGGAGAAATCAAATCTTTCGCTGCTGTTCCGGGTGACGTTGTTGCATTTCATTTTCGTACACTGCATCGCGCACCTGGCACAATTGGCCATAGTTCTTCTCGGCGGGTTGTCAGCCTACGTTATGTTGGTGATGATGCGCGATGGGCGACTCGTCCGTGGACAACGTCGCCACCCTTCGAGGATGCAGGTTTGCTAGACGGAGATTCTCTTGACATCGAGCGGTTCCCGATCTGTCATCTCTCGTAGATGTTTTTTAACTACTCTTTCGAACCACAAGCTTTGCTGTGAGCGTGAGACGTGAGCCTTTACGCAAAACAATGATTGCAATCTCATCCCCGGGAGCAGAATCTCGAACAACTGCGATGAGCGAGCCTTGTCCAGTAATGGGCTGACCATTGACCTCAAGAACGACGTCATCCACTTTGAGCCCGGCTTTTTCTGCAGGAGAATCTGGAGCAATTTGCGATACCACCGCACCCTGTCCGCCGTCGCTGCGATCAGAGAGCCCGACCCCCAAATACCCTTCGGCACGTACTGTTCCGCTTGCTTGCTTGCGTAGTGCATCGACAACACGAATAACTTCGCCAACTGAGATAGCAAAACCAATATTATTTGCAGCAGTTGAGGAATCTCCGCGAGCAACCGCTGTATTAATGCCGATGAGCTGACCACTCATGTTAATAAGTGGCCCGCCAGAGTTGCCAGATGAAATTGCTGCATCTGTTTGAATGAGCGCGTTCAATGCACCACTGTCTAGTGTGAGCGTGCGATTAAGAGCCGACACGATTCCGGATGTCACACTTGGGCCACCATCAAGATCAAGTGCATATCCAACAGCAACAACCTGATCTCCAACTGCAATGCTGAGTGGATCAGCAAGTGTCGCCGATATTAATCCGCTCGCTTTTCGCAACTTGATAAGACCCAGATCATTTCCGGAATCGGTTCCGAGCACATCGGCAACTCGGGGTTCTGTCTCTCCACCAAGTCGCACACGAACAGTCGTCGCCCCTTCAATAACATGAGCATTGGTAAGGATCTCACCATCGCTACTCAAGATGACTCCCGTACCGATTGCTTCGCCTGAGTCACTCACTGAATCAATTGTCACCACGCTTGGTGCAATGACATTTGCTGCTTTGGCAATGCTGGATGTTCCAACTGATGCATTATCAACGGGTGGAGCGGTCACGAGTGGAGCCATCGTCGAGGCTGATTCATCTTGGGCATACTGAGCGCCCAAGTAACCAGCGGCTCCTGCTGTACTCAGAACAATCACCATAGAGATAAGTTGCGCCACAACACGACGACCACGTCTGCTCGTGCTGGGCAACTGTGGAGGCTGGTTAATCCAATGCGAATCAGTCATGGCTTACTTTTATCGCACTAGTCGGGCAAAAAACAGACATCAAAATAAGAATTTGGTAAAAATTATCCCTGAATCTTGATCTCAATATCGACGCCTGCTGGCAGTTCGATGCGTTGGAGCGAATCGATGGTCTTGGCATTTGGCTCAATGATGTCAATCAGGCGCTTATGGATTCGCATCTCAAAGTGCTCTCGAGAGTCTTTGTCAACGTGAGGTCCACGAACAACTGTGAATCGGTGCTTGTCAGTTGGCAATGGAATAGGACCGATGATTTTGCAATCAGTGCGTCCGACTGTCTCGACAATCTTGCGTGTTGATTGATCGATGATGACATGATCAAATGCCTTGAGGCGGATGCGGATGCTACTTTTTGCCATTGTTTCGTCCTATCACTTGAAAATCTTGGTTACGCGACCAGCACCCACAGTGCGACCACCCTCGCGGATGGCGAACCGAAGACCTTCGTCCATTGCGATTGGCTTGCCCAACTCC
>BJGC01000014.1 GCA_014190235.1 Actinomycetes bacterium | reverse complement strand
CATGGTCTTGAAGCAGATCTTGTGGCAAAGGGAGCCAGTGTGTACAAAGACCGCCGTGGCGAGTTGGTGGCGTCACCGCTTGTGACATTGGTAGATGACGGAACCATGACTGCAGAATGGGGTGCGATCGGAATCGATGATGAAGGTCATGTCAGCAAACGCAATGTCTTGATTGAAAATGGGGTGTTGACAGAATACATGTGGGACTACATTCGGGCCCGCAATGAGAATCGACCACAAACCGGAAACGGTCGTCGCCAGTCATACTCACATCTTCCGATGGTGCGTATGACGAATACTTTCGTGCTTAACGGAACCCAAGATCCAGAAGACATTATTAAGAACACTCCGAGTGGTGTGTATGTCGCCAAACTTGGCGGCGGAAGTGTTGACACTGCCACCGGTGATTTTGTGTTTGGCATGACCGAGGCGTATCTCATTGAGAACGGAGAAATCACTGAGCCATTGCGTGAAGGAAACCTCATCGGCAACGGACCCCAAGTGCTGCAAGACATTGATTTGTTGGGTAACGACTTTGCCATGGGTGGTCCCGGAACCTGCGGTAAATACGGCCAAGGGGTGCCAGTGGGTGACGGTCAGCCAACTCTGCGAGTGAAGTCTTTGACAATTGGTGGCACTGCAGCATGAGCGGATCTTCGCTTGACAGTGAACTGCAACTCGTTGCTGATCGAATTGTTGCACAAGCCAAAAAAGGTGAACAGATTGAGGCCTATGTGTCGCGTGGCCAAGAAACAGAAGTCCGCGTCTATGAAGGAAACGTTGAGCATTTTGTCTCAGCACAAAGTCAGGGAATCAATGTTCGCGTCATCAGTAATGGCCGAACCGGAACGTCGTATGCCGGAACACTTGACGAGTCGGCATTGGCAGAAGTACTGGCCGAGGCGCGTGAAAACGCAGAACTCGGATCCGTCGATGAGTGGGCAGGGTTAGCAGAGCCCGACGGTGTTGCAGTTGTCGAACAAGAGTTGTGGAACGAAAAACTCGAGTCATATCCGACGGCACGCAAGATAGAACTCACGAAAGAACTTGAACGTTTGACATTAGGCATCGACCCTCGTGTGCGTATTGACTCTGCTGATTACAGCGATGCATCAATAGAGTCGGCGTTTGCTACTACCAAAGGAATTCGGGTGAGTGGTCGCGAGAACGGTTGCTACACATCTGTCAGCACGCTTGCCGATGACAATGGAGAAACACAATCCGGTTGGGGTTTCGCAGTCGGCAAGTATCCGGATGAATTTGATCTAAACAAAGCGGCCCGCGATGGTGTCGAGAGGGCGACTCGTTTGCTCGGAGCAGTGAAGCCTGCGACAAAGCGCACGACCGTTGTATTGGATCCGTTTGTGACAGCGAGTTTTTTGAGTATCATTGGGTCAACGCTTAATGGCGAAGCAGTGTCAAAGGGACGAAGTATTTTTGCCAATCGCATAGGTGAGGCAGTGGCATCGCCAGTGTTCACGCTGATCGATGATCCCACCGATTCGCGCGCCTATAGCGCCACCGACATTGACGGGGAAGGTTTGGCTGCTCGACGCAATGTATTGATGCAAGATGGCGTGTTGCAGATGTTTATACATTCGTCGTACAGTGCTCGTCGTGCCCAGACAGTGAGCACCGGCAATGCAATTCGTGGTAGCGGAACGCCTGGTGTTGGATGTCTGGCGCTACAGGTTGGACTTGGTACAAAGTCTCAGCAAGAACTCATCGCTGATATAGATGATGGCGTCTTGATTCAGAGTGTGCAAGGAATCCACAGTGGTGTAAACGCAATATCGGGCGATTTTTCTACCGGTGCTTCGGGTCTGATGATCCGTAATGGCGCCACTGCAGAGCCAGTGCGGGAGTTCACGATTGCATCTACGTTGCAGCGGATGTTGTTGGACATTGTTGCCGTCGGTGCAGATATTGATTGGCTGCCGATGAGTTCTGTCGGAGTGAGTTTGGTGATTAATGACATCACAATGAGCGGGGTTTAACAAGTTGTCGCTCCTTCATGCCATTGTGCTGGGCATCGTTCAGGGGCTGTCAGAGTTTTTGCCGATTTCTTCAAGTGGGCACCTCGTTCTGGTGCCGTGGCTTTTTGGCTGGAACGACTTTTCTGATGTTGCGGTAAAAAAAGCATTTGACGTGGCGTTGCACACGGGGACATTGGTCGCAGTGGTTGGGTATTTTTGGCGTGATCTGTCGCTCTATGTCAGCGATGGAACGCGCTATGTGCTGCGGCGCAAACAAGACCCAACTGTGCATGGACGTGTGGCGTGGATGTTTTTATTAGCCACAATTCCCGCAGCAGTTGCCGGGGCTTTGCTCGACACATGGATCGATGACACGCTTGGAAAGCCCTGGCTGATCGGTGTGTCTTTGATTGTCTTTGGGCTCCTGTTGGCGTGGGCTGACACGCTTGACGGCAATCGCCACGAAGACACGTTCACACGACGTGATGCTTGGCGAGTCGGAGTTGCACAAGCATTAGCCCTGAATCCGGGGACATCGCGCTCAGGTATCACAATGACAGCGGCTCGGACTGCTGGGTTTTCTCGCACCGCTGCTGCGCGAATCTCATTTGTCATGAGCGTGCCAGTGATTAGTGGTGCCGTGGTGTTCAAGCTTGCCAAGTTGACACAAGACGATGTTCCTGATGGATTTATTACACCGATGATTGTGGGAGTAATTGCGGCGGCGGTGTCTGGTTGGTTAGCCATCGCAACATTAATGAAAGTTGTGAGCACACGCAGTCTGAAACCATTTGTTCTGTATCGAATAGCCGCAGGAATTGCCGTGCTATTGATCACCGCAAGCACCTGGCGATAAAGGTGTATTAACCAGACGCGACAAGTGATGTATCGCCATTGCTTACGGCGGCGGCGACAGTGGCAGCAAGATCAGCCGGAACGGCAATCTCCACGCCGCGTTCATGCGTGGCTGGGGTCATCACACGTGCGTTAGCAGCAACAACTAGTCCGGCGGTGACTACGTCAACAATGTCACCAATCGCAAGTTCAGGAATAATGACGTCGGCTGGAAATGCAACAATTCGCCAACCATTTGGCAAAGTGGTGTTGGCGTTGCTTACAAGATCGAGAGTCGTGATGATAGATGACGATAAAAGTTGCCGAGATGTTGTCATTCCGACGAGCAATGTGGTGACTGCTCCGCGAGCAATAAATTGTTGAGGTGCTTGCACACTTGCGGTGTTTGCTTCAGTGAGTGTTGTGCCAGAGACAAGGTCTGATGTGGCGATGAGCACAAGCGACGACGCACCCCAGCGTGCGTGTTCGGCTCGGGAGTTGCTTGTTGCTCCAAAGACAGCGAACACTGCGAGCGTTGACAGCATGGCAGTTGCAACGAGTTGCCAACGGCGATGTGATTCTACTGCAGAGATCACTCTGTCGAGAAGTGTGCTGATGTGAAGTTTGGGTGTCCATGCCATGCTTGCAATGTGTGCATGCAAGACCAACGATGGTTCTGATTAGTCAGATGATGTACTTGGTTTTGCAGTACTGGGCGCTGGCGGAGTTGGTTTTGAAGTGCTCGGCGTTGGCGTTGGCGTTGGCGTTGGCGTGGCCGAGTCAGATTTGGTTGTCTCGGATTTACTTGACTCAGTAGTCGGCGTGTTTCCGGGCGGTGTCGTGGACGACGTGCTTTTTGAACTATCGGTCTTGTAGAAGCCACCACCCTTAAATGTGATTCCGACTGGAGTAAAAACCTTCTTGACGGGACGCAGAGAACCATCGCTTGGGTGAGGTGCTTGGGTGAGGGGGTCCTCGGTGAAGGCTTGGTACACCTCGATGGTTTCGCCAGAATCAATGAATTTATATACGTAGGTAGGCAAGAGGGGTCTCCGTAGATTCTTGGGGGTACAGGGGTTAAATCGTATCCGAGTAGGGTTGCTCTTTGTGAAAGCTCGTTTTGCCGTGATTCCAGCGGCGGGCAAGGGGACCCGGTTTTTACCCGTCACCAAGGCTGTGCCTAAGGAGCTTTTGCCAATTATTGATGTGCCGGCATTGCAGCTTGTGATGGATGAAGCCATTGCCGGAGGCGCTGAACACATTGTGTTGGTGTCAAGTCAAGTCAAGCCAGGAATCGAGGCATACGTGCGCCCAGACGCCGAAATTGTGCAACGAGTTCGGGCAAGTGGACGTGAAGACCTTGCTGATCGATTGGCACGCATTGGATCTGATGTGCAAGTCAGCGTGGTGTATCAAGACGAACCACGCGGTCTCGGGCATGCGGTGGGTTGCGCGCGCAGTGTTGTGGCAGATGAACCATTTGCAGTGTTATTGCCTGACGAGATCATGGGAGATGCGCGTCTGATTACCCAATTGTCGCAGTCTGTGCATGACACCGGAGTGAGTGCCGTCGGACTCATGCGAGTGCCGCGAGATCAAGTGAGTGCGTACGGAGTAATTACACCGCGTGAAGGTGATTCCGGACCAGGACCATTTGGCATTATTGATGTTGTTGAAAAACCGCGCGAGCAAGACGCACCGAGCAACTTAATTATTATCGGTCGCTATGTATTGACGCCTGATGTATTTGACCATTTAGATGCACTTGTGCCAAGCGCCAACGGAGAACTGCAATTGACCGATGCGTTGCGTGAACAAGCCATGTTGTCTCCATTGACTGGAATCATGAACAAGAGTGCGCGCTACGACACCGGAACACCTCAGGGTTGGTTGACCGCCGTGATTGATATTGCACTTCAGCGTGGCGATGTCGGTCCATCACTTGAAGCTTGGCTGCGAGAGCGATTGTCCTGATTAGGGATTGTGAGTAATGCGTCGGTACGCATTTGGTTCGTCGATTACAAAACCGAACTCATCTACTGTGACGTCTACGTTTGTATTTTGCACGAGAGATGTGTAGTTCCACGTGTCGTGCCCAGTGCGGGTGTAGCGATGCGGATGAGTGACTACGCCAAGAGTGTCGACATCAATAGCCATGACTGGTAAATCAATCGTGTGGCCAATATGTAACGGCGTGCGATGAATAATGATGCTGTTCGTAAATGGTGAGCCCGCAATGTCAACATCGATACACCCGTCAAGGTCTGGGCGGTGCGCCCCATTGATTTCTCCCCATCGGCCATGAGTGTCGGTGCCAAGCCACAGGTCTGGCTCGTCCATGTCTCGAAACAACAGCACTTGCTGAACTACCCACAAAGCAGACAACCGCAGCACCAAGACTGCATTGTCCTGCTCGAGCGTGGTCTCTGCGGTCCAGGCCTCGTTTTCCCAGCGCAGTTTGACAGTGCAAGCCGCTCGATGATCCCATGTGCTCCATGCGGCATGGTGGCCGCTGGCGGGGAGCGCGTGGTAATTGGACATCGCTCTAGCCTGTCACTTTTGATGGCCCAGTCCTGTTGTCTTGCTATGTCTGGCGGTACCGTCCACATCATGATTTCTCTGCGCAACGCCCGCGACGCCGTGTGGCAACAGATGTCTGTTTTGCCAGTTGTTGAGGTTTCGTTTGCCGATGCGTATGGCTGTGTGTTGGCTTGTGATGTTATCGCCGCTGAAAATGTCCCGCCTTTCGCAAACACTGCCGTTGATGGTTATGCGGTTCGTGCCGCAGATGTTCAACATGTTCCGTGCGAGTTGCGTGTGATTGGAGAACTGGCAGCGGGTGCAGCGCCAACAATTGCAGTGGGTGCAGGTGAGGCGATTCGCATTATGACGGGGGCACCTATCCCAATGGGTGCTGATGCGATAGTGATGGTCGAAGACACAGAGCGCGTGGGAGCGTCACACGTGCGCATCTCGGCGTCTGTGCCCAGTGGTGCGGCGATTCGTGCAGCAGGCTCTGACGTGACGGTTGGAGACCGAGTGTTTGTCGCAGGCACTGTGATCAATGCTGTGGCAGTTGGCGTGTTGTCAAGTGTCAATGCCCGAACAGTGCAGGTGTATCGCCGTGCCGTTGTCGGAGTTTTGTCAACAGGGGACGAACTCGTTGATGACGGATCAGTTCTCAAGATGGGACAGATTCGCGAGAGCAATCGCACGATGCTTGTGCGCATGGTGCAAGAAGCCGGAGCAACAGCAGTTGATCTTGGCATTATTAAAGATGATGAAGAGTTGCTTGAACGCACGTTGCGTGATGCTGCGACTCGAGTTGACGCAATCGTCACGAGTGGCGGTGTCAGCATGGGTGACTATGACGTTGTAAAGATTGTGTTGTCGCGCATTGCCAATATGGAGTGGATGCAGATTGCGATGAAGCCCGCCAAACCTTTTGCATTCGGTGTATTAACTCACAACGGTCGCTCGGTTCCGGTCTTTGGTCTGCCTGGCAACCCAGTGTCATCGATGGTGAGTTTTGAGTTATTGGCGCGACCAGCGCTACGTATGATGTGCGGCCACGGGGTAGGCGCACACCGCCAAAGAGTGCGAGTGGTCGTAGACGAGGCAATCAGTCGCAAGCGCGACTCCAAGGTGCATTTTGATCGAGTATTTGCTCAGTGGGGCCCAGACGGCAGAGTTCATGTGTCGCGCAGTGGGGCTCAGGGAAGCCACCAATTAGCGGCTTCATCGATGGCAAATGCGTTGCTTGAAATACCAGATGGTGACGGCATATCCGCAGGCCAAGACGCATGGGCATTATTGATTGGACCAGTGTTGGCGTCTGGGCCTAACGACGATGCGAGTGTCTAGGCTGGCATTGTGGAATTAGTTGACCCTTTTGGGCGAACCGTGCGCGACTTGCGAATCTCAGTCACTGACCGTTGCAATTTTCGCTGCACGTATTGCATGCCGGCAGAAGGAATGGTTTGGTTGGACCGCAGCGAGATTCTGAGTTTTGAAGAGATCGAACGAGTCGCTCGAATTTGTGTTGAGCATTTTGAAGTCGACAGTTTGCGTCTTACTGGCGGAGAACCAACCGTTCGGGCGCATCTCACGGTACTGATTGACAAGTTGTCCAAACTGCGAGTACCGACAACAGCATCATCTGAGTTTGCGGGTAAACAGCCTGATATCGCGCTCACCACAAATGCATCAACATTGCGCAACATTGCCTACGAACTCAAAGCGGCTGGCCTCAGTCGTATCAATGTCAGCCTCGACTCATTACATCGTGAACGATTCGAACAAATGACACGGCGAGACGAATTAGAAAATGTGCTCGAAGGCATCAAAGTCGCCCAAGACGCCGGATTTTCACCTGTCAAACTGAACGCCGTTATCGAACGGGGAATGAATGACGACGAGATTGTATCCCTTGCTACTTTTGGTCGCGACACGGGCGTAGAAGTGCGATTCATCGAGTTCATGCCACTCGACGCAAGTGAAGAATGGGGCATGAAAAAAGTTGTGAGTCAAGACGAGATCGTGGCCGCAATCAGCGCGGTGTATCCACTCGAACAGATGTCAGCACGTGGCGCTGCTCCCGCAGACAGATGGCGTTATCTTGATGGCCGCGGAGTTGTCGGCGTCATCCCCTCCGTGACAAAGCCGTTCTGTGCTGATTGTGACCGTGTGCGCATTACTGCTGATGGTCAGTTTCGAACATGTCTATTTTCGACGACTGAGTTTGATGTTCGCGCCGTTTTGCGCAACGGCGGAACCGACGACGATATCGCCACGTTGATTCGCAGTGCTGTCGCAACAAAGTGGGCGGGACATCAGATAGGTCATGTGAACTTCATCCGTCCAAATCGTAGTATGAGCCAAATCGGCGGATAACGATGTCAAGCAATCTCGAATTACATGTCGTCGGGGGTGTTGCGACGCTCCTGCTCAACAGACCTGCAAAGCGAAACTCCTTCACATTTGAGATGTGGCAAGATTTCGGCGATGTGCTGACCGAACTTGCCGACCAATCCGACGTGCGCGTATTAGTCGTGCGTGGTGCTGGTGAACACTTCTGTGCGGGTGCCGATATCTCAGGACTATCGGGTGGCATCGGTGGCGACTATGGCAAAGTAAATTGGCGAGCCGAAGAAGCATTAGCAAATTTTCCGGGACCAACGATTGCCTATATTCAAGGAAACTGTGTCGGCGGAGGAGTCAGCATCGCAACTGCGTGCGACATTCGGATGTGTGACATGACGGCCCAGTTCGGAATCACGCCGGCAAAATTAGGCATCGTGTATCCATCAAATGCGCTCACGCGAATTGTGCAGTTGGTCGGACCATCCAATACAAAGCACTTGATGTTTACTGCCGAGCTCATTGATGCCATGGCCGCGAGCCGTATTGGTCTCGTTGATGAAGTACATGACTCTGCCTCGATGGGGACTCGACTTGACGAATTAGTAGCCCAGTTGTTGGAGCGCTCTGAACTCACTCAAGTGGCGACGAAGCAAATGATCGCCCAGATCATGGCTCATGGTTCAGTTCTGGAATCAACGCAAAGGGCATGGGAAGAACAAGTCAATACATCGGGAGAATTAGCCCAGGGCCTTGAAGCCTTTGCGGGCCGGCGTGCACCCATTTTCCCGTGGCGTCGGTCAATCTCGGCAAGTACGCTGAAGTCATGACGGACAACGCGTTTAATCATCTTGACCAAAACGGTCACGCCCACATGGTAAATGTGACCCCCAAAGAGCCAACCCATCGTCGAGCAGTAGCACGTTGCAAAGTGATGATGCGTCCTGCCACTGTGCAGGCAGTCGCCAATCGCGAAATGAAAAAGGGTGACGTGTTGGCGGTGGCTCGGGTGGCAGGGATTCAGGCTGCCAAGCGCACGAGCGACATGATTCCTCTCTGCCATCCACTCATGATTAGCGCCGTGTCTGTGAACTTTGAATTGGGAGACGATTTTATTGCCATTGAAGCATGTGTCGAAGTTGTCGATCGAACAGGTGTTGAAATGGAGGCACTGCATGCGTGTTCAACGGCAGCGTTAACGGTCTATGACATGTGCAAGAGCGCTGACCGCGAGATGACGATTGCGGATCTGACCTTGTGGGAAAAATCGGGTGGTCGTTCAGGCAGTTATCAGCGTGTGGGCAACATTTCTTGATTTCATCAGTTGCAGAATGAAACCCTTACAACCATTAGGCTTTCCTATCCACAGGCTGTGGAAAAGTATCGGTCTAGCGGTGGGGGTTGTCGCCTTTTGAGGCTTTGTATTGTAGGGTAAGGGGGTCGTATGAGCATGTTAATTCTCTTGATTGTTGGCGCTGCCTGGTTGGCTGTGCTCCTGCCTCCATTGTTTCGTTCACGAATTGATGCCCGTCCTGTGTCGTCCGTGTCGGATTTTCGTCGTCAGTTGTACACGTTGCAACGCACTCAGGCCCCAATGCGTGCTCAAGCTCCACTGCGAGCAATGAGCCGTCCATTGGCCCCAACGCCTGCACATCTGCGCCCAATCATGCGCCCAGGACACGCACCCCAGCGTCCCTCGGATTCACCTGAAATTGCCTACATGTCGCCTGGAGCGATCATTCGTCGCCGTCGCACAAATGTGCTCTACGCGCTGATCGGATGCAACGGCGTGTCGTTGTTTTTGGCCTTCACAACCGGCTCTTCGTCGATGATTTGGTTTTTTGCGGTGGCAGTTGTGTCACTTGTGGGTTATTGCTACATGCTGGTGCAGATCCGTTCTGCAGCCGCGGTGCGTCGTTATCAAGACTCTCGCCGCCATCGCGCAGCGTAATTTGCCCAAAGAGTTTTCGGCCAAATAATGTTGTCCAGCGCACGCCCGACCAACGCCCTTGTAAACAATGCATTACTGTGACCATGTGGTTCAGATGGTGATGGTCAAATCAAGACAGAACAAAACATTGCTCGGAGCCGCGATAGTGAGCATGCTCGTCATAGTTGGTTGCGCATCAAAGTCATCGTCACCAGACACCACTCGAGTTAAGAACTCAGCGTTGACCACCACGACAGTCGCCGATGACGGTACTCAGAGCACTACGACAGTTGCCGACGACGGCAACGAGACCACCACAACAGTTGCCGACGACGGCAACGAGACCACCACCACAACTCTGGCACCGCTGGCGTACGCAATCGGCGACAAGGGTCCTGCTGGCGGCGTGATCTTTTTTGCCGATACAGAAGATGAGTTTGCGACATTTGACTTTTTAGAAGTGGCTCCTGCTGGATGGTCTGGCGAAAAATCTGACCCCACGGCGTCATGGTGTGATGATTTAGGAAAAGAACTCGCGGGAGCGGGCGCAACTGAGATCGGAACTGGGCAGGGCAATACAAAAGTCCTTGAGCAGTCAGGACCCACATGTGGAGCAAAGAGCGCCGGTCAACTTGCGCTGGCCTACAACGGAGGAAAAAAAGATGACTGGTTCTTGCCTTCAAAAGGCGAGCTAGATCTGTTGTACGCAAATGCCAAGTTGCTCAAAGTGAGTGAACTCAATGATGCGGTCTACTGGAGCTCGTCATCAAGCAACGAATTTCGGGCATGGGGTCAGTTGTTTACCTCTGGCATCGCCGGAACCAACTTTAGAACTTCTACGTTTGCTGTGCGACCTATTCGCTCGTTCAAGTAGTAATCGCACGATTTCATGATGGTGGGTTGGGAACCTCTCCGTTACTGGGACTAGCCTAAGAAACATTGTTTCGGGGCTGTAGCTCAGTTGGCAGAGCGCTACGTTCGCAATGTAGAGGTCAGGGGTTCAATTCCCCTCAGCTCCACTCGTTACACCAAGGGAGCACACTGTTATGGCATTAACTTTTGAACAGGCCGTCAAGGTCGTCTACGAACCAGGGACACGTCTTGAACTCACCACCGCGACTATTCGTGGCGTGGAAATGCAAGTGTTCAAAAACTCACCGCAGCACTTGGGTCAATTATTTGATGCAGCACGGGGATACGGAGACAGAACCTTCATCGTGTACGAAGGCGAGACATGGTCGTTCGCAAAAGTGATGGAGCAGGTAGATGCGTTGGCCCATGCACTAGTGCATGTGTATGGTGTAAAAAAAGGTGATCGTGTCGCGGTGTCAATGCGCAATTATCCAGAATGGATTGTGTCATTTGCCGCCATTATTTCTGTTGGGGCGATTTCTGTATCGATGAACTCATGGTGGACCGAGGACGAGATTGATTTTGCATTGGGGGACTGCGGTGCAGTTGTGCTTATCGCCGATCAGCAACGTCTTGATCTGGCGCACAAGAGTTGTCGTACTCGTGGCGTCAAGATGCTCTTGGTGCGTGCAGAACGCGAAGTTGGACCTGACGTTAATGAGTGGGACAAGGTTCTGACAATCGGAGTGGCCCACCCTGGAGCCGACATAGACCTTGATGATGATGCCACGATTTTGTATACATCGGGCACAACGGGTCACCCCAAAGGAGCAGTGTCAACGCACCGTGCTTTGATCAGTGCGCTCTTGGCATTTTCGGCACGCGGTGCAGTCGACGGTTTGCGCGTTGATAATGCACCAACTGAGGATTTGCCGATGTCATTTATTCTGATAGTGCCGTTGTTCCATGTCACAGGTTGCGTGGCGGTCATGCTGGGCTGCTTTGTGGCTGGCTTGAAACTGGTGATCATGTACAAGTGGGATCCCGAAAAAGCGCTACAGATTATTCAGGACGAACAGATCACTGCGTTTATCGGTGTTCCGACTCAAAGTTGGGATTTGGTGAATCATCCGAGATTCGCAGAGTTTGATACGTCATCGTTGCGTGCTGTTGGTGGTGGCGGTGCACCTGCTCCAGCATCCCTTGTGGCAAAAGTATCAAACAGTGTGAAAAGTGGAAGTCCTCAATTGGGATATGGCATGACAGAGACGAACGCCTTTGGCCCCGGAAACCGTGGCCAGGATTATCTTGATCGACCAACGAGTACTGGTCGTTGGGTGCCTCCAATGAAAGTAGAAGTGCGAGACGAAGACGGACACACATTGCCTGTGGGCGAGCGCGGTGAAATTTGGTTCTTTGGCCCGATGCTGATTCGTGGTTACTGGAACAGGCCAGACGCCACGGCAGAAACAATTGTTGATGGTTGGTTGCGTTCGGGTGACGCGGGTCGCATCGATGCTGAAGGTTTCGTGTTTGTAGAAGACCGAATCAAGGACATGATCTTGCGAGGCGGTGAGAATATTTTCTGTGCTGAAATAGAAGGCGCAATCTATGAGCATCCTGGCGTGCATGAGGTCGCTGTTTTCGGAGTTCCTCACGAACGACTTGGTGAAGAAGTTGCTGTGGCAATTTGGCCCAATGAAGGTGCAGTTTTCAGTGCGGCAGATGTCTGGAAGTTGCTTGACGGCAAGATTGCCTCATACAAAGTTCCGACTCATGTGGTGATCATGAACGAAGCCTTGCCGCGAAACGCAGCAGGCAAGTTCTTAAAACGTGAACTAGCGCAGTTGGTCACCAAGGGTGCTCTGAAAGCTGTCTCTCGCTGACTACTGCTCTTCGGGTGGGCGAATATTTCTGAACTGCCAGAGCAGTAACAGGTCATAGATTATTTTGAACGTGGCACAAATCAAGAATGGCCACGCAAAATGTGACTTATCGAGCATCCATCCTGCAGCAATAGGCGGAAGCGCAGATGCCAAACTGCGCGGAACGTTTGTGATGCTTGCAGCCGCAGCACGCTCCGATGGTTGGACGACGGCCATGACATAACTGGTGCGGACAGGTACATCCATTTGCGAAAGAAGACCTCGCAAAATAAATAACGCCATTGCCCACCAGACAGTAGGCATAAAAGCGACAGCAATTAGTAAGACGCTGGCAGGGATGTGTGTAAAAACCATTGTGCGCACAAGGCCGATTCTTTGAGAAATACGCACAGCGAGGAGCGATGAGATGGCAGACAACACACCTGTTGCAAAAAAGATGACCCCAAGAGTCGAACTTGAGAGATCAAACCGTTGGTATACCCACAACGCAAAAATTGCCTGAGTGGCGAATCCGCCACCCAAAGAGTCCAGGCTAAATAAGGCAGCCAGTTTGAGCACAATGTGTCGTGAACTTGGGCTGAGGGCGCGATCAGTCTTAGTGGGTACACGACGAGATGCAGTCGAAAGCTGCGAATATAAAATCAGCAGGGCAAACCCTGAGACTCCATACATGATGAAGCTTGTCCGATGACCAAATTGGGCACTGTGTCCAGTGCGTTCTGCGATCCAAATTGGGATTCCGGCACAGAGTGCGCCGACAGCACCGACAAGCGAGCCGACCAGGTTGTATGTGGCAAACATTGCGGTGCGATCTGAGTTTGTGATTGATGCAGACAGAAGGGATTGTTCAAGGGGAAGAAATGGACTGACGTCGCCGGCGCTCGGATTCATAGTGCCAATCGCGGCAATAATCACGAGCAAGAGAAATGGCGAACTGAGGCCAAAACAGATTCCGGTCGAGATCATGACAAACGTTGAGACAAACAAGAGTCGCAAGGGTGTAAAGCGGTGTGCCCAATAGCCCGCGGCCAGCGTGAGGGCTCCAGAGCCTAATAACGACGAGGCGATGATGAATCCAATACGGACGCCGCTGAACCCAAGCTGTAATAAAAATGCGGGCAAGATGACATAGACCGTTCCGTCAACAAATGCACGAATTCCACGAGTGGCAAGAAGAAGTCGTGCGTCCCGTGTCGCGCTAGCGGGGAGCAGTGACATGGACACAGATTAGCCCGAGAGACGGTGAGAACTCCTGTGTACTTGCTACGGTACTTAGCCGTGCCTACAAACTTTCTTTCGATTCCAGCAGTACATGGTTTAAAAAATTCCGAACGCATTCAACATCATGTCGTCGGAATCGGTAACGCTCTCGTTGATGTTATTGCTCGAGTAGACGATGCATTTTTGCTGGAGCATGGTTTGTCAAAGGGTGCGATGGCTCTTGTGGATGCCGATCAGGCGATCGCAATGTATGAGTCAATTGGTGCTGGAGTTCAAACAAGTGGTGGTTCTGCCGCCAACACAATTGCCGGAATCGCAAGTCTTGGTGGCAGCGTCGCCTTCATCGGAAAAGTGGCGAACGATGCAGTCGGAGATATTTTTGCGCGAGATATGCAAGAAATTGGCGTGCAGTTTCATAGTGGGGCTGCGGACGAAACGCTTCCGACAGGACGATGCATCATTGCAGTTACTCCAGATGCACAACGAACGATGAACACGTTCTTAGGAATCTCGACAATGCTCAACATTGATGATGTTGATGCTGAGGTGATTGAATCTGCTGCCGTGCTGTATATGGAAGGGTATCTTTTCGACCGAGACGAGGCCAAGCTGGCATTTCGTCGTGCCGCCGCCATGGCACACAAACATGGCCGTGTTGTGTCGTTGACATTGAGTGATGCATTTTGTGTCGACCGACATCGTATTGACTTTCGATCACTTGTTGCAGATGAAATTGATGTGCTCTTTGCAAATGAAGCAGAACTACTGTCGCTCTATCAATCTGATTCATTTGAGCAAGCCATCAGTCAGTTACGCAAAGAGTGCCAAGTAGCAGTCATCACTCGTTCTGAAAAAGGTGCAGTCATCGTCACAAGAGACCATGAATATGTTGTTGACGCCATCGCGGTGCCCGATGTCGTAGACACCACGGGGGCTGGTGATTTGTTTGCCGCAGGCTTCCTGTATGGATACACAAGTGGTTACGCCCTAGAAACATGTGGTCGAATAGGCGCCATTGCTGCGGCAGAAGTGATTTCTCATGTGGGACCGCGTCCATTAGTGCCACTTCGGAGTCTGCTCCCCGCTGATTTGCAATAGCCGTCCTCTACGCTAGACGACATGGAACTGACTGTCCTTGGAAACACTGTTCGTCACCCGATTGAGCACGTGGAAGTTTTTCCAGCACCCGATCATGTGACACTCGTGCGCTTCACGACCGATGAATTGTCGTCAATGTGTCCCGTGACCTCACAACCTGACGTATCGCATTTGGTGATTGAGTACACGCCGGGCAAGTGGTGTATTGAATCAAAATCGCTCAAGCTGTATCTATGGGGATTCCGCGATCGCGCTGTATTCGCAGAGGCCCTCGCGGCTGAGATTGCCAATGAAATCATGATCACAGCGCAAGCAGAATCGGTCATCGTAAAACTTACGCAGCGACCTCGAGGTGGCATCGAAGTCCATGCTCAAGCAGAGCGCAAACAATAACGCTTATTGAGTTCGTCCACGCTCCATAATGCGAGCGCGCCGTTGCGCAACAATCTCGGGATCAAATGTTGCTTTTCGCCATGCCTTGGCGTCGGTTGCTTCGGTTGCCCATTGATCAGTCTGGGCACTATTAGATGCATACGTTCGGCGAATTTGTTGAACACCATCTTGTTCGTTGCCAATGATGTCCTTGGCAATTTTGCGGGTGAACGACATCAGTTCTGAATGTGCAACGACATGATTCACCAAGCCCAAAGAGAGTGCTTCATGGGCGTCCATAAAGTTTCCGGTAAAACTCATCTCACGGGCGCGACGAACTCCGATCGCTTGAGGCAATAAAACAGTGAGACCCCATCCGGGCATCACGCCAACACGTGCATGAGTGTCACCAAACTTGGCGTGTTCCGAAGCAATAATGAAGTCTGCGTTGAGGGCTAACTCAAAACCCCCAGTGACAGCCACACCATTAACAGCGGCAATCAATGGCTTAGTGACAAACGGAAAAGGTCCGCGAACCCCATCAGCATTTGGCGTGCCATCCGCGCCCGTGCCTCCGAGATTTGCACCCGTATCACCAAGTTCTTTGAGATCAAGTCCTGCACAAAAAGCTGGGTCGGCTCCGGTGAGCACAATCACATCGACAGCAACATCGGCATCGGCTTGCTTCATGAAGAGGGGGAGTAGCCGCAAGACCTCACTGCTGAGCGCATTTCTGGCGGCAGGTCTATTGATAGTGATTGTGGCGATCTGTTCGCTGACTTCAAAGAGCACGACGTCGGTAGGTGGTTGTGTTGTCATGATGCAACGGTAGGCGAGAGCGCTCGTTGTGTCAGAATCAGACAATGAGCCTTGTCATTGTTTCGGTCACCCAAGGGGTGGCCACACTTACGTTAAATAATCCAGAAGCCCGCAATACGTTGACAGCCCCGATGGTGGACGACATCGTGTCGGCAATGGATCGCATTGAGGCTGATCGCAACATTGGCGCAATTGTGGTGACGGGGGCAGGTTCGGCATTTTGTGCGGGAGCAGATCTGGGAAATCTTGCTGAAGCCGACGGAACAAGCTTGGGCCGTATCTACGAAGGGTTCCTGCGTATCGCCCGCAGTCCACTACCAACAATTGCAGCAGTCAACGGGGCTGCAGTTGGTGCTGGCATGAACATGGCACTGGGTTGTGACCTTCGCATCGCTGCTCAACGCGCCAAATTTGATACACGTTTTTTACAGATCGGAATTCATCCTGGCGGTGGCCATACATGGATGCTTCGACGACTCGCTGGACCACAAACAACTTTTGCAACAGTGGTGTTTGGTGAAATTCTTGACGGAGCCCAAGCAGAGCGCGCGGGTCTGGTCTGGAAATGTGTGCCGGATGATGAGTTGCTCGCCGAAGCCCAACGCATGGCAGCCAAAGCAGCAGAGGCGCCACGAGAGTTATTAGAGAGCGTGAAGAAAACTATTCATGACATGGCAGACGTGCGGACACATCCAAATGCCGTTGCGCGAGAACTTGACCCACAAGTGTGGAGTACACGTCAGCCTTGGTTTGCTGAACGCATCGCTGCGTTGCAAGCAAAAATCTCAAAGAAATAGTTGTCAGGTTCCCTTGACGAATAATTTCTGTCCAGAGTTTCCGCCTGGACCAGGAGGAGTAACGGTGATGTCAACACCACCCTGCCAGTCTCCAGTGACCCACGTGGCGGACTTGGGCACGAAACACTTGGTGTAGAAATCCCATTCCAGTTCCATTGTTGGCTTGAGAGTGGTGTCACTTAGAGTATCTATGGTCATCACCGTGTCGATCGCGCTCAGTGAGTCGCATTGACCAATGTTTGCAACATTGGGAAGCTGGGGTAGGTAGGTGAATCCGCCGAGGTCATAGAAAGCGGGCTTTTCTCCTCCAAAGCCAGGCTCACCGTCGATAGCGAGTCGTTGTGGTCGGTAGAAAGACAATTTAAGTTTGTCGGCTTGCTTCAGCGATATAGCGGGCGCATTGACTGCTGTTCCGTCAGGACCAGGTGTACCCGCAGAATAATCAATCGAAGCTTTTGTCTCTCCTGCTTGGTAGCCAAGCAACATTGGGTGCGTAACAAAGACAAATCCGGCACTCGCAGTGAATTCATACTGCTTGTCATCAGCAGTAGTGACACGCATCGAAAATGTGTCTTGACCAGATGGCAAATCAGCAAGTGAGAATGTGTAGCCATCTGAGAATGTGCTTGAGCCACACATTTTGCCGTTTCCGATTGTCCATTGGTAATCGCCGGTATTGCATTTATCACCCAGCGAAACGTATTCGGCTGGTGCATATGGAACACCAATACCCTTGAGTTCGGACTTAGTGACAGCGGAACCACATACAGTTGCAATTGGCGAGAACACCATGCTCATTGTGCTTCCGATGGCTTTTGGAATAGTGGTTGCGTCTGCCAAAAAGGCACCAGTTCCGTATGCATTAATGGTGCCAGCGAATCCGGGCTGCGTTGCCTTGAAGTTAGTGAAGATCTTAAAGTCAACGGCCGTACAGGCACCGCTCTCGTCACCTGTCACTTTTGGTTCGGGTGTTTCTGAGTCGGCGGAGTCTGTTTTTGTATCGCCATCATCATTGACATCAAATGCGTTAGGAAGTCCGTCGTCATCGGCGTCGCCTCCGAGCAGTTCGTCGTCTTCAACGGTTGCCCCTTGGTCGTTATTGCCGGCTGGTTGATTGCCGGCTGGTTGATTGCCGGCTGGTTGATTGCCGGCTGGTTGATTGCCGGCTGGTTGATTGCCGGCTGGTTGATTGCCGGCTGGTTGATTGCCGGCTGGTTGATTGCCGGCTGGTTGATTTCCCCCAGGTTGATTTGACGGGGGGCTGAGTTCTTTACCGTCTGCGCTACACGTTGGTGTGCCTTTTGGTGAGCACGCATCACCAGGAGCCTGAGCATGAACGCCGTAAGCAGATAATTTTGCTGACGATGCTTTCCCGTAGTTGCCCACACCACTGGGTTTTCCCTTCACGGCACGGACTTGAGTTTTTGTCGCCGAGTCCGCAAGTGTCGAAGCCTTTGCGACAGCTGCGTATCCCTGTTGTTTCGTGATAGAGATAACGGTGATGGTCCCTAGGGCAAGAGTAGTTTTTGTTGACGCCTTCAAACGTGTGTAGACACGCGTTGCTGACGAGAGTTTGGATCCTTTCCAACCCACAAGCACGGGACCGTAATAATCACCTTTGCTTGTGCTTGCTTTGCCGTTGACGAGTTGCAATGAGGCACCCGCGATAGAAGAGATCTTGGGTGTCTTGAGTGAAACTTTCCCCGATGCTGGAATGCTTTGAGTGGCGAGTAGTCGACCGGATTTGCCGACCAACATCACTGTCAGGTTCTTGGCATTTTTGAGAGTTGCTGTGACGGTGTAAGTCTTGGCAGTTGCTTGTGTGCTCGCAGCGGAGGCACCCGCTGGGGCTGCGACAACTAGCCCCAGTGATAGCGCAGTTGCGATGAGAGTGTTTACTGCGCGCTTCGTCATACTATTCATGTGACCTCCTGGTACTGATGAGCAACCTAAAGGCTGACCCGATGATAAGCATAAACGATAATGCCCATAGTTGAGAAGGGTAGTGCCTTTAGGCAATCTCGTCAAGTGTCGCGAATTTTGGTCTTGGTCTGTTGTGTAACAGGGCTTTTGACGCCAGCTGCGCACGCAGTTGCACCATCCCTGGGCTGGAACCTAGACCGCGTGAACCAATCTGGGCTGCCGCTTGACGGCGTGGCCAACACGGGCACGCTCACTGGAGAGGGCGTGGATATCTATATTTTCGACACAGGCATTCGTTTCACTCACGAACAATTCGCTGGACGAGCAATTGCTGGAATCGATGTTTCTAGAGACGGCATTGACGAAGGAAAAATCAAACGCGGTGAAGACTGCGATGGACACGGAACGCACGTCGCCGGTATTGCTGGCGGAACAACAGTTGGCGTTGCAAAAGGTGTGCGACTGATCAGCGTTCGTGTTCTTGACTGCGACGGTAACGGTGATGTCGCAGGTGTCCTAGACGGTATTAATTGGGCAATCGCTCACCATGAGTCAGGCAAACTTGCTGTTGCTAATTTGAGTCTTGGCGTTGATATTGAAGACAAAGACGGCGACGTGCTCAACGCCGGAGTGCGCAGCCTCATTGCTGACGGAATAGTTGTTGTGGCCGCTGCCGGCAACGGTGACGGATCAGGTAAACCATTTGATGCGTGTAAGATTGCACCGCCAAGTGAGCTCGCATCACTCGTTGTGGGCGCAACTGATATTTCTGATCGCGTGGCATCGTATTCAAATTTTGGTTCTTGCGTGGATATTTTTGCACCTGGAGGCGATGGCGCGGAGTGGGTGACTTCTAGCTGGAACACTGGAGACGCCGTTTACAACCTTGATCACGGAACATCAATGGCCACGCCATTAGTGGCAGGATACGCGGCCTTGCTGATTCAACAGCAACCACGTCTGTGCGCTGGTCAACTTTCTCGCGCCATCATCAAGCGTTCGACACGCGATGTTGTGCAAGGGCTGAGCGCAGAATCGCCGAATCGTTTATTGATGATTGATACATCGCCGGTACTAGACAAGCGGGTTCCGGGTATGCCAACAAATGTGCACGCCACACCCGATGATGCATCACTTGTTGTGACATGGGATGCTCCATGCAATGGCTTGAGTCGCTTAACAAAAAATATCGTGCGCGTGTTTAACAAACTCGGGACATTGGTACGGACTTCAACTCTGTTGCCGGGGCAACGTGCAACGCGAGTCACGGGTTTAACCAATGGTACAAAATATTCTGTTTCAGTTCAGGCGGTCAACGCCCTTGGCGCAGGCAAGGTGTCGGTGCGATCTCACGCGGTCACTGCGCGGCGTTTTCGAGCAGGCGACAGCATCAAGACCGTGACCCTATTTCCGACTGACAACGATGTTCGTAGTGTCTGGCAGATATTGCCAGAGAGCCAGAAAGTCTGCGTCGTGGCCACGGCCCCCCAACGCCTTGTTGCGCTAAAGGCGGGCATCTGTCGAGCGCAGATCGCCCCTCGATACGACCCTCGTCCACGCACACATACGTTTACGATTCGTGGCTAAGGCGCAACAAAAGAAGTTAGCGAAAGCGTTCATCGAGGGCTCAAAGAGGTGTACGGTCACAGCAGGGGATCTCTAGTAGGGGCCTGTTTATCGGGCCCCAGAAGGGAGTATCGATGAGTCAACGACATCGCAACCAGGAAATGGCACCACTGCCACGTGCTGAACTTCGAGCACACGCCCACAACGAACGGCATCGCATTCATAGCGAATTGCATCTTGTTGTGGATGCAGTGCAACACGGAGTGGAGCCACTTGACGTTACTGAACCTGGACCGGAATGGAAACCGGTACATCATCATGATGCAGAAGTAGCGATTGAAAAAAGTCACCGTCATGCATTCAAGCATTGGAAGACAAAAGAATGGAAGCGGCGCAAAACGCTTCGTCGAAATCGTGCGGTGGCTTGGAAGGCTGTCGGACAGGCTCTGTAAACGTTTAGTGCGAACCTAGCCACGTTGTGACGAGATCTGCACGACGTGAGTTCCATTCCTCCGCGGTTAAGCCGTAGCGAACATGGTCTTCCCAGACGCCGTTAATTTCGAGGAACCGCAACGCAGTTCCTTCTGCTCTGATTCCGATTTTTTCCATGACACGATGACTGTTGTAGTTGCGCGGGATAATGCAGATTTCCAGGCGGTGTAGGTGGAGATGTTCGAATGCATAGTGTGCTGCGACAACGACACTCTCGGCAATGTAGTCATTTCCGGCAAAGGCTTGATCGATCCAGTATCCGATTGTTGCGGTTTGTAGCGCGCCACGAACAACATTATTGAGATTAACCTCTCCACAAAACACGCCATCAACAAAAACTCCAAAGGAATATTGCGTACCGGCTTGGCGCTCTCGTTCGCGAACTGTGCATCGTGCGACAAACATATTTCGGTCTAATGCAGAATCTAATTGGAAGGCAAGTCTCTGGGGCTCCCACTTGACAAGCCACTCTTCGTTGCGCACTCGAACTTCGCTCCATGACTCAAAGTCTCCGGCAACTTGAGGACGCAGCACAACTCGGCGACCATAGAGTCGCGGACCCAGATCGGACGTGCGAGATGGATGTATGGCAGTCATATGTTTTTGCTCATCATGTGTCTAATAACCCTGCGGCAATTCCGTCGAGCAGATTGTGTGTTGAGACAACAAGACTGTCGAGACGAAGACGACGCATGACGCCCACTAATACACAGCATCCCCCCACAATAATGTCCGCTCGAGCGGCAGGAAGACCTGGGTTGTGAACTCGGTCTGAAAGACGTTCTGTCGCAAGGGTACGAAATACATCCTCTGCGGCGTCTCGGGTGAGCTCGAATCCATGAAGTCGCGTGGCGTCAAAATCAATGAGCCCAAGTTCGACTGCTGCGATTGTGACGATGCTGCCAGCGGTTCCGACCACTCTCTGGGATGTCAATAATTGTGGGATCAGGCGCGTTACTTCTTCGAGGTCATCTTGCACGGCGCCAATGGCGTTGATGAGTTCTTCGGGACGGGGAGGATCATGCAGAATCTCTTTTTCGGTCACCGCCACCGCTCCGTGATTGATGCTGGCAGTATGTTCGGGAGTTCGTTGTCCAAGCGTGAACTCAGTGCTTCCGCCTCCGATGTCGATGACAAGCGTCGAACCATCGATATCGGGCAAGCCGACAAGTGCACCAACAAACGAATATGAGGCCTCTTGATGGCCATCAAGAACAGTGAGATTGAGACCAGTTTGAGTATGGACTCGCGAGACAAAGTCGGCGATGTTGGTGGCTTGGCGACACGCCCGAGTGCCAACAAGCATGATGGTGTCTGCGCGATGTTCTTGGGCGATCTGGACATGAGATGAAATGGCCTCAATTGTGCGAGACATCGCCTCGTCACTCAATGTCTGTGTGATGCCGAGACCTTGTCCTAGTCGAGTGGCGGTCACTATGCGAGCAATCTCTGCGTGTTGAGAGGTGACTAACAGATTGGTGGATTGAGTTCCAATGTCAATGATGGCTACGGTGCTCATATCGGATTGACACGTTCTGTCAACACTAAACCTTGAGCATTGAATTGCTGAGCGGTCCATGCTCCGACCGCATCATCGCCACCGGCTAGCCAATATGCAAAGTGTGCATGCAAACACTTCACGCCTGTGCGTGTGCCGCCGACTCCACCGCTTGGTCGAGGTCCGTCGTAGTCAGACGGCACGTCGGCGTTGCGTTCGCGTTCGTAGCGTGCATGTATCAGCGCGATTGCTTCGAGGCCCAATTCATTTTCGACAGCATCTATTGTTCCGGCGGACTCGAGGCGACTGACAGCAGTGACTTCTTGTGGTCCGAGTAACCAATATAAAGTTGGCATCGGAGTTCGGTCATATAAAAGTGGCGCATTGCGCAAGACAACGGGTGTGCCATCACGGTGACGAACAGCCACAGTAAAATCCCCTTGTGGAACTCGGCCAAGCAGCGTTGCTACGAGTTCATGATCTCTTGCTGACGGATTGTCGCGCCCAGACATCGGGGCAACTATTTGACAATGAAATAGAGAATGATGCCAGCGACGACAATCAAAACTGGAATGGCGCGTTTTGCAATGCTGCTTCCGGCAGTTTCAAGCAGGTTGATCGGCGCCGCAATCGGGCCGTCAATTTTTCGAGGTCCTGCATCTTGTGTCTGCACTGGAGTAGCAGCAGTTGAGACAGCGGGCTGGCTGGCAATCAGTGCATTGAGATTTTGAACAAATTGTGCCAAAATTTTGTCACTGATATCGGCCATCGCCCCGCGACCAAATTGTGCAACTTTGCCCGTGATGGCCAAGTCAGTCGTGACAACGCATCCGGTTGATGTTGCAGATTCTGTTGAGAGTTCGGCGGTAATGAGAGCCGAAGCATTTCCCTTGCCACCCGTGTCACGCCCCTCACCTTTGAGAACAATTTTGTATGCGGCATCATCTCGCTCAACAAAACTTGCTTGGCCTTTAAATTGCGCTTGAATAGGACCCACTTTTACTTTGACGACACCGCGATACGTGTCGCCTTCGATCTCTTGCAATTCAGCACCCGGCAGACACGGAGCAATGCGCTCAACGTCAGTGAGAATTTTCCAGGCCTGATCAATTGAGACGGGCACAGTGAAATGATGATTTAGTTCCATCGTTCGAGATCCTCCAGGGTATCGATATCAGCAAGGGAGCCTAGACAGGCTACTTCCTGAACGATTTGAGAGTGCTGTCTAGTGAAAGATCGCAGGCCTTCATCGGGTTCTGTTGTTGAGGCAATAAATTCGTCCCACAACTCAAGCCCCAAACGCACCGGATGTGCGCGAATACCGTCGTATGTTGCTATTGAGATGGGACTAGTGGCAGATGCGACATCCTGCCACGACTGGCTCGTGACGAAGGGTTGGTCGGCGAGGCCAAAAATAACTGCATCGGAACCACGAGCGGCTGTGATTCCAGCCAATACCGAAGATCGTTGTCCAGTGCTCCAGAGCGAATTATGTACGACAGTGATGCCCTCTGGCACGACGAGGTCGACGGCACCCGTGACAACGACGATTGACGCTATTCCAGAGCCAATCACTGCATTGAGGGCGTGCTGATAGAGAGGGAGCCCACGTAATGGGCTGAGCAATTTATGCGTAGGTCCAGCAAATCGCGTCCCGTCACCCGCGGCAAGCAGGACCGCCGTCATGTGGGTTTGGCGTTGTCTCATTGTTATAGCCTGCCATATATGCATCGCATTTCATCTCTGATGATTGTCATTTGCGTGAGTGTGGGCTGTGTGCTCTCTGTGTCATCACCGATCAAGGCTGAAGTGGGTGTTGGGGTCACTGAAGCAGAAAAAGAAATTGCGATACAGGCTGCGTTGGCATACCCGATGGTTCGCCGTGAAGATGGCCACAAAAGGCCCGTGTATATATGGCGACGTGGCAAGGTTGCTGAGTTAGTTGCGAAGTATCTTCGGCTCGATCTTGTACGACTTGAGGACGCATGGAACAAGACACCACGAGTGCATCAAGCCGCAATAATGGCGGGACTCTCACAAGTCGGTAAACCGTATGTCTTTGGGGAAGAATCACCAACCAAAGGGTTCGACTGTTCTGGCTTCACATGGTACGCATGGCATACAGCCGGTGTAAAAATTCCGCGCACAATTGCATCACAACTTTCAGAGAAGTACAGGATTAATCCTGACAAGGCGCGCGCTGGATCTGTTCTTGGTCGCGCAAGTCATGTCTATTTATATTTGGGAATTGACTATGCAGTGGTTGCTTCACCGCTGGGCGGACGGCATGTAACGCTCCGAATAATTGTCAAGGATCTCCGAAAGGGTTTGACGTGGAGTGATCCGACAAAAGGTTTAGTTGCACGACCAATCGCTGCAAACTATTAATAAAATTAGTGAATTGGCCCGTTCGTTGCGCTCAGTGACGTAGCGAGACGTCCTGTGCGTCGAGCAATGATCTCGGCACAGATTGCGATGGCAGTCTCTTCTGGTGTTCGTGCACCAAGATCAAGACCAATCGGCGACAACAGACGTGCAAGATCAGATGCATCAGTGACTCCGACTTCGGTCAGGCGTTCGAGGCGTTTGGCGTGTGTCTTGCGACTGCCCATGACCCCGATATATCCAACCGATGTACGCAGTGCACCTTGAATAGCAGGCACATCAAACTTGGGGTCGTGGGTGAGTATGCATACGGCATCACGGGGTCCCAGGACTTGACCTTCTTTTTCAAAGAGCGGTGTTGGCCAAGAGACAATGACATCATCAGCCATCGGAAAGCGACGACGTGTCGCAAAAACTTCTCGCGCATCGCAAACAGTGACGTGGTATCCCAAAACTTTTGCGACCTTGGCGAGTGCAGCGGTGAAATCAACGGCGCCAAAGATCCACATGCGAGGAGGGGGAGAAAAACTTTCAACAAATACACGCACGGTTGGCGTGTCCACAAGATCTTCTGGTGTTGATTCACCTTGGGGACCATAGTGACGAATACTGGTGCGACCCGCTTCTAACTCTCCAACTGCATCACGCGCTACGACTCTGTCAAGTTCGGCATCACCAAGTGTTCCTCCAAGGATTCCTTCGGGGCTCATGAGCAGTGTCAAACCAACGTGTGGCCCGTCAATAACAGTGGCAAGTGCAACGGGTTGATTGGCGCGGATGCGTGTAGCCAGGGTGGTGTAGACAGTCATGGCAAGTGAGTCACTACCACTCAAGTGGCTGAATAAAAAGATGAATCGTGCCGCCGCATGTCAATCCGACGGCGAATGCTTCATTGTCTGAGTATCCAAAGGTGACGACGCGTGCTGATTGTTCACCGTTCAAGATGGCGAGTGCTTCGCCAACTACCGCACTTTCTACACAACCACCGCTCACTGACCCAATGACATCACCATCTTCATTCACGGCCATTGCCGCTCCTGTTTCACGAGGCCCAGAGCCCTCTGTGTCAACAACTCGCGCGAGAGCAACTCGTTTACCCTGGGATTTCCAGCGGTCAATATCACCAAGAAGTTCACGCACGACTGATGACTTTAGTGAGTTGTTCGAGTGCTTCCACCGAGTGTCCCTCGACAAAGTCATCTACGTATGGCAACGCCACGGCCATTCCGCGCGCCAGGGGTGCGTATCCAGGAGTCACTTTAAGCGGATTCACCCACACCACTCGAAAAGCGACTCGGTGCAGGCGAGCCATTTGCTCTGCCAACATCTCGGGGTCGCCACGGTCCCAGCCGTCTGAAAGCAGGACAACAATTGCGCCACGAGCCATGCCGCGCACCCCCCAACGGTCGTTGAATTGGCGCAGGGTGTCGCCTAAACGAGTTCCGCCACTCCAGTCCTGCACCCGGGAACTGGCCAAGAGGAGGGCCCGATCAGGATCTCGAGATGTGAGTTCGCGGGTGATGCGAGTCAGACGTGTGCCAAGAGTAAAAGCCTCAACACGTTGTCTGCCAGCGACTGCTGCGTGCACAAAGCGCACCAATGCCCGAGCGTACGGCTCCATCGAACCGCTGACGTCGAGCAAGAGCACTAATCGTCGAGAGCGTTGACCAGGTTCGAGCCATCGGCGTTCGACGGGTTCGCCTCCAGCAGCAAAAGATGCACGAATCGTGCGACGCAGATCGGGACGCATTCCGCGTCGTTTTGATTTCACTCCGCGCAAAGATTGGCGTGGTGGACCCGCAAGGCGTAACTGTGACATCAGTTGATGTGCAAGATGCATCTCATCATCGGTGTATGTCGCAAAATCTTTTTCACGGAGAGTTTCGACTGCAGAGAATCGAAGCGTGATAAGCGGATCATCAGATGCACCAGATTGACCGTCGTTTAGATTTGGCGAATCATCATCAGTTGCAATAGTAAAAGGTAATGCAGTTTCTTGAACGAATTCTGGAGACTCGCGTTGTTGCCAAAAAACTCGGAAGGCTTTATCAAAGAGCGGTAAATCTTCTGGTCGGCGCACCAATGTGCTGCGTGCTGCCCAATACACAGAGTCTTTGTCGTTCATCCCAACAACTCCCAGGGCCTGCACAAAAGTCAGCACTGAGTCGAGGGGAGATGAGATTCCGACGCCTCGCAAAACGCGGGCAAATCCAACTGCAAGTCGATCTGCCTCGACGACGGTTGCTGACTGCATGCCGGGATCTATCCGTGAAGTAAGCCACGATCAAACGCGGCTTGAACAATTGTCGAGATTCCGTATTCACGCACCCGATCATGATCTTCTCGGTATTTCAGAACTGTCCCAAGTGTTGCCTCAATAATCGATTCATCAAGTTGAGTTGTGCCGAGTCTGCCAAGTGCTGTTGCCCAATCAATGGTCTCTGCTACGCCAGGTGGTTTGTACATATTGAGTGAACGCAAACTCTCAACGGCGCCGGCTACTTGACGGGCAAGAACCAAAGAAACATCAGGGACACGGGCCTGCACAATGCTGACTTCACGATCAAACGTGGGATGTTCTACCCAGTGATATAGACAGCGTCGCTTGAGTGCATCGTGCACATCACGGGTGCGATTTGATGTCAGGATCACAATAGGTGGCGTGGTGGCAGTAAATGTTCCGAGTTCCGGAACCGTGACTTGAAAATCTGAGAGGATCTCGAGTAAGTACGCCTCAAACTCATCATCTGCGCGATCGATTTCGTCAATTAATAAAACAGGAGGAGTCGTGGATGTGTTGTCGATGGCGCGCAATAGTGCGCGCTTGAGTAAAAAGCGCTCGCTGTAGAGTTGACCCTCAAGAGCATCTGTTCCGGATGCCCGTGCCTCACCACTTGCTTCTGCTGCACGCAAGTGCAACAACTGACGTGAGTAGTCCCAGTCATACACGGCTTGCGATGCATCAATACCTTCGTAACATTGCAGTCGAATCAAATCTGCACCACGCCAGCGGGCAATCGTTTTGGCTAGTTCAGTTTTTCCGACACCTGCTTCGCCTTCAAGCAAGAGTGGTCGTTGCAACGAAAGAGCGAGCAACACCGAAGTGGCAAGGCCATCGTCGGTGAGATACCCGTGTGTGGCGAGTCCTGAGCGGACATCAGCCGTGGTGAGTTCTCTAGCAAGCATTGACTACAGCGTAGGTCGCCACGATGAGCAATGTCTAAGTGCGAACAGATGCTGGCTAGGAATCAAAGCCCAACCCAAAGCGATCCAGCGAACGAAGCCACAGATTACGATTTCCGGTATTGTCTTCGCGATTCAAGGACCAACGGGTTGCTTGGATCCCAATGAATCGAAATGGCTCTGGCGGAAACGGCAGAGGTTTTTCTTTGACGAATTTTGTTGCCGTTGCCCGAGTGCGGCGCCCTTCAAGCAGATCCAACATGACTTCGGCTCCAAAGCGCGACGATGCGACGCCAAGTCCGGTGTATCCGAGCGCGTATGAGACGCGACCTCCCATTGCTCGTCCCCAAAAAACGCAATAGCGACTTGATGTATCAATCGCGCCACCCCATGCGTGCGAGAAGCGAACATCTTCGAGTTGTGGAAACGTTTCAAAGAAATGACGGGACAGTTTTGCCCATGTCTCGGGTCGTGACTCAAGTTCAGTTCGTACTTTTCCGCCAAAGAAATACATGGCGTCATATCCGCCCCAGAGAATGCGATTGTCTTCAGTTAGCCGGTAGTAATGGAACTGATTTGGAATATCAGAAAGCCCTTGACGATTTTTCCATCCGATGCTTGCAAGTTGTGATGGGGTCAGTGGTTCTGTGACCATGCAGTAGTCATAGACAGGGGCGATGTAGTGACGCAGGCGTCGCAGTAACGGATTAAATGCGTTTGTTGCGAGAGCAACTTTTGCAGCCCTCACTTTTCCGAGTGGAGTTGTGATCAGCACTCCCACACCATCGCGTTCGACTGATAGTGCCTTGGTGTCTTCGTAGATGCGAACGCCAAGTGTTTGGGCTGCTGCCTTCAGGCCCCAAACCAATCGTGCAGGATCGACGAGCGCGACACGGTCCTTGTGCCACAAACCACCGGTGTAGAGCGGAGAATTCACCTGTTCCAACATTGCTTCTTTGTTGAGTATTTCAACATTTTGTCCAAGTTGGCGAAGCTGGCGGTAGTCCTCTCTTAACTCTTCGTTATATGAATGGGGGTGAGCAGTCGTGGCGACATCGATCGCTCCAGTTCTTTCGTAGTCACAGTCAATGTCGTATCGCTTGATCGCAGCCTCGATCTCGTTCATGTTGTGAAGTCCAAGGTCTTCAAGAATTGCGATCTCATCAGGGAACCGTTCTTGCGCATTGGCAATACCGTGAGTGAGGCTGGCATCCATAAATCCGCCGTTGCGACCACTTGCTGCTGAACCAACTTCGTGAGCATCAATCAATACAACATCACGAGACGGATCGCGCTCTTTAGAAATAATTGCAGTCCAGAGCCCCGTATAGCCACCACCAATAATGCATAAATCGCAATTTTCAGTGCGCACCAATGTGGGATTGGAATCGGGTTCGTCTACGTCTTCGTACCAATACGGATACGGATCGGCATCGGCTATCGCGTCTAGGTGGCGCTCGTCCACCGTTCGCTCATCCATTGAAAATCACCGCCTCTTCTCTAATCACGATAGCGCACCTGTGACTGAGATATTGAGCATGTGACTACAGTCTTAAGAATGGATTATGGAATTAGTGGAAAAACAGCAGCCGTTGCTGCAGCGTCAACAGGACTTGGGCTTGCCACCGCTCGCTCGCTCGCAAGCGCAGGGGTGCGTGTGGCGATTTGCTCGCGCGAGCAAGGCAGAGTCGATGCAGCAGTGGCAGCGATTGGACATGGGGCGATTGGATTTGTCTGTGATGTCTCAACCGCCGCAGGCGGTCGCCAATTTGTTGAACAGGCAATCTCCGAGTTGGGCTCCGTTGATATTTTGATCGCCAACGGAGGTGGACCACCTGCTGGAACATTTGCATCAACGCCTGAAGATGAGTACATCGGTGCGCTCGAAAAAAATTTATTGTCTGTGGTGGCAATGTGCCATGCCGCCGTGCCAGCAATGCGCGAACGCAAATGGGGACGCATTGCTGCTATCACCTCAGTGGCCGTGCGTCAGCCGATTCCCAGTTTAATTTTGTCTAACACGGCTCGAGCCGGTGTGACAGGTTTTCTTAAAACTTTGGCACGAGAAATTGCCTGTGATGGCGTGACGGTGAATTCGATACAACCAGGTATCCATTCAACCGATCGAGTTGCTCAGTTGTACGGTGCGAATGCTGACGGAGCAGCGTTGGGGATTCCGGCTGGAGTCATGGGGGATCCTGCCGACTTTGGAGAAGTGACAGCGTTCTTATGCAGTGAACATGCCAAGTTCATTACTGGCGTACAACTTCATATTGACGGTGGCTCGTATGCCGGATTGTTATAGCGCGCTCACTGCACTTCAGTTTCGTTCGTAGTGGTATTCGCAGCAATGCGCTGTTCCCATCTGTTGCAGATTCGCCACGCCAACACCACTAGCAACCATCCAAAGATGCAGTCGACAACCCAATGTTCGGCAAAGTATGTCAGAGTGGCGCACATTGCAAGCGGGAACAATGCACTGACTATCTGAATCCATCGTGCGCGATTTCGCACGACCCAGATTGTGACAAACAGACTGAAGGCTGCATGGAGCGATGGCATCGCAGCGACTCCATTGAGAACCGCAGCCCCGCGGTCCCACACTTTTGACACCGTGTGCATGTGTATGTGATTCCATCCGCGGCCAGTGATACGCGAGAGTGGTTCGGTGTATCCATTTTTAGCAGCCATCCACGGCGGTGCTGCTGGATACAAGATAAAACAAATAACTCCAATGCTCATGATCAGGCTCAGTCTGCGCACATACATCAACCACTCGCGGCGATCGCGCAACCAAAGTATGACAAGTGGTGCAACCGGAAAAATAAAATGCGTCATGTAAATGAGCGATCCGGCTACGTCATACCACCGAACAGATGTTGGTTCATAGAAATGTTTCTGCATCCAGACGTTCGGGTCGGTCCCAAAAAATAGTATTCGGTCAAGGTTTCGAGGACCAGTAAAATGTACTGGCATGCCTAATTGGTCTGCGGTACCGCGGCTGTAGTCGTAAGCAAAATAGAGCGCGACGATAATGGACCAGTCGAGGATCATTCTCCATTGCGCAGAACGCGATTTGCCGATAGACCCACAGATAAATGCGACCAAGATCCAGACCATGACCGCAGAGCGGTCAACGGGGATTCCGTTGCGGCGTGCACTCCACACAAAAATAACTGCATATGCAATGAGTGCAATCCGACGAGCAGCGGCCGACGAGAAGTTGCGCCGCAGTGGTGCTAGTAGTGCTAAGGGGTTAGGCAGAGGCAGTCTCAAGCGCGCGACGCACGAGTACTTTTGCCAAATGAGTGCGGTACTCAGCAGTGGCATTGTTGTCGCCCGATGGATGCGCTTCAGTCGCAGCCTTCTGAGAAGCATCAGCGATAGAGCCACCTGATGCAAGAGCCGCACTGACGCTTGTTGCTAGGACTGGTGTGTTGTCCATGTTGACGAGTGCAACGCCAGACTCTGATCCGCGGCGCCACGCAGCGACACCAACGATAGCCCAGTCTTGTGCGCGACGATTGAATTTTTGAAAACTCCATCCAGCGCCGTTCATTTTTGGAACACGAATCTCTGTGAGCATTTCGTCAGCGGCTAAGTCGGACTCAAGGAAACCTTTGTAGAAGTTGCTCGCAGCAATCTCGCGGGTTCCGTTTGGCCCCTGAACCACATACGTTGCACCGAGTGCCAATGTGGTGGCGGGCAAGTCACTTGCAGGATCAGCGTGAGCAATTGACCCGCCGATTGTTCCGCGGTGACGAATCTGAGGGTCACCAACAAAACCAGCCGCATGTGCCAAGAGTGGAGCATGCTGTTTGAGAACACTTGAGTATTCAACATCATGGTGACGCGTGAGCGCACCAATGGCAATGTGGTCTCCGGCATCTTTGATGTATGACAAGTCCGTGATGCGAGCAATGTCAATCAGTACTGCTGGTGAGGCAAGGCGCAACTTCATGAGCGGCAAGAGGCTGTGTCCGCCGGCAAGAAATTTTGCATCATCGCCGTATTCGCTGATCAGGCTGATTGCTTCAGCCGCAGACGATGCGCGTTTGTAATCAAAGGGTGCAGGTATCACGTGGTTCCTCCGTCAGAGTTCTGGGATTACTTCTTGCCGGCGCATGCAAGCACCGACTGGACAATGTTGTGGTATCCGGTGCAACGGCAGAGGTTTCCCTCGAGGCCAACGCGGACTTCTTGTTCGGTGGGGTTTGCATTTTCTTTGAGGAGACTGATCGCAGCCATCACCATTCCGGGGGTGCAGTATCCGCACTGGAGTCCGTGATTTTGCATGAATGCTTCTTGCATCGGATGCATGACGCCGTTGGTGGCAAGACCCTCAACCGTTGTGACACTTGTGCCATCGGCTTGCACTGCCAAGATAGTGCAACTCTTGACGGACTCTCCGTTGAGATGCACCGTGCATGCACCACAACTTGAGGTATCGCAACCAATATTGGTAGCCGTGAGGCCTAAATGTTCGCGTACATAGTTCACCAACAGGGTGCGTGGCTCCACGTCCCCCTGTGTGTCGGTACCATTGACAGTGATTTTGATTTTCACGTTCCCCCCTCGCGGCTTCCTCTACAAAGTAGAGCCTGAGGTCGCCTTTCTCCAAAGCGAAGCACAATACAGGCTCAATTCTTGTGTGTTAATCGTCTAACTTGCGCAATCCCGTATAGGCAAACCACATCGTGAGAGTGCCAAGCACCACGATTGCCAGCAAACCACCCCAAGTATTTTCCCAAGTCACTCCACCCACTGGTGGGTTGAGGAAGCCCTGCCTAGATAAGCGCAAAATATTGGTAGCCGGGTTCACTCGGGCAACGTGCAGTAACCAGCCCTGCATCATGGACATGGGAGCTTGAGCACTTGAGGTAAACAAAACCAGAAACAAAGTGAGTTGCATCAGTGCTGCTCCGCGCATGTCTCGAAATCGATAGGCAAGTCCTAAACCCCAGCCGGTGGCCACGATGGCTAAGCCAAATCCAGCCAAATAAAACATCAAAATTCCAAAAACCCCTTGCGTGGGGCGAGCACCAAAGAGATATCCGACTCCCAATACCGTCGTGAGAACGACAAAGGTTCGAACAAGAGAACTCAAGAGTGGACCAAGCAGTAACGCAATGCGCGGTGTTGGTGCCATGCGGAGGCGATCCATGAAACCGCTCTCAATATCTCGGATCGCCGAGAAACCTAGTCCAAGACCGCTAAAGGCTCCACCCATGCATCCAGAGAGCGAAAGAAACCAGTTGATGGATCGATCAGTAGGGAAGCCGGGAATCTTTGTGATGGCAAAATATGTACCGGCAAAAGCGACTGCCTGAAAAATTGGCATGGCAAGTGTTGGAAGAAATGTTGCAGGGACACGTTGAATTGCGCGTATGGCTCGAAGAGTGAGCATGTTGGAACTAGCAAAGAGAGATCCACCAACTGACGGTGGTTCAAGAGGCAGCATCTTTTGAGTTGTTGTGCTCATTGCTGTGCCAATCTTTTGGAGAGTTGTCGCAGCGAGAGTGCGATCGATCCAATACCAATAGCAATAGGGATCAGCAGAGATTGGGCTATTGCTTGCGACGTGAGCCCGTGCAGAGTGAGTACACGCAGTCCTTCAACTAAATAAGAAAGTGGATTGTAATTAGCGATTGCTTTGTATGCGCCTGTCATGCTTTCTCTTGGAAAAAAAGCACTCGAGAAAAACAAACTAATAAAGACAAGCGGAAACGCTCCCTGTACGGCCTCTGACGAACCAGTCTTGAGTGCCATCGCAGTCATAAAACCACCAATGGACATCGCAATAAGCGCTCCGCTGAGCACCATGATGAATGCACCAATTATTCCGCCTTGAATGCGCACGCCAAACGGGTACAACGCAACGATAAAAAAGATTGATTGCAAAGCACCAAATACTGATCCACCTGCTAGACGCCCCACCAGGATTCCGATGCGAGTGCTCGGAGACGCCAGTAGTCGATCCATAAAACCATTCTCAATGTCAGTGGCTAACGCAGTTCCGCCGGTGGTAGACCCAAAGAGCACACCTTGAGCCAGAGTGGAGGCCAGACTAAATTCAAGAAACGAAGAGACATCTTTTAAACCATCGAGTTTTCCGACAGCGCGCCCAAATGAACTAGCACCGAGCGCGGCAAAGAACAACGGAAAAATAAGTGATGGGGCAACGAGTGCTGGTTGTCGCAAAATTTCAAGCGTCGAGCGTTTTGACAGCGCGAATGTTTGGCGCAGGCTGTCGCGTGTGGTGTGTCGCGTTGCTGCTGCAAGAACTGCGGTCGTCATCTGGTTACTTGGTCTCTGTTGGGGTAGCGCCCTCAAGGCGATGTCCAGTTGCTTCCGCAAACACATCATCAAGGCTTGGCTCATTAAGTTCGAGATGATGCAAGTCGATACGGGCTTCGTCAAGAGCACGAACTACTTCAGCCACGCCCGTCGCGCCAGCGACGAGTCCAACAGCAAGACTGCCCTCATCGGTTGGTCGCATGTCTCCAAACCGTGCGAGTACGCCGCGCGCTAGTTCTGTTTGATGGGCTGAGACATTGATGACAAGTGTAGGGGCGCCGACTTTTGCTTTGAGTTCTTTGGGTACTCCTTGTCGCACAATGCGGCCGTGGTCGATGATGGCGACGCGGTCTGCAAGTTGGTCGGCTTCTTCTAGGTATTGCGTCGTCAAAAAGACTGTCGTTCCTTCACGATTGAGGCGGCGCACTTCTTCCCATAGTGTCAGTCTGCTCATTGGGTCGAGTCCGGTAGTGGGCTCATCTAAAAACAGCACGGTTGGTTCATGAATCAACGAGAGGGCAAGATCAAGGCGTCGACGCATACCGCCTGAATACGTGATCACGCGACGGTCGGCTGCGGCAATAAGCCCAACTCGCTCAAGCAAAGTATTGGCGCGTTCGTGCATCTTTGCGCGTGGGATTCCGTACAACACCGCTTGCAGTTCAAGCAACTCGGTACCAGTCATTAGCGGATCGATTGCTGAGTCTTGCAACGCAACGCCAATACTGCGTCTCACAAGATCTGCTTGTTTGACAATGTCGTATCCAGCGACACGTGCGTGACCTGCTGTTGGTTTAAGAAGAGTTGTCAGCATGCGAACGATGGTGCTCTTGCCTGCGCCATTTGGTCCAAGGAATCCAAAAATTTCACCTTGCTCAACGACAAGGTCGACGCCGTCAACGGCAGTGACCAGGTTGTCTCCTGATCCAAAATGACGCACAAGGCCTTGAACAACAATGGGGGCGCCCTGAACGGGAGGTGATGTCATATATTCAGTTTCGCACTTATTTGGCGTTGTGCAGCAGTCGCACTTACTTAGTTGGCTGCAGCAATCGCTTGCCACACTCGCTGAGGAGTGGTTGGCATGTCGATGTGACGAACACCCAAATGAGAGACGGCGTCAATGACCGCAGATTGCACTGCTGGCGTGGACCCAATGGTTCCGGACTCACCAATTCCTTTTGCGCCAAGCAAGTTTAATGGAGTTGGTGTTTCCATATGGATCACATCAATGTTTGGAAGTTCAGCAGCAGAGATGAATGCATACTCTGCCAGATTTGAAGATGTTGGGTTTCCGTCTGCGTCGTAGATGACCTCTTCAAGAAGTGCCTGGGCAGTTCCTTGAGCAACTCCGCCATGAATCTGTCCTTCAAGCAACAATGGATTAAGAACTCGCCCAGCATCGTCGCACGCGAAGTGGCGCAAGTGCGTGACTTTTCCTGTCTCTGTGTCGACTTCGACAATTGCGACGTGTGCTCCGAAAGGAAATGTCGCTCCAGTGACGCCAATGACATCAGAGTGCACGAGTCCACCTGTTGATTTTTCGGCTTTCGCTAGGTCTGACCAAGTTTTTGTTAAGGATGGTGTACCGGCAACGTGAAATGCAGCAGCGTCCTTGTCAAGGACAATGTCTGCCTCACTTGCTTCGAGTAATCTTGCAGCAACTGTTTTTGCTTTATTGACAAGCTCTGCTGACACAGCGAACACTGCGTTACCACCTTGTTGCAATGAACGAGAGCCCATTGTTCCGGTGCCGACGGGGACAAGATCTGTGTCACCCCACACGAGTTCGATATTTTCAATCGGGATTCCGGTTTGCTCACTTGCCAACATGGCCCATGCAGTGGCGTGACCTTGTCCATGGGGTGAAGTTCCTGTGTAAATCAGGGCATGACCATTGTCTTGAATCTCAACTTTTGCTGATTCGCCGTTACCCACGCCACCAGTAATTTCGACATACACGCTGACGCCGATACCTAGTTGCTTGACAGCACCACTAGCGCGAGCGACTTTTTGCTTGGCTCGCCATCCGGCGTAATCAGAGGCAGCGAGAGCTTTGTTGAGCGATGTTTCGTAGTCGCCCACGTCATATGTCTGGCCAACAACAGTCGTGTGCGGTTCAAGAAACTTCGGAATGAGATTGATCCGGCGAACCTCTGCTGGATCCATTTCGATATGTGCTGCGAACATGTCCATCGCACGCTCAATTGCAGCAGTTGCTTCGGGGCGACCAGCACCACGATAGGCAACGATTGGTGTGGTGTTAGTGACAACAGATGTCGTGCGACATTCAATGTTGGGGATGTTGTAGACGCCCGAAGACATTGGGCGAGTCATGAATGGAGCCAAGATTGTTCCCATGTCTACCCATGCACCAGAGTCTTGAATTGCCCACAATTGATAATGCGTGACTTTGCCAGAACGATCGCCACCGATAGTGACATATTGCAACTGGGCACGACCATGACCAAGAGCCATCATTGATTCACTGCGCGTCTCGCGCCAACGTACTGGCTTACCAACACGCTTGGCGATAGGGCCGAGCAACAACTCCTCAGGGTATGCACCAATTTTGGCACCGAATCCACCACCGACATCTGGAGTCTTAATGTGAACAAGGGATTCTTCAACACCGTTTGCAGCCGCAATCGGCGCAACTGATCCCTGAGCGTGTTGCGTTGACAACCATTGCGTGAGACGACCGTTTGCACCCCATGAAGCGGCGGCGCCGCGAACCTCGAGTGGGCATGGAGCAACGCGTTGATTCATGTAACGCCCCTTGACGACGACTTCGCAGTCGGCAAAATATGCATCACCAGTGTTATCGGGAAGTCCTAGAACCATGGTGTCAAATACGACGTTGCTTCCGCATGCTGCGTACAAATGAAGATCACTAGCCATAGAGACTTCGAGGTCAATGAGTGCCGGAAGAACGTCGTAGTTAATGATGACTGCTTCTGACGCGTCTTCTCCTTGCTCGCGGGTTTGACTGACAATGGCAACAACTGGTTCGCCAACATAGCGAACTTTGTCGGTTGCAAGAAGAGTGCGTGTTGCTGCCGGGTTGAATGCCGACGGGACTTGTTGCAAGTCGAGGTCTGCTCCGGTGAACACTGCAATAATGCCAGGCATTGCTTTGGCATCCGATGTGTCAATTGATGTGATGTTGCCGTGAGCCACTGTGCTCCGCGCGTAGGTCACATGAACTGCACCAGCAAGCATGGGTTCATCAAGCAAGTCGTCGACGTACTTGCCACCTTCTGTTAAAAATTTTGGATCTTCTTTACGAAGAACTCGATTACCAAGAATGCTGCCACCCATATAAAACCCCCGATGTCGGTGATGTCGCGAGACCATGTGATCTCAATCTCTGACAATAGCGAGCGAGACCTCTGATACAACAAGCCATCGCAGGGTTGGTCGTAAAGTTTTTATCTACTGAGGGGAGCGAGGCCCCCAGAGGCAGAACCAATGTTGGCAGCACGCACGCGCAGGATGTCTGTGACAAGCGTGTATGGCCATGTGGTGGGCAAAGTTGTGGGCAAGGCTGGCATGGCAAGTAATTGAATACGCTGCTCGCCGGGGAAAACGTAGCCCAGTTCTGAGCGGGCAGCGGCAATGACGCCGTCAGATGTATTGAGTCGATTGATGTCGATCTGGAGTTGCTCGTTGGCGTCCGCTAAAGCCTCGAACTGTGTTTTTTTCTGAGCCATCGCTGCATTTTGATGAAAATAATCGCGCAAAGGTAAGACAAAAAGAGTGGCCGCCAGGGCTGCGAGACCGACCACAATGCCGACACCTTTGAGAATGCGTCGAGCAGTATGCATGGAACTGCGTGGGTCACGCGATGCCCGCAAAAAGTTCATCCCTCAAGTGTGGCGTGTGGGCTGTGGAAAACCTTGGAATGCGAACATTCGTTCGGGGGTGGGGATGCGGTCTAGCGGAGTGGCGCGAGGGCAGATCGCCCGCGATAGCGAGCAGAGTCCCCGAGTTGTTCTTCGATGCGAAGTAGTTGGTTGTACTTGGCGACTCGATCACTGCGCGCAGGAGCGCCGGTTTTGATCTGTCCACAATTAGTGGCAACTGCAAGATCAGCGATGGTGGAGTCCTCGGTCTCGCCACTGCGATGACTCATGACACTGCTATAGCCATAACGAGTTGCTAGATCCATCGTGTCTAGTGTTTCGGTGAGCGTTCCGATTTGATTGACCTTGATCAAAATACTATTTGCGACATTTTGGTCGATGCCCATTTGCAAACGGCGTGAGTTGGTGACAAAGAGATCATCGCCGACAAGTTGAATTCGAGATCCGAGTGCTTGCGTGAGAGCCGACCAACCAGTCCAGTCATCTTCAGCCATGCCGTCTTCAATACTCACAATGGGGTAGCGATCAACAAGCGATGTCCACCAAGTGGTTAATTGTTCGTGGTCAAAAACTTTGCCTTCACCTGATAAGTGATAGCGACCATCTTTGTATAACTCTGACATTGCTGGGTCGAGCGCAATTGCGATATCAGTTCCAGGCGTGTAACCGGCGCGTTCAATTGCTTGGACTAAAACAACGATCGCTTCTTCGTTGTTTGCAAGGTTTGGAGCAAACCCACCTTCATCTCCAACAGCAGTGGAAAGAGATTGTTCGTGCAGTACGGCCTTGAGCGTATGGTACGTCTCTGCTCCCCAGCGAAGTGCTTCACGAAAACTCGGGGCACCAATGGGCACGATCATGAACTCTTGTAAGTCGATGTTGTTGTCTGCGTGCACGCCACCATTGATGACGTTCATCATGGGAACAGGCAAGACATGTGCGTTGGGCCCGCCAACTGATCGAAACAGGGGCAGTTCAAACTCATGTGCGACTGCGCGCGCGACAGCCAGACTCGTTCCAAGAATTGCATTTGCTCCCAGGCGTGCTTTGTTGTCTGTCCCGTCAAGATCAATGAGTTCCGTATCGACGAGTCGCTGTTGGGTCGCATCCATTCCGACAAGCGTTGCCGCGATGACTGTATTGACATTGGCTACGGCTTGCAGGACTCCTTTGCCGCCGTAGCGTGCACCTCCGTCGCGCAATTCGGTGGCTTCATGTTGGCCAGTTGATGCGCCTGACGGAACAATGGCTCGACCAATGGCTCCACTGTCAAGTTGGACTTCGACTTCGATCGTGGGGTTGGCGCGCGAGTCAAGAACCTCTCGTGCGAGGATGCCAACAATTTCGCTCATGTCTCCACGCTACTGAGAGTTTGGGCTTTGACCGACTCCCATAATTCGTCAAGAGTGTCGAGCGGAAGCGTGGCCATCTCCAAACCGCGCTGTTTGCTGAGTTCTTGCACCGCCAACACACGCGATCTGAACTTGTGAATAGCACCACGGAGGGCAGACTCGGGGTCAATGTCAAGATGGCGAGCCACATTGACCAGTGCAAAGAAGAGGTCCCCAACTTCAGCCATCGTGGCCTCTGGATCTGATTGGGCGACTGCTTGGCGGATTTCGTCAGCCTCCTCAACAACTTTATTGAGTGCGCCAAGGGCGTCTGCCCAGTCAAGACCAACTCGTGAGGCGCGTTCTTGCACCTTGACGGCAAACAACAAAGCGGGAGAACCTTCAATCACTCCATCAAAGATGCCGACTCGTTCTGGTTTCTCGGCACTTTTAATATCTTCCCAATTTGTCAGAACTTCTCCGACTGATGACACCACGACATCTCCAAAGACATGAGGATGCCGGCTCACCAACTTGTCATGCACGGTGCGAGCAATGTCACCCATAGTAAAGCGTCCCTCTTGTTCGGCGATCGCGGCATGAAACTCTATTTGATACAGCAAGTCTCCAAGTTCTTCGATAAACGCATCGTCACTCGTTGGATCGTCAGTACGAAGTGCACTGATTGCGTCAACTGTCTCATAGGTCTCTTCAATGAGATAACGAACAAGCGAATGATGCGTTTGCTCTTTATCCCAGGGACATTGCTCGCGTAATGTTCGAGCAAGTTCATGAAACCTCACTAATTCTTCTCCAACACTTGTCGACAGGTGAGGCACATACATACATGTGAGATGGTCTGCCTCTATAACTTTGTCAATATTACTCCAAGTGGTCTCAATGATTTTTTCGTCCGGGAGCCCGAGGTGATGCAAAAGCACTACGGACGCATCATCTTGGGCGTCATCAATGGACAACTTCACGTTGCTGAGCACCCAGTTGGCATGAACATGTGCAATCAAGAACGGGCCATGTTTACCGGCCGCTGCTGTGACAAATTGATGCCCATCAATTAGTTGAACATGCTGTTCAACAGGGTCAATGGCCAGGGCCCGCCATACTTCATCCAAAAATGACACTGCACTACAGATACGAAGTGTGATGTCGGTGCGAGTACGCAATAGTTGCACGGTTCGTTCAAGGACAAGCGGCGAGCCTGGAACGGCATACAACACTTCGCCGTGTTGCGTGGCGCCTTGAACGAGATCGGCGACAATGAGTTCGTACACCTCATCAAAAGATGCAGCATTGTCATAGTGATGATCAAATGTTGACGCACCGCCTAAGGCATCAAGCACAAGCGAAGCACTTGGATGCTGTGCTGTTCGTAGATATCGATGAGGGATTCGTGCAATCTCGCTCAGTGTCTCTGTAGTGATCAGTTGTGGATCACCTGGACCGAGTCCGACGACGACGATATGTGGTGTCACTCGACCTTGCCCAAGGCCGCATTCCATGTTCCGAATCTAGGATTAACCGTGACCTTCGAGGTGAGGAAAAAACCCAGGGCAAGTCGTGGTCCTGAATCGGCAGCAGGCAATTTGCTGAGAGATTTTGCAATCTCGGGATATGGCCTGTTCAGAATGATGTGATAGCCCAGTGAGGATTTTATGGGACCACTGGCAACCCCAACTTTGGCAGCGAGTACAGCCTGGATAAAATCAAGATCAAAACTATTTGGAAAATTAATTATTGGAATGCAATCACTTCCCTCAAGTTGAAGAGCGCCACCCGTGGCTTTTGCTGTTGGTTCGGTGGAGAACTCTTTGGCCAACGCAATAAAATCAGCACCGTCATTAAGTTGTTTCAAAATATTGCGCGATTCTTTTTCGGTCGCAACGACGATGTGCCGGATGCACAATGCTCCAACAGAAGCTGGTGAGGCTGAATACATTTCTTCAAGTTTTTTTGAGTCTGGTGTCTTGACACGGGCAACGGCAGTCTCTGCCACGGAGAGGTCAACTGAGAGACGTTGCAGTTCTTTGGACCACGAGTGATAGGGGTCGTCCGCTGCGATTGTGTCTGTGACAGATTTTCTGTCTAAGTCAGTGATTGACTCACCGTTTGCCTTCAGGAATTCGTTTTCCATGATAAAACGGACGAGGGCCGACAGTATCTTTTTTGAATCAGCACCAGCAATCTGATCAGTGGTTGACGAGATTTGTTTTGTACTAATGAGTTCTTTTGACAATCTTTCAAACTGTGCGACGGTGTAGTTGGTTCCGTTGACAGTAAGAACGTTTTTTGATTGAGACACCGTGCCGCATGCGGTGAGCACGGTAAGGCTGAGCGTGAGCACGCCAAAGATTGCACGAGATGTCAGGGATACTTTGGAGAGTTTCACCCGAGCGACTTTAGTGGTCTGCAGGCTCAAATAACTCGTTTATCAACGAAATGAGATATTGCGTGATATCGGTCTTGTGCGGCAAGGGCATCAGGAGTTGTTTTTGGGCTTCTCGATAATTGGCGCCCGAGGCTATTCGCTTCAGAGTCATCATTTGACTCGCGCGCAACTGAACGGGGGAGATACGAATCTCACGACCGGTTGCGACGAGTTCGGTGAACTCACACCGATGACACTCAGCGCGCAATGTTGCTACTTGCAACAGTCGAGCCGCTGGCGCAGGCAACGGACCAAATCGATCGATCCATTCTTGTTCAATGTCATTGACTTCAAGAATAGTTGTGACGTCGGCAAGTCGTCGATATGCCTCAAGGCGCAATTCTTCACTCGGTACATAGTCGTGCGGAAGGTGTGCGTCGACGGGGACGTCAAGTTTGAGTTCAAAGCGAGGTTGTACGACCTCGCCTTTCATTTCAGCCACTGCCTCTGTCACCATCTGGCAGTACAAGTCATATCCCACTGCTGCGATATGGCCACTTTGAGCTTCTCCAAGCAAGTTTCCGGCTCCACGAATTTCTAAATCTCGCATGGCGATCTTGAACCCGCTCCCGAGGTCGGTGGCTTCTCCGATGGTACGAAGGCGCTCGTATGCGTCTTCAGAAAGGACTTGGTCTTGAGGATGAAACAAGTACGCATACGCACGTTGCCCGCTACGTCCAGCCCGACCGCGTAACTGGTGTAGTTGACCAAGCCCCAAAAGATCTGCGCGTTCAATGACCAACGTGTTCACTGTTGGCATATCAATGCCACTCTCGATGATGGTCGTGCAGACCAACACATCGTATTCGTGATTCCAGAAGTCCAGAACAACTTGCTCCAGTGTTCCTTCGTCCATTTGACCATGGGCCACCGCAATGCGGGCTTCTGGAACAAGTTCGCGAAGCTCAGCCGCGCGCTCTTGAATAGTTTTCACTCTGTTGTGCACCCAGAACACTTGACCTTCGCGAAGAAGTTCACGTCGCAACGCTTCGACAGCAACTCTCTCATTGTCTTCGCTCACATAGGTCAGGATGGGCTGACGGTCTGCTGGCGGAGTTTGCAACAACGATAAATCACGAATTCCGACGAGGCTCATTTCGAGTGTTCGAGGAATGGGCGTGGCCGACATTGTTAAAACATCAACGTCCGTTCGCATTCGCTTCATTGCTTCTTTGTGCTGCACTCCAAATCGCTGCTCTTCGTCAACGATTAATAGCCCGAGATCTTTGAAACGAATTCCCTCTTGGAGTAGTCGGTGTGTTCCGATCACGCAGTCAACTTCTCCAGTCTTGAGTGCGGCAATTACTTTTTTTGCCATTGCATTAGTTAAGAACCGAGACAGAACTTCGACTCGAATGGGGTACCCAGCAAAGCGGTCACTAAAAGTTGTTCCGTGTTGCGTGGCGAGCAAGGTTGTAGGCACAAGCACTGCTACCTGCTTGCCATCCTGGATGGCCTTAAACGCGGCCCTAATGGCAACTTCGGTTTTCCCAAAGCCGACATCTCCGCACAACAGTCGGTCCATCGGAATATCTTGTTCCATATCTGATTTGATATTCGAAATTGCTGTGAGTTGGTCGGGTGTTTCAACAAACGGAAACGCTGATTCCATTTCTGATTGCCATGGAGTATCGGGGGCAAATGCATGACCTTTGGTGGTCACTCTGCGCTGATACAGCACGACGAGTTCTTGTGCGACAGCGCGAACCGCCGAGCGGACTCGTGATTTAGCCTTTGCGAAATCACTTCCGCCAAGACGATGAGGAGTGGGTGTCTCGCCACCGATGTATTGACGAACCGTGCCGATCTGGTCGGTTGGTACATACAGTTTGTCACCGCCCTTATACGCGAGCAATAAGTAATCCCGTTCAACGCCACCGATACTGCGCGTCACCATTCCTTCGTAGCGACCAACACCGTGGTGTTGGTGAACCACGTATCCACCAGGCTGCAGATCTTCAAAGACTGTGACGGCTCCGCGTTTTTTTGAACTTTTTGATTCATGCTGACGCCGACCGCGCCGCCGACCAGTGAGATCGCTTTCGGTAATGAGGGCAAGTTTGAGATGTGGGAGCGAGACACCACGCCCCATCACTGCGTGCACAACATACGCACCAGGTTTTGTGAGATCCGTTTCTTGAGTTGCTGCTTGAAACTCGAGTCCGTGTTCTCGCATCAATCCAACAAGTCGATCCACGGTTGAAAGAGTCTCTGCGAGCACAATGACGCACCACTTGTCTGCTAGCAACTCAGCGATTCGTCGAACGATTGGTTCTGGATTCTGCACAATGGGCGCCCAACCGCTCGCAGAAACTGACGGCGATGTCGGAGACTCAGGCGTTGTTGTGACGTTAATGGTGGGGAAGCGCTGTGCTTCTGACAACAGGCGTTCTGGTTCGGTGTGTAGGCGCGGGAACTGCACTGTTGCATCACGCGCCCAGGATGTTGCCAACGCCTTGGCCAAGTCGTCCTCTTCGGCCAATAAGTCACGCGCCCTGTCGATCATGCGACGCGGTTCAATCATCACCATGAGTGCATCATCTGACAAGAAATCAGTGAGCAGTGTTTGCTCTGTCACAAGCCAAGGGAGCCAGCTCTCCATGCCATCAAATGTTTGACCCTCCGAGAGACGCTCCCATTGTTCGCGCCCCCACGGTTCGGTTCCGACCAGAGTCGCCGCCGTGGCACGCACATCGTCAGTTAGCAGGAGTTCGCGGGCTGGAAAAATTTCTACGTGGTCAATATCATCCGTGCTGCGTTGGTCGTTCACGGTGAAATGCGTTAGTCGATCGACTTCGTCGCCCCACATGTCAATGCGGATTGGTTCGTCCATCGTGCTGGGAAACACATCGACGATTGCTCCACGACGGGAAAATTCGCCACGATGTTCCACCAATGTTTCGCGCCGGTATCCGTCATGCACGAGTCGCTCACACAAAGAATCGATGTTGTATGTATCAGACTTACGAACCACGATTGGATCGATATTGTTGGCGTGTGGAGCAAGTTTTTGTAACAAAGCTCTCACCCCAGTAATGACAAACCTCGGGCTCCGAGACGAGTCGCGTAAGCGCCACAAAACTTCCATGCGTTTGCCCATGGTGTCGATGTTGGGGCTGACGCGCTCAAAAGGCAGTGTCTCCCAAGCAGGGAAGAGAACAATGTCCTGTGGGGAGACAAAGTTGCTCATGTCTGTAAAGATCTCTCGAGCCGCTGTGCCCGTGGGGGCTGCGATCACGATGGGGTGTCGCGAAGTCGAGTGAGCAAGAGCTGCCAGGATCAGCGGTCTGGCACTTTCGGGGATCGAGATGAGTGCCGATTTTTGTCCAGCAATACTGGCAAGAGCGGGCTCTGTTCGCGCGAGTGCGGCAAGGTCAATGAGGCGCATTGTTATCGGATGTTGGTGCGTTGCATGGCGACATCAAGGCCACTCGTGACGATGAGCTCTGCGGCGTCTGCGGCTAAAGCAATAGCAACATCAAATATTTTTCGCTCTGCTGCAGGAACTCGATTCAGAACATGATCAGCGCCTTGTTGCTTGCTGTTCGGTTTTCCGATCCCGACGCGAATGCGAATGTAATCGTTGGTTTTAAGATGATGAGAGATCGACGAGAGTCCGTTATGGCCAGCAAGTCCGCCACCCTGTTTGATGCGTACGACTCCTGGTTCGAGGTCAAGCTCGTCATGCACAACAATAATCTTGGTCATGTCAGAAATTTTGAACCGGCGACACAGTGGCCCGACAGCCTCACCGGAGTCATTCATAAATGTGATCGGCACTGCTAACACCACTGACACGGCATCAAAATGAGTTTCGGCGACGAGTGCGCGGTCTCGGGTTGATTTTAATTTCGAAGACTTCCGAGAGGCCAACAACTCAACTGTGTCTTGACCAATGTTGTGTCGAGTGTGAGCGTATTCTTTGCCAGGATTTCCTAGTCCAACGATGACGAAACGCTGAGCGCCACCAGAATCAGTTGATGTGCGACGAAAGGCCATGGAACAAACCTATGCCCTGTTAGTGGAGAGTGAGTGGTAGCCCGAAACTACGAGGCTGCACCATCTGCGGGGGCAGCGACAGCGGCAGGATCTGCACCGTCTTCAGGTACAGCGGCTACGACTGCGGCTGTTGCTTCACCGCGCAAGACGAGAACCGTCACGATGACGAGGTCTGCATCGCCAACTGCAACGACTCCTGCAGGCAACACGACATCAGAGAGGTGGATGACATCATGAGGATGCATCTCGGAAATGTCAATCACGATTTCGTTTGGCAAGTTCAGCGGTGTCGTACGCAAGTCAATTGAGTCGACGGCTGCGTCAACGAGGCCACCTTCGGCAACAACTGCTTTGGCGATTCCTTCGAGGCGCACGGGTACAGAAACCGTGATTTCTTCGGTCATGTTGATCTGCAAGAAGTCAATGTGACTCACATTGCGGCGAACAGGATGACGCTGAAGTTCTTTGATGATGGCGGGATATGTACTGCCATCGACAGAGAGTTGCAAGATGGTGTTGACCCCGGCAGGTCCTGAGAGCGCGAGACGAAGCTCGCGGCGGTCAACGCTGATGGTGAGTGCTTGCATTCCGTGACCGTACAAGACGGCAGGGATGTTGTCTTGGGCACGCAGACGACGCGATGTTGCACTGCCAGTGGCACGCCCAGTAGAGGCTTGGAGAGTTGTTGTATTCGACACGGCTTTGAAGTCTAGGGCGATTAGCCAAGAACCGTCACTTCTCGGGAGACTGAATTTAGGACTGGTTTTCTCCGCCGAATAGGTCGCTGACACTGGTCTCATCAAAGACCGCCGAAAGGGCTTCGGCGATGATTTTAGCCACGGAGAGCACTTCTAACTTGGAAAATACTTTGTCCGAGGCAAGAGGCAATGTGTTGGTCAGCACCACGCGGCTGATTGAAGATTTTTCAAGGCGTTCGACCGCGGGGCCCGAAAGAACTCCGTGAGTAGCCATTGCCCACACCTCTTTGGCTCCGCGAGCCAACAATAGTTCTGAGGCCGACACAATCGTTCCGCCGGTATCGATCATGTCGTCAGCCAAAATACAGAGGCGACCTTCGACGTCTCCGATGACTTCTTTGGCCTCAGCGATATTGGTGGTTCCTTTCGGTCGACGTTTGTTAATGAACGCGACGTCGGCGTTTTTGTCTGACAAGTGTTGGGCAAAACGTTCTGCCACTTTGACTCGACCAGCATCTGGCGACACGATGACAACATCTTGGTCGGCATTTTTGCGAACATAGTCTTCGAGTACGGGCAATGCGGTGAGGTGGTCAACAGGGCCAGAGAAAAATCCTTGAATCTGGCCACTGTGCAGGTCAAGAGACACCATGCGAGTTGCACCCGCTGCTTTGAACATGTCTGCTATGAGACGAGCAGTGATTGGTTCGCGTCCCTCAGCTTTGCGATCTTGACGTGCATAACCGTAAAACGGACACACTGCAGTGATGCGTTTGGCCGATGCGCGATACGCAGTATCAATCATGATGAGTTGCTCCATGATTGAGTCATTGATTGAGCGTCCATCGATTCCGAAATGCGTTTGCATAATGAAAATATCGCCACCGCGAATGCTTTCTCCAAAGCGAGGTCGCAATTCACCGTTGGCAAACTCGGAGATATGGGCATCGCCAAGTTGAATGCCAAGGTGCTGAGCGACTTCTGCTGCTAACGCTGGATGCGTGCGACCCGTGTAGAGCGACATCCGCTTCGTGGTGACTTTTTCTAGAGGAGGGCTCATGGTTGTCCAGTGTAGAACGCACCGGTGTGTTGGCCGTTGCTCACGCTGCTCCCTGGAGGCAGCGATGCAAAGGGCCCGACGACTGCATCGGTGCCAATCTCAGATTCTCGCCCGACCGTGTTTTGCACAATCGATCCTGAGCCGACAACGCAGTCCGAGAGCCTGGTGTTGGGGCCGATCTCCGATCCCTCTCCGATTATGGTGTCTCCCTGCAAAATGGTGCCCGGATACAACGTCACATCACGACCAATAGTGACGGTCACGTCAATGAATGTGTGTTGAGAATCGAGCATGGTGACGCCATGCATTAGCCAGTTCTTGTTGATTCGGGCTCGCAACTCAGCCTCAGCGAGGCTCAGTTGCCAGCGGTCGTTTACCCCTGCCGTCTCATGTGGGGTTGCTTGCAATGAACCGATTGGATGACCCATCGCGGCGAGCCCCTCGATGACATCCGTCAGGTAGTACTCAGCCTGAGAATTATTATTTGAGATACGCCGCAGTGCTGGCCCCAGCAGGTCGCGCCGAAACGCATAGATGCTGGTGTTGATTTCAGTGATTGCTTCTTCTTCGAGAGTGGCGTCTTTTTGTTCAACGATGCGAACGATACGACCATTACGACCACGCACAATGCGCCCATAGCCACTCGGGTCGGTCACCACGGTCGACAACAGTGTTGCTGCATTGCCACTTTGTTCGTGAGCCGATACCAATGCAGAAATTGTTTCTGGTCGCAAGAGTGGAGTATCGCCAGGCAATACCAACACAGTTGATGTGTCATCAATGTCGTCGTTGGCAAAAGACGCAAGTCCAACAATTGTGGCATCACCTGTTCCGCGCTGCACGCGTTGTTCAACAAATGAGACATTGGCCCAATCAGGTGCCTGCTCTTGTACTTTTTTTGTGACTCGTTCGGCCGCATGCCCAACGACAACAACGGTTCTTTCAATATCAAGTTCGACAAGCGCATGGATGACATGCAATACCATCGGACGCCCACAGATGAGGTGCAATGGCTTTGGTCGTGCCGACTTCATGCGGGTTCCCTCGCCAGCAGCGAGGACGATGGCAGCAATTGGCATGGCAAAGTTCTAGCAAGAACGAGCCCCATGAGTGTGAACCCATGAGGGCATTTGTTCCGAGGAGAGGACTCGAACCCCTATTAACGGGACCAAAACCCGCTGTCCTGCCATTGAACGACCTCGGAAAGACAACTAAACGGTAGCGGATTTTCCTAAAAGCACTTCGGTCACGATAGGTTATTTCCTCTTATGGGTTCGCTAATCAAAAAACGCCGCAAGCGCATGCGCAAGAAAAAGCACAAAAAGATGCTCCGACGCACGCGCCATCAACGCCGCAAGTAACCCGTTCTTCTTGACTGACTTGCTAGTGCGTCACTGCGTTTGTTGAAGTCATCACCACAGAAGCCTCAGGAAGCGCATGGACAAGGTGGGTTTGGTGGCCCTTGACAAACCACGTTGCACCAGACCCTGCCAACGTGGGAGCGTATCCGAGCACCTCTGTGATGCGATTTTTCCAGAGCGCAAGGTCAGGGCATACCGCGATTGCGGCAGGCTCAAGATCGTTGCCCGATTCATGATGAGGTGATTTAAGTTCGTCCCACGCTGCGTACACCAGTGCTGTCGACACATGAAGTGGGGGAATAATCAGTGTGATGTCACTGGCGAGCGGCGCCAACGGCGTGATGATTTCTCCGATACCAGTGACCTGGGCATTGCCCCCAACCATGCAAAAAGCAACGTCTGCACCTATCGCGCTTGCTGCCACTAGATCTGTGAAGCCGGCCCAGCGCAACACGCCAGCAGCATCTGTTGAACCGCCACCAAGTCCACCTCCAGCAGGAATATTTTTTTCGATGTGTATTGCGGCACTGATGTTTGCCAACTGCAGAGCTTTATGAACCAGATTTGTTTCGTCGGTCGGAACTCCGGTAGCAAATGGGCCTCCAAGAGTGATTCCGTGCGAACCAGGAGTGATTGTGAGCGTGTCATGCAGGGCGAGGCTCACCATATGCGCATCAATTGTGTGTAAACCATCTGCGCGCGCACCAGTGATGCGTAGCGACAATGTGAGTTTGGCGTGAGCCTGCATAACATCGGTCATGTGTGCTCCGCGTACAGAACTTTGTAGAGGCGAATCCAGTCATGCACCGACAGTTCTTCTGCTCGTGCAGTTGATTCGATACCGGCTGTATTGAACTGAGCTTGAGTAACGAGACCTGCTAACGCGCCTCGCAACATTTTTCGTCGTTTTGCAAACCCAGTTCTGACAAGAGAAAATAATTCTGTTGGACGAACACTTGGGTCAAGTGGTTGGTCATGACGCACTATGCGAACAAGGGCAGATTCAACATTGGGTTTTGGCAAAAACACTGATGCTGGCACCATTCCGACGACTTCAGCGCGTCCCCAGAACGCTACTTTTACGCTGACAGCACCATATGCCTTGGTTCGTGGGGCCCCAGCAAGACGTTCACCAACTTCTCGCTGCACCATGACGAAGAATTCTTTTATTTGAGGAACCGTGTCAAGAATGTCGGCAATCATGGGCGTCGCAACGTTGTACGGCAAGTTTGCAACAAGGTGCCACGCACGTGACGGATCTGCTAGTTGGGACCAATCAATTGTCATTGCATCTGCTTGGACAACGGTGACATTTGGACACTGCGCAACATTGTCTCGCAAGAGCGGAACAATTGTTTCATCAATCTCAATAGCAGTGATCTGAGCGCCACTTTCTGCCAGCGCGAGCGTGAGTGAACCAAGACCTGCACCGATCTCCAGCACACTGTCAGATGGGCCGACTCCGCACAGTCGTGCAATGCGCCGCACTGTGTTGGCATCGACGACGAAGTTCTGTCCAAGTGCGCGTCGCGGAGACAATCCAGCAGCGTGCAGTTGCGCGGAAATGTGTGCGTGAGTAAGTGTCACCAGCGCAACTCGACTGGCAGCGGGGCATCAATCAGGTTGGCCAAATTTTCAAACAGCCCCGTGTGCACCACGATGTCTGCGCCAGATGGAATGTATCCAATATTGATATTGATACATTTTACTTTGCGACCGTTGTTGAGATTCAAGACAGTGACCTCGGTCCCCAAAGGCACAGCACTTGTGGCACAACCAGTGACAGCAGAGTCGGGGAAGCGTTTAAAAGTAGCGCGACCACGCAACGAGTTGATCGGAGTTTGTGCTGGGTAGGCAATTTGCCCGGTTCCTGTTTGGACGAGTGCAGTTGGTCCTTCAAGATTTGCTGCTGAGTCTGCGTTGGCACTCGAAGAAAGTCCGGTATCAAGAGTTGTTGTTGTTGCTGGCGCTGTCGTGGCAATAGTTGCCTCGGTTGGCTCAGTGGATCCGCCGGCGATCCAGGCAAGAGGCAACACAATCGCCGTCAAAATGCCAGCGGCAACCATTCGATTGCGATCGATACGAGACAAGTTCACGAGTTAACGCTACGAACCAATTCCTGGGAACGCAAGGAGCGCGGTCGCACTTGTTGATTCGGCAATTGATGCTGGGTGCTGGCCTCGGAGGTCTGCAATGGCAGTACCCACCACGCCCACAAACGCCGGCTGGTTTGGACGTCCACGATGTGGAGCAGGTGCCAGATAAGGACTATCAGTTTCAATAAGAAGTCTGTCAAGAGGACACATTCGGGCCGCAGCCTGATTATCTGCAGAGTTTTTAAATGTCACGATTCCGCTGAACGACAAAAATGCTCCACGGTCTAGACATCGGCGAGCCTCATCTGGACCACCAGTAAAACAGTGCAAGACAGTTCGCTCAGGAATTCCTTCAGCATCCAACACATCAAAAGTGTCATCCCATGCGTCTCGCGTATGGATGACAAGTGTGAGATCGTGCTGTTTGGCGAGAGCGATGTGTTCGGCAAAAACTTGTCGTTGCACATCACGGGGTGAATGCTCGTAAAAATAATCAAGTCCGCATTCGCCGACTGCAACAACGCGCGGCGAGGGCACTAAGTGTTGAACTGTGTGCGTTCCGAGCACTGCATCGTGTGGGTGCAAACCAACTGTTGCCCACACGTCTTTATGTCGTGATGCAAGTTCAATAGCAGCGGTACTTGTTTGCTCGTCTGTTCCGATGACGATAAATCGATGGACATCTGCAAGGCGAGCAGCAGCGAGAGTGTCGTCGGCCGACACCGACATCTTGTCGTCAAGAATATGACAGTGAGTATCGGTCCATTTCATGGCGCACCATCACGCTTTGCGACGAGGGAACAGTGAGTCACCCTTAAGAACTGCATGTCCGGCTTGGTATCCGCCCCACTGAGTTGACGACGGGATTCGTTGGTCTTGGATGTTTCCGGCCAGACCAATTCGACGCCAAATCTCTTGGGCGGTATCGGGCATCGCAGGGTACGACAAGATTGCAATGATGCGCAATGCCTCAAGTGCGTCACCCATGACTGCATCAAGATCCACGCCCGGTTCTGCTTTCCAGGGCTCATGTGTTTCAAGATGTGCATTTGTTGCCCGAATCAGCGACCATGTCGCATCGAGTGCTTTACTCGGCTGCACATTTGCCCAATGGCTAGTGGCATCAGCAACTGCCTGTTGTGCAATTGCTGCCAGTGCACTGTCTTGTCGTGGTGCTGTTCCGAGTCCTGCACATTTTTTTTCAATAACAGTGGCAATGCGTGCGGTGAGATTGCCCAAGTTATTGGCAAGGTCTGAGTTGTAACGACCAATCAAACCTTCGTACGTGAAATCACCATCATTGCCATAGTTCGTGTTGGCTAAAACGTAATAACGAAAGGCATCAACACCGACATCATCAACAAGATCAAGTGGGTCAACCACATTGCCAGATGTCTTGCTCATTTTTTCGCCTCCGACAAGGAGCCAGCCGCCGACAGCCCATCCTGCGGGTGGTTCAATGCCAGCAGACATCAGCATGGCGGGCCAATAGATGCAATGGAAACGCAAAATATCTTTACCGATGAGATGATGATTGACGGGCCAATATTTTTCAAATAAAGATTCATCATCTGATCCGTACCCAAGCGCCGTGATGTAGTTGGCCAAGGCGTCAAACCACACGTACGCCACATGGGAGTCATCGAAGGGGAGCGGGATTCCCCACTTGAGCGTTTTGCGGCTCACCGAGAAGTCGTTCAGTCCTTGTTTGATGAAGCCAGTGACCTCATTGACGCGATGCTCTGGTACGACAGCCCCGGCATGGTCGGAATACCACTTCAGCAAGCGATCTTCAAAGCGTGACAAGCGAAAGAAATAGTTTTCTTCTTCTACTCGGTCCACTGGTTTTTTATGTATTGGACAGATGTTATTTTGCGCTTCTTCTTCGGTGTAATACGCCTCGCATGCCACGCAATAAAGACCACTATATTTATCGAGTTCAATATCGCCCGCATCAAAACATGCTTGGAGCAATTTATTGACACCAACTCGATGGCGATCTTCAGTTGTGCGAATAAAATCCGTGTAAGAAATATTCAGTCGTCTCCATGCCTGCTCAAAAAGTGGCGCAATGTCATCGGCAAACTTCTGAGGCGTTACTCCCGCTAAGTCGGCCGCTTGTTGAATTTTGAGACCGTGCTCGTCTGTCCCGGTAAGAAAATGAACATCATCACCGAGTAGTCGATGCCAACGAGCAACTGCATC
>BJGC01000013.1:50552-54080 GCA_014190235.1 Actinomycetes bacterium | reverse complement strand
GCCTCTCGGTGCAAGACATTGATCCGTTTTTAATGCTCGATCAGTTGGGCCCGGTATTGAACGGACCGTTCGAGACCAAAGGAGCCCCATGGCATCCTCATCGTGGTTTTGAGACAGTGACGTATGTTCTTGACGGCGAGATAGCACACCATGATTCACACGGCGGTGGTGGGATCATCGGTGATGGCGACACACAGTGGATGACAGCAGGCGCAGGAATCTTGCACGACGAAGTTCCGACTGACAGAGTGTTGAGCAACGGCGGATGGCAACACGGAATCCAACTGTGGGTGAATCTGCCAAAAACTCTCAAGTTTTCTGCTCCGCGATATCAGGGAATTTCGGCAGGCAAGTTAACGCTCACGACATCACACGATGGCGGAGCACTTGTGCGCATCATTGCTGGAGACATTGCGGCGCACTCAGGCCCTGGCAGTACACATACGCCCATTGCCATCGCGCATGTCACTCTTGCCCCTGGCGCTCAGCTTGTTGTGCCCTGGAATCCAGAGTTCAATGCCATGGTCTACATGCTGTTGGGCGGGGCAACTGTGGGCTCCCAGCGTCACGTTTTGCCTCCTCACCATGTTGCTCTTTTTGGGACGGGGGGTCATCTAGTGGTCACGGCAACAGACCAAACAGCAGATTTCTTGCTGCTTGGGGGATTGCCGATTCGCGAGCCCGTTGTGCAATACGGGCCGTTTGTCATGAACACTCAAGACGAGATTCAGCAGGCCTTTCGGGACTATGAATCTGGCCTCTTGGGGACGATTCCGACCCTGAAGGGGTGAGCAGACTTTTTGCTATGATTGAGTTAGAACCGTAGCACATGAAAAACCAATTACTTCCTCGCGCGGCGCAGTGCGTGCGTGCCGTTAGATGGGTGATGCTAGCGGCCACATTAGCCGGTGCCACCGTTACTTTTTCTCCTGTAGCAGTGCAAGCACTGAGTGTCTCTTCTGATTACATCGTGGTGTTGCGCGACGGAGTAAATCTTTCGAAGAAAGTTGCGTCTGAAGAAAAGCGTGGCAACGACGTTGCAGATACCTTTTCGGCTGGCTCAGATGGTTTTGTTGCTTCGCTTGATAGCTCTGATGTTGCGAGATTACGCAAAGACAACGATGTACGAATCATCGAGCGAGATGCTCCCGTGTCACTTGTCTCGGATAACGAACCCGACAGAATCAGCGCACTGTCCACCCCAACCGGCGCAGTTGGCGAGGTCATTCCTGGTCGCTATATCGTGCAATATAAGTCCAACGCTGCGTTGCTCTCTTCAGTGAGCACTTTGGGTATCTCAGTACTGGCTAATTACACAAATGTTTTCCCTGGGTATGTCGCTGAACTGAGCGCAGCAACAGCCAATCAGTTGCGAGCCACACCGGGTGTTGTGCTGGTCGAACAAGACACTGTTGTCACAATTAATACAGATCAATCAATCGGAGCAGGCGACTCGTGGGGTCTCGACAGAGTTGATCAACGGTCTCTCCCGATGAATGCAACCTATACATACACTGCAAATGGTGCTGGTGTTTCGGCGTACATCATTGATACTGGCATTCGAGCCACACACACGCAACTTGCGGGCAGAGTGGGGAGTGGCTTCACGGCGGTGAACGACGGAAGCGGTTCGGCAGATTGCCACGGTCACGGAACGCATGTCTCTGGCACTGTGGGGGGAACAAAATATGGCATTGCAAAAAATGTCAATTTCTTCCCGGTGCGCGTACTAAGTTGCAACGGCTCTGGAAGCATCTCTGGTGTTATTGCCGGAATTGATTGGGTGATCGCAGACCACATCGCAGGCGTTCCAGCGGTTGCCAACATGAGCCTTGGCGGCGGCTACAGCCCTAGTCTCAATGCCGCCGTCGCACGAGGCGTTGCAGATGGCGTGGTTTTTGCAGTTGCTGCAGGCAACGAAGCTTCGAATGCGTGCAATGTCTCTCCAGCATCTGAACCAACTGCGATCACGGTCGGTGCAACCGGCACCACTGATGCTCGTGCATCTTTTTCAAACTACGGATCGTGTGTCGACATCTTTGCTCCGGGAGTGGGTATCACTTCGTCTACGGCCACAAGTGATACATCAACTGCTTCATGGTCTGGCACCTCGATGGCCGCACCCCACGTGGCAGGTGTTGCAGCGCAGTATTTGCAATCTCACCCCACGGATACGCCAGCCCAAGTCGCTCGTGCCTTAGATGCCGCTGCTACTCAAAATATTGTTGCAAACCCCGGAACCGGCTCACCAAACAAACTCCTCTACAACGCCTCGTTCGACCCAGCACCGATTGCGGTGCCGAGTGCTCCAACTTCGGTGACGTCAGTTATCGGATCCTCGCAAGTCACTCTGAGTTGGGGGACCCCCTCAACAGATGGCGGAGCCTCCATCTCCAATTACGTGGTGGAGTATTCATCTGCTTCAGGCTCGTGGGCTACTTTTTCCCATCCTGTGTCAACAGCGCTGTCACTTGTCGTGACTGGTTTGACAAACGGAACTGCGTATTCGTTTCGTGTATCGGCAACGAACAGCGTTGGCACGAGCGTTCCTTCGGCGATAGTAACTGCTACTCCAACTAATCCGGCTTTACCGTCCGCGCCAACCAGTGTTTCGGCAAAACCCGCAGACGCATCTGCTGTGGTGCGTTGGACTGCACCAAGCGCAACAACTATTTCATCAATCACAATTAACTCGTCTACTCCATATGTAGATATTCCACTGGCCGCCGGAGCACTTGATGTGATTGGTCACTCAGACCATGCATGCGCTGCACACGTTGCAAGCGCCATTGATCCGTGGCTTGATGTCATTGAAGTCTCTTCTGGTCGAGTTATTTTATCTAACGACGACGGTGCTCATAACTATTCAACTGATTGCTACGCATCACGCATCACCACCACTATCTCTGGTTCTGGATATGCCTTGAGAGTGAAGGGCTGCTGTGGTCATCCATACGGAGTCGTGCGACTAGAACAACGCTCAACAGTCACAGATGTCACTAGCTACACGGTCTTATCGTCTCCTGGTGCTCGCACATGCACCACGACAACCCTGTCGTGCACGGTAACTGGCCTCACAAATGGCACGCCATATACATTCACAGTGATTGCTACTAATGCAGTGGGCAACAGCGTGCCATCTGCTGCATCGACTGCTGTCACGCCAACTGGACCACTTGCTCCGTCTGCACCAACTGCTGTCGTGGCAACACCCGCAGACGCATCTGCTGTGGTGCGTTGGACTGCACCAGTGAGTTCGTCCGTCACTGGCTACACGGTCACATCCTCTCCTGGTGCTCGCACATGCACCACGACAACCCTGTCGTGCACAGTGACTGGTCTCACAAACGGCACCCCGTATACATTCACAGTGATTGCTACTAATGCAGTGGGCAACAGCGTGCCATCTGCTGCATCGACTGCTGTCACGCCAACTGGACCACTTGCTCCGTCTGCACCAACTGCTGTCGTGGCAACACCCGCAGACGCATCTGCTGTGGTGCGTTGGACTGCACCAGTGAGTTCGTC
>BJGC01000013.1:0-49837 GCA_014190235.1 Actinomycetes bacterium | reverse complement strand
GGTGCAGTCACTGTTGGAGCAACGACATCCTCTGACTCAATGGCGTATTACTCAAACTATGGATCATGTGTAGATATCTTTGCTCCCGGAAGTTCGATTACTTCAGCGGCAATATCTTCGGTAACTGCGACAGCAACGATGTCTGGAACATCAATGGCAAGTCCTCATGTAGCGGGCGTGGCAGCCGTGCTCTTAGGTACGCAAAACTCGTTAACGCCAGCCGCTGTGGCGACAGTATTAAAAACAACTGCAACTCCTGATGTTGTCACATCACTGGGGGCTGGATCCCCGAACCTATTGTTGTTCTCACGCTTAGTAGCACCGGCAAGTGCCACTCCCGTGACGCCAACAACAACCGTGCCAACAACAACCGTGCCAACAACAACCGTGCCAACAACAACCGTGCCAACAACAACCGTGCCAACAACAACCGTGCCAACAACAACCGTGCCAACAACAACCGTTGCGCCACCAGCAGCAGTAGCCGTTGACTCTGCTCCGCAGATCACAGCAATCACGAGTGTTGGTCGTAGCGTCACGGTCACGGTTAATGCGCCGGCCGGTGCATTAGTCACCATTGTTCGTAATGGCAAGGTTGTAGCAAAGGGCAAGTCGTCGGTCTTTACTATTAAAAATGTCGCTCGCGGAAACCATAGTTTTATGGCAAAAGTCAAGATTGGCAAGCGAATCTTAAAGTCGCAAGTGGTCAGTTTCTCTGTCTCTAAAAAGCGCTGACAGAGTCTGACGAAGTAGGGTTTCTCTGCGGAGGCTAGTAATACACGCATGCTTTTACAACGACTTGACGACTATCAGACATGGTTACTGACCCATGGCTCGACTGCTCTTCTTATTGACCCATGGCTGAGTGCAACAACACTCAGGGGAAGTTTCAATCGAAACCACCTCAATAATTTTATGAGTGCAGAAAATTTACCGCACCTCGATGGCGTGGTGTTGTGCACACATGTTCCAGATCATTGTCGAGTGGAGTCACTGGCGTTGCTTCACTCTGCAACGCCGGTGCACGGCACGCCAAAGGCTGCAAAAGCCGCGCGTGGTATCGGAATGACGTCGACGCATGCACATAAAGTTGGGGACTCGTTTGTTATTGGCACGGGCCAAGATGCACTGAAGTTCGATGTTGTCAAGACAGGGTGGCCATTAAGTCTGTTGGCCCTTGCTTTTGTGATCGAGCCTGTGGTTGGCGGGACACGGATTTATTTCGATCCTCACTTACCGTCGCGTTCCTTGGCGTCAGCAGTTGGCCATGCAGATGCAGTTGTGGCACCTACGCGTGGCGTGCGTGCTGTGGTGATTCCGGCGACTTCTGGTCCCGCACGAGTGGCGCGCAGTGCTGCAGTGGTCGGTGCGTCAATGATTATTCCAACAGCACTTGATCCCAAACGAGATATGTCGTGGTGGCAACGCATTGCATATCGCGGATGGGGCAGTGTTGCAGCCGTGCAGCAATGCGCTGGCTCGAGTGTGCGTGTTTTATCAGAAGATCAAGTGTTGATAGATCTGGACGATCTACTGACTGCTAACTGAGGCGAATCGGCAATTGCTTAATGCCATGAACAAAATGTGATCGCATTCGCTTGACGTCACCGATCAACTCAATATTTTTCACCTGCTTGGCGAGTTCTTCAAAGATAATTCGCATTTCTAGCTTTGCCAAGTTTGACCCAAGACAAAAGTGCGGTCCACCACCGCCAAATGTGACATGAGGATTTGGATTTCGTCGAATATCAAATGTGAACGGATCAGCAAAAACTTCTTCGTCGCGGTTTGCTGATACATAAAACATGACGACACAGTCACCCTCTTTGATTTCGTGACCGCGTAGTTCTACGTCGCACACTGCGGTGCGACGAAAAGAGTTAACGGGCGTAGCCCAGCGGAGGATTTCCTCAACAGCAGATGGCACAACTGACAAGTCGGCACGCATTTGCTGAAAGGATTCTGGATTTTCCGTGAGAGCCAACACCCCGTGGCTGATTCCGTTACGGGTAGTTTCGTTTCCGGCAACTGACAACAGCAACATAAATAGTTCAAACTCGTGTGAGCCCAAGTGGTCGTCTGCCGTCTCGTCAATGAGTGCAGTGATGATGTCGTTGCGTGGGTCGGCGCGTCTAGCGGCGGCGACTCCGTTGAAGTACATATACAACTCGGCAGCCGCGCTTTGAGCATCTTCTGGACCAGACGACATATCAGGGTCTGTGGATCCGATCATTCGGTTCGACCAGTCAAACACTTTGTGGCGATCTTCGACAGGGATGCCCACTAATTCAGCAATCGCAATCAGTGGTAGTTCCGCAGATACTTTTTCAACAAACTCCACGTCGCCTGATTTGAGTCCTTCGGACACGAGTTCTGTAGCAACTTCACGGAAATGGTCTTCGAGCATGCGCATCGCTTTGGGTGTAAAGCCTCGATTAACAAGTGTGCGCAAACGTGTGTGGTCTGGAGGATCAGTGTCAATCATTAATCGTGAGTCTTCAAGGTCTGGTCTGTTCTCTGGCATCAAAGAACCCTTGAGTGCCGAAGAATAAATCTGAAACTGACGACTCACCGAGACAAGATCGGCGTGTTTAGTGATAGCCCAGAACTTTTCTGGGAAGCCTTCTTCTAGACCTGGTGCCAAAATAATTGGCGACTCATGACGTAGTCGAGTGAAGATCTCGTGAGGCGGGCCATGTCGATAGGCCTCGTTGCTAATAATGTCGATATCAACGATCTTGCTGTTCATCTGTCTACTCCTAGAATAAGTCCACTTGTTGGTACACCTGTTCCTGCCGTCACAAGCACGTGGTCTACATTAGGCACCTGATTGACGCTTGTGCTCCGTATTTGGCGAACACCTTCTGCAATTCCGTTCATTCCGTGAATATATGCCTCGCCAAGTTGACCACCATGAGGGTTGATGGGCAGAGATCCGCCCATTTCAATGCGACCATTGGTGATGAAGTCTTTTGCATCGCCGCGAGGGCAGAATCCGAATTCTTCTAACTGCATCAATACATACGGCGTGAAATGGTCATAGAGCACGGCGGTCTGAATATCAGCAGGTGATAATCCACTTGAACTCCAGAGTTCATCTGCGACCAATTTCATTTCGGGTAGGTGGGCAATGTCGTCACGATAAAAACTTGTCATTGTCCATTGATCTTTGCCAGCACCCTGGGCGACAGCCTTGACGATGGCAGGCTTTTGGGGCATATCTCGCGCACGCTCGACAGTTGTAACGATGAGCGCTTGTGCGCCATCGCTCTCTTGGCAACAATCAAGAAGGTGAAGTGGTTCTACGATCCAGCGGCTGTTTTGATGGTCATCGAGCGTGATGGGCTGTTTGTAAAACCATGCCGCCGGATTAGTGGCGGCATGCTTGCGATCTGCGACGGCAACGCGACCCAGATCGAGGCTTGTGGCTCCGTAGGTGTGCATGTATCGCTGAGCAATCATTGCAACCCAACTAGCAGGCGTTAACAAACCCTGTGACGATGTATACGAAAACTGCGCGCGTTCGGCTGTTGCCGCATTTGGCAGATCTTGAACACCTGATCCAAAACGGCGACCACTGCGCTCGTTGAAAGCTCGGTAACACACCACATAGTCAGCGACTCCAGTGGCAACTGCCATTGCTGCAAGTTCAATGGTTCCGCATGCTGCTCCACCGCCGTAGTGAACGCGACTGAAATGTCGAAGTTCGCCAATGCCAAGGTGGCGAGCAATTTCAATTTCGGGATTATTGTCGGCGCTATATGTGACCATGCCATCAATGTCTGAGGGTGCCAGACCGGCGTCGTGAATGGCAGCAAGCACTGCCTCGCACGCTAACTTCATTTCACTTCGTCCAGAATCTTTTGAGAACTCAGTTGCTCCGATACCAACGATGGCTGTTTTGTTGCCTAGTTGATTACTCATGGCAGGGCTATCTCTATCGTGGCAGTGACATGGTCTCCCATTGAATTACTCCCAGTGACAACAACAGTGACATCATTTCCCGTAACAGCAGTTACCTTGCCCCGCATCTTCATTGTTTCTCCCGGATAATTTGGCACTCCCAGGCGAACCTTGACCGATTTAATAAAGGTGTTTGGCCCTGCCCAATCCGTGATGTATCTACCAACAAAACCGTTTGTGGTGAGAATGTTCATAATGATGTCTTGCGAGCCGCGTTCGACAGCGATGCTGGGATCGTGATGAACCTCTTGGTAGTCGCGAGATGCGATCGCCGTTGCTGTGATGAGAGTGCGAGTGAGCACAATATCAAGCGGAGGTAGTTCTTGGCCGACCTCGACGTCGCTGATAGTGAGAGATAAAAGTGTCATCGCGCAGCAATCAGTTTTCCGAGCCGCGCAAGGTGCTGGCTAGCCCCGCCAAGTTGTGTGCTGATTTGGATTCCCCACAAGAAAAAGCGATGGACAGGATAACTTATGTCTGCTCCAACCCCGCCGTGTAAGTGTTGGCCGGCCAGCACAACGGAGTGTCCGCCCTCCGTCGCCCAGTACATTGCGACCAAGACATCTTGGCGAGCATCAAAGCCTTCTGCAAGTCGCCATGCTGCGTTTAGAGTGGTGACACGCATTGCCTCGGTTGTGATGTACGCATCTGCAGCGCGCACTGCCACTGCTTGTTGTGCGCTCAATGGTTTACCGAACTGATGGCGAGTTCTGACATGTTCTGCGGTTAAAGCAATTGACCCTTGGGCAACTCCGAGTTGTATTGCACACAAGGCAACAAGAGAACGTTCGTGCATCCAACGAAGCGCATCGCGTCCATCACTAGTTGCGCCAGCAACAATGTGACTCGTTGGAACGACGACATCAAAGTCCATGTTTGCCTGAGGCTGAAGGTCGCTTCCGTTGACAGCGTTCAGAGTGACTCCGCGTGCGTCAGTGTCAACAAGGGCAAGAACAATTGATCCGTCTGCACGTTTGGCAGAGACCAATACAAAGTGCGCATATTGCGCATAGGCAACCGCAGGCTTAGAACCAACGAGTCGAACACCACCGTCAGTATCTGTGGCCACCACTGAAGGGTTCATCGCGTCATTGGCGCCAATATTGGCAATTGCAACAGAAAGAATCGTTGTGCCATCACAGATGTTGGGCAACACGAGGGCCTGAAGCGCCGTGTTTGCGTATTCAGCCAGCGTCATTGCTGCAACTGACGACGACCACAGCGGAACTTGAGCAATAGTTTTGCCTTGTTTTTCTAGAACGAGTGAAAGCTCTACGGCGTTCATTGCAAGGCCGCCGTATTCTTCCGGCACGCAGAGACCCAGGAGGCCGACTTTTGCGAGTTCGTTCCAGAGTTGGCGATCAAAACCGTCACCTGCCTGTACATCTGCGATTCGCTCGATAGTGGAAAGATCGTGGAAAATCTGTTGCGCAAGATCTGCAAGCACATTTTGTTCATCAGTGAGATCAAAATTCATCGTGTTCCTTTACTTGTGAACCTTGGCGAAGGGGAGTGTGAGATCGTCATCAGTGGCGCAAAGCACGATGTCTACTTTTTTGCCGATGGCAAGATCTGCGATGTCTGTGTCAATGGGATTCATCACCATTCGCACACCTTCATCTAGATCAATCAACAAAACCGGCAGTGGATATTCCAAGCCCGGGACTTGTGGATAATGCGTGATCACAAAACTATGAATGGTGCCAGTTCCGACTGCCTCTACTGGCTCCCAGTCCATCGATACGCATGTGGGACAAACAGGTCCTGGAGGGAATCGCAGTGCTTGACACTTTGTGCAACGTTGAATGAAGAGCTTTGCATTCTGCAGACCATCAAACCACCAACTGTTGTCATGTGTTGTGGCTGGACGCGGGCGCACAGCATTAGAGGCGGTCTCTTTTCGTGCTGCGGGGCGAAAGCGGATAATTCGAAACAACATTGATCCGACACGTTGATTGTTTTGGTCAAAATAATCTTGTCGAGTAGTAATGAAATGTCCGGTGCCTAAGGCAGTTGTCTTTTCAGGGCTGATTGAGTCGATTGTGGTTGTCATTGAGAGTTTGTCGCCAGGATGAAGGTATCGGTCGTATGTTTGCTCGCAGTTGGTAGCAACGACACTGGTGAAATTATGCGAGAAGAGTAATTGGTTCATTTCTTCGTATGGGCTGGTTTCGCTGACGACACGCGGTTTGATGCCGGCCATGACCCAGGCTTGCAGCATTGTTGGAGGAGCAACGATTTGCTGATGGACGGATGCAGCAGCGGCAGCAGAGTCAAGATATATCGGGTTATTGTCGCCGATTGCTTCACACCAATGACGAATCATCGGGATATTGACTTCGTCTGGTGCGGGCTGCGGTGGTCCGATTTCTTTCCCGACGAATGACTGCAGTTGTTGCCAGAAAGCCTGTTTGTCTTGATCTGTTTGTGATGTGGCGGTGCTCATTGTTTATCCTTTGACGAGTTCACGCCATGGCAGGTCGCGGTCAACTGAAGGCTCTCGCGGTAATCCAAGACCACGCTCACCAATGATATTTTGCTGAATTTCATTTGTTCCACCACCAAGCCTAATTGCAAACTGACTTAAGAGATGATGTTGCCACTGCCCACTGTCGATGCTGTGTTCTCCCCATAATGTGGCATCGGCTCCCAAAATCTCCATCGCCGTATCCATTGTTTTTTCCCAATGTCGAGCGTACGCCAATTTCATGACAAACATTTCAGGGCCTGGCAGTAGTCCGAGCGATGATGCTGTTCGCAGGCGGTATCCCAAGTATGTCAATGTCTGCGCCCGAGCATATGCCGCAGCAAGTTTTTGTCGCACGCGTGGATCACGAGTACGTCCTAATTTTTGGGCAGTCTCAATGAGTGCTTCGACGGTCCAAGAACTTCCGCCACCGCCAATGAATGCTCGCTCGCTTGTCAGGGTGGTATTGGCAACAGCCCATCCGCTATTAACTTGCCCCAGCACGTTGGCTGCAGGAATTCGTACATCGGACAGGAACACTTCATTGAAATGGGCGACACCTGTGATTTGCACAAGTGGCCGTACTTCGATTCCGGCTGATTTCATGTCAAGAATAAAATACGTAATGCCCTTATGTTTTGGTGACTCTGGTTCAGTGCGAGCAAGCAAGATTCCGTAGTCAGAAAACTGACCAAAAGATGTCCAAACTTTTTGACCATTGACGATCCAGGTATCGCCGTCGAGCACTGCTCGAGTTCCGATATTTGCAAGATCACTGCCAGCATTTGGTTCGCTAAACAATTGACACCAGACATGATCCCCGCGCAACATTGGCTGTAAAAATTCTGCGTGTTGTTCTGGCGTGCCATGCGCCATCAACGTGGGTCCAACCATGCCAAGGCTCACGGCAAACGAACCAGTAGCAACATCGAATTTGGATTGTTCTTCTGCAAAAATTGAAGCCTGCAGACTGGTCCCGCCTCGTCCACCAAATTGTTTGGGCCAAGAGATGCCAGCCCAGCCGTTGTCATAGAGAACGTGTTGCCATTCCTTGCAGGCGTTGACATGGCCGCCAAGGTCGTCGTGCCACTGAGAAGCGTCAATGGAGTGAAGAGGGGCGTGCTGAGCAAGCCATGTGCGAGCGTGATCTCGAAATGCCGCCTCTTCAGGTGAATCTCCGATGTGCATCAACATGTCTTTTCCCAACTTCAGACCCCAAGAATGATCATTAAGGCCTGTCCTGTATCGTTTCTGACAGTCTGTCAGAAAGCAATCGCTAAAAGGAAATGGAGCGACCCGTGCTAGGAATAGTCGTATGAAATTTTGGTGTGCGACTGCATTTATGGACACCCGCCAACTTGTCAAAGTGTCAACAATGCTGGACGAAGCGGGCTACCACGGCTTAATGGTGTCGGATCACTTGGTGTACCCCCAAAAATTAGTGAGTAAGTATCCGTATTCGCCCCACGAGGATGGGCGCCCAATGTGGGAGCCAAGCGCTTCATGGCCAGACCCTTGGGTATTAATTGGTGCGATGAGTGCAGTCACAACACAATTGCATTTCAACACCAATATTTATGTGGCCCCTCATCGACCACTTGTGCAGTTAGCAAAAGAAGTCTCAACAGCGGCAGTCATCTCATCTGACCGTGTCGCACTTGGCGTTGGGGCCGGATGGATGAAAGAAGAGTTTGACTTACAAGGTGTTGACTTTTCTACGCGCGGGAAACGTCTTAATGAAATGATTCCAGCACTTCGTGCACTCTGGAAAGGTGGATGGGTTGAGTGGCATGGTGATTATTACGATGTCCCTGCCTGCACGCTTGAACCACACACCGAGACTCCAATTGCGATCTATGGCGGTGGACACACAGATGCGGCGTTAAAACGTGCTGCAAAGTATTGCGACGGATGGATCGGTAACGCATATCCGTGGGATGAAGCAGCACAGTACGTGAGCAAGTTGAAGGGCTTTCTGCATGAGTTTGGCCGAGACAACGATGATTTCGACATCATCTGTGGTTTGTATGCGCTGCCTGCTCCAGATTTGTATCGACGAGCAGAAGAAGAACTCGGCATTACCGGAACAATGTGTATGCCGTGGGCACTTGATCAAAATGTCAGCAAAGGCGAAATGTCTGGTCTTACTCAGAGTGCTGATGTGTATCGGCCATCAATTGAAAAATTTGCTGAAGAAATTTTATCTCAGGCTCAAAACTAGTTAGTAGTTAGCCCAAGGCGCCAGCAGCGCGAAGTGATGTGATGGCGGCTTCATCAAGATGAAGAATATTTCTGAGAACTTCATCTGTGTGCTCGCCATTTTCTGGAGCCCTTGTTGGCATCGGGATTTCTTCACCCGCAACATGAAGTGGCAATAAAAGTTGCTCACAACCGAGTTGATCGGTGCTTGCCCAAGTAAACCGATTCTGAAACTGCGCGTCATCCATGACGGTTTGCGGTGTATTGACTGGTGCAATCGTTGTGTTGTGCTCGTCGGCAAATGCCAGCCACTCTGCAGTGGTCTTGGTGGCAAAGATCTCACGCAACTCGATCTGTAGGGCAGTGTTTCCGCGAGCGTGGTCGGCGTAGGTGCTGCCCGGAAAAGTGTCAAATAAATCAGCACGCCCAATGCCGTGACAGAAGTTTTTCCAAAAACTTTGTTCGCTCGCCATGAACAAGATGTAGCCATCTTTTGATGCGTAGAACTGATACCGAACGCCTTCCCACATGCCGCCAAGACCTGGAGCCCGCCGTTCGAAATTATCGCTGGCGTTTCCGGTGACTTCGCTTTGGGGGCGCTCGTAGGCCTTATGGGTCTCGATGCGATACCAATCAAAATATGCAGCCGAGTCACTTTGTGCAATCTCCATGCATGCTGGTTCGCCAGTGGTTCGTGCTCGCACGAGTGCGGCCATGATCGACATTGCAGCAAATGCTGGACCAGCAGTGATGCCGATATTTGTTTGTGCAGGGATGCGGGCAAAGCCATCGTCATCAATCACGGGAGCGATCACACCAGACCATGCGTCGTATGCAACACCGTGACTTGGCAAGTCGCGGTAGGGGCCTGTTGCTCCGTAACCAGAAATTGTACAGAACACAATTTTGGGTTGAAGTTCTCTGAGGCGCTCAAAACCAAGGCCCATCTTGTCCAAGAAACCTGGTCGCATCGCTTCGATGACTACATCGGCGGATTTCACAAGATCCTCAAAGATGGCTCGTGCTTCTGGTGTTTTGAGATTAAGCGTGATTGATTTTTTTCCGCGATTGATATGTAGATGCAAAAGCGATGAGCCCTCGACAATGGGCCATGTCATTTGGCGTACGTAGTCGCCAGCAGGGGACTCAATCTTGATGACTTCGGCTCCAAAGTCCACAAGGTGTCCACCCAAAGCCGCAGGGCCAAGCAAAGAACATTCGATTACACGAACGCCAGAAAGGAACCCAGTCTTCATCGAAGAAGTAGTAGAGGTCATATGTTTAGCCAGGCCACACGATGGATTGCATCTCGGAGTAGGCGTGAAGCCCAAATTCTCCGCCATCTCGACCAACGCCGCTCAACTTAAAACCGCCAAAGGGTGTTTCGGGATTACGTTGTGCGGTGTTAACTCCGACATTGCCGCTGCGCAAAAGGCGAGCGACTCGATATGCCCGCGCCGTGTCTTTGCTGAAGACATAGTCGTACAAACCAAAGTCCGTGCCATTAGCAATTGAGATTGCTTCTTCTTCGTCGTCAAAAGGAAGCACAACGACAACTGGTCCAAAAATTTCTTCTTGAACTGGAGTCATGTCAGGACGACAATCTGCCAGCAACGTAGGAGCGACATAAAAGCCATGCTCCATGTGGCTTGGGCGACGACCATCGACGACAATGGTGGCACCTTGCTGTGCACCAGTGGCGATGTAACCGTCGATGCGATCACGTTGTGCTGCTGAAATTACTGGACCAACCATCGTGTCAAGTGCGGTGGGGTCTCCGACTTTGAGTGCACGTGCTGCGCCAGCAAGTTTTTCTACTAACTCGTCGTATTTACTGCGGTGCACAATGGCGCGCGTTGGGGCAGTGCAGATTTGTCCACTATGAAAACCCCAAACGCTGGCAATGCCACCAACGGCAGTGGCAATATCGGCATCTTCAAACACAAGTGCAGCGCCTTTGCCTCCAAGTTCGAGCAAGAGTCGTTTCATTGTGAGTGAACCAGCTGAGAAGATGCGCTGACCAATGCCGGTACTGCCGGTAAACGACACCATGTCAACGTCACGTGTCTCTGTGAGTGCTGCAGCAGGCTCTGCCTTGGTTGAGGTGATGACGTTTATCACTCCGGGCGGAAAACCAATGTCGTGCATCATCTCAACAAGTTCGATAACTGCGAGTGGGTCTTGAGGGGCTGGCTTGATGACAACAGTGCAACCCATTGCTAACGCAGGTGCAATTTTTCCGGCGACGTTGACAACCGGAAAGTTATACGGAGAAATACATGCGACAACACCGACGGGTTGACGATTGACGACGGCCCCGATGAGTCCGCCAGGAGCAAGTGGAGTCGCCAACGTTGAAGATGGCGGCAACGCAATATCAAATGACTTAGCCGCAGCCTTGGCATAGCGTGCGAATCGCTCAACAGCGACAGGAACTTGCATGCGCGAACCAACCGCTGCAGTTGCTCCAGTTTCAGAAATAATTAGTGGCACTAAATCAGCAGCACGCTCGCTCAGTCGAACAGAGACGGCATGCAAAAGCCGAGCACGTTCTTCGGGTGCAGTGGCAGCCCATTTGGGAAATGCTTCTCGGGCGGCGCGGGCCGCATCAAGCGCCTGAGCAACGGATGCCTCAGGGGCGTGCCCAACGACTATCTCAGTTGCCGGGTTGATAATGGGAGAGGTTCCTTCGGCCCCGTCAACCCAATGTCCGCCGATGAGCAACTTGTACGTCTTTGGAATGGTCATAGCGCCTCAATGATACAATCTGACACACCGTCAGATTCCATTGACCAGACGGCAAAAGCGCGTTGAATTAGCCGAATGGCCACAAAATTGATGAAAACAACAAATTGAGGGACTCCAGAATGCTCGATCATCTGATTACAGGCGCAACAGTTGTTGACGGAACGGGTGCTCCCGGGCGACGCGCCGATGTCGGCATCAAAGATGGGCGCATCGTTGTGCTCGGATCAACAGACGAGCCGGCCCTCAATGTCGTTGACGGTACAGGCATGGTGGTGGCTCCAGGATTCGTTGATCCGCATACTCATTACGATGCTCAACTGTTGTGGGATCCGATGGCGACGCCATCAAGCTTTCATGGTGTCACAACTGTGATCGGTGGCAACTGCGGTTTCACACTTGCACCACTCAAGCCTGGCGACGGCGATTACTTACGCAAGATGATGTCAAAGGTCGAGGGAATGCCATTGCCTGCACTCGAGCACGGAACTGACTGGTCATGGGAAACATTTGCAGATTTCTTACAGCGCTTCGAGGGCAACATCGCAGTGAACGCTGGTTTCTTGGTAGGGCACTGTGCGATACGGCGATACGCAATGGGACTAGATGCTGTCGGAAATCCTGCTGATGCTGAACAGATTGTCGGCATGCGCGCTGAGTTAGCAAAAGCAATTGAAGCAGGCGCACTTGGGTTTTCTTTTACTAACTCAACGTCGCACTCAGACGGAGAAGGAGAACCCGTCGCGAGTCGCTGGGCGACACATGATGAACTCATTGCACTCTGTGAAGAAACCGGAAAATATCCAGGAACAACACTCGAAGGAATCGTTCCTGGTTGTCTCGATACGTTCTCCGATGATGAAATTGACCTACTTGCCAAGATGAGTGCGGCCGCGAACAGACCGATGAACTGGAACGTACTCACCGTTGATTCCCGCGAACCAGATCGCGTGCCACGTCAATTGCAAGCCGCTGTACGAGCCAAAGAACTTGGGGGACGAGTCGTTGCACTCACGATGCCAATTCAAGTGCCAATGAATATGTCGTTTTTGAATTTTTGCGGATTATGGCTCATGCCTAATTGGAAAGATGTAATGGCTGGTTCAGTTGCCGAACGTATTCAACGACTAAAAGACCCCGATACGCGGATCAAGTTATTGGAGTGGAGCCTGTCCAAAGAAGCGGGTGTATTTCGACGCCTTGCTGATTGGGCCGACTACATCATTGGCGACACTTTTGCGGCAGAAAACGCTGGACTCTCTGGGCGAAGTGTCCGAGATATTGCCGCAGAGCGCGCAACGTCAGCCTTTGGAACTTTGCTTGACATCGTGATTGCCGATGAACTGCGAACTGTGTTGTGGCCAACACCTCAAGACAACGATGCTGAGTCATGGCGCATGCGTGCCGAATTGTGGCTTGATGAGCGCGCCATGATTGGCGGCTCTGATGCAGGAGCACATCTCGATCGCATGTGCGGAGCCCCGTACCCAACCAAGTTTTTACATGACTGTCTTCATGGGCACAAACTGATCAGTATGGAGACCGCTGTCAAACTGATGACATCTGATCCTGCTGCGTTGTTTGGGCTCAAAGATCGTGGTGTCTTGCGAATCGGCGCAATTGCCGATGTCGTGGTGTTTGACCCCGCCATAGTAGGTAGTCAAGAGCCTCGACTAGTGACGGACTTGCCCGGAAACTCGGCGCGACTCACAGCCGACTCAGTTGGCATGAACCATGTCTTCGTGAACGGAGTTGCGATATTGCGCGATGGGGTTGCCACGGGAGCAACACCAGGGACTGTATTAAAATCTGGTCGCGACACCGAGACCGTAACGGCACGATAGGAAAACGAATGACTACCGAAACCGACGACCTGTTGTACACCGTGATTGGTGGCGTTGCTCGCATCACGCTTAATCGCCCTGATGCAGCAAATTCAATTACCCCAGATCAACGCAATCGATTGATTTCACTATTTACCGAAGCGTCAGCTGATCTCAATGTTCGAGTGGTAGTGCTCACGGCCAACGGAAAACATTTTTGTACAGGAGCCGACCTACGAGTCTCGCGTATTCAAGAAACACCTCGGCCAGAAGGTGCGCCTGAGCGCGGCGTCGGAGACGTGGCTCGCAATATCAAAAATGGTGCGCAACGATTAGTGACATCAATCATGGACTGTGAAAAACCAGTTATTGCCGCAGTGAACGGAACGGCCGCTGGCATTGGCGCACACATTGCATTTGCCTGTGATCTCATTGTGGCGGTAGACACGGCAAGATTTATTGAGGTTTTTGTTCGTCGCGGAATCACTCCTGACGGTGGTGGCGCTTATTTATTGCCACGCATGATTGGGTTGGCCAAAGCAAAAGAACTGATCTTTTTCGGCGATGATTTATCTGCACCTGACGCTGAACGTATTGGACTGATTAATCGCGCCGTGCCCGCTGACCAGTTCAATGGCGTTGTTGACGAATGGGCGGGACGACTAGCGATTGCCCCCACGAAAGCATTGTCCCTGGCGAAATCTCTTTTAAATCGCTCACTTGATGTGGATCGCGCAACTGCACTTGACGACGAAGCGTGGGCACAAGAACTTGCCTCACGAACTGAAGACTTTAACGAGGGCGTTCAAGCATTCATCGAAAGACGCGACCCCACCTTTAAAGGCTGGTGATATGGGTTTTGGCTCGCTGCTGAGTGCCGGTGAGATCGGAGCGATGACGCTTGCGAACCGCGTTGTTCTGCCAGCAATGGATATGAACTTATGCGATGATGGCGATTTTTCAAAAGCAGAGATTGCTCATTACACCGCTCGTGCAGTAGGCGGAGTTGGTCTGATCATCACTGGCACAGGTGCAGTTGCATGGCCAAACGGTGGATGCTCGTGGCATCAACCGTCATTCAGTAGCGATCGTCATATTCCCAGTATTCGGGCTCTCGCTGACAGTATTCATGGTGCCGGGAGCAAGTTATGCGTGCAGATTTGTCATCACGGCAAAACTGCTGGCGTCGACACGGCCCAAGGCAGACCATTGTTAGTGCCATCATTGTCTGACGGAAAACTCGACCTTGCGGCACTGCAAGACAACACGATGGGCGAACTCGCAAAACTTGGTACGGCGTCACGTGGCAAGCAGGCGACATATAAAGAAGCAGACGAAGACGATCTTGCGTGGGTGATCGACCAGTTCGTCCAAGGTGCGGCGCGCGCGGCGCGTGCTGGTGTTGATGCGGTTGAGATTCACGCGGCGCATGGATATTTAATCAACACATTTTTGTCTGCCGGATACAACAAACGCACAGATCGTTGGGGCGGGGCAATTGAGAATCGGGGTCGCTTGATGACCGAGATTGTGCGAGCAGTGCGCGCCCAAGTTGGCAACACGATCGCCATCAGTGTTCGCCTGAACGGAATGGAATACGGGCTACAAGATGGCATGACGCCAAGTGAGGCGGCAATTTTCGCCGTCATGGCTCAAGATGCTGGGGCTGATGCAATTCATGTGTCTGCGAATGCACATAATCCGTTTGCTGATTTCACTGATGGTCCATTGCCAAGTGGTGAGGCACAGTATCGTGAGTTTGCTCGCATTGTAAAAAAGGCTGTCACGATTCCGGTCATTGCCGTCGGGCGAATCACTCCAGAAATTGGCAATGAAATGATTGCTCGCGGAGAATGTGATTTTGTTTCAATGGGCCGTCAATTATTAGCTGACCCAGATCTTGTCAACAAACTTAAGACTGATCAACGCAGGTCGATACGGCCATGCATTAACTGTTACGTCTGCGTCGAACAGAATTTCTTTGACGCTCCTCCAAAGTGTGCGGTGAATCCGGCATTGTGCAACGAATCTCTCGCCGAGTTGGTGCCAGCCCCACATGTAAAGAGAGTGCTCATCGTCGGTGGCGGTCCCGCTGGGCTAGAGGCCGCGCGCATTGCGGCTGGTCGCGGACATGTTGTGTCTTTGTATGAAGCATCATCGCGCCTTGGCGGCACGGCATGGTTTTCACAGCTCACAACACCAGACAATGGCCCGTTGGTGGATTGGCTTGAACACGAAGTACGCAGATTAGGCGTACAAATATTTTTGAAGACGCGATTATCTGCACATGAGATCAAGCAACTAGCCCCAGACGAAGTCATTGTGGCAACGGGCGCGGTTCGCAATCGTCCCAGCAATGAACGCACTGACTATGCCCGATCACGCGTGTATACGGGTGATGACTTGCGTGCGCTTCTCACGGGTGAAGGCACTGTGACGAGTGCGTCGCCTCAGGCTAGATTGGTGGCTCGTCTGGCGCGACTTGCTCGCATCTCATCCAAGATGAGTCGAGTTCGTTCTTTGTCACGGGTGTATTTACCGTTGAGCAAAGACATCACGGTGATTGGAGGAGGCCTCGTCGGTCTAGAACTAGCAGAGTTTTTAGCAGCACGTGGACGACGAGTGACTCTTGTTGAACAAGGTGCTCAGTTAGGTTTGCCAATGGCAATGCCCCGGCGCTGGACCGCAATAAAACGAGCAGCCGATCATGGCGTTCAGATGCGGCGCTCGAGTGTTGACGTCGTGAGCACAAGGGATGTCATTAGTGCTGGCGACGTTGTCGCACATGCCCCGATCGCTCAAGAGTTGCGCGCATCGGGAGCGGTTGTGCATGTCATCGGTGACGCGAATGACATCGGTTACATTGAGGGAGCGATTCATTCTGCAGGTGAAATTGCTCGAGGGATCTAGGAGACAGTAGTGGCGACATTTGGTGATCATGTGCGGGCGCGTGCACACGACGACAACACTGCATTGTTATTTGAAGACCAGCGCTGGACATATCGCGAGTGGGTGGCAGAGGTCGCAACGCGCGCTGCCTTATGGAAACAGATGCGACTCGATGGTCCAGCCCACATCGGAGTGCTGTTAGAGAATATTCCAGATTTTACAATGTGGCTTGGTGCCGCTGCCGTCACCGCAAGCACGGTGGTGGGAATCAATCCAACTCGTCGTGGCGCGGAACTTGAACGAGATATCACTTATACCGAGTGTCAACTGATCGTGACGCAGCGCAGTCAGTTGCCTTTGCTTGAAGGTCTAGAACTTGGAATAGCTGCCAACCGTATTTTGGTAGTGGATGACGAGCGATATGCAGATCAACTTGCACCATTTGTCGGACATGAGTTGCCAACCGACGAAGTAAATGAGTCTGACTGCTTTTTGTTGTTATTCACATCCGGAACAAGTGGTGCACCAAAAGCTGTGATTACGTCGCATAGCCGATTCTCTTTTGTTGGCGGGGCTATGAATTACATTATTCATCTTGAGCCAACCGATGTCACGTATATTGCGATGCCGTTGTTTCATTCGAATGCATTGTTTTCTGGATGGGCACCCACAGTGATTGCCGGCGCAGCCACAGCACTGCGACCAAGGTTTTCGGCGTCAGCGTTTATGGACGATGTTCGTCGTTATGGTGCCACATATTTTAATTATGTGGGCAGACCGTTGGCGTATATCTTGGCTACGCCGGAGTCCAGTGAAGACAAAAATCACTCGCTTCGAATTGGATTCGGCAACGAAGGAGCAGAGATTGACATTTTGCGCTTTCGCGAGCGTTTCGGCGTTGAACTGATTGACGGTTACGGCCAAACCGAAATGGGTGCATCAATCACGCGTGTTCCTAACATGCCAGCAGGCTCACTAGGTGTTGCGGTATCGCCAGCACTAAAAGTTTTGAATCCGGAGACGAGCGAAGAATGTCCGCCTGCAGTCTTTGATGATCACGGTCGGCTTTTAAATGCAGAGCAAGCAACAGGGGAAATCACCAATACTGGTCAATCGGCATTTGAGGGGTACTGGAAAAACGACGAGGCTAACCAAGAGCGTCTTCGCCATGGCTATTACTGGACTGGCGATTTGGCGTATCGCGATGCTGATGGATTTTTCTATTTCGCAGGTCGCACGGCAGAATGGATCCGAGTTGACGGTGAAAATTTTGCGGCGGCACCGATCGATCGAATCGTGTCTCGATTTCCTGGAGTCGTGCTCGCTGCTGCCTACGCAGTGCCAGACGCTGATATTGGCGATCGAGTGATGGTGGCGTTGCAGCTCAAAGAAGGTGCTGTATTTGATCCACGCGAGTTCTCTGCATTTCTGCAAGTACAGCCAGATCTCGGAGCAAAGTGGATGCCGTCGTATGTGCGGCTGATGAATGAACTACCACTGACGCAAACGAACAAAGTACTCAAACGCGATCTCACCAAAGACAAGTGGCAGAGCGTCGCGCGTGCAGAGGGCTTGATGTATGCACGGCCGGACAAAGGCACCGCATTTGAAGTCTTTGGTTTGGCGCAATATGAGGCTCTACGGCAGCGATTCGCTGCGTTGCAACGAGAAGGTATATTTTCCTGACTATGAGCCTTCGAGATACCAATCCGATGGCATGGCTGATTGCCCATGAAGACATTCGCCAATTGGCAAGCCGATACGCGGTGTATCTAGATGCTCGTGATTTTCGTTCTGTTGCAGATTTATTTATCCCAGATGTTCGAGTTGGCAAAGACCTGCGAGGTCCAGATGCATTGATCGCCAATCTGCATCAGCAACTCACCCCGCTTGGTCGCAGCATTTTGCAAGTGACAAATCACGTCATCGATATCATTGACGCCGACAATGCCACCGGAATCGTGAGTTGTCGTGGCGAGGTTGAGCCACTCGATGCATCAGGTACTTGGATTGTGCAACAGATTCAATATCACGATACGTATTCTCGCGTTGACGATCGTTGGTTGTTTGTGCGTCGCAAACACCTCCTCTGGTATGGGGCAGATATGTTGCAGCGACCAATCGACTTAGCCGATGCACACTGGCCTAAAAATCATTCTGGCAAAGGCGAACTTCCAGAGTGGTATGACTCATGGCAAGCCTGGATTGCGTCGCGGCACTAACGAGGAGCGCCCGCAATAATGCTTGGGTCACGACGTATCTCTCGTCGGGCCATTGCTTCCCAAAAACCAATAAATTGGTTCCCGTCGCTACTCATCAAACGCTCTTGAACTTCTTGGGCAAGTGGGCTTCCGCCGCCGATCGCCTCGACGTGCCACGCATGCTTGCAGCGTTGCTCAAGTGCAACTGCACGCTGATGTGCAGCGCGTATTGAGATTCCTGTCACCATGACACCGTGATTGGCGAGCAGTGCCATGTCGGCAAAACCCATTGCCTGTGCTGCTGATCGTGCGGCGTTGACGTCGTTCACTGCAGTCGTGTATTCATCAACAAGGACGACGGTTCCGCCACCCAATGCACTGCTCTGGTCATAGGGGGGTGGAACACGCTTGGCGTTGGCGTATGTAGTTGCGTAAAGAGGATGATTGTGCACAGAGACAACAACATCGGGACGCAGTTGATGCAGCGCCACATGCAGCGGTATTCCAAGTGGCACCTGCCAAGCACCAGATAGTTTTTCTCCGTGTTCGTTCATGACAATGACATCATCTGGACCAAACTCATCCCAGACCAGTGGCCACGGATTCACCAAAAAAGTTCCGTCCGGTTGTTTATATGTGATGTGCCCAGCCAAGTGGTCGTTGTATCCCTCAAGCAGAAGTGTTCGTGCCAACAACACAAGTTCTTGACGTGGACCGATAGGTGGCAACAAAGCATCAGGCGATGGAGTCATCGTGGCAACACCATCTCTGGAAGTGGGTGTCGGTATAAGCGCGCCGCATTTTCAGAGCAGAGTTTGCGCAAGACATCACTCGGAAGATGTCCCCATGCTGATTTCAGTATCTCTTGCGTGTCTGGCCATGTGCTGTCACCATGCGGATAATCAACTTCAACCATGATGTGGTCTTGGCCAATGACGTCGTAGAGATCGATTGTGCTCGGATCATCGATGGTGCAGAAATAAAAATTACGTTTCAAGACATCTGCAGGTCGAATATCCCACCCTTGTCCGTATCCACTTCGGTCAACAACATTTTCGAGGCGGTCGATGAGCATTGGTACCCAGCCGATACCTCCTTCACTCATGGCAATTTTGAGCGTTGGGAAACGGTATGCGTATCCACTCCACAACCACTCTGCGCAAGCGTTGAGTGACAACTGTCCAAACATCGTTGCCCCGAGTTGTAGTGCTGGAGCGTTCTCAGGCATCGGATACATACCGCTTGACCCGACATGCAATGAGATCACTGTGTCGGTCTCGACACACGCCTCGATAATGGGGTCCCACCAACCAGTGAACAATGATGGTAATCCAATATTGTGTGGACGCTCGGGCAAGGTCACTGTATGAAATCCGCGTTCTGCATTACGCCTGATCTCGGCTGCTCCTAATTGTGCGTCGGCCATCCACGTGATTCCGCAGGGGATGAATCGGTCTGGATATTGTTGCCACCATTCCTCGTACATCCAGTCGTTCCAAGCGCGCATTGTGGCAAAACCAACATCTGGGTCGCTGCAGCCGCTGAAAATTCGCCCGGCAAAGCCAGTGATTTGAGATGGAAAGTTGAGTGATGCCCAACATCCGATGATGTCCATGTCCTTGACTCGTTCATGCACGTCAAAACAACCCCGACGCATGTCTTCGAGACGAGTTGGCTCGAGTGAACGTGCTTCGGGTTTGCGTCCTGCCACGGCGTTCATGCCCACTTGAGTAAATGTTTGTCCATCAAAGTTCCAGACTTGGTGTCCGTGTTCGTTGACAACTAGTCGTGGTGCACGATCTTGCAAGTGTGCTGGTAAACGACCGTCAAACATGTCGGGCGGCTCAACAAGGTGATCATCAACAGAAATCAGCGTGTAGTGCACTGGCTTGTCATGTGGAGTAGGGAGTAACAAGTCGGTATTGGTGTCACCAATCTCGTATGTCATAGCGTTGCTCCCACCGGCAGAAATGCCATCCGTTGATTTTGGCGAAACTCGCGATGCAAGGTTGCCGCGTGATCCAGTGTAAGAGGCGTGAGTGCGACATCTTTTGTTGTGCGCCACCAGACTGGGTCGTTCGTCATCCAGGCTTCTGTGCGCAAGGGGGTTTTATTGACCTTGTTATTTGCAGTCAAGGGAATCGATTGAGTGATACGCACAAAACGTGGTGTCCATTTTGTGCCCAGATCACGTTGGGACTGCAAAAAAACATCAAACTCATTGGGGTCAAACACGACTCCCGGTGAGAACTCAAGCGCTGCCATCACTTGATCTCCTGTTCGTGAATCGGGTACTGGATAGACAGCAACCATGACGACTCCAGGGAATCGGCGCAAGATTTCTTCAAGTGGAGCAGTTGCAAAGTTTTCACTATCAACACGCAACCAGTCGGCATCGCGACCCGCAAAATAAAAAAAACCTTTCTCGTCACGGTATGCCAAATCACCGCTCCAGTACCAACCATCACGAAGACGTGCCTCAGTTGCTGAAGCGTTGTTGTAATAACCCTCAAAGGCGCCACCACCACTGCGATTGACGAGTTCACCCACCGCTTCCGTGGGGTTTAATATTGCTCCGTGCCGATCAAATCTGGCAGCGACACATTCATTGCCTGTGTCAGGATGAACTACTGCAATGTCGTCAGTGGCATGACGCGCAAGACCTAACGAACCGTTGGGGCTATCGGGGGTGAGATTGATCACAATGACGCTCTCACTCGAACCGTATCCCTCAATAAGGGGACACCCAAAGCGTTGCTCGAACAATTGACGATCAAGTGCGCTTGCTTCTGTGCCAAAGGCATGACGAAGGTTGTGTTGCTTGTCATGTCTTGTTTCTGGCTGTCCCAAGATGTAAGCGATAGTGCGGCCAACATATGTAAAAAATGTGCAATTGTGTTGACGAATATCATCCAGAAATTTTGTGGCAGAGAATTTGCGACGCATCACAAAAGTCGCACCGTGTGCAAGGGCAGATGACCAGTTGGCCATGAGTGCATTTCCGTGAAACAATGGCATCGGCGAGTAACACACATCATCACGTGTGACACCAGTGATCTGGGATGCTCTGATTCCGGACATCGCCATTCGTGTCGTGCTGCACACCACTGCTTTGGGTGCGCTTGTGCTGCCACTAGTAAATAACAAAAAGAGTGGTGTACTTGGACTCGGGTCATGTGAAACATCTTGCATGACAGCATCAGCATGATCTGTGATGAGGCGAGCGTACTCAGGGGAGTCCACGATCAAAGTTGTGTGCAGATTGCCAAGATCAAGACCAGTGAGCAAACCCTGTTGTTGTGAATCCGTAATAATTATTTGACAATCAGTGTGGCAGATATCTCGTGCAAGTTCGGCTCCGCGACGGGTGGGGTTAATCCCCACAATCGCTGCGCCGATAAAAGATGCTCCACCTGCCAAGAACAAATACTCAGGAGTGTTTTCAAGCAAAATGCCAATGTGTGGCGGTGAATCACGCACCAGAGACTCAAGCATTGATGCTCGAATGACTGATTGTTGCGCAACTTGGTCCCAAGAAAACTGCTCATCATCAAGGACATATCCAAGATGGTCGTCTCCGACGCGAGCACGCAGTTGAGACGCAATTGTGGCAGGAGTCTCCATGGGTACGTTGATGTTACCTCTTGCGCCAAAGACCAGTCACCGGGTCAAGCCCGAGCATTTTGATGGCATTACCACGCACAATTTTAAAGATGCTTGCATCGTCAAGATGCTGCACCTGTTCGGCAAAAATTTTCTGTGAATCAGGCCATGTTGAATCTGTGTGAGGATAATCGGTTTCAAATGTCACGTTGTCGAGTCCGATGCGATGCAGACTTTCCATGCCGTGGCGGTCGCGATAAAAACATCCGTAGATCTGGCGAAACCAGTACGTGCTCGGTGGCTCAGGAACAAGTTCGCGTACGCCGCCCCATGCACGATGCTCCATCCATACATCATCTGCGCGCTCAAGAATGTACGGGATCCAGCCGATCTGGCCTTCGCTATAGGCGAGTTTGAGATTGGGATGCTTTACCAAGATGCCGCTAAACAAAAAGTCCGTCAGCGAACTCATCGCGTTTCCAAAACTCAGTGTTGCAGCAACTGCCGGTGGAGCATCAGGAGATGTGGCTGGCATTTGACTACTTGACCCAATATGCATGCAAATAATTGTGTTGGTGTCTTCACACGCCTGAAAAAATGGTTCCCAGTACCCCGTGTGAATAGAGGGCAATCCGAGTTTTGCCGGAATCTCACTAAACGCAACAGCGGTGCATCCACGCTCAGCATTACGACGCACTTCTTTTGCTGCTGCTTCAACATCCCATAGTGGAATAATTGGTAACGGAATCAGCCGACCGCCACTGTCACCGCACCATTCTTCGACCATCCAGTCGTTGTACGCAGTTACACAACCCAGTGCTAGGTCTTTATCTTTTGCCTCAGAAAAAGTCTGTCCACAGAATCGTGGCATTGTGGGGAAACAGAGCGAACCCTGCAAGTGATCGACGTCCATGTCAGCGAGTCGTTCTTTGGGGCTGTAGCAACCAGGGCGCATCTCGTCATATGTGATTGGTGACAGCGTCATGTCGTCGCGTGCAAAACCGACGGCAGCAACATGTCGTTTGTGCGGTGCGACAAGATCTTCGTAAAACCATGTATCGGCTTTAGGCGCTGATTCGTCCCACTCGATTTCGTACTTGGTTCCGCCGACATATTTCATTCCAGCAATTCCGCGGCGTTCGATGCGCGGCGCATCGGGGTGGTTGCGCAGTTTCGCGGGTAGCCATCGTTCAAACAAGTGAGCAGGCTCCACAACATGGTCATCCACGCTGATAATGAGGGGGATCTGGCGATCGCTCATCTCTTGACTCATCTCGAACTCCTTCTCTGAGGCCCGCGTTTTTTGCGCAAAGCCTTGTCTTTGTTGATTTCTGACACAGTATCAGAAACTTTTTGAGGTGCCTATGTGAGCGTAGAAATGATCTCAGATCCCAGTTGGGCAACGCGCTCGGCATATTCAAGCGGGTGTGTGGCGCCCACATTGACCACGAGCACAGTTGCGCCTGCGGCGGTCAATTGTCCAATCTCGTCATGAAGGGCTCCTGGTGACCAGTTGAGACTGCCAAATCCAGACAGCGCCAAGGGCACAACAGCAACGTCAACTGTGTCAGTGCGCCCAGATGCGGCCATGAGATCAGTGAGCATTTTCATTCGTTCAACAAAATCAGAAATGGAGTCCATTCCTGGTGTGCCCAGGTATCGAGCGCTTGCAGCCGAACTTGGCATCGGAGACCATCCGTTGCCAAATGCCACCACGCGTTCGATGGCACGTTTGGAGTTGCCGCCAATCCAAACGGGCGGATGTGGTCGTTGCATCGGCGTTGGCTGAACCACGGTGTTGCGTGCGTTGTAGCCAAGACCGACATGATCAAAGGGCTCACCCCGCCATGCACTCAACATTGCGATCAGCGCGTCGTCGCTGAGTGCAGCACGATCAGAAAATTGCACTCCGAGTGCGTCATATTCAGACTCCAGATAACCCACGCCTACACCTACAATCACGCGTCCGTTGGATAACACATCCAAACTGGCGACTGACTTTGCAGTCAATAGCGGATTGCGATAGGGCAGTACCAACAGGTTTGTATGCAAATGAATATGGCTCGTCGCTGCTGCTGCAAAACTCAGCGCGACAAACGGGTCAAGCGTTGGATGACCTCCGGTACGCAACCATTTGGCGTCTGGTGCGGGGTGATCTGTGGCAAAGACTGCATGGAAGCCAGCCGATTGGGCTGCTTGCGCACAGACGCTGATACCAGTGGCCGTTAAGAACTGCCCCGTTGGATCGGCACGGTCGATGGGTAGGCCTACAGATACGCGCACTGTGTCAGCATAGAGTTGATAATCGCGTCCGCTAGAACGGTGGGTGCAAGACAGATGAGGAAAATGTATGAGTTCACTAAAAGGCAAAGTCGCGATTGTTACGGGCGCCGGACAAGGTGTGGGGCGCTGTCACGCCGAGTATTTGGCCCGTGAGGGAGCAACCGTCGTAGTGAACGACATTACTGACAGCGCCAATGAAGCGGTTGCAGCCATCGTCGCGACAGGTGGCAAAGCGACAGCACATATCGGCAGTGTCGCCGACTGGGATGCGTGCGAAGCTCTTGTCAACGGAACAATCGCGACACACGGTGACCTAGATATTTTAGTAAATAACGCAGGGCTTGTGCGAGACAGCATGGTTTTTTCAATGACCCAAGAGCAATGGGACATCGTGATTGACGTGCACCTCAAAGGGCACTTTGCTTGCAGTCACTTCGCGGCCATTCACTGGCGCAATGCAGCAAAGGCTGCTGGCGAAGGCGCCGTTTTGAAATCACGCAAAATTGTGAACACCACGTCAGAAAGCGGACTCTTTGGCGGAACTGCGCAGAGTAATTACGCTGCTGCAAAAGGCGGCATCATCACGATGACCGTGGTTCACGCTCGCGAGATGGGCAAATACAATGTGCATGTCAATTGCATTGCCCCTCGTGCACGCACTCCCATGACACAGGCAATGCCGATGTTTGCTAAACCCGAAAGTGGTTGGGATAAATATGACCCCACGCATATTTCGCCGATGGTGGCATGGTTATCGTCAGCAGAATCTGATGGTGTGAACGGTCAAATTTTTATTGTGACTGGTGATGAGATCCATCGGATTCAGCAACACCAGGTTGCAACATCAGTGTATGCAGGAAAAAAGCAGTGGACCGTTGCTGATATCAGTGCCAATAAAGACGCGCTGTTTGCCGGAATGAGTTCGCTTGATGTGGCGCCATTTGGCAGCCCACAGATGTAAATCTACTCGTCTTCTTCGACATCAATAATGTCATCGTCAGCGGCCTCTAGTTCTGGGATGCCACGTCTTTTGCGCAAGTTGTCGATGTCTCGGACTGGTACTGAAAGTTTATTGTGCCGGGTCCCACCAACGCTTATTTCTCCAATGCTTGCTGTGAGAGCAGTAAAGTTTTTTTTCACTTTTTCAACACTTTCTGTATATTTGTCAAATTCTTTTTCAAATTTTTTGATCTGCTGCATAATTTCAGCGGCCGTTTTTTCGGTATGGAAACTATCTGCAGCCTGACGGACTACAACGAGAAACGCGTAGAGAGTAAGTGGCGAACAAAGAAGAACCTTCTTGTCCAGTGCGTAATCGATGAGAGTAGGGCTGGCTTCGTGCACAAAAGAGCTAATGCTCTCATTGGGAACAAACATCAGCACGTAGTCAACTGCATTTTCGGTTGCTTTATCGATGTAATCACGTTTGGCGAGCGTGTCTACGTGTCCGCGCACTGCTCGAATAAAAGCATCTTTTGCCAGTGACCGCAAGCCCTCATCAGTTGCTGAAATGTATTCCGCGTATTTATCGAGGGGGAACTTGACGTCCATAAACAGAACACGATCTGGCGGCATCTCGAAGCGGTAGTCAGGTCTGCCGCCACCGTCGATTTGTTTTTGTTTTTCGTAGTTGACACCTTCGACGAATCCGGCAGCCCGCAACATGTCTTCAGCAAGGCGTTCTCCCCATTGTCCGCGCTTTTGGGAGTTGGAGAGAATATCAGTAAGGTTCTCGGTGCGTTTGGCAAGTGCAGTCACGGCGGTCTCGACACTTGAAAGTTGCTTGTCGTTATCAGAGCGAAGACTCTGCAGTGCGAGATTGAGTTCTGAAAGGCGACCAGTAACACTGTCTTGCATTGCCTTCATGCTGGTGTCAATGATGTCGGCTCGTTGGCCAAGTTGTTCACCACCTGCGCGGGCGATGAGATCTGCTCCGAGCTTGAGGGCTTCTTCTCGGTCTTTGGTCGAGCGGTCCGCCAGCGTGTTCATGGCGTGGGCAAGTTCGGTTCGAACGGTGCGAGAAAGTTCGTCTGCTACTCCGGCGCTATCGATGCTTGGTGCCTCAGCGGTGGGTATGTGATTCTGACGCTGAAGCCTGACAAGGGCGACACCAAGAACGAGAACAAGAACGATGAGACCACCAAGAAGTATTTCCATTCGAGAGACAATAGCCAAACGCTGTATCAGCGTTCGTTCACGGCTATGCCGCCATCCACCCAAATGGTGGTACCGGTGACAAATGATGACTGGTCGCCTGCCAACCATGACACTGCATCAGCCACATCGCGTGGTTGACCAATACGGCCAAGGGGAGTAATAGCAGCCACTTTGTCGCGGCGACCAGGCACATCAAGAAATGGCTTGGTCATTGGCGTTTCGATGAAGCCAGGCGCAACCGCATTGACTCGAATATGACGATGGGCCAATTCAAGTGCAAGCGTTTTTGTCAGCATCCAGACGCCTGATTTGGCCACGCAATATGCACCATTGCCTGGCGTTGCATGCTGGTATTCGCCAGAGGTAATGGTGATGATTGATGCTCCAGCAGAGATGTATGACTCAAACGCACGTAACGGTAAAAGCGTTCCGGTGAGGTTGACATCAAGAACACGGTGCCATGATTCAAGACTGTCAGTCAGCACTCGATGGTCGGCAGGTAAAACAATTGCAGCAGCCAACACCATGATGTCGACTCGACCGTGCGCAGCAACCACGCGTTGCACAAATTCAGCACACGATTTTTCATTTGTGACATCGGTAGCAGGTGATGTAGCAATGTCCGCGATCTCGACAGTGGCGCCGTCTGCCCTGAGGCGTTCGACGATGGCTGCCCCGATTCCGCTTGCTCCGCCAGTGACGACAGCAATGCGACCAGCAAGTGAACTCATCGCGCGTGCGTTAACACTTTTCGCCGGTCAGAATCTGCAGGATGAGGCACGAAAGTGTTTCGACCATGTCGTTTGGCTCTACTCCTCGACGGTTGAACTCAGGCAAATACGCAACAAGACGTTCGAGCATTGCCATGATGGCTGCCGCCGTGGCATACGCATTGATATGAGCAGAAATTCGTCCGTCTGCTTGACCTGCCGCGATCTTAGAAGTAAGCCCTTTCATAAAGGGCTTGATCGCCTCGCCGCGCAGATCACGAAACTTCGTGTCGCCTTCTTCTGCCCGTAGATTGCGCAACCGCAAAATTGAAGAATGCGCTTGCCAATGAGCGACGAACTCGGTCGTGAACGCCACGGCATGTTTTTTGCCGGCCTCACCGTCCCAGGATTGATCAAGATGCACAAGCATCGACAGTGAGTCCTGTCCTGCTTGATAGACGAGATCTAAAATGGCATCTGACACATCAGTGAAGTATTGATAAAAAGTTGCAGGAGATGTATTTGCCTCGCGGGTGATATCAATAACTTTGAGATCAAGAGCACTGTTTTCATCAAGCAACTTGGCGGTCGCCTCTAGTAAACGCACACGTGTGATCGTGGCTCGTGTGCCGATGACACGTCCATCAGTTGCAGTTACTTGCGTCATGAGGCTCCGTACACCGGTGCAGGGCGTGGTCCGTTACGAATCAGATCAGTGATAACTGCTCCGATTTCGTCTGCATCGTACTTGTCGTCTTTGTCAAAAGGCACGCCATGTTGCCAACCATCTGCGATGCTGAGTTCTCCGCCAGCAATTTCAAATGCTCGACCTGTGACATTGCATGCGCTACTGCCAAGCCACACCACAACAGGGGAGATGTTGGCTGGGTCCATTTTGTCAAAGCCTGTGTCAGGTTTGGCCATCATCTCCGCAAACGCATCCTCGGTCATGCGACTACGCGCACTTGGAGCAATGGTGTTAGCCAAAATGTCGTAGCGCTGCAATTCGGCTGCCGCAACAATTGTAAATGTGGCGATACCTGCTTTGGCGGCAGAATAATTTGCCTGAGACACACTTCCAAAGAGACCTGCGCCAGATGAGGTGGTCACGATGCGAGCATCGCGAGCATTACCAGCTTTGTGCTGTTCGCGCCAGTATCCGATGGCGTGACGTACTGGACAAAATGTTCCACGCAGATGTACGCGCATCACAGCATCCCATTCGTCAACGCTCATGTTGACCAACATGCGGTCCCGCACAATGCCGGCATTGCACACCAAGGTATCGAGGGCTCCAAAAGTATCAATCGCTTGCGCGATGAATCGACCAGCACCATCCCAATCAGAGATGTCATCGGTGTTGACCACTGCGCTGCCGCCCATTGATGTGATTGTGCGTACAACTTCTTGGGCGGGTGTCTCATCGGTGGGGTCACCCGTGAGTGACGCGCCAAGGTCATTGACAACGACTTTGGCACCCGCAGCAGCAAAGGCGAGCGCATGTTCGCGACCAATACCGCGACCTGCGCCCGTGATGGCAACTACTCGTCCATCACAGATTTTCATGTTGACTCCTTTGAGCGTGCATGCGACATCCCTACATTGATGCAGCAAGTGCATCGGCATGCATCTCGCTGTTTCCGTAATGAGTGTCTAGAACAACTGCACGTTTCCAGTAGCGCTGTGCATTTACTTCCCATGTGAAACCCATTCCGCCGTGAATCTGGATTCCGATCTTGCCACAAAAGAGAGCAGCATCTCCTGCCAGCATTTTAGCGACACTGACTGCTCGATCAAGATTGTCGTCACCATTGCCGTCGAGATTGACTGCCGCTGCATATGTCGCAGCACGCGCGACTTCTGCTTTTACCAACATGTCTGCAGCCATGTGTTTGACGGCTTGAAACGCTCCGATCGGACGTCCGAATTGCTCGCGCCCCTTGGCGTATTCAACGGCCAGGTCGATGGCAGCAAAACTTGCTCCAACTTGCATCGCCGCAGTGAGTACGGCACCTTCGCGACACCATTGACGCACTATGTCACCTGTAGCGACAATTTCGCCGCCAGTCGCAGACAACATCACGTGCACTGGGGTGAGCGGATCAAGAGGTCTTTCAACAACCTGCGTTGGCACAGAGTTTGGATCGACAACAGAAATCGAATCACCCTGCAAGATGAGCAAGGAATCCAGGTCGAGTAAGTGTTCTGCCATGGTGACAGGTTCGCCGACATGAGCAAGACCTACGATTCGTTCGCCAGAGTCTGCTCCTGCAAGAGAAGTGTGTAAATGCGTCGCGGCTAAGTATGTTGCGGTGAGCGGCCCAGGGATTAATGCCCGTCCGAGTTCTTCAAAGACGAGCACTGAGTCTGTGATGCCAAAACCATCATGGCGCAGAGAAAAAACGCCAACTCCAGCCAAGTCTCGCCATGCCGCACGATCAAGGCGTCCGCCAGTGGCTTCGATGGGCTGCAAAGACTCAATTGGAAAACGTCCTTGACAAAAAGAACGAATTCCGTCTTGTAGTGCTTCTTGATCTTGCGTGCGCCAAAAATCCATCAGACTTCCTTATCGATCCTTGGGCAAGCCGAGTGTGCGCTCGGCAACAATGTTGCGTTGTACTTGAGATGTTCCGGCTGCAATACCAATCGAAAGTGCGTGGATGCGACCATGAACATGTTTTCCGGTGGGTAATTCGTGCACGTCATCAATTGAGAGTGATGCGCGATCAAGTAAGCGCAGAGATAATTCTCCAAGTCGCTGACGGAGTTCACTGTAGGCAAGTTTGAAGACGTTTCCGCCGACACCAACAAAGCCAGTGCGTTGTGCCTCGCTGATGTTGCGCTTAGTGAGTGACCAAAGAGCATCTAGTTCGCCAGACAGATGTGCAATATCACGTCGGAGTCCTGTGTCATCCCATGCAGCTGATCCGTTGCGAGTAACTTTTTTTGCAAGATCAGCAAGATCTCGCACGAGTTCCATTGATTGCAACATCTCGCTCACAAACGCGGTGCCACGCTCAAATGACAAGGTCACCATTGCAACACGCCATCCGTCGTTTTCATCTCCGACCCGATTTGCGACAGGCACCCGAACTTCATCAAAAAAGACCTCACAAAATTCAGTGCTGCCTTCCATTGTTCGCAGAGGTCGAATATCCATCCCCTTGGCATCCATCGGCAGAATTAACCATGTGATTCCGCGATGCTTAGGAACATCGGTGTCGGTGCGCACAAGCATCTCGCAATAGTCGGCGATGTGCGCAAAACTTGTCCAGATCTTTTGACCAGTGATGACATAGTCGTCTCCGTCACGAATGGCACGACATTGCAGGCTTGCTAGATCACTTCCGGCATTTGGTTCGCTGAAGCCTTGACACCAGACATGATCTCCCTTGAGAATGGATGGCAGATGATGTTCTTTTTGTTGTGTGCTCGCTTCTGCGACAAGTGTTGGTCCTGCATGCAGCAGTCCAACAAAGTTCATGCCCACATAAGGCGCTCGCATGCGTTCAGTTTCTTCTAAGAAAATTAAATGTTCAGTCGGCGTGGCACCCCGACCGCCGTATTCTTTGGGCCAGTTGATGCCGGCGTATCCAGCATCAAAAAGCATCCGTTGCCATCCGGTATCCCAGACGCGTCGATTTTTCCAGTCATCGCGATGAGGCTCTGGGGCGACCGACGGCAAGGCGTCGGCGAGCCATGCTCGCAACTCAGCCCGAAAGGCCTGCTCTTGTTCCGTGTATCTCAGATCCATAGCCACCCGCGAGAGTATCTGATACACCGTCAGAAACCCCAAAGCAAAGGGACTATCATCAGATTTGAGGGGCTCTCGGATAGGGTCCTTTGCCTAGGGGGTACGCCGTGTCTACAACGCAAGAACGAGATCTAGAAAAAGCCATAGACGCCGGAGATCCAGCGATCAGGTTCTCGAATAAGCAGATTCATTTGGGGCAGATGACCGTCGGGCCTGTTCTATTTCTGGCCGCAGAGAGAGCGCGTCTCAATGCGCTGCAGTGGAACACATTTCGCGTCAAGCGACTTGGGGCAACTGTTGGTGCTGAACTTCATGACATTGACATCACAAAACCATTAGCACCCGATGCATTGGCAGAGGTCAAGCAGGCGCTAGCTGAGTACAAAGTAATTTTTTTTCGTGACCAACCGTTAAACGCCGACCAACACATTGCATTTGCTGCGCAATTCGGAGAACTCGAACTGCATCCATTTTTGCCAGGAACTGACGGCAAACCTGAGTTGGTGAGGTTTGCAAAATCAGCAGAAGTCGGCGGATACGAAAATGCTTGGCATCACGATGTCACATGGAGAGAGATTCCATCACTGGGTGCGGTATTGCACGCACTTCAGGTTCCAGAAACTGGCGGAGACACACTGTTCTGTGACATGCATGCTGCATACGACGGCTTGTCTGAAGATATAAAGGCGCAGATTGAAAATCTTGAAGCAGAGCACGACTTCATGCCGTCATTTGGAGTTCGATTAACAAAAGAAAAACAAGCTGAGATGCGATTGCAGTATCCGGTGATGCATCATCCGGTGGCGCCGCGGCATCCGGTCACTGGTCGCAGATATTTGTACGTCAATCCATTTTTTGTCACTCGCATTGTGGGCTTGTCAGTTCAAGAAAGCGAAGACCTCATTGCACACTTAACGCGGCAATCAACGTATCTTGAGTATCAGTGTCGTTTTCAGTGGCAAAAAGACAGCGTTGCATTTTGGGATAATCATGCTGTTCAGCATTACGCAGCGAGTGATTATTATCCAGATATTCGCATAATGGAACGTGCCAGCATTATCGGGCATCGGCCAACAAAATAAATCAGCAGACGATTCCGCCGTCAATGGTGAGAATCGATCCAGTAATAAATCGACCTTCGTCACTTGCTACAAATGCAAATGCTCCAGCAATTTCTGATGGGTCTGCATTTTTTACGGGCGTCATCAACTTGTTAATCAATTTGTAGTCGGCTCCTTCTGGAATACTTTGGAACGAACTAATAATGTTTGTATTGGTGCCACCTGGGGCAATGCCCACCACGCGAATATTTTGGTCACGGTATTCATACGCCAGAGCCCTTGTGAGCATCACGACTCCGCCTTTGCTGGCGCAATATGCCGCACTCCACGGTTGCCCAATTAAGCCAGCAGTGCTTGCGGTGTTCACGATCACGCCGCCTCCTCCTGCGAGCAGATGGGGAAGCGCAAAGCGACACGTGTAAAAGGTGCCGTTTAGGTTGACAGCGAGTATTTTGTCAAACTCAGCAGGTGGTTCTTCGTGGCTCCACGCAAAATGACCAATTCCCGCAATATTGCACAAGATGTCAAGACCACCCATCGTGGCAACAGCACTCTTGACCATTGATTCGACTGCGCTGGCGTCTGCAATATTACAGTCAAGAGCAAACGCGTCGCCACCAATTTGAGACACAGTGTCTTGTGCCCCGCGCAGATCAACACAGGCAACACGTGCTCCCTCAGTAGCGAATCGAATCGCAGTCGCTTTGCCAATGCCGGACCCAGCACCCGTGATGATTGCTTTTTTCCCGTCTAATTTGCCCATGATGTTCTTCTTTCGTTAGTTGCTGCCACCATAGGTGGCGCGGAGATCCTTTTTGAGTACTTTGCCACTGGGGTTCCGTGGGAGAGCATCGGTAATTTCGAGTTGTTCTGGCACTTTGTGCATTGAGAGTTGCTTGTTGCCAAGGTAGTCAACCATTTCTTTGAAAGAGAGAGAACTACCGGCTTTCAAGACGACCACCGCGCACGCACGTTCTCCGCTGCTGGCGTCAGGAAGTCCAATCACAGCGCAATCGGCAATTGCAGGATGAGCGTAGAGTAAATCTTCGATTTCTTTGGCGCTGATGTTTTCACCTTTGCGAATAATGATGTCTTTTAGGCGCCCAGTGATGCTGACAAAACCTTCCGCATCAATCACTCCGAGATCCCCTGTGCGAAACCAGCCATCCTCGTCGAATGCGTCAGCATCAAGAGATGCATCCAGGTATCCCATGCACACCTGTGGACCCTTGACGCGCAGTTCCCCTTCTTCGCCCGCATTGCAGTTGCGACCGTCAACGACAGTTCGAAGTAAAACATCAGGACACGCACGACCATCGGTCTCGGCTTTTTTATGATCGGCGTCCTCAACGTGCACCATTGTGTTGATTGGGCTTTCGGTCAGACCCCAACCGCCAATCACCGGTGCACCTAACTCAGCGAGCATTTCGTAGTGCAAGGTCTTTGGTTTTGGGGCACCGCCACCATTAAAGATACGAACAGTCGGCATCAACTTTTCACCTGCGGGCAATTGTCGCTGTGCGTTGAGATACGCAAGCCAAAACACAGTGCCAGCACCCGCACATGTGACGCCATGATCTCCGAGATATTTGGGTGTCTCGGTTGCATTAAAGGTTTCAACCATCAGTAGTTCGACGCCAGTTTGCATCGCATTAAATAACCACACCAATCCACCGACATGTGTAATCGGAAAAACAACTGCTGCTTTGTCGTCGGGCCCAACCTGCATGCTCCATTGCATTCCGTTGTTGGCCGCAGACAAGGAGTAGTCATTGTGCATAGCCCCTTTTGGATCTGCAGTAGTGCCGGAAGAATAAAATAACCATCGCAGTTCTTTGAGAGCGGGCACATAGGCAGGCAGAATTGTTGGACTTGCTTCTGGCAGATTTGGATCAGCCACAATGACCGTAGTGCTCAGTCCAGCCACTGCTTCCGTTGCCATTGCCGGATACTCAAAACCACGAAATATATTGGGAATAATCAGGAACTGACAGCCACTTTGTTGAGCGATGAAGCTCACCTCACGTGCACGATAGATCGTCAGAATCGGATTCTGGATTGCACCGAGTCTGCTGAGGGCACCAGTGAGTACAAATGATTCAAATCGTGATGGCATGATCCAAGACACTTTTGACTCGATGTCAATTCCCATCTCATAAAGACCTGCTGCAACTTGAAGGCACCACTCGCGATAACGACCATACGTCATTGTTCGGCCAGATTCATCGCGAGCCATGCACTTGTCTGGAGTTGTGGATGCGCGTTCTTCAATGAGTTGCCACAAAGTTTTATTCGTGGTGTCGAGAACCGTGTCTAGCGCGACCATTGGGCGGCCTCCTGATTTGCTGTTGGTTGTAGTTGCTTCTTGTCTACTTTGCCTAGTGATGTCAGTGGAAGTTCTGCAACTACCACCAAGATATCGGGAGCCTTGTAGTTGGCCAAAGACGCTTGAACAAAGGAGCGGATGGCCGATATTTCGAGTGTTGCCCCTGGGCGGGCAACAGCAAAAAGTACACCGATCTCTCCTAATCTGTCTGACACCGATGCACCCAAAACGGCTGCACTCAAGATGTCTGAATACGTTCCAAGAACGTTTTCGATCTCAATTGGATACACGTTATAGCCGCCTCGGATATACATTTCGGTGCTGCGTCCAGCGAGATGCAAGTTGCCAGCTGCATCGACGCGACCAAGATCACCTGTGATCAACCAGTCGTCAGGCGTAATAGATTGAGACGTAAGTTCAGGGTCTTTCCAGTATCCGCGCATTCGTGCACGGCTGTGCAATTGCACCGTGCCGACTTCGTTAGGCGCGCATTCTGAACCGTCAGATGCAACAATACGAATCTTGACTCCACCGTTTGGCCTGCCCACCGTTGTACAGATGGTGTCAATGTCATCGTCGAGTCGGGTTCCGGTTGCTAGGCATCCTTCTGTGCTGGCGTAGCGCACCACAACCGGACATTTGAGTTTTTCTTGCATTTCCATCACGAGTTCGGGCGGAATACGTGCCGCCCCAATGCCGGCAATGCGTAGGTGTGAAGTATCAGTCGTTGCAAAGTCTGGATGATCAAACATCATTCGATACTGTGTCGGGACTCCTTGACTGACAGTGACGCGCTCGAAATGGATTGCGCTCAGCGCACCGGCCGCAGTCCATGGAGACGGCACGATCACAGTGGTAATGAGATGCATTAACTCATCCCATACCCGCGTCATTGCCCCAATATGAGCAAAGGGGAGTGGTGATAAACGTCGATCACCAATAACGCTGAGCGGTGCAGCACCGTGAGACATTGCTTCAAGGCAAGCATGATCAAACCACGCGCCTTTTGGAAAACCAGTTGTTCCACCAGTCCACACAATTGCCATCGGATCTGTTGAGTCAAGAGCGACTCGTCGGCGCAATGGGTCTCCACCGTGGCAGTCTGGCAAAGCGCCGTCAAAAACATACACAGGTTTGCAACGTGCAATGATGTGGCTAATCTCACTAGGACCAAGGCGTGGGTTTATGCCAGTGGCAATTGCACCAACACGAACAATGGCTTGGTACGCAATTGCATAGTCGATACCGCTTGGTAATTGCAGTCCAACGATATCTCCCTTGCGCACACCCTGTTCGTGTAACCAACCAGCCAAGGCGTCTGCCTGCGCCGCCCAGTCAACAAAACTCAATCGACGTGTTGGTCCGTTGGGGTTAGGTTGAACAAATGCTTCGTGGAGCGGCGCAATTCGAATGACCTCATCAAAGATGTCTAAGACAGAACTGAAGTTCCCTGTCAATGGGGCAGGGGGAAGTTGCATCTGTGAACCGAATTACTGAAACGACAAAACGCCACGAGCAACTGCTCCAGTTTCCATCTCATGAACTGCGTCTCGCCACTTTTCAATTGGATGAACCGCGGTGACAAGTTCATCAAGTAGCACGTCGCCACGACGGTACATTTCTATAATCCGTGGGATATCACGATGTGGCGAGATTGAGCCATAGCGACAACCGATGATGCCTCTATCGACCTGAGTGAGGCGACCATAGAGACCTTTGAACTCTGCCGTTTGTGATGACACACCGATGACGACAACCGTTCCTTCCCAATCCAGTGATTCAAGCGCATTCCATGTAACGGTTGGATGAGCAACACAATCAAATGCCCAATTCACGCCGCCAGAGTTAAATGCACCACGTGGTGCAGTGGCACTTGATGGGCAGATTTGAGCAATTGCGTCAACAATGTCCTCGCGCTTGCCGTCAATAAAGTGGGTTGCTCCAAATTTTCGGGCGATTGATTCTTTTTCGGGCACAGTATCGATCGCGATGATTGTGGTTGCACCCTGAACACGCAGCGCCTGGATGACATTGAGTCCAACCCCTCCAACACCAAAGACTGCTGCACTTTGTCCACGCTGAACATTTGCTCTGTTGAAAACAGCACCCATTCCGGTAACGACACCACAACCAACAATGGCCGCGGAGGACAACGGCACATCATTGGGAATCTTGACACACTGCACATCACGCACGAGCGTGCGCTCAACAAAGGCGCTCGTCGCTGCAAAATTAAATATTGGGTTTCCTTCAAAGGTGAACGGCTGGCTCCAGTTGGCAAGAGTTGCCCGACACGCCGTTGGGCGTCCGGACGCACAGTACTCACACATTCCGCACGAAGACAGGGTGGCAATAATGACATGGTCTCCTGGTTTCACATGCGTGACGGCATTGCCGACCGTCGTGACGATTCCGGCTCCTTCGTGGCCACACACACCTGGTGACGGAACAGGGTAGAGGCCGCTCATGTAACTGACGTCGCTATGACAAAGACCCGCTGCCCCGATTTCAACGATGACTTCGCGCGGTCCAGGATCGCGAACTTGGATTCCCTCAACTAGTTGTGACGTGGTTCCGTCGTAAATGATTCCGCGCATAATGTCCCCCGATATTTGTCAGTGTGTAGAAGTGTAGGCAGTAAGGCCCGTATTACATAGTTGCCGCTCGAGCACGTAGTTCGTACTTGAGAACTTTGCCGCTTGGGTTAGTGGGCAAGGCATCGACAACCACGATGCGCCGGGGCACCTTGTAGTTGGCCATGCGTTCACGGCACCAAGAAATCAGACCATCTGGGTCAATTGTTACACCTGTTCGTGCCACCACGAAAGCCCATCCGACCTCACCCTGGCGTTCGTCTGGCACGCCGACGACGGCCGCCTGCGCGATTGAGGCGTGGCCAAGCAATGAGTTTTCGATTTCGGCTGGGTATGCATTGAATCCACCCACGATGAACATATCTTTTTTGCGATCGGTGATGTCGATGTAACCATCAGCGTTCATCACTCCGATATCACCTGTATGAAGCCAACCATCTGAATCGATTGCTTCGGCCGTGGCAACAGGATCTTCGTAGTAACCACTCATCACGTTGTATCCACGAGCAACAATTTCTCCAGCAGTGCCGCGGGGTACTTCAAGGTTGTCGTCATCAACGATACGAATTTCGACATCGTGAATTGCTCTGCCGCTTGTGGTTGAGATGATCTCAGGATCATCTTCGGGCCGACACATGCTGATAGTCCCAGTGGATTCAGTGAGTCCATAACCAGTGATTATTGTTTTGAAAGTAAGTTCTTCGCGCATTCGCTTAATCATCTCAACTGGCACGGCCGCAGCACCTGTCACTGCGAGACGCAGCGAACTCAAATCAAACTTATCTCGATCTGGGTGGTTGAGAATAGATAAATACAGTGTCGGCGGACCTGGCAACATCGTCACTTTTTCCTCGCTGACATGTTGCAGTACTGCCGGAACATCAAAGATTGCTTCGGGAATTATGGTTGCACCCTTTAGAAGTGATGCAATGATTCCGGCCTTGTATCCAAACGTATGAAAGAACGGATTCACAATGAGGTAGCGATCACCTTGAACGAGTCCAATGATGGAGGCCCAGTCTTCGAACACGCGGAGATTTTGTGCGTGTGTTGTCGTTACGCCTTTAGGGCGACCCGTAGTGCCACTTGTAAAAATAATGTCAGAGAGATCGCTTGCAGAAATGCTTGCGACACGTTCGTCTAATTGCGTCGTTGACACTGTGTTTGCCGCTGACAAAAAGTGAGTCCACGACACCGTGTTATCGGGCGTATCTCCGCGGAGCACCACAATGGTTGCGAGATCGGGGACACTGGTGTCAGCAGCGCGAAGCATCGACACGTATTCGTTGCCAAGAAAGCCATTGACACAGCACAAGAATCGGGCGCGACTGCGAGACAAGACATACGCTGCTTCTTCACCCTTAAAGCGGGTGTTGAGCGGCACAATCACCCCGCCAGCAGTGAGTGCACCAAGAGCAGCAATCACCCACTCATGAATATTTGGTGCCCACATAGCGACGCGATCACCGCGAGTGAGTCCTGCGGCCATAAAGGCTCGGGCGCTGCGCTGAACTTCTTCAACAAATTCTGGGTAGCCCAGACGGATATCGCCATCGACCAAGGCCTCAACATCGGCGTACTGTGTCGCGCAATTGCGCACTAATTGGGCAATGGTGCCGTGTTTGAGATCAGCGCGCATCAGGACAGATGTGTGATGCCCAGCATCTTGATGGCATTGCCACGCAAGACTTTGTACATCACTTCATCTGATAAGTCTGCAGTTTGTTCGGCGGCCAACTTGGCAGTGTGAGGCCATGTGCTATCGCTATGTGGATAATCGCTTTCGTATGTCACATTGTCGACGCCGATGGACTCGATGTTTTTTAGACCAAACGCATCATCAAAAAAGCAACCGTAGACATGCTTCTTAAACAGGTCACTTGGCAACTCAAAGACTTTGTCTGCGACGCCACCCCATCCGCGATTTTCGCGCCAGACCGTGTCAGCACGCTCCAGAATGTACGGAATCCATCCGATTTGTCCTTCGCTATACGCAATTTTCAAATCAGGAAATGGAGTGAACAATCCGCTCATCAGCCAATCCACCATGCTGAAACAACAGTTTGCAAATGTCAGCACTGATCCAACAGCAGCCGGCGCATCGGGTGATGTGCTTGGCATTTTTGAGCCAGAACCAATATGCATGTTGATGGTTGTGCCGGTGTCGTTGCAGGCTTCAAAGAACGGCATCCAGTATCCGTTTTCATCATGAATACTTGGCAATCCTAAATTGGCAGGGATCTCACTAAAACACACTGCGTGACAACCACGATCAGCATTTCGTCGAACTTCTTTTGCGGCTGCCACCGGATCCCAGAGTTGCACGATTGTGAGCGGCAGCAAGCGGCCACCAGAGTTCCCGCACCAGTCTTCGATCATCCAGTCGTTGTACGCCTGCACACACAGCGTGGCTAAATCTTTATCGCTTGCCTCTGTAAAGGTCTGTCCGCAAAACCGCGGGAAAGTAGGGAAGCACAGTGAAGCTTCGATGCCATTGACGTCCATGTCTTCGAGACGATCCTTAATTAGGTACGAACCAGGTCGCATCGTGTCGTAGGTGATTCCTTTGAGCGTGATGTCATCGCGATCAAAACCCACAGCAGTGTCAAGACGAGTCAGTGGACGACGGAGGTCTTCATAAAACCACCAGTCCACCATTTCGCCCTTGTCGCCCTTGTCGCCAGGAATAGCGGTGAACTTTCCGCCGATGAAGGACATCTCTTTGACGGTGCGTCGCTCAATGCGTGGTGCCACATCTTGGTATTTTTTTGGGATACGGTCTGTCCACACGGTGGCGGGTTCAATGACATGGTCGTCAACGGAAATGATTTTAGGTAATTCGCGCATAGGGGGACTGTAGCATTAGTTTCTGACGGTCTGTCAGATCGTAAGTAACATAAGACCCACAGACCATTCAGGGCATTTTAAGCAGAGCGACAGATTACGACAGATCCAGACAGATCCAGAAAGACGCAGATGGCAACAGACAACGCCTACACCACAATTGGCTACGAGACAGATGGTGCGGTCGGCTGGGTGACGCTCAATCGACCTGCCGCCCACAACTCCTTTAACGAGACCCTCGTGGACGAGATCGAAGATGCCTGGCACCGCCTCGGCGCCGACAAATCTGTGCGTGCCATCGTGTTGACTGGTGCTGGCGACAAAGCATTTTGCACGGGCATCGATCGCACATGGGACGTACCCCAACCCAATGGCCCAATGACAATCAATGACCCAGGCTTGCGCCTCGGACCAAAGTCGGCAAACTTATGGAAACCCGTTGTCGCAGCCGTCAACGGCATGGCATGTGGCGGTGCGTTTTATTTGCTCGGAGAAGTCGAGACCATTGTGGCCGCGGATCACGCAACTTTTTTTGACCCGCACACCACATATGGCATGACTGCCGCGTTTGAACCGATCTTGTTGTACGGACAATTGCCATGGGGCGAACTCACTCGCATTGCGCTTATGGGAAACCACGAACGCCTCACTGCCAAACGTGCCTACGAGGTGGGGTTTGTTCAAGACGTTGTTCCAATGGAGCAGTTGCACGAAACCGCCAGCCGAATCGCTAGCGCCATCGCATCACAACCAGCGGCTGCAGTGCAGGGCACATTGCGCGCGTTGTGGGCAGCGCGCAACATGGCTCGTGCCCAAGCATTGGCTACAGCACCTCACCTCGTTGTATTGGGCAACACTCCCGAAGCAGTGGCCGAAGGTCAAGCAATGTTCACAAGCGGCAAACGCATTGAATGGAAGGCTCGCTGACATGGTGCTAGCAAAAGATGCGTTTCGACTAGACGGCAAAAATGTCATCGTCACGGGTGCCGCTAAAGGTCTTGGCGAGGCCATTGCGTTGGCGTATGCAAACTTTGGTGCATCCGTTTTTATTTGTGATCGTGATGCAGACAACATGGAAAGCGTTGCTCGACGTATTCGTGATCTCGGTGCATCGTGTGTCACAGCTGTTCTTGATGTGCGTGACACAGACGCAGTCAATGCGTGGGTTGCTGATCTGCCCCGCATTGATGTGCTTGTCAATAATGCTGGCGGAACGTTTTATTCGTGGGTTCTTGACGTGAACGACAAGGGCCAGCGTTCTGTCATTGATGAAAACTTCACAAGTGTCACTAATTTTATTCGCGCCTGCGTTCCAAAAATGTCACATGGTGGCTCGATCATCAATGTCACGTCAGTTGAGGCATACCGCGCCGCTCCAGGCTTCGGTATTTATGGCGCCATGAAGGCTGCCGTAGAACACATCAGTCGCACGCTTGCCCTTGAATTGAGTCCGCGCAATATTCGGGTCAACACGCTCGCCCCAGATGCGATGCATACTCCGGGTGACGAAACATTGCTTGTTGGTGATCGTGATTATGGTGCCACTTTGGCGCTGGGGTGGGGTAGCGCAGATGACATCGCAGGCGCGGCTGTATTTTTGGCATCGAGTGCATCAAGTTTTATTACCGGCACCACTATCCATGTCGACGGCGGTAGCGACGCAGCACGTGGTTGGCGCAAAACAGAGAATGGCTGGGAGCCTTAACGATTGTTACATCGCATCCCGCGCAATGTCGCGGGCGATTGACTCTTGACCACCAAGCGCAATTGCAGCGTCACTGCCAGCAATCAACCATGCGATTGCATGCGCCGCGATCTCTGGCGACTGGCCAGTCGCAACCTGTCCGGTTTTTTGTGAGCGCGCGATCATCGCGTCTGTGGTGACATGACCCGGGTTGAGATTGTGGGCTCGGAATCCATGTTGTTGGTACTCCACCTGCAAAATACCTGCGATGCGATGCGCAGAACCCTTGGCCATCGCATATGCCAAACCCCATCCACCTTGACCTGCGGGATAACGCGGCACGAGTGTTGCGGTTCCAGAAGTGACATGCACGTACACACCGCGACCACTTGCCAGCATTGATGGCAACAGAGTTTTGAGCAGCACCAATGGCGCAACAGCATCTGCTTCGATAACGCGTCGCAAAGTGTCGATCGGAAGATCATCAAAGCGATCATTAATACCTGGGCCTTGATAAATGGCATTCGAGACGATGGTGTCAACAGAACCAAACTTTGTCAAAGCATGCTCAGCAGCAGCCTGCACGCTTGATTCGTCTGTCAGATTCATTGCAACAGTCTCAACGCGAACGCCATGTGAGCGACACTGCTCGGCAACCTCGTTCACCGAACCAGAGAATATTTCGCCGATTAGGTCATCATGAATTGACGTGCCTTGGTATTGCAACCCACCATCTACCGATCGTGCAGTCAAGATTAAGTTGTGTCCCTGTGCTGCAAGTGCAAGAGCCGTTGCACGTCCGATGCCACGACTTGCTCCAGTCACAAGAATGGCGCGTGGGCCGTCGTGTGCGCGTGGTGGAATATCCCCATGAGCGTTGGCCATGTATTGCACAGTACTGTGCTTTACATGGGCGATAGCAATATCCGATTTGATGCACGTGTTGCGATCGTGACAGGGGCCGGGCGTGGGCTGGGGCGAGAACACGCATTATTGTTGGCGGCCCGTGGAGCGCGCGTGGTGGTGAACGACTCGTCAGAGAAGTGGGCATTTCAAACCACCGCAGACATTGTTGCAGCAGGTGGTCAAGCAGTTGCCGTGGTTGGTGACGTCAGCGACTCAGACCAATGCATTGACATTGTGCAACGCACAGTCAGTGAGTTTGGTGCACTCCATATTGTTTTAAACAATGCTGGTCGCGGTGGGCCCACTGGATTATTTGAAGACACGACAGACGAGCAAGTCGACATGATCATTGGAACACACTTGGTGGGTTCTTTCAATATGTGCCGTGCTGCATGGCCGTTAATGAAAGAACAACACTTCGGGCGAGTCTTGTTGACGTCATCAGGCGCAGGGCTTGGTGGGTTGGCGAGTTCGGCCTACAGCATGGCCAAAGCTGGATTATTTGGACTCACACGTTCACTGGCGCTTGAGGGTGCACATCACAACATCAAAGTGAACGCGCTCCTACCGATTGGCTACACACGTTCTGCTGCATTAAATCCACAAGAAGACACGCGACGATGGATGGAACAGCACTTTCCCCCAGCAGTAGTGTCACCAGTTGCGTGTTGGTTGGTGCATGATGATGTGCCATGCACGGGTGAACTTGTTAACACTGGTGCCGGTCGAGTGTCGCTGTTTGTCACCATCGGTGTACCGGGTTATTCCAAGGGACTAGATCTATCGGTCGAAGACGTGCGAGACCACTGGGACCAGGTAGTAAGTCTTGAGAACTACAAGGTGATGAAGCAAAGTCGCGATGACTTGTCCTTCTACTCGGGGGATGCAGAGTTCCCCAACTAGACTCAAAACCATGACTGAAGCATTTATTATCGACGCTGTTCGCACTCCTGTAGGCCGACGTGGTGGTGGCCTCTCGCAGGTTCATCCAGCAGATCTTGGGGCACACAGTATTAAGGCTCTTATTGATCGCACCGGCGTTGATGCCAATGCTGTTGATGATGTTGTCTTTGGCAATGTTGATTCAGTTGGGCCTCAAGCAGGATGCATTGCGCGCACATGTTGGCTCACTGCTGGTTTGCCAGAACATGTTCCGGGCACCACAATCGATCGTCAATGTGGTTCTGCACAACAGGCTGTGCATTTTGCCGCACAAGCAGTGATGAGTGGCACGATGGATCTCGTCGTTGCTGGCGGTGTGCAAAACATGAGTATGATCCCCATTTCGTCAGCGATGTTGGCGGGTGAAGCGCTGGGATTTGCGGACCCGTTCACAGGTTCACCTGGCTGGACAACTAGGTATGGCACAGGTGAAGTCAGTCAGTTTGTGGGTGCCGAAATGATGGTGAGCAAATGGAAACTCACTCGCGCAGAGATGGAAGAGTTTGCTGTTGAGAGTCACCTACGTGCAATCAGGGCAATTGCCGAGGGTCGCTTTGAATCACAAATCGAGCCGCTCAACGGCGTGGTACATGATGAAGGACCGCGCGAACCTAACTGGGAAAAAATTCGCTCACTGAAAACCCTCACGCCAGACGGGCAACTCACTGCAGCATGCGCAAGTCAGATCAGTGATGGCTCTGCTGCATTATTGATTGCGAATGAACGCGCCGTCAAACAACATGGCCTCAAGCCACGCGCTCGTATTCATCACATCAGCGTGTTGGCTGACGATCCAATAATGATGTTGTCTGCACCGATAGCGGCCACCAAAAGAGCACTACAAAAAGCCGGAATGACCATTGACGATATTGACCTTGTAGAAATTAATGAGGCGTTTGCTCCAGTTGTTATGGCATGGATGCGAGAACTTGGCGCAGATCACGCCAAAGTAAATGTCAACGGGGGAGCGATTGCGCTTGGTCATCCACTTGGTGCAACGGGTGCTCGACTCATGACGACTCTGCTGCACGAACTCGAACGCACAGGTGGTCGATACGGATTACAGACAATGTGTGAGGGTGGCGGTCAGGCCAACGTCACCATTATCGAACGCCTCTAGTCTTTTGACTCGCGTCGTGTGCGAAACAACGTCGCAAACGCTGCATTTTCGCGTGCTCGCGCGGCAATCGAAATATCACCGCGCGCTGCCAGCATGAGTTCTTTTGAAGTGCGTGTAGCGCGACCATCAAATGATGCAATTTGAAGTGCCATTTTTAGAGTCTCTTCTTGAAGTACGTCATCTGCAAAAAGGCGCAAGGCGAGTCCATGCTGCACAGCTTCTTCAGCACTCATCCACGAACTCGTGAACAATAATTCAGATGCTTTTTGCCAGCCCACTCGTTCGGGCAGCAGTGCGCTACTGGCGGCTTCTGGCGGGACTCCCATCTCTGAAAACGGCACTCGCATTCGCGCACTTTGTCCAACAAACACAATGTCAAAATGCAAGAGCATTGTGAACCCGATGCCGGCTGCCGCTCCGTTGACTGCAGCAATAATCGGCTTAGGAAATATCTCAAGAACATCCATCATGCGCGTAAAACCATGACCACCTGCAAACGACACACTGCCAGTTGCCAGCGCAGCCATCTCGTGAAGATCCTGTCCCGCACAAAAGGCAGGACCAGCACCCGTGACCATCACAACATGAACATCGTCATCATTGGCTGCATCGGTGAGCTCATCTCCCAACGCCATATACAGGCTGTGGTCCATCGCGTTGCGGGCCTCTGGTCTGTCAAGCGTCAGAATTCGCACAGCCCCGTGATGGTGAATTTGTAGCATGACAAGTAATGTAGTGGTAACAAGAACAAGGAACAATGCCATGACCGAACTAGATTTTCAGCCATTCGATTGCGACAACCATTACTACGAAGCAATCGATGCCTTTACTCGACATCTCGATCCAGCACATGGACCGCGGTGCGTTCAGTGGGCCGAGATCGGCAAGCGCAAGTACCATGTAGTGGGTGGCAAAATAAGTCGTGCGGTCACTAACGCAACTTTTGACCCCATCGCCATGCCCGGCGCTATGTATGAATATTTTCGGGGAAACCCCAATGGCCGTCAGCCGTGGGAGTTCTTAGTCGACCGCGAGGCGATCCGTCCTGAGTATCGAGATCGTGATGCACGTGTTGCCACGATCGAAGGATTTGGTCTTTCTGCAGTATGGCTGTTTCCGACTCTGGGAATGTTGTACGAAGAACTTCTGAAACATGATCCGGGTGCCGTGGCGTTGACGTTTACTGCGTTCAATAGATGGGTGCTTGAAGATTGGGGATTCAACTACAAAAACAAAATTTTTGCCGCACCGTACATTTCACTTGCCGATCCAGAGTGGGCATGCACTGAACTCGAATGGGCACTCGCCAATGATGCACGAACCATCGTGATGCGCACAGCGGCACCGATCACTCAGGACGGACAATTTTCGCCCTTTGACACCAAGTTCGATCCCTTCTGGGCGCGGGTGAACGAATCTGGGATCACCGTTGTCGTGCACGCGGGTGACAGCGGATACTCCACAAACGGATACGCCGAAGACAACTTTAGTTCGTCGTTTAACGGAGGCTTCCGCCCGAGTATTAAGAGCTTTGGCATCGAGCGAGCAGCCGGAGATTTCATCATCACTTCAGTCTTTGACAAACTGTTCACGCGGTTCCCAAATATTCGTATGGCGTCCGTTGAAAATGGTTCTGGATTTCTGCAAGATGTTCAGAAAAAACTGGCAAGCACGCATCACAAAATGCCAGGGTATTTTCAGGAGCACCCAGTTGAGACTTTGCGTCGCAATTGGTGGATCAACCCATTCTGGGAAGACGATGTCGAAGAAGTTGCTCAACTAATGGGCGCAGACCGTGTGTTGTTCGGAAGTGACTGGCCACACATTGAAGCGTTGCCATCTCCTCTCGACGGAATCAGTGACTACAAACTGTTTTCCCCGCAAGACCAGAAGCGAATTTTGTTCGACAATGTGACTTCTTTAAATGCTCGTCGACCTGTCTAAAATCACGAGATGATTGAGGTACTAAGCGGTCGTCGTATCTACGGAATCCAGTTGCCGATACAGGCGCAGAGCACATATTTCGTTGCAGACTGGGAGCGCACCGCAGGACCAGACGACCTAGCCCGAATCGCACGAGTCTGCGACAACAATGGTTATGCCTATATCGGAGTTTGTGATCATGTTGCACTTCCCGAGTCAGTGGCTAACAGCATGGGAACCCACTGGATGGATCCGATCTCTACACTGAGTTGGTTGGCAGCGCTCACAAATCGCGTTGCATTACTAACGCACGTCTATGTGTTGCCGTACCGTCATCCACTTGTGGCCGCAAAACAATTTTCGAATCTCGATTATCTCAGTAATGGACGTGCCATCTGTGGTGTCGGAGCGGGCCACGTTGAAGCAGAGTTTGCTCATCTTGGCATCGACTTTCATTCACGCGGAAAATCTATGAATACTTCCATTCCGGTTTTGGCTCAAGCACTTGAGAACGAATTCGTCAGTGGGTTTGGAGCACGACCCCGGCCCATGCAATCTCCGCGACCACCGATCTGGGTCGCAGGGTCGTCGGCATCGGCAATTAGTCGCGCAGCCCGACTTGCGGACGGCTGGTTGCCTCAGGGTCCAGCATCTCAAGACATGGTCGATGCACTCAACAACGAGCGTCAGTCTGCGGGTCGAACAGGTCCTTTCGTGATTGGACATATCACCCCATTTCTTCATGTTGGTACTGCGTCCTTTGATGTTGGAGAAGCAACTATTACTGGATCCGCACAGCAGATCGCAGAACGCATTTTGGAAAGTACGCCGGTTGGCGTCAATCAACTACAGGTGCGGTTCAAAGCACAGTCCATGACACAATATTGCGAGCAACTTGAGGCCTTTGGTCGTGATGTCGCGCCGCTTTTGACAACAATATAAATCAAAACAATTCGGAGCAAACTAAATGATGCCAAATCCACTTGATGATTATCCAATTCATCAATCATCAGAATCAATGTCCCACGTGACAACAAGTGATCGTAATTTCTATGATCGTTACTACTTCAACGGATTCACAAAAGATGGATCGGTCATGTTCGTCGTTGGGGTCGGAACATATATCAATCTCGGCGTGATGGATGCGTTTGTACTGGTGTCATATAAAGGTCAGCATCGCGTCGTGAGGGCATCTCGCGAAGTTGAAGGTGCTAATCGGTTGCGCCCATCAGTAGGTCCAATCAGTATCGATGTTGAAATACCCCTTGAGCGTTTGCGTGTGACATGTGAACCCAATGAATGGGGCATCGAGCTTGATGCTGTCTGGAACGGCGCGATGCCTGCGTCAATGGAGCCAAGCCATTACATTCGCGAACACGGCCGCATTATTTTTGATTCATCCCGCCTTGCCCAAACAGGCGGGTGGACAGGAACGCTCACAGTAGACGGCACAAAAATGTCGCTTACTGATGACAACTGCTGGGGAACAAGAGACCGCTCGTGGGGCATCCGTCCTGTCGGAGAAAGCGAGCCTGCCGGAATACGTGCGAGTGATCCGTTTAGTTGGTTCTGGGTTTACACGCCAATTCGATTCGATGATCATTCATTGCTCATCATCATGCAAGAGCGCCAAGATGGCTCACGTGTATTAGAGCAAGCAACTCGGGTGTGGGCAGACGGCAGACACGAGTTGCTGGGTCGTCCAGAGCACAAACTCACATTTCAAACTGGAACTCGATTGGCAACAGGCGGAACAATCACTCTGCAACCACATGGCCAAGCACCACTCACAATTACAGCTGAACCAATGCTGCCGGTGCACATCGGCATCGGCACCGGATACGGATACGACACAGACTGGCGACACGGTATGTATCAAGGACCACTCAAAGTAGAAGGTGTACACATTGATCTCACCACGCCAGAGGGTGCCGCCCGAATGTTTGGTATCTGTGATGCATCGGCAAAATTCACATACGCCGACAAGCATGGCACGCATGTTGGGTACGGACTTTTTGAGACAATGGTTATTGGACCACACGACCAATACGGATTTGCTGACATGTTGGATGGATTTGCTGGCTGATGACACGCCAAAACAATCTCGCCGACTTTTTTGAAATCGTTGCGGATGCTGTTCCGAATCGACCAGCCATCATCACAAACGAAATCGAGTTCACGTATTCCCAACTTGACAATCGCATCACGCGATTAGCCAATCATCTGCTGTCAATCGGAATCAAGCGCGGTGACTGGGTCGCCGTGCATGCAATGAATCGTCATGAGTGGGTTGAAGCATTTTATGCATGCACCAAAATTGGTGCTGCTGCGGTAAATGTGAATTATCGCTATGTCGAAGACGAGTTGCGATACATCTACGACAATGCCGACTGCGTGGCTGCCATCGTTGCTCCTGAATACCTTGATGTCGTTCGACTGATACAAGCGAGTCAGCCACGACTCAAAAATATCTTGGTAATGGGCCCTGAGTACGAAAAAGCAATTGCAGACGCGTCGCCCGTGCGTAACTTTGACCAACGTTCTGGTGACGACATCTATGTTTTGTACACCGGTGGCACGACTGGCATGCCAAAGGGTGTCGTATGGCGTAGTGAAGACATCGCCTTGGGCGCAATGAACAGTGCGCGCCAGAAGCGACCAATCGACACTCCAGAACAACTCGGTCAAGAAGCCGCCGCCGCACCAGCCGGAATGCGACTGATGGCGATTGGCCCCATGATGCATGGCGGTGGACAATGGCTAATGGGCAACGCATTTGTTGCTGGCGGAACGCTCGTGCTCTACACCCTTGCGCGTTTTGATGCACACGAGATTTGGGCTTTGGCTGAGCGTGGCAAAGCAAACTCCATCAGTACGGTGGGCGATGCAATGGCTCGTCCACTAGCCGAAGCACTTCTTGAAGCACCAGCAAATAAATACGATCTCTCCAATATGTTTAGCATCGGAAACGGCGGAGCACCCCTCACATCTGCAGTGCGACAACAGTTGCGTCAAGCATTGCCAAACATATTGATTCTCGACAGTTTTGGCGCCTCCGAAACAGGCGCAGCAGGATCAAAGATGGATGATGGGGCAGCACAGACTGTCTTGCGATTCGACGTCGGACCAGATTGCACTGTTCTTGATGACAACGGTAATGAGTGTGCAATCGGCGTAGTGGGCCGACTCGCCCGAAGCGGCTACATCCCTTTGCGCTATCACAAAGACGAAGCAAAAACTGCCGCAACATTTCCCGTCTACAACGGCAAGCGCTGGGTGGTGCCAGGTGATGCAGCCTTTCTTGAAACACCAGGCGTTCTCACATTGCTTGGGCGTGGTTCACAGTGCATCAACTCCGGTGGCGAAAAAATCTATCCAGAAGAAGTTGAGCAGGCGCTCATGCAGCATGGCGCAGTCTTTGATGTCGTTGTCGCTGGTACGCCCAATGAACGCTGGGGGCAACAAGTCACGGCTCTTGTTCATTTGCGTCCAGAGTCAACAGCATCTATTGAAGAACTCCGCGAACATTGTCGACGACTTATCGCTGACTACAAAGTGCCTAAAGAGATTTTCTTTGTGCCACTTGTGCAGCGCACTCCAGTTGGCAAGGCCGACTACAAATGGGCAGTCGCGCAAGCAACCC
>BJGC01000012.1:31259-54537 GCA_014190235.1 Actinomycetes bacterium | reverse complement strand
GTATGGAGCAGCGGAGATAGGTGGACTCTCAATCGCGCAACGGGCCCATGAACTCGCACGCATTAGTCATCCGATGTTTAGAGATCAGATCTCTTCGACAGCCGATGTCTGGCCTACCGACTAGCTGATTAACTAGTCTGGGCCACGCGAACGAGAAGTTTTCCGTGATGCCCGCCATTTTGCAAGATGTTGAGTGCGGCGGGGAACCTGTCGATTCCTTGTTCGATATGTTCGCGCATAATGAGTTGACCACTCGCTAGCCATTGAGTGAGTTGTTTCTCGGCGCGTTCGTAGTGCTCGGCAAAATGAAAAACAGCAAACCCTGCCATTGTGGCGTGGCGTTCTGCCAACTTGAGGTAGTTCTTTGGGCCGCGAACATTGTCCATGTCTTGGTACTGCGAGATTGCGCCGCAGATCACGACACGTGTGCCATCTTTAATGTGCATGAGAACAGCGTCAAGAGTGTCGCCACCGACGTTGTCAAAAAATACGTCAACGCCAGTTGGTGCAAGTTCGCCAAGACGAGCCTCAACATTTTCATTTTTGTAATCAATTGCTGCATCAAAGCCCAGTTCGTCAACAAGGAACGCTGTTTTATGGGGGCCACCTGCGATTCCGATAACACGTGACGCGCCAGACAGTTTGGCGATTTGTCCGGCGAGTGAGCCAACTGCACCGGCTGCGCCAGACACAACAACTGTGTCACCTTTTTTGACGGCGCCCACATCAACAATTCCAAAATATGAAGTCATTCCGGTGGTGAGACCCAAAATACCGACGTAACTATTTGGTGGCACAACACTGACATCAAGTCGACGCAAGGCAGCCCCTGGCATGCAAGCGATGCTTTGAGAACACAGCGCTCCAAAAACGTAATCACCCACGCTGAATGCGTCATCGCGACTTTCGAGTACAACACCAATTCCGAGCGCCGGAACAATGTTTCCGATTTTTGAGCCTTGATGGAAACTCACTTCATTGAACGTGGTGCGAATGAATGCATCGATTGAAAGAGTGTCAACTTTGACGAGTACTTGACCAGCTTCGAGTGGTGCAACGTCTTCGTCGACGATGGAAAAGTCAGTTTCAACGGGGTCACCCGTGGGACGACGAATCAGGGTCACCTTGCGGTTTTTCATTACATGCCACCATCCACAGAAAGAATTTGCGCGGTGACCCAACTTGAAGCAGGAGACACAAAATACAACACTGCTTGACCAAGGTCGTCTGGTGTTCCCAGGCGACGCATAGGTAAGCGAAGGCGCTTTTCGAGCGCCGGAAGATCGTTGTCTTCAAGTTTCATCGCCGTCATCATGATTTCGGTCGGAACTGCGCCGGGCATGATGCAGTTCACACGAATGCGGGGCCCGAGTTCTTTGGCAAATGTTTGCGTGAGTGAGTTAACGCCTGCTTTGGCCGCGGAGTAGTGACCGCTGCCCATCACTGTGCTCACCGCTGCGCGTGATGAGATATTGACGATTCGACCACCGTCTCGCATGTGACGTGCTGCGGTGTTGGTGCACACCCACAACGCAGTCAGGTTGAGAAGAATTGTTGCGTCCCACTCTTTGCGATCGAGTTGTGTGAGCGGTGTCTGGATAGGTGAGCCACCGGCGTTATTAATCCAGATATCAAGATGGCCAAATTCTGCCAGTGCTGCTTGGGCGAGTGCCTCGACTGCGTCGTCATTGGTGACATCTGTTGTGACTGCGATGGCGCGTCCGCCACGGGCACGAATGCCTGCTGCAACCCGCTCGATTTCATCCCCACGCCGTGCGGCACAGACGACTGCTGCGCCAGCGTCAGCAAGTGTGGTGGCGATTCCTTCGCCGATTCCGCGACCCGCACCCGTTACAACTGCGACATCGTCTGAAAGATCAAATAAATTGCTCATATTGCTTCACCCCCATTTGTGTTTTTAAGTTACGGCTAGTAAGCATGACAGTATGAGTACGACAAAACCAACTCGAAGCCCCGGTCGCCCATTAGGAGGCACCCGAGTTGTTGATCGGGAAGACATTTTAAATGCTGCCGAGACTGTGATTCGTCGAGACGGGGCTGGAGTCTCTTTAGATGCCGTGGCTCAAGAAGCCGGAGTGACCAAACCCATTGTCTATGACCGAGTCGGTGGTCGGGCAGAACTTGCCAATGCACTTGCTGAAAGATTGGCGGACCGAATGGTGGCCGCTGCGACATATTCCATCCCGGCGCAAAATGACCGTGGGGATCTAGCAACACTTATCGAAACGAGTCTTACTACCGTGGCCCAGAATCGTGAATTGTTTTTATATGTCACGAGCGGATCAACCGAACAAACCGCAGTCAGTCGTTTGTATTTGGCACAAAGGTCGGCCATGCCAATCGCTGACGCGTTGGCAAAGTGGCGGGTTTCTCAAGGACTTGATCCATCAGTGGCAGTGCCGTGGGCCTACGGAATCGTCGGCATGTTGCAGATGGTCTCGCTGTGGTGGATTACTCAAGACGATGACTCAGCCGCTCGAGTTGCGTCACAAATGGCGCAATTGCTGGCCCCTGGCTTAGGCAACGACTAATCCCTAGGTAACTTACTCGGGGTAGACGGGACCTTTTAAAAGGTGTTACTGTCGTCACATGTCCGATAGTTACGAAGATCTCACCGAATGTGCCTTGACCCCAGAACTTGAAAAAAAGTTGGTCGAATCATTGGGGGAATGCGTTTTTATGTGGGCCAATAAAGCAGGCGAGCCCTTTGGAGTGGTGATGTCGTATCTGCCTAAAAATGGCAAGTTGTGGCTCACGTGTGCTGAGGCACGTGCTCGAGTGCCGGCCCTGCGCCGCTTTAAGCGCGCTTCGATTTGCATCAATAGCACTGGCTCAAAAATGGGCGGTGGAAAAACTGTGACATACAAAGGCGACTGCATCGTGCGCAGTGATCGCGAAACAAAAGATTGGTTCTACCCTGAATTCTCGAATCGTCTGCGCTCAGACAATCCAAAAGCAGCAGCAGAGTTTCAAAAGTTTCTTGACTCTCCGCATCGGGTGATTCTTGAATTTACTCCTGATTATTCTTTGAGCTTTGATGCTTCTTTGATGTGGCAACGTTCGCCTGATGTCGTTCAGTAATACTAATTTCACAACAGATAAAACCAATTAAGGAGCACAACATGTCACTCACCGAAGATCTTCCTGTCCACTTGCGTGGCAACGGTGCACCCGTCAAAGAAGAGCGAACGATTACACAACTCACTGTTCGCGGAGCAATTCCTGCAGAACTCGATGGTCGGTATTTGCGCAACGGCGCAAACCCCGTGACCGGAATGAGCGATCATCCTTTTTTTGGAGACGGAATGATTCATGGTGTGCGGTTGCAAGGCGGACAAGCCCAGTGGTATCGCAATCGCTATGTACAGACTCCGTTTATGGCTAATCACGATCTTGATATTTTGGATCCAAATGTGACGCTCGATATGTCGTCATCAAAAGCAAATACTCATGTGATTGGTCACGCCGGTCGAATTTTGGCTCTCGAAGAAGGACACTTTCCCTATGTGCTAGACGGCAATCTTGAAACAGTTGGATCAACTGATTTCGGCGGAATGCTCAAGGGTGCGTTTACTGCGCATCCAAAGATCTGCCCAACAACGGGGGAGCTGTTGGCATTCGGATACTCACCATTTGATCCGTATCTGACGTACTTGCGGGTGTCGCCAAAAGGTGAACTTGTGCAAGTAGAGCCGATCACGGTTGGTGGACCAACAATGATGCACGACTTCACGATCACTGAGAACTATGCAATCTTTATGGACTTGCCTGCAGTGTTTAATCTCAATCTTGCACTTGAAGGCAAAATGCCCATCGAGTGGAGCGAGACGTATCCTGCACGTTTGGGCGTCATGCCACGCAACGGCAATGACTCACAAGTCAAGTGGTACGACATCAACCCGTGCTACGTGTTCCATGTAATGAACAGTTACGAAGATGGCGACAAGATCATCCTTGACGTAGCGCGCTTTGATCACATTTGGCGCGGCAACGATATGGATTTCCCTAATCCATACATGTATCGCTGGACAATCAACACCACCACCGGAAAAGTGGCCGAAGAACAAGTTGATGACCGCTCAGGAGAATTCCCTCGAGTTGCAGATTCAGTGATCGGTAAGCCGCACCGTTTTGGTTACCTCATGGGTGCTGGGCAAGAAGGATTTGGAGATGTCACCGCGGGTGCAATCCTCAAATACGATCGCCAGACCGGGGCGCGTACATCTATCGAACTTGGACACGGACGTGTACCTGGCGAATCAGTCTTTGTTCCAGCCCAAAACGGTAAGGCTGAGGACGACGGCTATCTGATGACGTATGTGTATAACGCTGCAACTGATGACAGTGAGTTTGTTATTTTTGATGCGTCCACGATGAGCGCAGAGCCCGTCGCGACGGTGCAATTACCTCGTGTACCATTTGGGTTCCATGGGAGTTGGGTGCCTGCAGCGGTTGCTAATTAATTAAGTAATACGGTTACAAAAATACCGTCGCATCTGCGACACATAACAAAGGGGGAATTATGAGTCAAACAATTGTGTTAGGTAGAAAAGGGGTGCATCGTAGAGTGCATGTGATGGCCCTGCTAGCAGTAGCAAGTCTCACATTCGCAGCATGCGGTGGGTCAAGCGATAGCGGTGGCGGTAGTGATACAACTGCGGCAGCACCAGCAGGAACCGATGCGCCGAGTAACGTAGACGGTCCACCAACGGGTCCTGAAATGCTTGTCGGTATGGTCAATACCGAAGGCAATCCCAACGGACTTGACTTTCCAGATATTCGTCGTTTTGCTGAGGCGAGTTTTGAATACATGAATGCGCACGGCGGCTTTGGTGGTCGACCAGTCAAGTTAGCAACCTGTGTTGCTGGCGGAACTCCGGAGACTTCACAGAAGTGTGCTCAAGAGTTGGTAGGCAAGGGTGCTGAACTGATCCTTCTGGGTCTAGACCTATTTCCAGACTTTGCCACCTATAAAGCAGCTGGTGTGCCTGTGATTGGTGTCTTGCCGATCTTGCCACCAGACTTCACGGCTGACGCTCTGTTTTTGACAGGCGGTAATGCAACGACGACTGCAGTGATGGCGGTCATCGCCCAAGATCGGTATCAGGCCAAGACCGTAGGCATCATTCATGCTGATAATGCTGGAGCCAACTCGACTGCCGCAGGTGTTGAGGCTGCTCTGGACAAGGCGGGAATTAAGTGGAAAGCCGTCAAGGGTGGAGACAACGAAACGGACGCCGGCTATCTCGGTTTGATGAAGGCCGCCAATGCCGATAATCCTGATATTTTGATCTCGCTCTATGCTGACGCTGGTTGTATTGGAACCATTCGTGGCTATGCCACTGCAGGAATCACCAAGCCCGTGTTGACAACGAGTATCTGCTCAGACAGTGACGTCATTTCCCAGGTGGGCGACGACGCAAATGGTTGGGTATTCGTTGGTGGAGTTATTGAGCGTGACACGCCGGAAAAGGCGCTCCTGCAGGAAATTTTGGCCCCTTACATCAAGAACGAGGCAACGGGCGAAATGGGTATCAAGCCTGCTGACGTCAAGACAGGTGCTCTTGGTCTGGGTGGTTTGGGCAGTCTCTTGGTGTTGACGCTTCGCAACTTCGCCACAGAAATGGTTACTGGTGGTACCGAAATGACTGGTCAGAATCTGTATACCTTCTTGAAGTCAGCCGATGGCCTGTTCTTGTACGGAGGTATCACACCTGTCAAGTGTGGTCTTGCTACACCGGATTACCCGTCGGTTTGTTCGTACGTCTTTGAGGCGACCGAATACAAAGATGGCAAAGTTGTTTCCGTTGATAACGGAAAGTTGTGGGATAGCACCCCACTTCTTCCCTGACCTGCCAATCTCTGCCGAGCAATAAACAAGATCGATAATTGAACGATGAATGATTATCTTTTCTATCTGTTGCTCGGCAGTGGGGCCGGGGCAATCATCGCGGGTTTTGCGATGGGCCTCGTGATTAGTTATCAAGGTTCTGGCATTGTGAATTTTGCCTATGGGGCAATTGCAATGTGGAGCGCCTATGTCTATGCAGAACTCCGGAATGGGGCATATTTGTTACCCATTCCGGGTCTGCTAGACCGGTATCACTTTGGCCGAGACGTGGGTTTCACTTGGGCTTTTATTTTGGCTCTACTGACCTCGGCCCTCATGGGTTTATTGATTTATGTGCTGGTTTTTCGACCGTTAAGAGACGCCCCGGCGTTGGCACGTGTTGTGGCCAGTGTTGGTTTGATCATCGTTATGATCGGTCTGAAGGATCGACGCTTTCCAGATCAGTTGGCAATGCGCGTTGATCCAATTTTGCCTCGCAAGGTGGTGACTATCTCTGACACGCTAAGCGTGCCGCGTGATGGTCTGTGGTTACTGATGATTGTGCTTCTCATCACGGTGGTTGTATGGTCCGCCAGTAAGTACTTGAAATTTGGGTTAGCCACGCGGGCAGCCGCCGAAAACGAAAAGGGAGCAGTCCTGCTTGGCCACTCTCCCGATTTTCTTGCTGCCTCGGGTTGGGTTGTTTCTTCCATGGTTGGGGCCGTCATCGCAATTCTGGCTGCTCCGCTTGTGCAATTAAACGGATCTATTTTTACTTTTGGTTTTTTAATTCCGGCACTAGGCGCTGCTCTGATCGGAAAGTTCCGACACTTTTGGCCAACGGTCTTGACGGGTATCGCCATTGGGATGGTGCAAAGTACCTTCACAAAAATGCAACTTGATTTCAGTTGGTGGCCTAAATATGGAATGCGTGAAGGTCTGCCATTTCTCGTCATCATCGTTACGATGATGGTGTCTGGTGAGCGGCTTCCCGAGCGAGGGGCGGTTGGCGGCTGGAAATTACCCTTCGTTCCACAGGCAAAAGTGACATGGTTTTCAGTTGGTGCGCCACTTGTGATGGTGTCGGCCGGAATTATTTTTCTCGGACCATTGTGGCGCGCTGCGATCATGAGTTCGTTGATTGCGTCCGTCTTGGCTTTGTCCTTGGTTGTTTTAATTGGTTTTGGAGGTCAAACATCACTAGCGCAAATGGCTTTTGCCGGCATCAGTGGCTTTGCGTTGTCAAAGCTTGCGAGCAATTACGACATCCCTTTTCCGTTTGCGCCGATTCTTGCTGCTCTTGGTGCGATGTTTTTCGGGCTCTTGGTCGGGCTTCCTGCCCTCAGAGTGCGGGGCACAAACCTGGCCATTGTGACCCTCGCCGGTGGTGTCACCATTGCTGAGTTCGTGTTTAAGCAACCATGGGTGATTGGTGGGGTCAACAACGGTGGGGCCAAAGTTCCGAACCCTTCACTCGGGGACTGGAACTTAGGTTTGGTTTACGGCAATAAAACGTCTCGACCGATATTTGCTTTCTTCTTAGTAGCTATTCTGACAATTTTGTGTCTAATGGTTGCCAACATTCGTCGCAGTGGTTCTGGACGCGTGATGTTAGCCGTACGTGGTAACGAACGCGCATCAGCTGCCGTAGGTATCAATAACACTCACGTCAAGATGATGATGTTTGCCCTTTCATCTTTCATTGCTGGCATGGGAGGATCTTTAATCGCTTATCGATTCGGTGCCGTGTCAGATCTTTCTTACGGAACCATTGCTTCGCTGACCGCATTGTCGTTTGCTTACCTCGGTGGCATTACAAGTGTCAGCGGAGCAGTGACGGCAGGTATCGTGGCGGCGTCAGGTGTGTCGTTCTATGCGATGAATCAAGTGGTTGGTTCTTTTGGTACCTGGGAAGCTCTGATTGGTGGGGTCCTCTTGATTGTGACGGCAATCATGAATCCTGAAGGCATCGCTGGAGCACTGCGCACTCAATCTGGGGCAGCCCGTCTGAAGAAACAAAACGCTAAACTAGCGAAGGATTCGGCAGTTTCTGTTTCTACGTGATTGAGGTGAAAAGTTGAGTCGAGAAAAACTTGTTGCAATGGCGCAAGCCACAATGGCTCACAACAAAGCTGGCACCGTCAGTTTAACTGAGTCACAAACGCGCATTCCTGCGACAAATTATTTCGACCCTGTGCGCTGGCAACAAGAAGTTGACATGATCTTCAAGCGAGTGCCATTGTTGCTTGCAACGTCTGCAGAACTAAAAGAACCAAATGCGTATAAAGCGATCGAAGTCGTCGGAATGCCTGTTCTGATTTCGCGCGGGGCCGACGGAGCAGTACGAGCATTCGTCAATATGTGTAGTCATCGAGGCTCAATGTTGGTGGACGAAGGCACTGGCACGGCCCGACGCTTTGCGTGTCCGTATCACAACTGGACCTATAACCAAGAAGGAGACCTCGTTGGAATCTTTAAACAAGAAGATTTTGGTCCTCTTGATTTTTCGTGTCTTGGTCTGACAAGTTTGCCAATCGCAGAACGAGCCGGAATGATTTGGGTGATTTTGTCGCCTACGGCGACGCTTGATATCGATTTGTTTTTGGCAGGGTATGACGAACTATTGGAGTTTTGTCATTTCGCTGGCATGAATCATTACGGTTCGCGACGCCTCGTAGGGCCAAACTGGAAAGTTTCATTTGATGGATACGTGGACTTTTACCATTTGCCGATTCTGCACAAAAATACTTTCGGAACCGAGATCTCTCCGGATGCCGTGTTTCATAGGGTGGGCGCGCACCAACGAGTCACTGGTCCACGTGCGCCATGGAGCAAGTTAGAAGGAGTTCCAACGGACAAGTGGCCAGATGACTTGCTTACTGGGGGAGTGTGGAGCATTTTCCCGCACGGATCAATTGCGGGGTTTGATATCGACGGAGAAAAGGTGTATCAGGTTGCACGAATATTCCCCGGAGCAAATGCAGACGAGTCCGTGACATATCTTGATTTTATTTCTGCCGGAGCACCAACGGCAGAATTCACCGCAAAGGTCGACAATCAAATTGCATTTCTTGAATCGGTGGTACGCGATGAAGACTATGCAACTGGACTAAAGATTCAACGCACCGTGAAGACCGGCGCCAAGAAAGAGTTTATTTTTGGGCGCAACGAGGGTGGCGCACAGTACGTGCACGGTTGGTTTGATGCATTACTTGAGACCCCAGATGACGAACTTGCCGCACTTTTTGAACGCGGTATCGATGCAGGACGCTTAGTCCAATAAAATTTTAGCCCAATAAAACTAATGCGTTGCGTTAAGTGCAACTGGGTCTGCAAGTAACTGAACAATAGATTGACAGAACTGTGCCGCCGGTGCTCCGTCCAACACGCGATGGTCCCATGTCAGGCTCAGTGTGAGTCGCTTGACGCTAGACACCGCTCCGCTTGAGTTGAGAACAAGATCGTCACGCAAACGCCCGACACCCAGAATCGCTACGTTTGGCGGATTAATCACAGGAGTAAAACCATCTACTCCAAACATGCCGAGCGCACTCACTGAGAATGTTCCGCCTTCGAGGTCAGCCAAAGCCAATGATCCGCTGCGAGCGGCACCGGCAAGTCTTTTTGTTTCGACGGCAAGCGCTGCAAGGCTGAGGCTGTCAGTATTGCGAACGACTGGAACCATGAGACCATCATCAAGCGATACTGCTAGACCAACATTGATGTCAGTGAGTAGTTCGATGCCAGCAGCCGTGACCTGAGAATTAGCAATTGGGTGTAAACGCAACGCACGTGCTGCTGCGGCGATGATGTAGTCAGTAAAGCCAGGAACAGAAGCATCACCTTGGCGAGATTCACGGTCGGCCATCACGGCATCGAGGTCTGCATCCATGAACAGAGTGAGTTGCGCCATCTCTTGCAACGACGCGTGCATGCGCTTAGCGATTGTTCCGCGCATTCCGGTCATTCGACGAATTTCTTTGGGTGCACTTGTTTCGAGGTCTTCCATCATGATGCGTCCATCTGGACCGGAGCCAACGATGCTGCTGAGGTCGATGCCTTTTTCAATCGCGACGCGACGAATATTTGGAGATATGAGAATGCGGCCGTCGCTTGGGGCAGGAGCCGAAGCCACTGGTGCTTGCGCAGTCGGCGCTGCAACTGGGGCAGCCGCTTGTGCTGGTGTTGTAGATGTTTGAGTCGGAACTGCTTCGCCTTGTGCAAGCAAGTAACCAATGACTGCTCCGCATGGATAGCTTTCGCCGTCAACACCAACTCGATGCAAGAGACCCGTATCGATTGCTTCGACGTCACTCTCTACCTTGTCGGTTTCGATACGTAGCACTGGCATGCCAGGTGTGATGGATGCACCATCTTGTACCAACCATTCAAGGATGGTTCCTTCTTCCATTGTGAGACCAAGTTTGGGCATAATGAACTCAAGAGCCATGAGAATCCTTTGTGAGATGGTGATTAGTAGCGTCAAAAATTCTATCGCGAGCAGCCAAAATCAGGGCATGTTCGACATCAATTACGAGCGGTCCTGTTGACTCAATATGGGCAGTGACAGTTGCATCGGCGCTGACTGGGCGCTCACGTTCTCCGTCAAAAGCCAGGACACATTGTCCACTCATTGTGATGGTCTCGCCATCTGCGAGTGGTCGTACTTCGGCGATATGCATTGTCGTAAACGCGCCAGGAGCAAGTGGAACTCGCACCTGGCGGTCTCCGGGCCCAAGTCGCACAAATACGCCACCGGGTTCGAAGCGTCCGACAGGGTGAATGCGGCCAGCAATGCTGGAAAGCCCTGTACTTGCTGGTGTCGCGACGGCTGCAACGACTGCTCGCACTGTGAGCGGATCCCAAATGGCGCGTGCACCCACAAACATTGCATCGATAAATGCCAAATCGATGAGAGCAAGGTCTTCGTGAACGACTCCGCGATCATCAATGTGTACAACTACTTTTTTACTGCGATGACCAACAACGGCGAGTGGCACAATGCCGCGCGCAACAAACGCAGCAGCCGCGCCCGCAGAAGTGCCGTCAATCGCAGTGGGGAAAACATTATTTGTGCCGGTTGATATTGCAATGAGTGGTGCATCAGGCCAGCCCACGGCTACGTCACGAGATGTTCCGTCTCCGCCCAGAACAATGACTGCGCCAGCCTGCTCGGCACGAAATCGCCGCGCTGCACCAATTGTCTCGTGACGAGATCCGCTGACAGGTTCGTCGAGCACTTCTACCGGTGCGTCAATGCCCTCTGCTGCGCGTTGAGCCAAATTATGCGTGTCGGGAACGAGAAGAATCCGCTTTGCGCCTGACTCTGCTGCAGCGACGATGGCGCGACGAACGATTCCGATTTTTGTGACATCAGATGTATGCGTTGCTGGCGTGACGAGCCGTCGAATATCTTTTCCGGCATTGGGGTTAACAATGATTCCGACTGTTGACACGAAGTTATGACTCAGCAGTCTTAACTGCGTTGTACCAAGTTGCGAATGCCAGCCTCAATTGAGGCAGCATCTGGAAGATAGTGCTGTTCGAGCGCAGGACTAAATGGTACGGGCGAGAAAGGTGCGCCAATGCGTGCAACTGGTGCATCAAGATAGTCAAAAGCAAGTTCATGTATTTGCGACGCGATCTCGGCACCAAGACCACCAAATTTTACTGCTTCATGAACCACCAGAACTTTGTGAGTTTTGCGCGCAGACTCCACGATGCTGTCTGTGTCGAGTGGTTGCAACGTACGTGGGTCGATGACTTCACATTCGATCCCGTCTGCAGCAAGTTTTTCAGCGGCTACAAGTGTCTCGTTTGCCATGCGACCATACGCAATGACCGTGACATCTGTTCCGGCGCGCATGATATTGGCCTTGCCCAGTGGAATCTCGTAGTTTTCTTCAGGAACATGCGCCGACATTCCCAGAAGGCGCTTGTGCTTGACCATGATTGTGGGGTTGTTCTCGCGGATACACGCAGTCATCAGGCCTTTCATGTCATACGGATTAGATGGGTACACCACCTTTAGTCCAGGAATATGACACAGGATTGCTTCGAGCGATTGGCTGTGTTGTGCAGCCGCCGATAGACCAGCACCACCACCCGTTGTAATGGTGAGTGGCATGGTTGCTTCGCCACCAAACATATATTTTAGTTTTGCTGCTTGGTTGACGATCTGGTCAAAAGCAACACAAATAAAGTCCATGAACATTAAGTCGACAATGGGTCGTAGGCCAGTCACTGCAGCGCCGATGCCAAGACCAACGATTGCCTGCTCACTGATTGGCGTATCGACAACACGGTGAGCACCGAATTTTGCTTGCAAGCCGAGGTACGTACCAAAGACGCCACCGAATGCACCGATGTCTTCACCAGCGCAAAAGATATTCTCGTCAGCTTCCATTGCTTGACGAACTGCTTCGTTGAAAGCACCTCCGTATGTGAGTTTGCGAACTTCGCTCATTGTGCTGCTCCAGTCATTGAGGTATAGACGTCAACCAAGATTTGGTCAGGGGTAGGGAGTGGGCTGTCTTCAGCGAACTTGATAGCAACTTCAATTTCACCGCGGAGTCCTGCCCATATTTCGTCGACTCGATCACGAGTCATGGTGCCGTTTTCGATCATGCGGTCTTCGAATGTGAAGATCGGATCACGTTCTTTCCACTGAGCGACTTCGTCATCAGGGCGATACTTGAGCCCGAGGTTCTGGATGCCATGGTGATTGTAGAAGCGATACGTTTTTGCCTCAATTAATGACGGACCACCACCTGCGCGAGCGCGTGCCACTGCCTCGAGCGTGGCTTCGTGTACTGCCACAACATCCATGCCGTCAATAATCACGCCAGGCATTCCGTAGCCAGCAGCACGATCAACGATGTCAGTGATTGCCATGGTTGCACTGCGCGGTGTGAACTCACCGTACTCATTGTTTTCGCAGGCAAACACAATGGGCAGATGTAATGCACATGCCATGTTGGCTGCTTCATGAAAGGCACCAATGTTGGTGGCACCATCACCAAAGAATGCAACTGCAACTTGACCGCGCCCACGATATTTATTAGCGAAGGCTGCACCGACTGCAATCGGCGAGCCAGCACCGACAATGCCATTTGCTCCGAGCATTCCAAGAGAAAGATCACTGATGTGCATCGAACCACCCTTGCCCTTACACATGCCAGTTGATTTACCCATCAGTTCTGCCATCATGCGATTGAAATCGCCGCCTTTGGCAACGAGATGTCCGTGACCACGGTGTGTTGAAGTGATGTGATCGTCGTCGTTAAGTGCAGCGCAGACGCCAGCCGCGACGGCTTCTTCACCAACGTAAAGATGAAGGAAGCCAGGAAGTTTGTTTGCCTCGGCAAGTCGACCAGCGGCTTCTTCAAAAACGCGAATGCGAACCATGCGACGATGCAGGTCAAACTGCACTGGTGGTGATAGGTCCATGTTGAATTGCTCCTTATTGTTCTAGAAGTAGTTGTAGAAATTGTCTTTATGCGTTCAGGCCACGTGACCAACGCAGCGATCTGCGAAGTAGTTCATAGAACGCTGGCCGTTCCCACGAGCATCGTTCTACGCGTGGATAATAATCAAGCACTGGAGCCATGTCGTAATTGCCACGACAATGACCAAGTGTGTTGTACAAGATTGACCCTGCTCCAAGTTCACGCAAGTACATCACCAAATGAGTGGGATCGCAATTGTTCCAGTCCTCTTGAGCAAAGCCTTTGGCATCGCCTTGCCATGTTGTGTGCAAGAGGGGAGTCAATGACGCCCGATCTGAGTATTCACACAGATACAACTCGTCATCTGTATCAAATGACTCGATGCCTGATACCAGCCAATGAGAGTGGTCAGAAACCTCAACGGTGTATGGCTGAATTGGGGGATGAGCAATGAATTGGCTTCCGAGCGTTTGAGCCCACAACGGAAACACGCGAGGGGCTTCGACTCCGTTGGGACCACCAAGTGTGAGAGCCGCATTAGTACCGTGAAGTGCGATCCATCGTCCACCCTGCTCTACCCACGTTCTGATTTCTTGCTGAGCACGCTCAGAGGGTCGAACATCGCATGTATACGACACAAGAATTTGAGATGCGGCAATGCCGGAAGTGTCTTCGTAGTCAGGCTGTACGCGAACTCGAAACTCATCGTGTTCGGCGAGCAAGGTCAGCAGTTCACGACGCGCAAAATCAATATCGTGGTACTTGCCTCCTGCTACGAGGGTGACGTCGATTCGACGTCCCGGTGTGGTGGTGCTCACGGCGTGTGGTTCAGAAGTCGATGCGCTTCAAGAAGCCACCATCAACAGTGACATTGACACCGTTGATGTGCTTGGCACGATCGCTTGAAAGAAATACCACGGTGTTGGCGACATCGCCGACGTCTCCGAGGCTTCCGCCTGGATGACCTTTTTCGGTTGCCTCAAAGAAAGGAGGCATCGCTTGTTTGATCATTGCCCAATCGCCACCTTCGACCATGATTGGTCCTGGTGAGACAACATTGCATCGAATACCTTTCGCACCAAGCACTTGGGCTTGTCCGAGTGTCCAGTTGGTGACTGCAGACTTGAGCGCGCTGTAGCTTCCGGATCCTGATGCAAAGTGCTCAGTGGTGGCAGTTGTTCCGATGCTGATAACAGAGCCACCACCATTGGAGAGAGCTTCAGTTGCCGCATCAACACCATGCACGAGTGCCATCAAGTCGATGTTGAAGTTATTGATCCAGCCTTCGAGTTTGCGTGCTGGCTTACCGGATGTGTTGTGAACATAAATGTCAATGCCACCGAGTTGCTCGGCTGACGATGCAACCCATGCGCGCAATGCTTCGGGGTCACCGGCGTCAACTGCTGATCCAACGACTTTGCCCTTCTTGGAAAGTTCAGCAACTGCTGTTGCAACTTCTTCGGCGTTGCGTGCACAAATAGCGACTGATGCTCCTTCGGCGAGCAATGTTTCGACAATGGCGCGACCGATTCCTTTTGTTGAGCCGGTGACGAGTGCTTTTTTTCCTTTAAGTCCAAGATCCATATTTCCCCCTTGTTGTTGTCGTTGTGTTATTTATAGAGATATTTGTGAGCCGCGCAGCAAGTGCTCTTTTGAGGCTCAATTTCCTAGCGTTTCGTGTCTTTCCATGGCAGATCCTTGTCAACGCGGGGTTCGCCTGGCAAGCCGAGAACTCGTTCACCAATAATGTTGCGCTGAGTTTCGTCTGAGCCGCCAGCGATGCGGTAACCAGGAGCGCCTAAAACATGTTCTCCCCATGCGTATGTTCCCCAATCACCAGTGTCGGCAATCAACGACGCCCCAAGGATCTTGGAGATGACATCAGATATAAAACTCATTCCCTCCGTCCACATGAGTTTTCCGAGTGAACCTTCGGGTCCAGCAGGAGCTCCGGCACGGCGCAGGTCTGCGGCTCGACGATTAACGAAACCTTCAATACGAAAGAGTGTGTAAGCCTTGGCGAGATCGTCTCGAGTGACAGCATCGTTCGTGACACCGAGTGCTCGTGCAGTTGCAATGAGTTGGCGCCATGATCCACCAACTCTGCCGCCACCGCCACCGCCTCCGTCTGAATGATCTCGCTCAAACCCCAATGTCGTGAGTGCGACTTTCCAGCCTTCGCCTTCTGGGCCGAGTCGCATACTGTCTGGAATTCGAGCATCGTTGAAGAAAACTTCGTTGAAAGATGTGCCGCCGCTCATTTGTTTGATGGGGCGTACTTCAATACCGGGAAGGTTCATCGGAATCATGAACGCTGTCATTCCCTTGTGCTTAGGAGCATCAATATTGCTCCGCGCGATGAGTTCTCCCCACTCAGAAAACTGTGCGCCAGAGCTCCAGACTTTTTGACCATTGACGACCCATTCATCGCCGTCACGAACTGCGCGACAGCCAAGTGATGCTAAGTCGCTGCCTGCTCCGGGTTCGGAAAATAACTGACACGCCAACTCACGAGATGCAAGAAAATGTCCGACTAATTGTGTCTTTTGTTCTGGTGTTCCGTACACGTTGATTGTGGGTGCGATGAGACGCGTCGTGACGCTGTGCGTTTCGTGCCCTTGGGGTGTTTCAAAAAGCGCTTCGATCCGACCGTATGCGCGAGCATGTTCGCGACTGAGACCTAAGCCACCGTCTTCTATTGGCCACGTGATGGCGTGGTATCCGCGCTCGGCTTTGAGCATTGTCCACTTTTTCATCCGATCCAGCAGGGCTTTTTCTTGAGCAAAGGTGAGCGAGTGAAAGACCGAGACAGAAAACTCGCCCTCACCCCACACCATTTCTTTTTCTTCGTTGCCTCCGGTTCGATATGTTGCGTTGGCTTCAAGCCACGCGCGGGCATCGGATGCGAATTGCTCGACAGAGACGGTGGATGGGGTGGCGCTCACGTTCCCATCGTAATTGACCAACCGATCAGTATGAGAATTGGACGCCCATAAGGCTTTTGAGAGCCAATACGGCTGACAGCGCGCCACTCGGTGATACTTGAAAGATGAACGCGGGGCGAAAAGTGGTTGAAAAACGGTTGGGTCGCCCCCCAGCGACAGATTCTGGAGACACGAAGCGTCGAATTTTAGATATTGCGCGTGAGATGTTTTCTGTGCATGGTTACGAGGTCGCCACAAATCGAGATATTGCGGCCGCTGCTGGCATCACATCAGGTGCGTTGTATCACTATTTTGGCTCCAAATTAGATCTCTATTTGGCTGTGCATGAGGACGTGCAGGCGGGTGTGTATGAGAGTTTTTCGAATGCGACCATGAATCTTGAAACGTTTACGGAGATGTTTCTTGCGGTACTCGAAGTAGCCCACGACATGAACGAAAATGACCCGTCTGTTGCTCGATTTGTTGGTGCCGTGCGAGTCGACGCGCAGCGTCATCCCGAGATGGCAGCGGCCCTCTTGCCTCGCAGCGAACAACGCGAAGTTTTTTTGACGAGACTGATTGACATTGGAGTCAAAACTGGCGAAATTGATGAACAGCAACGATCATTTGCCTTGGCATTTTTGCTCACAGTCTTGGTGGGATTAACCGACGCAGTGTCTGGCGACAACGCTCAACACAAGCAAGCGATCGAAGCCATTAAAATGGTGATGACGGGTGATCTGCTGAGATCACCAATCCCGCATGCGTGACAGCGCCCATTGACGAGCATCGCTAGATGCAGCCCACTGAATTGCGTTGCTAAGTATTTGTCGAAAAATTGGATCGGCATATGTCACTGGTCCGTCCCCAAATTGCAGATATGCAAGCGGTGAGTTTTGGGCATTTTTAATCCACGCAACGAGGTTGCTGCCAGCAGGGTGCGACCAGCCGTCATTGCTATTACGTTGACCACGAATCGCTAGGTCGGCAGAAAAAAATTGCGTTGCATCATGGGTCGCAAATGTTGTGCGCATGAGTGGCACGACGTCGTCTACAAAAACGGGAAAGCAGTACAGCTCGTCTGTGAGAGTGAAAGCAGGAGACAGACCATCGCAGATTGGGTGGTGGGGGTCTAGTACTTCGATTGTGTGCTCGGTGTCAAACACATAGCCAGAGTCTGGGTAATCCACTCCACGTAACTGCGCTGGTTGGTAATGAAATCGTCCGCCGATGAGTTCGGCGAAGCCTTCCCATGCCGGCCAACTTGCTACTGAATGATGCATGAACACGAGTCCGGTGCCGGCCTCTTGTAGTTCGGAAAATACTTTTTGTTGTTGAGTCGTTGGGGGAGGAAAGGTCACGGGCGGATCACCGCCTGTGAATTGCAAGCCAGGCATATCGTAAAAAACAACAACATCATGTCCAGCAGTTGGAGTTGTGGCCCGAGACCAGTTGATTCCGGTGATGTCATCAAATATGGCGAAGAAGTGTTTTTCGACGAACGGATGACCGCCTGTTACGACCTGAACATCAATGGTCGATTGGCGGATCTTGCTCACGCAGGAGAAGACGGAGTGGGTGCGCTTGGGACGCGGTGATTCATGACTTGAGGTCCGCCGACCCAACCACATAACTGAGGGTCGCACTCACGGATTTCGCCTTCGATGTGTCGGCCGCCAAGAGTAAACAGTCCCCATTTGCCATCAGAAGAGACGCGAATATTTCCTTTTCCGTCTTGTTCGTAAAGTGCTTGAGAAAATGGATGAATGATTCCGTGCATCACAAGCCCCCAAGATTGTCGTTGCCGATGTATTCACCCAGCATTTGGTGCAGCCAACGCACCTTGGACTCTTGATAATTAGCCAGCGTGATTCCGGGTTTGAACGTCGTTTCGAGCCCCAATTGCACCTTGCTCATATTGAAAACATCTTGATCAAATACCTTGGCCAGCATTCCCAGTTCTGGGGCGTCCGTCCAAGATTGAGTCGCACTGAGCGCAGTGATTTTTGCAGGTGCAGGTTTGTCTCCCTTGAAAGGAGACATAAACAAAACTTCCATGATGGCCGAGCGGTGGTCGTCGCCATTTGGTCGGAAGCGATACACAATGCGATTGAACGCACCCCACGGATGAAAGTTTGGAAACAACGTGTAGTCGATGCTGTCCATCATTTCGGCGTCACTCATTTGGTCGACATGGTCGCCAACGATTGGACGCCAACGTTCGCGGCCTGATGCGGCACCAACTGCGCGAGCGGTCATGCCGGCAGGAACAGAAATCGGATTGTCTTGATCGACTCGAACGTCAAGCATTGAGCGCAACATGTCGTCTTCACTGACGTCGTACCAGAGCAATGGACTCGGAGTCAGTCCTGCAGTAATTACTCGGGAGAAATTATCCCAAACATCTATTTGAGAGTTGGTGTCTCCGAGGTATGGCAAAATTTGCGGATGTGTTGCGTTGACGTGGTAGGCCTCACAGAATGCTTCTTGGGCAACTTTCCAGTTGGCATGAATTATTTTGGTGACATGGGCTTCGACGTATCGATTTTCCATCTGCCACACTTCAAAGTGCTCTGCTAGTCCTTTAATGAAATCGCCAAATGGCGCTGCATTCGCATCGGGATTGATAAAAACGAATCCTGCCCATGTTCCAACGGCGCATTCAGGTAAATGAAAGTCGTCGTCTTTGCGTTCAGTGACGTGCGGAAAATCCCACTGCGCTGGAACATCTTTAAGTTCTCCATCGAGTGTCCAGGCGAATCCGTGGAATGGGCAACGGAGTTCTGAGCAGTTGCCGTCAAAATCTTTTAGTTGTCGGCCACGATGTAGACACGCATTTGGATATGCCTTGATTGTTCCGTCAGGAGTTCGTGTGATGATGAACGACATGTTGGCAATTTCGTAGATGGTGTAGTCACCAGGATTCGGAATATGTTCTTCGCGACATGCGAACTGCCACACTCTTTTCCAGAGTCGTGATTTTTCTAGTTCGTGCCATTCACGCGAGGTGTATCGATCGATTGGTATATCGGTGCTTCCCAGAAACTTCGGAGATTCTCTTCGCAAGACCTCTGGCACCGGATGCGTATCGGCATCGAGGAGTTCTTGATAGGTCACTCCAGGGGATCGGGCGGGACGAGGTTCAACGACTGTCATCTCTCTATTATTGACTGTCGGGTTACTTTTGCCTACTACCCGAGCGCGACCCCCCGGCGGCGAGAATTTTTGGGGTTGGGCGGCCATAGGTCGGATTTCAGTCTGCGCGCCTGTTCGCCTACCCTATGAGGCGAGGGGGTACAACACGTGTTGACGTTTGCCGATATTTTTGAGGCCTTTGCGGATGAGTTACCGGCAGTAACTGCCATTGTCCAAGGAGACAATGCGGTGACCTGGGCTCAATATGACGATCAGGCCGCCCGCCTTGCAGGGGCCTTTGCGGCGCACGGGTTGGGGCTTGAATCCAAAATTGGGATGTTCATGTATAACTGTCCTGAATATTTGACGACGCAATATGCAGGGTTCAAGTTGCGCGCTGCGCCAGTCAATGTGAACTATCGGTATCTCGATGACGAGTTGTTGTACTTGCTTGACAACGCAGATTGCGAAGCAGTGGTCTTTCATTCCAGCCTTGGCGACCGCATTGCACGAGTGCGAGATCGACTACCCAAACTCAAGTTACTCATTGAAGTACTCGACGGACCTTCTGCGCACGTCGCTGGTGCGGTGTCGTGGCAGAAGGTGTTAGCAGATCATCAGCCGGCACCTCGACAGGTTCGTGCTCGTGATGATCTGTACATGTTGTACACGGGTGGCACCACCGGAATGCCCAAGGGCGTGATGTATTCGCTCGGAATTTTCACAGAGGGTTTTCTTGCTTTTTATTCCACTCCAATGGGTCGTGCACCATTTACGTCTGTCGAAGAGATTGTGCAGACTGCCAAAGGTATGCACGCTGCTGTTGGTCAACCTGTCGCAATGCCGGGATGTCCATTGATGCACGGAACAGGCGTGTGGCTAGGAGCGCTCTTGCCGCATCTCATGGGGGGCAAAGTCGTGTTGTCAGAGAGTCGTTCATTTGATGCGCATGAGATGTTCCAGACGGTTGAAAAAAATGGGGTGACCTCACTTGTGATCGTTGGCGATGCATTTGCACGTCCGATGGTACAAGCGTTACAAGAACGCGCCGCTTCTGGAACTCCCTATGACACAAGCTCCGTGGGCACAATCGTTTCGACAGGTGCGATGTTTTCAGCAGAGATAAAACAGCAAATTTTTGAGCACATGCCAACAACAATGGTGATGGATATTTTGGGCTCAAGTGAAGGCGGCATGGCACAGACAGTCGCGACAAAAGACAACATCAGCAACACCGCTAAGTTTGGTGCAATGCCAAATATGAAAGTCTTTGCGCCTGATGACACAGAAGTAGTACCAGGTTCTGGCGTGCAGGGAATTGTCGGTGTGAGCGGCGACGGCGTGCCGCGCGGATACTACAAAGACCCAGAAAAGTCGGACAAGACCTTTCGTGAAATTAACGGCGTGCGCTATAGCTTTCCTGGTGATATGGCAACGGTTGAGGCAGACGGAAGCGTCACGCTCTTGGGTCGTGGGTCAAATTGTATTAATACAGCAGGTGAAAAGGTGTTTCCTGAAGAAGTCGAAGAAGCCGTCAAAACACATGCTGATATTGCTGACTGTCTGATCTTTGGTATCCCGGATGAACGCTTTGGACAACGCGTGGTCGGTGTTGCGTCACTATCGGTTGGCGTTACCACTGCGCCTACGTCAGACGACGTCGTGGCATTTACGAAAACTAAATTGTCTAGTTTTAAGGTGCCACGACAGATTGTGTTTGTGGCTGTGACGCCGCGTGCACCTAATGGCAAAGCAGACTACGGCACTGCTCGCAAATTATTTGATGAAACTGTGTCTTAGGGGGAATCAATGACAACAACAGAGCCAACAATCGGAAGCATTCGCAGTCACGGTCCAAGCGTGCAAGACCTGCACGCTGTCGAGACTCGGGTGGTGCCTCCTGCGTTACTTGATCATTCATATGTTGCCCAAGGAATGGCGGATGTTCCAAAGACGCGCTATACGTCAGCGCAATATGCCGCGCTTGAAAATGAATATATGTGGACACAGACCTGGCAGATGGCTTGCACTGTTGATGAAGTATTAGAACCGGGTGATCACGTGGTGTATGACGTTGCTGATCAATCTGTGATCGTGACTCGCACCAAGAGCGGAGAACTCAAGGCGTATTACAACTCGTGCTTGCATCGTGGAACAAAGTTGCGTGTAGATGATGGCCGAGTCGCATCGTTTCGGTGTCCGTTTCATGGCTGGAAATGGGATCTCGACGGTAATTTGATTGAACTGCCGGCTGAGTGGGATTTTCCGCATGTATGGCAGCAACCAAACTCGTGCTTGCCGCAAGCGCAAGTTGCCACTTGGGGTGGATTTGTTTTTGTCAATCTTGACCCCACTGCAGAGTCATTTGAAAAAGTCGCTCACAAGATGATCGAACATTTCAGCACCAGTTTTGGAATTGAGAATCGTTACAAAGCATTTCATGCCGTCAAAGAAGTACCTGCAAACTGGAAGGTATGCATGGAAGCTTTTGGAGAGGGCTACCACGTGATTGCAACGCATCCACAAATTGTGGAATTTGCAGGAGACGCAAACAGCGAGTATTCGATCTGGCCCGATTCACCATATGTCACGCGGTTTGTGAATAGTTTTGGCATTCAGAGTCCGCATCTGGCGCCAATCAGTGAACAACAAGTAGCCGATGCGTATTTTGCTTTCTCGGCGCGATCTCCACGAGGAGCCGTTGAGGTACCAGAAGGTGAAACTGCTCGTCAGGTCGTTGCTCAAGCGTTTCGGTCGTCCTTATCACCAGTATTAGGCATCGATCTTGGCGATGTCTCAGATACCGAAATCCTTGATGCGCATCTGTATCACTTGTACCCAGCATTTGCCCCGTGGGCCGGAGTTGGACAGTCGCTCACATATCGCTGGCGCCCAGGTCCAACACCTGACACATGTTTTATGGACGTGTTGCGCATGATGCCAGTGCCAGACGGCCAAGAACGACCAGCCCCTGCTCCAATACAACGCCTGCGCCTTGATCAATCATGGAAAGAAGCCGAAGGTATGGGTGGACTTGCAGATGTCTTTGAACAAGACATGGCGAATCTGCCCAGAGTGCAACTAGGTCTGAAAGTGCGAACACCTCACAACAAACAAAGCGTGAGTTTTGGAAACTACCAAGAGGCACGACTACGCATGGCGCAACGCCTCACGGATGAACTTATTCTTGAAGGCCTTCAACGTGATGGGCGTTCGCGGGCTGAAGTCGAACCTTTCCTTATTCCAAAAGGCTAAAGCATGTTGTCAGAGAGTTGGGCCACGCTCTGGGAAGAACTTGCAGAGTCGCAACCTGACCATGTTGCTGTTGTGGTGGGCGACACACACATTAAGTGGAGTGAACTCAATCATCGCGCGTCACGATTAGCTGGGGCGTTGACATCTGCAGGTGTTGGCGAGGGAGACAAGGTTGGTCAGTTGCTCTACAACTGTCCCGAATATTTAGAGTCCGCATTTGCCGCATTTAAGGTGCGCGCGAGCACCGTGAATGTGAACTATCGCTACAAGGCAGCAGAAATCGTCCATGTTCTGAGTGACTCTCAGGCCACAACATTGGTCTATCACTCTGCATTCCGGAGCGTTGTTTCTCAAGTTGGTGCAATGTTGCCTACATTGCGACTGTTGATTGAAGTAGATAGCAATGACGAAGTCGCAACAGCAGAGGTTTCAGGTTCTGTGGACTATGAAGTTGCGATTAGCACCAATGAACCAATGTCGCCGATCGTGCGATCAGGAAATGACTCATTGCTGCTGTACACGGGAGGCACGACTGGTTTGCCCAAAGGGGTTGTCTGGAGTCACGCAAGTCTTTTTGGTGCGCTTGCGTTTACTGGTTATGCATCAATGGGCATCACGCTCCCAGTTTCAGCAATTGAAGTTGCCTCGGTTGCCAAAGAACTCAA
>BJGC01000012.1:0-30568 GCA_014190235.1 Actinomycetes bacterium | reverse complement strand
AAGGTGTATCCAGAAGAAGTAGAAGTTGCTGCGCGTTCGCACGCTCAGGTATTGGACTGCATTGCAGTTGGTGTTGCAGATGAGCGATTCGGCGAAATAGTGGCGCTTGTTGTGTCACGCACAGAGGACTCTTCTTTTGGTGCAACGGATGTGATTGAGCATGTGAAGTCTCAGATTGCCGTCTACAAGGCTCCGCGCGAAGTGGTGTTTGTGGATCAGGTGTATCGGAGTCCGTCTGGCAAAGCAGATTATCGGTGGGCCAAAGAAATTGTTCTTACTGCCCGCGGGCAGTAGTGCTACTCAAACTTTGCGCTGGCTTTCATGTCGGACCCATAGACGGGAGCGGACTTTGAGATGAGATGTTTGCGGCTCACCGCTGATTTGAGACCGAATCCACCGAGCATTTCTCGCATGTTGTGATAGTTAGCATGATCAAAGTGGGCATTGAGCGTGTCTTCGTCTTCCCATAGTTCGTAGACCTGAATCAGATCATCCTCACATGGGTCTGCGGCGAAGCAATACACCAAACATCCAGGTTCATCGTCGCGCGTAGCTTTTTGAATCGGACCTGCAGCCGCAACTGCTGCGTCGCGCTTGGCTGGATCGCTGATCCGGATTGCAGCTTCAATAGCGATAAGACTCATTTTTCCCCCGAGCTCTTGGTCGACTCGTGCCGACGCCAAAACATTAGGCGAGAGTAGGGTCGGAATTCCTAGCGGACCGCCCTTCGTGATTGATGGTGAAATGTCGTAGTGTTTCTTGGGCATACTTGGAACAGACACGCAAAGAAATTGGGGGACAAAATGTTTGCAGCACTGATTACTGGCAAAGGCACCGTCGAGATGGTGGAGTTCGCGGACCCCACTCCGGCGCCTAAAGGAGTTGTTGTAGATATTTCGTTCTGCGGAATCTGCGGTACAGATATTCATGCATACCAATCAGGCAAGCCGTATCACCCCGCAATCTGTGGGCACGAGTGGGCAGGTGTTGTGTCTGCAAAAGGAGCAGAAGTAAAGTCCTTCACAGAAGGTGATCGCGTTATTGTGGCAACGGCCCCTGCGTGTGGTTCGTGTGAGGCGTGTCGTGCGGGTCAAGCAGATCGTTGTCAAGTGGCGTTCTTATCGATGATCGGACGAGATCCATTGGCTCCAGCACACGGCGGATTCGCACAACGGATTCCGGTTGCAGCGGCACGTGTTGTCAAAACAAATACAGCGCTCACCGAACAACAAGCCGCCATGGTTGAACCCACCACAGTTGCGTTTCACGCAGTGCGGCGCAGCGGTATTCACCTTGGAGACATTGCTGTTGTGCAAGGCGCCGGACCAATTGGACTCGGAACCATGCAATGGGTAAAAGCAGCAGGCGCAGGTGTGGTGATTGTTGTTGAACCAAATGAACAACGGCGTGCCTTGGCCATTGAACTTGGAGCACACTACGCAGTAGAACCCGGAGAACCTGCAGATCAATTGGTCAAGCAACTCAGCCATGGTTTAGGTGCAGACATCGTGTACGAGTGTGTTGGTCGTCCGTTTGCAGTGCAGGCTGCTGTTGATCTGGCGCGACGTGGTGGTTCGATGTGTTTGATTGGTCTTGCAGATCAAGACGCGGCAATCACTCCTGGCTCGTGGTTGATAAAGGAAATCTCCGTCACGTCAGCTCTTGCATATATGCATGAAGAGTTTGAAATGGCAATGGGAATGATCGCAGATGGTCGGTTTAGAACAGAACCGATGCATTCTTCGACGATCGGCATTGATGGTCTTGATGCTGCGTTGAGCGATTTGGCGAGCGGAACATCTACGCAGACAAAAATTTTGGTTGATCCACGTTTGTAGTGTTCTCAGCCTTTCTCGCGGATACCAGCTTCGCGCATGAGTGCAGATTCTTGTTGATGAAACCGACCATTACCGCCAATGACAGTTTGACCTGAGTCCACAACCAGTGTGTGTCCAGTGATATATCGGGCTTCGTCACTAGCCAAGTACAACGCTGCATTAGCGATGTCTATTGGCAGTCCTGCAATACCCAACGGAGATGTAGATGCAATGTGTTGCATGGTGATGTCAAGCGTGGTGGGATCTCCAGACATCACGGCAGATGTCATTGCTGTTGCCGTGTTGCCAGGAGAGATCGCATTCACACGCACATGATGTTGCGCTAGTTCAGACGCCACGGACTTAGTGAGCCCAATGACCGCGTGCTTGCACGCTGTGTAGCAGTGTGGCCCGAGTCCACCTTGAATTCCGGCGGTGCTAGATGTCGAAAGAATCACACCTGACTGGCGTGGCACCATCACGCGTGATGCGTGTTTCATTCCCAGAAAGATTCCGCGCATCAAAATAGCAACTGTGCGATCCCACTGATCGGAGTTGGTGTCTGCAATTCGACCAACTGCTCCGACGATGCCGGCATTGTTGAACATGATGTCAAGTTGACCGAACTCGCTCACAGCAAGGTCTATTGCGCGGGCAACGTCGTCTTCTGATGTGACATCTGTGTGTACAAAACGAGTAGCACTACCGAGTTCTTTGGCAAGTGCGGCGCCTGGTGCATCTTGAACATCGGCAATGATGACCTTGGCACCCTCCTGAATAAAACGACGCACTGTTCCTTCTCCAATGCCACTTGCTGCACCAGTAATAACTGCAACGCGACCTTCTAATCGTCCTTGACCCGACATTGTTCCCCCTTAATAAAGACACCACTTAATGGTGCCGTGTCCTGGTGCCTAAACTAATCGCCTCGGGTGCTAGCCACTAGAGGCGTGGTGACGGATGAAACCGATTTGGTACAAATGCTGGCTCGACGAGTTCTTTGGTGTCCCAATCTTGAGTGAGTTTGCGGTGAGCAATACGCCAGTCGCCATCGCGACACTCAAAGTGGTCGAAGTATCTGCCGCCGAAGCGTTCAAAGAATTCACCGTCGTCACCACGACAGCGATGGAGCGCCATGATGGGTGTTTCGACATCAGCAGTCAAGAGGGATGTGAAATCGAAAATGGAATCGCCAATCAGGTGCATCGTAGAAATGGCATAGACGCGCATCTTGGCTGTTGCATGCTTGGCAAAGTCGCTCCCTAGACCTACAAATGATCCGTAGTCGCCAGTGCCATCAACATGAAAAACTGACGCCACTAATGTCTCGTCGCAGCGGTCAATGCCTCGGCAGTAGTCCAGCAAGCAACGACGGATAGCGCGTTCGGCGGCGATTGCCTGGTCTGGGGTAAGGGGGCCATTGATATGGGCAGAAGTAGTCATGGATGAGCAACTTAGTCCAAATCGTTGCGCCACTGTTCAGAATTGACCGTCGGATGAGTTTCTGGGTGACCTTGGCAACTATTGTGATGGGTGTTGCGCTACAAACGGCCAATGCACTGAAATGGGGACAACAATGGCACAAATACCAGTGACCGAGGGCGTGTTTACATGGCCATCTGAAACGCCACAACTTATTGGTGCGCGATGCGTTGACTGCGACAACCATATGTTTCCGGGTCAATCTGGTTGCCCGCGTTGTACGGGTGACAAAACCGAAGAAGTTCTGTTGGGTCGTCGCGGAACATTGTGGACATGGACCATTCAAGGGTTTCCTCCCAAAGCGCCGCCATATGCGGGGGATGTTGACGTCAAAACATTTCAGGCTTTTGGAGTCGGATATGTAGAACTGCCTGGTCAAGTCAAAGTAGAAGCGCGACTGACTGTGGCTGATCCAGAAAAACTCAAGATCGGGATGGAGATGGAGATGGTGATCATTCCATTAACCACCGACGCTGACGGAAACGAAGTCGTCACATTCGCATTTGCACCTGTGGCATAAAGAACTATTCGACAAATTTAAAATAACTGATAGACATCTCAACAAAGGAAAAAATCATGACCATTGAAGTAGCCATCGTCGGAATTGGAATGCATGAATTCGGTCGCACCGAAGGCGTGTCAGGAATGGATCAAGGCGTGATTGCAGTGCGTCGTGCATTGGCAGACGCTGGAGTGTCGTGGGAAGACATGCAGTTTGCATTTGGTGGCTCACTCGCTGCTGGTGCAGCAGACACAATGGTGTCCCTGCTTGGACTCACTGGTCTGCAATTCATCAATGTCGCCAACGGTTGTGCCACTGGTGGCTCGGCGTTGTTTTCGGTCTACAACACAATTCGTTCCGGAGTCTTTGACCTGGGAATCGCCGTCGGATTCGACAAGCATGAACGTGGTGCATTTCGAGTAAACACAAAAGGTGCTGGTCTTGGAGACTGGTACGGCGCAAGCGGCCTAGCGCTGACAACGCAGTTCTTCGGAATGAAGATCAATCGATACATGCATGAATACGGAATCACCAACTCCTCGTTAGCAAAAGTTTCAGAGAAAGCTTTTCGCAATGGTTCACAGAATCCGATGGCATGGCGACGCAAGCCCATCTCAGAGCAAGAAGTTCTCGATTCATTGATGCTGTCGTATCCACTCACGCAATACATGTTCTGCTCACCTGGCGAGGGTGGAGTGGCACTCATCTTGTGTCGTGCAGATAAGGCTCACTTGTATACCAAGACGCCGATTTATCTGAAAGCCGCTGTCGTGCGGAGTCGGCGTTTTGGAAGTTTTGAAGTTCTTGCACCATCAATTGCGCTTCAACACAATGCCGGACCAACAGTTGACGGAGCCAAGGCAGCTTTTGAAATGGCTGGTATGGGGCCAAAAGATATTGATATTGCGCAACTCCAAGACACCGAGTCAGGTGCTGAGATCATGCACATGGCAGAGAACGGATTCTGTGAGCACGGCGAGCAAGAGTTCATGATTCAGGCTGGCGAAACAGAAATCGGCGGAAAATTTCCGGTCAATACCGATGGTGGGTGTCTTGCCAACGGCGAACCCATCGGTGCATCTGGGTTACGTCAGGTGTATGAGAACGTTTTGCAATTGCGTGGTCAAGCCGGCGTGCGTCAAGTCCCCAACAACCCTAAGACTGCTTACACACACGTATATGGTGCACCCGGCATTGCTGGCGTCACTATTTTGCAGCGCTAGCGCTTCGCTCACTCATGGCGATACTGACATCGACTTTTGCTGCTGACTGCGGCAGCGACATTGCGCTGGTTGATGATGTGCGCACGGTGACATGGGCTCAACTCGACACCCGTGTCAACAAATTAATCAACGGACTTCGTGCAACCGGACTCAAAACTGGTGACACGGTTGCTGTCATTGCGGGTAATCAGTGTGAGTGGTTTGAGTTGGCACAGGCATGTGCACATGGTGGATGGACATATGTCCCGCTGAACTGGCATCTTGTGGCGGATGAATTTGCGTATGTGCTTGAGGACGCAGGTGTTCTTGCGTTATTTGTTGACCAACGCTTTGATGCGCCCGTAGCAGCGGCACTTGCAGACCCGCGAGGTGCATCGGTGAAAACAGTTGTCGGTATTGCAACTTCTGACGGCGCAGCCGTTCGTCAAGATGCGCGTTTTGTTGCGTACGAGGCGGTCATTGCCAGCGGCAGCGCAGATGAACCAGACGAACAAATGCTTGGTGGTCCAATGTTTTATACATCTGGCACAACTGGTCGACCCAAGGGCGTGCGAGGAATGTTGTCTGGCGGAATGTCGCTCACCCCTGACATCATGAAGTTAGTTGCCGCAGGTTTTTCGCAATTTGTTCCGATTCCTGGTATCACCTTGCTGTGTGGGCCGTTTTATCATTCTGCACAGTGGGCGTTTTCTTTTTTGCCGATGATCAATGGTTCCTCTGTTGTGATGCAACACAAATACGATTCCGCCGGAGTGCTGTCGTTGATTGACCAATACGGCTGCACAAATGTTCACCTTGTGCCCACTCAGATGAAGCGACTTGTCGACTTGCCCGCAGAGAAGAAACAAGCGTTCTCGGGAGCATCATTGCTTGCGGCATGGCACGGCGCTGCGCCTTGTCCACCAGCCGTAAAGCGCTCGCTGATTGAGTGGTGGGGGCCAAAGATTACGGAGTATTACGGATCCACAGAAGGCTCAGTCATTTCAACGATTACGTCTGCTGAGTGGTTAGACAAAGGGGGCAGCGTCGGAAAGCCGCTGCAGCAGTTTGAAGTCATCGTTGTAGACGACCAAGATCAACCCGTGGCTCAAGGCGCCGAAGGCACGTTGTATTTCCGAAATAAAATGGGGACAGATTTTTCGTATCACAACGATGAAGAAAAGACAAAGGCAGCACATCTCGAGCCAGGTGTCTTTACAACCGGAGACGTTGGCTATGTCGATGATGACGGATACCTCTGGCTGTCTGATCGCAAGATTGACATGATTATTAGTGGCGGTGTGAACATTTATCCAGCAGAGATAGAGGGTGTTCTTTCAATGCATCCGTCAGTAGACGATGTGGCTGTTATCGGAGTTCCTGATGAAGAGTTTGGTGAGAGCGTTAAAGCACTCGTGCAACTTTTTGAAAACGTAGTTCCTTCAGATGAACTCAAATCTGAAATCCTGACATACTGCCGTGGTCTTTTGGCCGGCTACAAAGTTCCGCGCTCAATCGATTTCATCGCTCTTGTTCCCAGGACTGGAACCGGAAAAATACAGAAGCAACCATTGCGCGCGCCTTTTTGGGAAGGGCATCAACGCCGCATTTGAAATGGAGACACAATGATCGACTACAGCAGGTGTTACCACAATGGCGTACGAGTGGCGCATCTTGAAACAGCGATGCAGGAGATCGGTGAGGCTCTAGGAGTGACGTGGTGTGAACCACAAGTTCGGGAACAAAATGTTTGGTTGCCCGATACCGGAGAGACAACTATTCCATTGCGTTTTACCTATTCATCTCAAGGTCCACAACACATCGAATTACTTGAAGGTGCGCCAGGATCAATCTGGGATGGTCGCGTCACGCCTGGCTTGCATCACGTCGGAGTGTGGTCAGACGATGTCGCTGGTGATACATCAGCGCTACTAGATAAAGGCTGGACTCTGGCAATGGCTCAAGCGAGTCCTGAGAAAGGATTTGGAGCCTTTACATATGTTCAACCGCCGAGCGGTTTGATTGTGGAGTTGGTCTGGAGTGCGATTCAGCCGATGTTTGAACGGTGGTTTGCAGGTGGCCCTTTGGCGTAGTGCTAGACAGCGCGCGTGTCACCCCACTCGAGATGTAGTTCGTTTAAGGCGCGCAATACGAAACCTGGCATATGCGTGAAATCGTTCGTGTCGGGTGCGAGCCGCAGATGAGGGAGTCGATCAAGGAGAACATTGAGCGCAGTTTTTTGTTCGAGGCGGCTTAAGCCGCTACCTGGGCAATGATGTTCGCCTAGCGAGAAAGCCATATGGCGTTTTGTATTGGACCGCGTGAGATCGACTTGGTCTGCGTTGGGGAAAATTGAATCGTCTCGATTTGCAGCGGCGTATCGAATATGTACCGTGGAGCCTGCCGGAATTGTCACACCTGCAATTTCTGTGTCGGCGGCTACGGAGCGATACAAGCCTTGCGTCGGAGACTCTAGGCGCATCGACTCTTCTAAAAATTGTTCAACAAGAGAGCGGTCGTTGTAGACCGTGTCGTATAAACCAGGTTGGCGCAACAGGATCCACAACGCTGACGTGATGGCAAAGGTCGTTGTTTCGTTGCCTCCGATATAGAGATGGTCAACAATGGTGATGATCTCGTGGTTAGTGAGCAGTCGTTCGCCGTTATACATGGCAGTAGTGAGATCTGAGATGACATCATCGCCAGGATTGATTCTTTTTTCTTCGATGGAGTGGTTGATGTAGTGCTGAAACTCAACCACTTTGGTTGCAACCCAATTGTCTTGTTCTGCAGTGAGCGGACCAGAGAACGGTAAGACCCATGCGGTCGACCACTCTTTGAGTTGGGGAATATCAGATGCGGGAAATCCGAGAATGCGAGTAATAGCGCGCACTGGAAGTGGAATTGCAAAGGCTTGCACAAATTCGGTTTTTCCGCCAGCACTGATACCGGGGCCGGCAAATTCATCAATCAATTCATGAACAGTGGACTCGATGAAAGACAACCAACGCAGTGAACCACTTGCATCAAAATGATGATCTACTAAGTCACGGTATTGGCGATGTTCTGGTGGGTTGACTGATAACGGCGTGATTCTTTCCCAGCCTGTATTTTTGTAGATTTCTGCGGACTGAGCAGAACGCGCTGCAGTTGTTCCGGTGCGAAAAATCTCTTGATGTCGCAAAACATGAAGAACATCTTGGTATCGACTGATGACGAAAATCTTTGAGCCGGGCATTTGATAGACAGGATTTTCATCGCGCAGTTTTTGATAGGTGGGATACCAGTTCTCTTGAGTTTCTGGTGCATAAAGATCGATTCCGTGTTCGTCTGACATGGAGCCCCCTCCTCACGCTCCACGATAGTGAATCGCGGACTATCACGTCGCACGTGGGGTTGGCTATTGTGGGCCACATGACAACGCAGAGCGGATTCAGTGCAACATCGACAACCGAAGACGTTTTGAGCGGGATAGATCTTTCTGGCAAACGGTATTTGGTGACAGGTTCGTCGGGAGGCTTGGGCTTAGAAACAACTCGGGCGCTAGCGGCACACGGTGCCACAGTGGTGATGGCAGCGCGAGATGAGGCCAAGAACGCAGCAGCAGCAGAATCAATTCGTCAAGAACATTCTGATGCAGATCTTGAATCACTGACACTTGATCTTGGGTCTTTGGCTTCAGTGCGTCGAGCAGCAACAACATTCATGTCCGACTCTCGACCACTGCATGGCCTCATCGCTAATGCTGGCGTCATGGCAACGCCATACGGAACAACTGTCGACGGTTTTGAAACACAGTTTGGTGTCGATCACTTGGGGCATTTTTTGTTTGTGCGCGAGCTCTTGCCCAAACTTGTGCAATCTGCTCCGTCGCGTGTGGTGCTGTTGAGTTCGGCTGGGCATCGTTTAGGTGACATTGATCTGAACGATGTCAATTTTGAGAATCGACCATACGATCCGCTCTTGTCCTACGGGGCAGCAAAGACAGCAAATATTCTGCATGCAGTAGAAATCGATCGACGGTATCGCGACAAGGGAGTACGAGCATTTGCAGTTCATCCTGGTGGCATTCACACTGAGTTGGGCAGATACATGACAATGGACGTGATTACGTCGCTGATGGATCGCATCGGAGAACAAGGAGCATCTTTTTCTTGGAAAACCGTTCCGCAAGGTGCAGCAACAACCACTTGGGCTGCGACATCGGCCTTGCTGAACGACATGGGTGGCGTCTACTGCGAAGACTGCAATGTCTCACCTGTATTGCAAGGTGACGATGAAGGCATCAACGGTGTCGGTGTGGCTGCTCGCGCAGTCGACGCAACAACGGCCGCAGCATTGTGGGATTTGAGCGACAAATTAGTCGCCCTGTAGACACATGGCAACAATTTTGGTTCACATTGTTATTCGCGATGGACACGAAGCCGACTTTGAAGTAATTGCGAGAGATCTCTATCGAGCAAGTCATGCAGGTGAAGCCGGCCTGCTGCGCTACGAATACTGGCGGGGAAGCGAGCCGCGCTCCTATTACACCTTGTTGTCGTTTGTGGATTTCGCAACGTTTATTGCCCATCAGACAAGTGAGCATCATGAAACTGCTTCGCCCCAACTAGGCCCGATGGTGGAGTCGTTGCGCCTGGAGTGGGTTGACCCCGTTGCTGGGGCTGCGGATTTGCCTGAGACCAATGCCCAGGACCTGTCTACTGCGACAGATGAATTGACGCGGGTCTATGCTGGTCGTTTCGCGGCACATGTCGCACCGTGGTGGGAGACACTGCGGCACAAGTAAATAGGGGGCAACATGACTGACATTCTTGATCGACCTGGGGCGGAGAACAAGCCGTGGTTTTTAAGCGGAAACTATGGTCCTGTTTTTAATGAAGCAACTGCACATAATTTGCCAGTGACTGGAGCAATCCCGTCGGCGTTGTCGGGGCTATATGTTCGTAACGGTTCAAATCCCCACGATGGCACTGCTGGTCATTGGTTTTTTGGTGACGGGATGGTGCACGGTGTTCGCATCGAAGGTGGACAGGCGAAGTGGTATCGCAATCGCTATGTGCAAACCACAAAGTTGGCACAAAATCTTGATGCAATGGATCCAGTCGCAATGTTTGACCCAACTGCCAGTGCTGCCAACACTCATGTGATCGGACATGCTGGTCGAATCTGGGCACTTGAAGAAGGTCACCTACCGTATGAGTTAAGCCCCGAACTCGAAACACTCGGTTGTGATGACTTTGGAGGCAAACTCACGACGGCATTCACTGCGCATCCAAAATTGTGTCCAGAGACCAACGAACTACATTTCTTTGGATACGGAGCAGTTGCTCCGTTTGTGACATATCACGTGTTAGATAAAAACGGAAAACTTGTGCACTCTGCACCAATCACGACGCCAAAAGGAACCATGATGCATGACTTCATGATCACTCGTGATCATGCGATCTTTATGGATCTTCCCGTGGTTTTTGATCTTGATAATGCTGCAAAGGGAGGCTCACCCATTGGGTGGGATGACAACTACGGCGCACGTATCGGCATCTTGCCTCGCATGGGAACAAATGCTGACATTCGTTGGTTTGATGTGAACCCGTGCTATGTGTTTCATCCACTCAATGCGTATGTCAGTGGCGACGAAGTCATTTGCGATGTAGGTCGCCACGAAACAATGTGGCGAGGTTCGATGGAGAACGGATCTCCGTCGTATATGCATCGCTGGAGATTCAATATGGTCACTGGCGCAGTGCATGAAGAGCAAATGGATGATGTTGCTCACGCGTTTCCGCGCGTTGACGATCGAGTCGTTGGTTTGAAGCACCGCTTTGGCTATGTGGCGTCTCCGCGCGACACCACCAAGGGCGGCTTGAGTGATCCGAGCACCATTGTTAAATACGACATGTCAAATGGATCAAAGGCCATCCACGATCTTGGACCTGCCGCGTTTCCGGGCGAGTTCGTTTTTGTGCAGGACACAGCAACTGGCGCAGAAGACGATGGATGGGTGATGGGATTTGTCTACGACAAGACCACCGATTCGAGCGACCTTGTGATTCTTGATGCCAAAGATATGTCTAAGCCTCCAGTCGCACGCGTGCATTTGCCACAACGAGTGCCATTTGGCTTTCATGGCAGTTGGATCGACGATTCAATAATGCTCTAGCGGGTAGTTGCTCTTATGCCATCTGACGTATTGAAAGCGCTTACTGACCGAACGGAGATTGTTGAGTTGACGGCAAAGTATTGCTGGGCGCTTGACACCTGTTCGTATGACGCCCTTGACAATGTGTTCACGGCCGACGCCACCGCAGATTTGTTTGAAGACCTTGTCGGAAGAGATGCCATTAAAGCGCGCATAAAACGAGCTCTTGAGCCACTTGATGGCACACAACACATGGTCTCTAATCATGTGGTCACCATCACAAATGACACTGCGACGTGCCGGTGTTACCTGCAATCTCAACATGTCCGCAAACAAGAGAGTGGTGGCTCAAACTTTATTGTGGCGGGTCGATACGAAGACACATTGCGGCGCACACCTGATGGTTGGCGAATCACGCATCGTGTCTTGACCACGATGTGGACCGATGGCAACCCTGCAGTCGCAGGTGGTGGACCACGCACGTAATCTCAATACTCAACACAGAACGGCAAAATATAATGACAACACAGAGCGAGCCCATCAACATCAATGACTATGTGTCTATTCAAAGACTCATCAATCGATACGCGGATGCAGTGATTCATCGCACTGGTGCCCAATGGGCAAGTTGCTGGGCAGATGATGCGGTGTGGGATCTTGGTGGTGGACGATTGGTCGAAGGAAAAGATGCAATCGTGAAGTTGTGGTATGCCGCGATGGGTGGCATCTCATCTGTTGTGCAAAATGTCCACAACGGAGAAGTGTGGCAAGTCTCTGGCGATTCAGCAGCGGCGACGGGGCGTTGGACAATCAGCGAGCGTTTCAAGCGTGCAGATGGTGCAACCGGAATCTTACTCGCACACTACGACGATGCATATCGCAAAGTAGACGGACAGTGGTTATTCACGAGACGCTTTTTACAACCCCACTATCACGGCCCAGCAGATCTTTCTGGAGAATTTTTGAATAACAAAGAGAAATTGGCAGAGCGCGGTATCCCCGCTGATGTCTAACGGATCTCAAATCCTCTAGCGTTCACACATGCCTTCGTTTATCACCGAACTTGCGCGTCAGCGTCCAGAAGAAATCGCTGTCCGAGATTCAGATCACACTTTCACATGGACCGAAGTCGGTGACATCCTGAACCGCACCGCAAATAATGTCTTAGCCTTAGATCTTGGCCTCAATCGACGCGTCGCTGTGTTTGCAGAAAACGCTGCGGAAACAGCCTTTGCGCATCTCGGAAGTTTGTTTGGGAGCGCATCAACTGTGCCGGTCAATTTCCATCTCAATGCCGAAGAGGCTGCATATATTTTGGTTGATTCTGATTCGCGAATAGTTTTTGTCGGTCCAGAAACACTTGACCGCGGAATTGCTGCTGCAGAGTTGGCGCGCGCCCAAGGACTCGAGATCAGTGTTGTCGGGTGGGGCGTTAGTCATGCCCAGGTGACGAGTTGGCATGACTGGCTCGCCGCCGGAGACGGCACTGATCCGCCGCTTGACGTGCAGCCACGACCCAATTTGTTGTACACATCCGGAACAACGGGCCAACCAAAGGGAACCGAACTACCACCCACGATGTTTGCTGGCGGCGACACCATGGCAGAACATATTGACGGCATGAAAAAAAATCGCTTTGCGGAGTTCGGAACACATCTTGTGGTGGGGCCGATGTATCACACGGGTCCACTTAATGGCATGCGTTTGTTGGTCTGCGGAATCCCGATGGTGATTCTGAATAAGTTTGATGCGCAAGGAACACTTGAGGCAATTGCGGCATATCGCACCGAGTCGTCAGTGATGGTTCCGACTCATTTCGTTCGCCTACTCGCTTTGCCTGCAGATATTCGCAACAAGTATGACCTCTCGTCAATGAAGCTTGTCGCGCATACTGGAGCAACGTGTCCTGTTGACATTAAGAGATCAATGATTGAGTGGTGGGGTCCAGTGTTTACAGACGCTTATGGCGCGACAGAAGTTGGAACAACGTGTTCTATCTCGAGTCCAGAGTGGTTAGAACACCCGGGTTCGGTGGGGCGCACGGTTCCGCCGTTTACGGCACTTGTCTTGGATGACGACGATAATGAGTTGCCTGCCAATACAGAAGGTCGGCTCTTTTTTAAAGATGCCACTGGTCGCGGAGTGATTTATCCAAACGATGCTCAAAAAACTAAGGCAGCAAATATCGCACCAGGTGTTTTCACGCTCGGAGAAATTGGCTACATAGATCAAGATGGGTATGTATTTATCACTGATCGTTTCAGCGACATGGTGGTATCTGGTGGTGTGAACATTTATCCAGCAGAAGCCGAACAAGTTTTGGTTCAGCACCCTGGCATTCTTGATGTGGCATGCATCGGAATTCCGTCTGCAGACATGGGCGAAGAACTCAAGGCAATAGTGATTCCTCGTGATCTATCGAATCCACCTGATGTCAAAGAAGTGTTGGCCTTTTGCCAAGAACGGCTCAGCAAATACAAATGCCCACGAACAATCGAGTTCGTGTCTGATCTAGGACGCAACACGATGGGTAAAATTAATAAACGAAAATTGCGAGCCCCGTATTGGGATAAGAAGTAAACAACAACTTGAAAGGGATCTATGTCTGAGCCAGTACTCATCATCGATAATCCAGCACCAATGGTGCGACGATTTACGCTGAATCGACCTGAAAAACGAAACGCGCTCAATGACGATATCCGTGGTGCATTGTTTGATGCGCTGCGCCAAGGCGACAGAGATCGCTCTGTCTCGGTGATGATTATTCGTGGTGCCGGCTCATGCTTTTGTGCTGGATATGACTTGGGTTCGCCAAACAGTGATGTAGAACGAGCGATATCTCGTGCCGATGGTTGGTGGTCGCGACATGTTGTCAATAACTGGTTTGAGATGTGGGATATGTCAACACCCATCATCGGCCAGGTGCACGGATATTGTTTGGCGGGCGGAACCGAATTGGCAACTGCATGCGATCTTGTCTATGTGGCCGATGACGCAAAAATCGGATACCCACCTGTTCGGCTCATGTCGCCACCTGACATGCAGTGGCAAACATGGATGATGGGTTTGCGTCGCGGCATGGAAGCACTGCTCACCGGTGACTCAATGTCTGGAACAGAAGCAGTCGCGGCAGGATTCGCTAATCGGGCATATCCAGAGGCAGATCTTGACACTGCTGTGCTAGCAATCGCTGAGCGCGTGGCGAAGATCCCACTTGATTTGCTTGCACTCAACAAGCGTGCGGCTCATCGAGCAATGGAAGTGATGGGAATTAGAGCTGGTATTCGAGCAACAGCAGAGATTCAGGCACTTGGGTTTCATCAGCGTTCCTCGATGGAGTACATGGGCTCATTTGCCACAAAAGGTGTGACCGCAGCACTCAGTGAGCGGGATGCGAAATTTTCGGACTACCGAGAGGCGTAAGATAGCGATGGGGGTATGAGATGGATCTTTTAGCAACACACGGAATGTCTGTGACGTTTGGAGGACTGCGGGCAGTCAATAATATTGACCTCACGGTTGAAAAAGGAAAACTCGTCGGGCTGATTGGTCCTAATGGCGCGGGCAAGACCACTTTTATTGACGGCATTACTGGCTTTGTTCAAGCGACAGGTCGTATCGAGTTCAAAGGTCAAGAAATCAACGAGATGCCGGTTCATGCCCGTAGTCGTTTGGGCATGGCGCGCACGTGGCAATCTCTTGAACTCTTTGATGACTTAACAATTGAAGAAAATCTTCAGGTTGCAGCAGAGCGACAGACAGTCAAGAGTTTTTTGACAGACATTATTCGCCCGAGTCGAGCGCGCGAGAGAAGCGGTGTTGACTTTGCCATTGAGGTTTTAGGAATTCAGGATCTGATAAAAAAACTTCCTAACGAGATCAGCCAAGGACAAAGAAAGTTGGTCTCAGCGGCGCGAGCACTTGCATCTCAGCCAGAGTTGATATGTATGGATGAGCCTGCGGCAGGTCTTGATACCAGTGAGTCCCGTGAACTTGGGCAAGGTCTTCGTCGAATCATTGATGCTGGGATCACAATTTTCTTAGTGGATCACGACATGGGGCTGGTGCTGGATGTATGCGACTATATTTACGTCATTGAGTTTGGACAAAAAATCGCTGAAGGAACTCCAGCACAAGTGAAAACAGATGCGCGAGTGATTGAGGCGTACCTCGGAAGTAGCGCAACAGAAGGAAAACACTGATGGAAACATTGCTTGAAATAAACGATCTCAATACTGGCTACAACGGTGTCTCTGTTGTGCGAGGTCTGAACTTGCAAGTTAAGTCCGGAGAGGTTGTGGCATTACTTGGGCCAAATGGTGCCGGAAAAACCACAACACTGTTGACGACATCTGGTCTTGTTCCAATCATCTCGGGAGAGATCAAGGTTTTTGGAAAAAGTGTGCAAGGTCGGCGTCCGCATCTGATTGCTCGTGAAGGGCTCGCGCACGTACCAGAGGGACGGGCACTTTTTTATCAGTTGACCGTGGGGGAGAACCTGCGATTAGGTGCCGCCCGAGGAGCAGCGGATGTCAAACAGGCATTGGCGTATTTCCCGATACTGGCAGAAATAATGGATCGGCGCGCAGGTCTCCTATCTGGTGGAGAACAACAGATGTTGGCCATGGCACGCGCGCTGACCGTCAAACCAAAGTTGTTGATGGTGGACGAGATGAGCCTTGGGTTGGCACCAATTATTGTCGAGCGTCTCTTGCCTATCTTGCGAAAAATTGCCGACGAAACGGGTGCAGGCGTGCTGCTTGTCGAACAACACGTCAATATGGCGCTTCAGGTTGCCGACCGTGCCTACATTTTGAGTCACGGAGAGCTCGTCACTGAAGGCGACGCTAAAGAACTAGCAAGTAATCGTTCGTTACTCGAGGCGAGTTACCTGGGCGAAACGACTTCGCACTAAATCAAGCAACGCACTCAATCAAGCGATTGGCGCTTTTGGTTCTCTGCTCCAAAGAACATCAAAGTCTTTTGCAACATCAAGAACATGAAACGCTCGTCCCATGCCGATACAGAATCCGATTGTGACAGTGAGTTCGAGCAATTCGGTGTCGGAGTACTGAGCTTGCAGTCGCTTCCAGAGAGCATCATCAATGTCAGTGTGATCAATAGCAAATCTCTCGGCGTATTCAGCGGCCAGGCGCTCGCGCAGAGTGAAAGCAGGGTTGTCGCGATAATCCTGCACTGAGTTATACAGCTCGTCCGTTAAGCCTTGTGCCATTGCAGAGGCTGCTCGCGTGTTGAGACACACCACACACTGATTAAGTTGAGCAATGCGCATTCTGGCAACTTCGCGTTCGCGGATTCCGAGACTGGACTTTTCGTACACTGCTTCGCTCATGGCGTGCATTGCAGTCCCCATGTGGGGAGCGAGCATCCACATCCGATGTGCCTCGAGACCGTCGCCCTCTGGAATATCTAGCCGTGCCATATTCTGCCTCCGATCGGAACGTGAATGTTATGCGTTGAGTTTTTCAAGAAGTTTAATCGCAACAGGAATAGCGCTCTGCACCACCATTCCGGTGAGCGGATCAAAGCCCTGATCAACAGAGACCAATCTGCTTGTTGGTGTTCCGATGTCGCGAACCTTTTCGTCTGTGAGCGATGAACCACCCCATGAGTGCGCCATTGAGATAACTCCCGTGCGAACATCAGGTGCTGACTCAACGACTGCATGCACGCACGCGCGTGGAGACGTTATTTCAATCAGGTCTCCGTCTGCAATGTCGTATGCCTCCATATCAGATGGATTCATATATGCAGGATTAGTGCTGCCCTTTGCTGCAAGTACAGAAAGTTCGTTTCCGAGTGAGTTCAGTCGGTGCTTGAGTCGACGACTCACGAGTCGGAACGGAAAGCGGGTCCCGTCGATTCCGAGCGCGTCTGCGCCATCTGATTCGTTGCGAACAACCGCTAATTCTTCAACAATGTCATCTGGGGCCATTGTGAACTTGGCAGTACATGTTGGGTCTGCAGCGGTGACGACCATTGCTTTTTCAGGATGAATCTTGCGACGATTGTTGCGGACTTCATCAATTGGCATACGTGAGTTTGCATACGCAAGTTCAATAATGTCGTGGTCTGTTGGTCGCGTGTCGGTAGGTGCATCGCCGCCAGGGAAAGGCAAGGTTGAGCCCAACCGCTGGGACAGTTCCCAAAATACTTCCCACTCATTGAGCACATCGCCATCTCGTTCGAGAATGGCGTCCGTGTAGTTGGTGTACGGAGCGGCAAACCATCGGTCCATGAGGTGCGGTACATCTGCACGCTCAAGTGCGAGCGTTGGAGCAATGACATAGTCTGCAAACTCAGCAGTCGCAGACATGCGATGGTCGACAACGACTAAAAGTTCAAGGTCGTTCATGGCGCGTATGGTGAGTTCTTGGTCGGGCCACGCAACAACAGGGTTACCGCCGCTGACGATGAGTGCACGAACACGGCCTTCTCCTGGGGTAATGATTTCTTCTGACAATGTGGCAGTCGGCATCTCGCCGCGGTAGCCCCGCAAGTTGCGAAAACGCGCGGGTGCACCAGTGACAGCAGAACGCGGTGCAATCACCTGTGCACGTTTTGGTGTCTCTGGATATAAAAATAAACCACTTTCGAGGAGATCACCCTCGCGATTTACTCGTCCACATATTGTGTTGATTACGATTCCGAGATGCTCAGTAAGGCTGGGATGTGGAGCCATATTTGGACCGGTTCCGGTTCCGCATGTTCCTTTTGTGCCAGCAGCAAACATTCGTGCTGCGGCAATGATTTGGTCGGCAGGCACATCACATCGCTGCGCAACATAGTCGGTCGTGAACGGTGCAACGCTCTTGCTCAACGCGTCGAGATCAGAGACCCATTGATCGCAGAACTCATGGTCAAAGAGCCCCTCATCCAAAATAATATTGATGAGACCAGCTAGCAACGTGGGGTCTTCACCAGGCTTGACCGCAAGATGAATATCTGCGCGACTTGCGAGTTCTGTGCGGCGCGGGTCAATCACGATGAGTTTCATCCCGCGTGCTTTTGCTTCGCGAAGTTTGACAAACGGATCGGTGCCTTGCAATCCTCCGACGGGTCCATAGCTTGAGACCATGGGGTTGTAACCAACCGCGAGCAACACGTCTGCATCACGAAAGTTGTGATAGCCGGCTTCCCAGATTCCGGTGCGAAAAGGTGCCACACTTTTTGCTGGCTGGTCGATGGTGACAGATGTATAAAACGAGGACGACTTGATTCCGTCATGAAATGCGCGAGCAGCAGGAACGGCAACACTGTTTTGGTATCCGCCAGTGCCTGTGTAACTCGCTACTGCGCGAGGACCATAGGTGTCGATGATGCGGCGAAGTTCTGCTGCAATGCCATCAAGGGCATCAGTGGATGACACTTGTTCGAATGTGCCGTCAGCGCGGCGACGCAATGATTGGCGAATACGTGCGGGATGAGACATCTGCTCTGGAATCTGACGTCCCTTGATGCAGGTGTATCCAGCAAAAAGTGGATCGTCAGCAACTCCACGTACTGCGGTAACGCGACCGAGTGTGACATCGACTTCCATTGGACAACTGGCATGACACACTCGGCAAAAAGACAGATGTGTCGATGTTGCTGAATCGCTTGTTGGCGTGATTGCTTCGTCTATTGACATGAGACCCCCTACATGTGTGCGACTTCGCGAGAGCGAACTCATGGGGTAGTTTATGTCAAGTTCGAGAGCAAGGAGTAAGGGTGGCTACAAATACGGCGTCTTCAAGGGTTGATGACCTCATAAATCGGGAGCAATCGGCAATCGCCTGTCCGTATCCCATCTTTGCCGAACTGCGCGAGCACGACGGTCCAATTTTCCATGAGCACCTTGGGGCCTGGTTGGTGACTAAATATGACGATGTGCGGATGATTTTGCGTGACACCGAGAGGTTTTCGAGTCGTAGCCCGACTGGTCCTCAAGCAGCCGGAACCGTGTTGATGGAACGGTTTATGGAGTTGTCGCAGGATCCAACGATGGCGCCGTATCTCACATCAATCACTGCTGGGCGGGGACAAGCAGCGGTGTTGTTGAATGCCGATCCGCCAGATCATCGGCGCCAGCGCAAACTCGTGAACCCCGCGTTTCGTCCAGACCGCCTACGCAGCATGGAGCCTGCGATTAGTGAAACTGCAAGTCGTTTGCTTGACGATGTGGTGGAGCAGATTCAAGATTCAGGACAAGTTGACATCGTGACAAAGTTTGCCGTCGGTTTGCCAATGACAATTATTGCATTGGCTCTTGGAGTGTTAGGAGATGACCTCGCGACGTTTAAGCGTTGGTCAGATGACATTGTGATGCCCGTCGGAAATCATTCACCATCGCTCGACCAAGTGCGCGGATTCATTGTGTCCTCGAACGAATTCAAGGAGTATTTCTTGGGTCGCATTGCTCTCAGCAAGCGAGAGCCTGCAGAGAATATTTTGTCGGATATCGCAAACGCAGTGATCGATGGTGAAGAACTTACTGACGATGAGCAGCTCGGAATGTTGCAACAATTCTTGGTTGCAGGCAATGAGACAACAACTAAGTTGATCACTAACATCATTCATGCGCTTGCTGCCGATGCTGCTTTACAAGCGCGAGTCCGTGCTGATCGCACGTTGATTGAACCGTTAGTCGAAGAAATGTTGCGCATAGAAGCTCCGGTCGGGGGTTTGTTTCGTCAAGCCAAGGTAGATGTGCAGCTCGGGGCGACGACTGTGCCTGCCGGCGATCATCTGTGGTTGTTGTTTGCTGCCGCTAATCGGGATCAGTGCAAATTTACTGAACCAGATGCCGTCGATATCGACAGATCAAATGTCAAAGATCACTTGGCTTTTGGTAACGGCGAGCATTTTTGTCCTGGTGCTGGTTTGGCAAGGCTTGAAGCCTGTATTGCCACGGGTCTACTGCTGGATCGTCTCGCTAACATCACGGTCGCTCCCGACAACGATTTTGTGTACGAGGACTCCTTTGTGTTGCGGGGTCTCAAGCACCTCAATATCTGCGCTGTCGCAATTATTGGCGCTGCCGCAATTTAGGCGCCTGAGTCCACCCCTGCGCCTTGAGGTGCCAGGCCGCTTTGGCTTGCCCCCGCCCTGCTGTTGCTTGGGATAGCGCGAGAACTAATCCATCGGTTAGTTTAGCAAGACACACAAATGGTCGGGCGACCACACAATAGGGGGACCAGAAATGGCAGAGCGTTGGATTACAGATCGTGACCCAAGTGTGCGGTGGCCTCACTACACACGCGCCAATGCAGGTGAAGTATTGCCAACTGCGGCAAGTCCACTCGGACAACAGTTCAGTTGGGAAAAAGGAATTCTCCTGGGATGGCGCGACGGATATGTTCGTAGCGGAAACTACTCACTTGATGAGTTCACCGAGAGCCCACCCGCAGTGGCTGGATTCTTTGCGGGATATTTCTATATCAACTTGGCAAATGTGCGCATGCAAGGAGTTCGGAGTCCTGCTGTCACCGTTGAACAACTTGACTTAGCATTTTTTGGAAACCATCCAGAGGTTCCACCGTATGTTGCTCATCCGCTTGACGAGCGACCTGATCTGCTCGAACTGATTGGCGCACACTTGGGCTGGTTGATGACAGCCACAACGTGGCCAGAGATTAATGACGAAAAAGTGCAGACGATTGCGTTTCGTGCGTCTCGGCCGGACTTGACAAAAATGACAGACGTGGCTCTTGTGGCGCGGGCACGGTCGACACAGCCGATGTTGCAAAAACTTTTTGAGAGCCACACCTTGCCATCTTCTGGTTCTGGAGTTGCTCCCGGAATTTTGTTTGCAGTAGGTGAGGCTATTGGCGACCCAACAATACCGATGAAGATTGTTGCAGGCATCGGAGAAGTTGATTCCGCAGAGCCAAGTTATGCGATGTGGAAAATTTCTCGTTTGATTCGTGGTTCTCGAGACTTGACGTCAGCATTTGATGCGGGTGTGACTGGATTGCTCGATCGCTTGCGCGCATCCGGCTCTGCTGATGCCACGGCATTCTTGGCACAGTTCGATCAGTTCATTGCAGACTTTGGCTCGCGTGGTCCAAATGAGTGGGAGATGAGCGCAGAAGTGTGGGAGACAAAACCAGAAATAGTTCTGGCTGCATTTGATCGCGTTCGGTTTCAGGCTGATGATGAGTCTCCTGAGATTCGCAATAAGCGTCAAGCAAAAGAACGTGAACAGGCGATCATTGATGTGCGAGCAAAAGTGCAAGTTTTGGGCGAAGAACTTGCTGGCATGTTTGAGTCTGCAATCGTTGCTTCTGCACAATTAATGTTTAGAGAGCGCACAAAGACCAACATCATTCGGGTTGTGCACGAAGGTCGTATGGCGTTTCGCGAACTAGGTCGTCGTCACGCAGCGACTGGCGCGATCAAGCAAGCGGATCACATTTTTATGTTGCTTGACGAAGAAGTCGAAGACTTCATCAAAGATCCCGCCGCAATGGGCGCAACCCTTGCGACTCGGTATGGACAATGGCTGCATCTACAGACACTTGAGCCACCATTTTTCATCAAGAACGGAATCGTGCCGCCACTGAGTCAGTATCAAAAGAAAGGCAGTTCAGCGGCCGTGCAGGGCAAGCCTGGAGAATCCATTCAGGGCGTTGCAGGTTGTCCTGGACATTACATCGGTCGCGCTCGCGTTATTTTGGATGCTGCCGAGCCTGGTGATTTGCAACCAGGAGACGTCATGATCGCCCCGAATACTGACCCTGCATGGACCCCACTGTTTATGTCGTGCGGCGCGGTGGTAGTGAACGTCGGTGGACAAATCAGTCATGCAATTATCGTGAGTCGCGAACTTGGTCTTCCGTGTGTTGTATCAGCGACAGATGCAACTGTGCGTATTCCAGACGGTGCATTAGTTGAAGTAAACGGAGACAACGGAATCGTCACAATATTGGAGTTGCCAGTATGAAAAAGCCATTTCGTTTTGGAGTGCAAGGATACGCCCCCGCATCAGCAGGTGAATGGCGGGCACTTGCGCGCAAAGCAGAATCACTTGGCTTTTCTTCGTTTCACTTAGCAGATCACGTGATCGGACCTGGTCCAGCACTTGCTGCCACTGGTCATCCTGTGCAGACAGTTGCGGCGATTCCAGCAATGGCAGTTGCTGCTGAAGCAACGACAACGATAAAAATTGGCTGCCGTGTGTTGTGCGTGGATTATCGCAATCCGGTCATGCTTGCAAAAGAACTTGCCACGCTGGATTTCTTTTCAGAAGGACGACTAGAAATCGGTCTGGGTGCTGGCTGGCTGCAAAATGAGTACGACGCAATGGGGATCACCTTTGATCGCGCTGGTGTTCGATTAGACCGACTTGAAGAAGTCATTGCATTGATTCGTGCCTCGAGTGCAGACGGAGAACTCAACATGGCAGGCAAACACGTACATGCAGTTGGATTTGAAGCCGTTCCAAAGCCGATCCAACGACCAATGCCCCCCATCATGATTGGTGGAGGTGCGCAACGTATCTTGGGAATTGCTGGCCGCGAAGCAGACATCGTGAGTCTGAACTTTAATAATTCATCCGGAAAACTTGGTGCAGAGGGCATTGGTTCAGCCACTGCTGAGTTGACGGACCAAAAGATCCAATGGATCAAAGACGGTGCAGGGTCGCGTTTTGATGATATCGAAATAGAGATTGCCGCATATTTCACGGTCGTCACCCCTGACGGCGAAGGCACTCGTGCAAAAATGGCACCGATGTTTGGCTTAACACCAGAAGTTTTTGCTGAACATCCCAATGCGCTCATTGGTTCGGTTGACGAAATATGTGACCGCATTGTTGAGCGACGCGAGCGCTACGGAATCAGTTATGTCACATTTGGGTCATCGGTCATGGAAGCCGCCGCCCCAATTGTTGAGAAACTTTCAGGAAAATAATTTAAAAAAATTACACAGATGGAGAAAATATGAAAACTGACCTCGCAAAATTTAACCCGTTCGATGCACAAACACTGCAGTGTCCATTTCCGCACTATGCCCAGATGCGCGAAGAAGCTCCAGTTTTGTTGGTCGAAGGCATAGGTGTACATCTCGTCACACGTCACGATTTAGTAATGGAAGTTCTGCGTGACCCTCAGACGTATTCATCACTGTTTGGAGGAGCCGGCATGCCTCTTAGTGCTGAGGCCCGCGAGCGTTTGAGCGCGGTCGTCAAAGATGGATACCCCCGTGTTCCCACCATGTTGACCGCTGACCAACCAGATCACACTCGGTATCGCCGCCTTGTATCAAAGGCATTTCACCCCAAGGTCATTGCAGAACTTGAACCATTTGTTCGTCAATTGACAGTGAGACTGATTGATTCCTGGATTGCAAACGGACACATTGAGTTCGTCAAGGAGTTTGGCGTGCCATTGCCAGTAGAAGTGATCGCCCACGCACTGAATGTGCCACAAAGCAGGTTGGCAGACTTCAAGCGTTGGTCTGACGACTCGATTGCAGGTATCGGAACAAACATTTCGCTTGACGAGCGTGTGCGTGCTGAGGGCGGAGTCAATGAGTTCCAGCATTATTTTGCCGAGCAAATTAATTTACGGCGTACAGATCCTCGAGATGACATCTTGACAAACTTGCTAAACGCAAGCATTGAAGACGATGATCCAGAAGTCACCGACAAGCGACCACTTGATATGCCAGAGATGCTGAGCATTGTGGCGCAGTTGTTGGTTGCTGGCAATGAGACAACGACAAAGATGTTGACCGAGATGATGCGATTGCTGGCAGAGAATCCAGAACAATGGCAGATGATCAAAGATGACCCATCTCGTATTGACCGCGTTGTTGACGAGACACTTCGTTTGTCGACTCCAACACAAGGGATGTGGAGAGTGCTCACTAAAGACACAGAACTTGGTGGAACCAAATTGACAAAGGGATCTCGTATTGTGATCGTGTTCTCGTCGGCTAATCGCGATGAGCGTTTGTTTGATGATCCTGATGCTTTTGATCCTGACAGAGAAAACCTTCGGGAGAACTTGGCATTCGGCAAGGGGATTCATTTCTGTCTCGGCGCAAACCTTTCGCGCCTTGAGGGAAGAGTTGCGCTCGAAGAACTGTCAAAGCGAATCGAAAGTTTTACTCTGTCGCCGACGAACAAGTACGAGTATTTCCCAAGCTTTATGTTGCGCGGGCTCACCAGCCTTGATGTTGACTTTGTTGCGGCAGACACAAAGTAATGGGCTCTCAACTCACAGGCAAAATTGCCGTTGTCACTGGATCAAGTCGCGGAATCGGACGCGGTACAGCCATTGCACTTGGCGAAATGGGTGCAACTGTCTACATCACAGGTCGCACAACGGGCAGTGATCCACTTTCAATAGACACAACTGTGGCAATGGTCAATGATGCTGGCGGTCATGGAATTGCGGTTCAGGTTGATCACGGAAATGACTCTGAAATAGCAGCACTGTTTGCTCAAGTGCAAGCAGAGTCGGGCAAACTAAATATTCTGGTCAACAACGTGTACAAAATTCCTGACCCACCTGCATGGGGTGGCGGATTCTGGGACCATCCAATCAGCATTTGGGATGATCAAGTTGGCATCGGATTACGTGCCCACTACGTGGCGTCATGGCATGCCGCCCCTTTGTTGTTTGCGGCTGGTGCTGGCGGATCAATTATCAACGTTTCATCACCTGGTGGTACCTCGTATCACTTCAGTTCGTCATATGGTGCCGGTAAGGCTGGTCTTAACCGACTGAGCGCCGACATGGCTATCGAACTACAACCCAAGGGGATTGCATGCTGCTCGGTGTATCCAGGATCGGTAGCAACAGAGTTCATTCAAAAATGGGCTGGCGAACGCGGAACAGATCTATCAATGTCTCAAACAACTCTTGGTGTTGGGCGCGCAATTGCCGCGCTTGTGATTGCTCCGAACCTGATGGAACGCTCTGGTTCAATTCAGTGGGTTGAAGACATCTCAGAAGAGTTTGATGTGCGCGACGAAAACGGAAATCGGGCAGTGAAATACGCTGGTCGTTAAAGATCTAGTTCAACAGAATTATTCATCCCAGGAGCGATGCCATAACAAGGGGTTGCTTGTTGAAGTTGCCGGTGTACCAGTGGCTGCACCGCCTAGCCATAGCGCCAGATCTAATTCGCGTGCAGGATGATCGGTGACACCGATGTTGGTTCCGTCTGCAAAATAAATAATGGTCATTACTGATCGCATGATGTCAGTGTTGTTGGCCGGCGCCGAATGCAATGTCCAGCCTCGATGGAAGGTGGCATCCCCAGGTGCGAATGGTCCGTGAGTGGACAATGAGAACCCGCGCTCTTTGACAACTGTTTCAAAATGTGCATGCGACTCATCACCGATCACTTGTTCGCCGAGGTTTCCGTGCTGCCAACTTTGATCAGCAAACGTCATACCACCGATATTGCTTGGCACGTCAACAAGGGGCATCCACATTGTGATTGTCTTTGTGGTGTCAAGCGGCCAATACACCTGATCTTGATGCCACGGCGTAAAACCGCCACCAGGCTCTTTATATAACGCTTGGTCGTGATACAGCCGAACACCATCACACTCGAGTAGTTCGGCGGCAACGCGCGCAAACCGTCTGGCATGCACGAACGCCGCAACGCTTGGATCGTATTGGCAAATGTTTGCTGACTGGATGAATGCTTTACCGTATGTATCTCGCTCATCGAGTGGACGATTATCCCAACGACATGCCATCGTGGCATCATCAATGGCACTTTTGTAGGCAGCAATTTCCTGGCGAGAGGCCAACTCCCGAACAACTGCGTGCCCGTCTTGCTGAAAGCGAGAGACGGTGTCTTGCGAAACACAAATGTATGTGTTGAGTGGGTGAGAGTCAGCAGGGGATTTCACACACGTGAACCGTTGCGCAACACCCACGGAAATCGAGCATTATCGGTGAGTGGTGTTCCGAGCTTGTCGTGAGGTCCGTCAAAACGAACGGCATCTGGTCCGACATATTGCAAGATGTAGGCCTTACGCATGTGGTCTGACACATTTGGGCCAGTGAGATGCGGTGTAAGACTTGAGAATACGACTGCACCACCGGCGGCAATAGGCGCAGCAATAGGAGTCACGGGCGGATCTTCAAATATCTCCCAGCCCAACGGCTCGACATATGTGTGCAACAGAGTTCCGCTTTTGTGGAGTCCGGGCGCTGCCCAAACACAACCTGCCTCAACGGGTACGTCATTTAGAGCAATCCAAATCGTGAGGTAGTGCTCTGGCAAGACAAATGTATATCCGTTGTCTTGATGCCACGGAAACCGACGTGGCTTCTCATTTGCTTTGTATACGGCTTGGTCGTGATACAAACGCGCGTCAGGACCAATGAGATCATGCACAAGTCCTGTGATTGGCGATGAGGACACAAACTTCAACAGCGCATCTGACTTGAGGGCGATATTTGGAGCGAAAGTGATGGCCCCTTTTTCAGCGATAAACAATCTGCTGTCCGGTAATTTTTCAAGGAACGAGTCGGCCTCCTCGCAAAAAATATCAGTCTCAGCGGTGACTTCAGCAAGAGTCGTGGGATCAACAAGGTTCTCCGTGACAAAATATCCGTCTGAGTTGAATTGATTCCACTGCTCATCTGTGAGCGTTGTGCGTGCGTGAGTGGGAACCGCAGTGTCCCAATCAAAGCCAGAAGACATCGGGTGCGAGGCGATCACCTTACTAGTGTGCCATATTTGACGAAGACCACGTATGCCTGTCTTGCCCAGATCACTCACTTATATGAGCACTGTTTTAGATCAGGGCATTACGGGGTGTGGTTGCTCCAATATGAATGAGTGCCGCTACAAATTTTTTCGGGAAGACGTATGGTGGCGATGGGGCCATCGCTGACTCGTTGCGCGTCAAAGATGACGCAATCGCTCACATCGGACACGGTATTTGTGGTGAATGAGATGAGATAGCCGTCATCTTCTGACTGCGAATTGGTGCGTGGTGCAAAGACGGTTTCGCTGCAGTAGACACCTTGATCAAATCGGTATGACTCTTCAGTTCCAGTTTGAACAGAATGCTTGATGACTCCCTCAAAGAGAAACCAGCCGTTGACTGGAATAGCACTGTAGGTGTAGTCGTATTTGCGGCCGGCGTATGCATTGTTGATCATGCCAAACTCAGTAATGGTGTCTGAGATAGGGCCTTCTGTCACCGTGCCAGTGCGTCGATTAAGGCGCCATCTGTAGGGGCGTGATTGCAATGCATAGAGGTCAAGAAAACGAAACAATCGTGTGTTGAGGTCGGCGTCTGGTGGCATTGTTGGAGAGGGATCATATTCGAAATAGCCGTCTAAAATTATTTCATCACCATCTTCGTACGCATTAATCCAGTGCAATACGTATGTTGCTTCGCATTCGAACCACTGAACATCGCTGCTTTTTCCGTGGCGAGGAACAACGCCAATGCGCGTCGGCATATCCTTGTGAAATTGAGTGGCATACACATCTCGTTTGAGTAATTCTTCATCCCAAAACATGGGGCAATCATTGAGAATAGAAAAGTTTGTCGTAAATGCCATGTCATGTGGCAGGCGTGGTCCCGGCAATGGAATATCGATATATGTGACGAGTTCGCCTGCGCAAGAGAGGACTCCGTAATGCATATATGGGTAGGTCGTTGAATAGTTAAAAAACAAGAGTTCGCCGGTGTTCTCATCAACCTTGGTATGAGCAGATACACCTTCTTTTGGGAACACGCCGTTCCATGATGCAGGACCCATGTTGTCAAGCGTGTGTGGGTTGAGTTGATACAGGTCGCCGCATTGGTAAAAACTTGTGAGCGCGATTCCGTTGTGCACAACGACGTCTGTGCTTGATGCATCTTTCATGCGGGTGCGGGCACCCCACCCATCCTGACGGATTGACTTTTTTGGCGATTCAGCAAGACCAGACCAGAGCGCACTGCCATGTTCGAGTTCTGCTGCGAGCCCTTGTGTCTGAACCATTCTGTTGCGATATGCCGCTGACCCATCTTGAAAAGTGATTGCATGCAGCATGCCGTCACCGTCAAATGGGTGATACCGAGCAAGTGCGGGCACCAGGGGATTTTCTGTGTTTCGCAAATACACCCCATTGAGATCGTGCGGGATTTCTCCCTGCACCTGCATCTCGGTAGCGTTCCATTCACGAGTCTGGGGAGCCCATGCCCCGATGCGATACGGGTGGTCGTCGTCAGCTGGCAAAAGTGATGGCCAAGTATTGATCAAAATATTTGTCATGAGTCCTCCTTGAGTTTAACCCTAGGTCGTTATAGTCGGTTGACGAGCAGGGGAGGTTCGATGACGCACAATTTGCCACACAATCCCACGAAGGCTTCACCAGTTTTTCGTCGGGAATCGGACTGTGAAACAGAACAGTGGGCTGACTCGATCAAGGGCTCGGTGAAATGGTGGACACTGTTTAGCGCAGATCGCACGCCGACGACTGACCTAACAGTAGGGGTTGCCGAAATACCTGTTGGTGCGCCCACGCCGGTGCGTGGTCATTGGCACTCTCTTGCAGAGGTGTATTACATCTTGAGCGGCAGCGGATATGTCTGGATTGCAGGTGACAAGACATCAGTCGTAGTGGGCGATGCAGTTTTTATTCCTGGAGACATCGAGCATTTTGCTGTGAATACAGGCGCTGAGCCACTGCGCTTACTGTATTTTTTTCCGACGGATTCGTTTACTGATGTTGAGTATGAGTTTCCGCCACGGTGACAATTCTTATGAATGCTTGAGATGAAACGATTTAAGTTTGATGTATGGCCCGAATCCAAGTTCTGACAATGCAATTCCAGAACCAGTGTCTTTGACTCCAGTCCACACCAATGATGGGTCTAAGTAGTCACATCTATTCATAAAGCACGTGCCTGTCTCAATCAGATGACCAAGAGCCGCGGCACGTTCGATGTCTTGTGTCCAGAGACAAGCAGTGAGGCCATAGGGAGAGTCGTTCATCAAGGAGACCGCTTCTTGGTCTCCGGAGACTTTCATAATGCCAATGACGGGACCAAATGATTCATCTCGCATGACACTCATGGAGTGATTGACATTTAACAAAACAGTCGGCCCAAGATATGGAGAATCAATTCGTGAGGCTTCAAATTCATGCTCACTGACAACAGCGCGTGCGCCTTGAGCGATCGCAGCAGAAATCTGATCACGCACGAACTGAGCACTCTTTGTGTTGACCATCGGCCCGAGCGTGGTCTGGGCATCTAAAGGATTGCCAAGCACATATTGACGCGTGAGATTAATAAAGCCATCAACAAAGTCGTCGTAGACATCAGCATGGACATAGATTCTTTCGATGCCACAACATGATTGGCCGCTATTGAAAAATGATCCGTCGACATTTTCGGCTATTGCGACTGAGAGATCTGCATCGGCGCGCACATATGAAGGGTCTTTACCTCCGAGTTCTGTACCGACTCCGATAAAGCGGCCAGCAGCCGCGCGCTCCATTGCTGCACCGCCCTCAACTGATCCGGTAAAGACAACAAAGTTGATGCGCTTATCGCTGATCATCTTGCTCACGGCTGTATGACTGGCATGCACATGTTGAAAAACACCATCTGGAAATCCGGCGGCACTACAAGCAGCAGAAAACCTTTCAGCGCAAAGGAGAGTCTGTGACGCATGTTTCATGATGACGGTGTTACCGCTTAACAGGGCCGGTACGACTGAATTAATAGCTGTGAGATATGGATAGTTCCAGGGGGCTACAACGAGCACGGTTCCGACCGGGTTGCGGCGAATAAATTTGGTAAAACCATCAACGTGGGGAACATCAATATCACGTAGTTCGCGTTGAGCAATTGACATCATGTGCCGAGCACGTTCTTGTACACCCCGCAAAATTTCATTAGGCGTGTAACGAATAGGCCGACCCATTTGTTGCGTAATTTCAAGTCCGATGTCATTGGAATTCGCTTCGAGATATTTCACCATTAGTTCACACAAGCGAATTCGCTCCGCGATGGTGGTATTCTGCCATTCAGACTTAGCGCGTGAGGCTCTTTCGAGAACTATCTCTATTTGGGAATCATCGGCCAGTTGGCGTGTGGCCAGAGTTGAACCGTCAATCGGGGAAACAATATTTTGCAATGTCACTGCACCTACACTAGACATTGAGGTATGCCTGCTATCCAAGTTGCCGATACTTTGATCCTGCCACGACTAGCAGTGGTGCTGCCAGAATCAGTTGAGCGGAGCGTGGTCAAGATTGCTCCGGGACGTGCAGGTTTTGAGGGTGCAGGGTTTCCGGTCTATCGCGGATTCGCTGGCCTCTCGGTGCAAGACATTGATCCGTTTTTAATGCTCGATCAGTTGGGCCCGGTATTGAACGGACCGTTCGAGACCAAAGGAGCCCCATGGCATCCTCATCGTGGTTTTGAGACAGTGACGTATGT
>BJGC01000011.1 GCA_014190235.1 Actinomycetes bacterium | reverse complement strand
GGTGAGTACCCCGTTGCAGTGCAAGCGCCACGACGCAAAGATTCATTTGAGCAGGTATTGGCGTGACATCAAACGCGCCTCTCACGATTCTCGTACTCGGGAGTGGGGGTCGCGAGCATGCCATGGCTTTGTGCGCAAAGCAATCACTGCGCTGTGGTCGCCTGTTGGTATCACCCGGAAATGCGGGCATGCCAGGTGAACGATTCAATATTGCAGTCAACGATGTTGAGGGCGTTGTGGCTCTCTGCGTTGACCAAAAAGTCGACCTTGTATTGGTTGGTCCCGAGGCTGCACTTGCAGCAGGCGTTGTCGATGCACTCGTGGCAGCAGATATTCAAGCGTTTGGGCCAACGCGTGAACTTGCACAACTGGAGTCCTCTAAGGCCTTTACTCGTGCACTGGCCAACACACTGGGTATTCCAAGCCCCCGATATGCAACTTTTGCCAAGGATCAAGCAGATGATGCAACCAAGTGGTGGAAAAATCTTGATGCTGCAGTTGTCATCAAGCAATCTGGTCTTGCAGGCGGAAAGGGTGTTGATGTTCCGTCCAGCACTGCAGAAACAATCGCTGCGATTTCTACAGCATGTGCAATCGGAGAAGTCGTTGTCGAAGAGTGTTTGCGTGGTCCTGAAGTTTCGTTAATCGCGATGTGCGATGGAACAACTGCAATCGCATTGCCAATTGCGCAGGATCATAAACGCATTGCAGAAGGCGACCTGGGACCAAACACTGGCGGAATGGGTGCGTATGCTCCGGTCACAACACCATACGCAACAGACGAACTGTGTGCGTTGTTTATTCAACCCGTACTCGATCATTTTGCTGCACTCGGCACCCCATATAAAGGTGTGTTATATGCGGGGCTGATGCTGACTGATGATGGACCCCGTTTGCTTGAGTACAACTGTCGCTTTGGTGATCCAGAAGCACAAGTTCTGCTCTCTCTTTTGAATACGGATCTAGTTGAAATTGTGCTTGCCTGCATTGGCGGAACTCTTGCGAATGTCTCTGTCAAGATAAAGTCCGCAAGTGCGTTAGCGGTGGTGATGGTGGCTGCCGATTATCCAGCCAACCCTACGCTCGGAGACATTGTGACGGGCCTCTCTATTGAAGAACTGCAAACCAACGTGTATCACGGCGGAACTGAGTCTCGCAATGGTGACGTAGTGACAAGTGCGGGTCGGGTTGTGACAGTGGTTGGTGTTGGTGCCGATCTAGCGACCGCACGCGACTATGCCTACAAGAGAGTAGAAAAGATTTCATTTACGGGCTCGTACTACCGACGAGACATCGCATGGCGTGCACCTGCTGCATTGCTCACAACGTATTCTGGGGCAGGGGTAGACATTGATGAAGGCAATCGAGCGGTTGAATTGCTCAAGGAGAGTGTCGCATCAACATCAACTGACAAAGTATTGCGAGGAGTCGGAGCATTCGGTGGTGCACTTGACGTGTCGTTTCTCAAAGAGTTCAAACATCCAGTGTTGGTGGCGTCTACTGATGGCGTCGGCACCAAAGTAGAACTTGCCGCACGAACTGGTCGAGTGCGCGGAACAGGACACGACATTGTGAATCATTGCATCAACGATGTATTGGTGCAGGGAGCAAAGCCGATGTTTTTCCTTGACTATTTGGCGTCGTCACGAATTGATGCTGAGATGGTGGCAGAAGTGGTCGCAGGAATGTCTGCTGCGTGTGCAGATTCCGGGACTGTATTACTAGGTGGCGAAACCGCAGAAATGCCAGGTGTATACACACCCGGAGCATTTGATATCGCCGGAACACTTGTCGGGGTCGTCGAGCGCGATGAGTTGCTGCCGCGTTCAAATATTGCACCTGGGGATGTGCTCATCGGACTTGCTTCCAGCGGGCCACACACCAATGGGTATTCACTTCTGCGAAAAATATTTGAATGGCTGCCACTTAATGTCGCCCCACCACCGCTCACGCGCCCACTCATTGACGCGCTGCTCGAACCACATCGCAGTTATTTGCAACTGTTGTCGCCACTCTTAGTTGATACGCGCCTTAAGGCTCTCGTGCACATCACAGGTGGTGGGCTGGTCGAAAATATTCCACGTGTGCTGCCATGCGGAGTAAGCGCCAAGGTCACTTTGGGGTCGTGGCCGACTCCGCCCTTGTTCCAACTTGTTGAGCAACTCACATCACTCGGAACCGATGAGTTGTACCGCACGCTGAATATGGGGATTGGGATGGTGCTTATTGTGAGCGCGACGGATGCGTCAGCCGTACAAAAATTAATCCCCGAGGACTCCTGGATTATTGGAGAACTGTGCGCAAGTGTCAGTGACTCAGATGAAGTTGTTTTGCTATGACCGACAGAATGCGTCTACTTGTCATGGTGTCTGGCAACGGAACAAACTTGCAAGCAATTCTTGACGCCTGTGCAGACGGCTGGCTAACCGCAGATGTCGTTGGAGTGATCAGCAACAAAGCCGATGTGACAGCGCTTGTTCGGGCTGCAAAAGCTGGAGTTCCCACAGTGGTGTTGATGCCACGTCCCGAAGAAGACCGCAAACAATATGATCGTCGCCTTGGTGATATCGCTCGGACATTTACCCCAGACCTTGTGGTGCTTGCAGGGTTTATGAGAGTCTTGTCAATGGAGTTTCTTGCGCATTATCCCCAACGCGTTGTCAACTTGCATCCAGCATTGCCCGGTGAACTTGTCGGAACTCACGCCATTGAACGAGCATTTGCAGAATCACGGGATAATTGGCGTACCCACAGCGGAGTCACAGTTCATCTTGTTCCAGATGAAGGAATTGATACTGGGCCTGTGTTGGCGAGTGCGGTGGTGCCGATCCATATCGACGACACACTCGAATCTTTTACCGAGCGGATGCATCAACAAGAACATGAATTATTGGTCCAAACGCTTGGGACATTGTGTCGACAGCAAGCGATTGAACAGCCAAGGGAGGTATCGCAGTGAATTCATTAAATCATCAGCTTTTTACGCCACTTGAGGGGCTCACTTTTGATGATGTTGTTTTGGTTCCAGGCTTCAGCGATATCTTGCCAGACAAAGTTAATGTCGCAACACGACTTGCAGGTGAGATCAATTTGGAAATGCCTATCGTGTCAGCGGCAATGGACAAGGTGACCGAGGCACCAATGGCAATTGCATTGGCTCGTGTAGGCGGTCTTGGTGTTCTGCATCGCAACATGACAATCGAAGAACAAGAGAGTCATGTTCAGCGTGTCAAGCGTTCGCAGTCTGGAATGATCACAGATCCAGTGACTCTGCCAATCACGGCAACGCTCGCCGATGCCGAGACACTAATGAACCGATACCACTTTTCTGGTGTTCCGATTACCGACGACAAAGGCATCTTGCTCGGAATTCTCACTAACCGCGACGTTCGCTTTTGTGAGCCGTCTGACTACGCGCGACCTGTTTCAGATTTTATGACGAGTGCTCCACTCGTGACAGCACAAGTCGGAACATCGCTACTAGATGCTCGAGCTATTTTGCAGCAGCACAGAATCGAAAAACTCCCCCTTGTTGATGAACTTGGGCGACTCAAAGGTCTGATCACTGTTAAAGACATTATGAAGAGTAAGGATTATCCAACAGCAACACGAGATTCAGGTGGGCGTTTGCGCGTTGGTGCCGCAGTTGGAGTTGGTCCAGACCTTGAGGCTCGAGTGAGTGCACTTGTTGCTGCTGGCGTTGATGTCGTGGTTGTTGACACTGCACACGGACATACAGAAGGAGTCCTTACTGCTGTGCGGCGCATAAAAAATAGTTGGCCGTTGTTGCCGGTGATAGCCGGAAACGTTGTCACAGAAGAAGGCGTTGATGCATTGGCTGATGTTGGAGTTGACGGAATCAAAGTCGGCGTCGGGGCTGGTTCGATTTGTACAACTCGCGTGATTGCAGGTGCTGGCATGCCTCAACTGTCAGCCGTGTGGTTTACAGCGCAACGGGCTGCAAAACGAGGAGTACCAATCATCGCTGATGGCGGAATTACGTACTCTGGCGACTTAGTGAAGGCATTTGCTGCGGGCGCTCAAGTAGTGATGCTCGGAAGTTTGTTGGCAGGTACAGATGAAGCACCCGGGGACTTGGAGTTATTTGAGGGTCGCCGATACAAGACCTATCGCGGGATGGGTTCTATCGGAGCGATGCAGGGACTTGGGGCTGATCGCTATGGCACAGGTCAAGGCGAGGGCGTCAGTCGCCAAAAACTCGTCCCCGAAGGCATCGAAGGGCGAGTTGCGTATTCGGGGTCGCTTGGAGATGTGGTGTATCAATTGATTGGAGGTTTGCGATCGGGCATGGGATACGTGGGCGCGGCGTCATTATCGCAGCTTGCCGAGAAGGCGCGTTTTATGCGAGTTACCACTGCTGGTCGCGAAGAAAGCCATCCCCATGACGTCACTATCACCCATGAGGCCCCCAACTACCACCAATAGGTTCATGTATTGCGGGTTCGGCAGATGTCGCGCCACGGACTAGAACTAGTGGATGGGAAATAATAAATTATCTGGCAAGGTGGCCATCGTCAGTGGCGGTGCGCGGGGGATGGGGGCGTCTGAAGCAGCGCTGTTTCACAGCGAAGGTGCCAAAGTGGTGATCACTGACATTCTCGATGAAGACGGCAAACTCAAGGCAAAAGAAATCTCACCTGACGGATCAACGTGTGTGTTTATGCACCACGATGTCACGAACAAAGATAATTGGGCTGCCGTTGTTGCAGCAACGATTGAACTTTTTGGTCAGGTTGACGTGCTCGTAAATAATGCGGGCGTCTTTGAGTTCGGTGGCATTGTCGAAACGACTCTCGAACAATGGAACCGCACGATCTCGATCAATCAAACAGGTGTGTTCTTAGGAATGCAGGCAGTCGCAGTGCATATGTCAGGTCGCAAGACCGGATCAATCGTCAATATTTCTTCCGTTGCCGGAATGACAGCAAGCCCTGGCTTTATTGCCTACGGTGCAAGTAAATGGGCGGTACGCGGAATGACAAAATCTGTCGCCAAAGAACTTGCTGCATTTGGAGTTCGCGTCAATAGCATTCATCCCGGAATCATTGACACAGTCATGCTGCAAACTTTTGAACAAGCCGGAGACGGCATACGCGAAGCGATTAGACAACGTATTCCGATGGGTCGCGAAGCAGATCCAATCGAAGTTGCTCGCTTAGCGCTGTATCTGGCTTGTGATGATAGTTCGTACTCCACTGGTTCGGAGTTCGTTGTTGACGGTGGGTTCATGCCGTAGTGGATCCAATCGTTGCGCGTAAAACCTGGAGGACACTCGAACCGATTCACGGGATGATCTACTTTGTTCCGGAAGCAGAGGCAGAATACGCACATCTGGGTGTCACGATGCAGCGCACCGGATACTTTGCATCGCGCGCTGCACCAATGGGAGCCGTGACGGCTGATGTCGTCATCAGTACTTTTTATAACTTTAATCCTGCACTCGTGCGTGCTGCAATGAACGGTGCATGGGAAATCGCATCACCTTTGCAGTTCACAAACGTTCGGTTTCGAGCAGTAGATGCCGCACTGCGTCGAGCATGGGGAGACGAGATGGTTCGTTCACCAGAGGTGAAAACACTCGCAACACTTTTGCGTCGGGTCGCAGAGGTGGCATGTGAAAAACCAGAGGGGCGACCACTGTTTGCAGGACATTCATCAGTGGCGTGGCCAGAAGAACCACATCTTGTGTTGTGGCATGCTCAAACATTATTGCGCGAGTTTCGTGGTGACGGTCATATTGCTGCTCTCACTGCAGAAGGTCTCACGGGTATCGAAGCACTGGTCTCTCATGCAGCATCAGGTGACGTACCTGCTCAGGCACTGACATCGTCACGAAGTTGGAGTGATGACGAGTGGAGTAGTGCGATTGATGGCATGCGTACTCGTGGATTAGTGACGAAGAGTGGTGATCTTGCTTTTACTCCTGCCGGAGACGAGCAACGTGCGCGCATTGAGGCCACAACAGATGCACTGGCAACGTCTCCCTATCTTGCATTTGGTGAAGAAGTGTGCGAACAGATTCGTCAACTTGGTCGTCCACTCAGCAAAGCAATTATGCAAGCCGGACTACTTCCGTTGCGCTAAGAAGAACGTGGTGTTCGGTTGGTGATGTAAGCGCCAACAAGAGCAAGAGCGCATCCCAGTATTGAGAGTAGCGCTACGGACTCGTCGAGTAGGGCAACTCCGAGTCCTAACGACACAACCGGAATAATGTAGGTGGTCACCGAAGCACGCGTGCTACCTACTCGACCAGCAAGCGTAACTGCAGCCGCGTAGGCAAGACCAGTTCCGAGTATTCCGAGTGCGAGCATTGCCGCGAGTGAATGCCATGCAAAAGTACTGCGCGGGATCGATGCGATGCCAAATGGGGCAGTTATTGCCAACGCAATAGTCTGAGCACGCAGCACTATGGGTAACGCGCCGTTTCTTTGTTGGAGCGGAACCGCAATGTTGAGCGCAAATCCGTAACACATGATTGCTAACAAAATCATGCCAACGCCCGTGGCGCTCGCGCCACCCTCACCTGCAGTAGGAATTGCAATGCACAGAACGCCGACGAAACCAACCGAGAGTCCGAGTACTTGTCGGCGTGCTGGCAGATAACCAATCATGATTGATGCAACAGTGGCGACAAATAAAGGTGTTGCGCCATTGAGCATTCCGGTCACGCTTGTTGAGACACGTTGCTCAGCAAACGGAAACAAGCTGAGCGGTATGACCATCCACAACAGTGCGAGCAATACAATTTTTGGGTAGTCGGCTCGCAGAACTGGCTGACGCGCGGCAGGTATGACAGCCAAGACGGCTCCACCAAATAAAATTCGTAATGGCGTGATGAGTGCCGGGTCAAAAGCATCGAGTCCTTCAGCAATAAAATAAAAACTTGTTCCCCAGATGATTCCGGGTATCACAAGCAACAGCCAATCAGACCGTTCCATAGAGTCCAGTCGCTTCATCTGATTCTTTGATCTTAAAACTACTGCCGGCAAGACGAGTGCCCGTTATGACGAGGACCACCATCACTGACGCTGTGATTGCATATGTTGTTCGTCGACCAAATGTTTCATATGTGAATCCCGCTACGGTTGCTGAGATTCCGCCAACCAGAGTTTGTAGTCCACCGAGTAGGCCTTGCGCACTTGCCAAGCGTGCAGGTGGAGCAACAAGACCAACTGCCATCCCAGTTCCGGTGACTGTTAGGCCGTCAATGATTCCGTGTACGATTCCGACAGACAACAACATCCAGGCCACTGGCAAGTTGCCGTATAAGAGCATGCACATAGAACCCAGCAGTAATCCACCTGTTGCGGCAACAAATGGACCAATGCGATGCGTGAGTTTGCCACCGATCGGCCCCAAGATAATTAGTGGCAGTGCAAATAATGTGATCCCGAGGTTCGCCATCCATGTAGATGAACCGATGTCTTCCATCATCACGGACCAGACCGCATCAAATGTACCGATCATGATGAAGAGCGCGAGCCCGATCACAATCGCTCCAGCCAACGCAGGTGTTTTCAAAAGATCAAACGCCAGATGCTCCTTGGATTGATCTTCTTGAGCGGTTTCTTCGATATGCAGAGTGCTGGCAACGAGCCCTGCCGTCAACATCAGCCCTGCGACAATCAGAAATGGGGCAGCAAGTCCAAGCGTGTCTGCTGTGAGAGCAGACAGTACTGGGCCCATTGCAAACCCACCAACGTCGACTGATAGCACGCGTCCTAGGTTGCGCCCCATATTTTCACGATCGGACAAAATCACGATGCGTCGAATCGCGGGTAGTGCCATACCGGCACCGAACCCCATCAGAATGCGCGCACCAAGCAAAACACTAAAGGACTTGCCGAATCCCATTCCGAGAGCGCCAACAGCCTCAATGAGAAACCCAAATGTGACTAAGCGTCTGGCGTATCCATGATCTGCGAGTGGCGCAATTAAAATTTGCGACAGAAAAGACATGAAGAATCCTGCTGCAACGAGCAGACCAAGTTTTGTTTCAGGGATTCCGTACTTATCTCGAAAATCATCCAGCAACGTAAACATCACTCCGTAACCCATAGCGCTCACTCCCACGCTCGCCTGAAGGATCGGAATAATCCGGCGTGGTGTCATAAAGCGTTACGGACGTGTTGCAGGTGAAACAGTTTTTGCTGGATCGCGCTCAATGAATCCGTCTAACACTGCATCAATCGCATCCATGATCGCAGGTTCTAGAACGATTCCGGATGCCTTGACATTGTCATCGAGTTGCTCTGGGCGCGTGGCACCCACGATGGCTGACGCCACATTTGTATTTTGCAAAACCCAAGCCACGCCAAGTTGAGCCATCGTGAGGCCAGCCTGATCGGCGATTGGTTTGAGTTCTTGCACTTTGGTGAGTGTCGCATCATTAAGCCAGCGAGCAATGAAATTTTTTCCGCTGAGTTCGTCGGTGGCGCGTGATCCATCAGGCGGAGGTTGACCTGGTAGGTATTTGCCGGTCAGCACGCCTTGAGCAAGCGGAGACCACACAATTTGACCGACTCCAACTTGTTGGCAGGTGGGCACGACTTTGTCTTCAATGACTCTCCAGAGCATCGAGTACTGAGGCTGGTTAGAAATAAACGGAACATGAAGTTCGCGCGCCAATGCCGCACCGCGTGATATTTCGTCTGCTGTCCACTCTGAGACACCGATGTACAGCACTTTGCCTTGACGAACAATGTCAGAAAAAGCCAGCATCGTTTCTTCGAGGGGAGTTTCCATATCAAAACGATGTGCTTGATATAGATCGACGTAGTCAGTTCCGAGGCGACGAAGGGAGCCATCAATAGACTCCATAATGTGTTTGCGTGAGAGGCCTCTATTGTTGGAACTTTTCCCCGTCGGGAAAAATACCTTGGTGCAAATCTCGACTGAACTTCTGCGAACATCGCTGAGTGCACGACCTAACACGCCCTCTGCTCGAGTTGCTGCGTAGGCATCGGCAGTGTCAAATGTGGTGATTCCGAGGTCAAGGGCGCGTTTCACGCACACCTTTGCTAGGTCTTCTTCTACTTGGCTCCCGTGGGTGATCCAGTTGCCGTAACTAATTGCTGAAACCTTAAAACCACTATGACCGAGATACCGATATTCCATGTGTCCACACTACGGGTGGAGCCATTAATTCAGGGTGTCGGACACCGCTTGTTGCAATGTTGGCCATGACGCAGCAAGTCCTGGATGTAGTTCGTATGTTTGAACATCGCCGATCAGAACCCAGTGAAGCTCCTCTGATTCTGCGTTGGAGAGATAGGCACCTGCGTCGCCACTTGTGTGTGCAATCACTGTGTCGTATTTCCAGTTGCCGTGATTATCAGAAAAGATGGTCTTGATATCGAGATGATGAGGTTCGATACCTGCTTCTTCGTGGGCTTCACGAGCGGCGGCGGTTGCGGAATCTTCGTGAGAGTCGAGTGCGCCGCCCGGCAGTGCCCATGTGCCCCCACCGTGTGTCCATGCGGCCCGCAGTTGCAACAGCACCCGCGGCTCAGGAAGGTCTGTGCGTATCAGGAGGAGTCCTGCTGCCCCATGGAGTCCCCAGTGGCGATTGTTGCATTGAGTGCAAAAGACCCAACCGTCACCGTCACGAAATGCCACGTCACGATGTTGGCACATTTGGCAATAGTGTGCATATATGGAAGTGAGGCGGATGACGGGTGTTTTGGGGGCACAGGTATTGATCCCTGATGTCAAGGCGCTTTCCGACTCACAAGTCAGCGAATTGCGGGATCTGGTGTGTGAGCACCTTGTCGTCGTGATTCCGAGCCAGTCACTCACCGCTCAGGAGCAGGCTGAGTTTTCGTTGCGGTGGGGGCAAGCAGGGGTTGTGCCATTTATTGAGCCAAGTCCAGATCATCCAAATGTTATTCGTGTCCTCAAAGAAGCATCGGACGGAAATGCTTTTAACTTCGGTGGTTCTTGGCATAGCGATTTTTCTTTTCAGCCAGAACCACCAGCATTTACCATGCTTCACGCCATTGATATTCCACCGTATGGTGGCGACACGCTGTGGTCATCTCTCGTTGCGGCCTATAACAGTCTTGATCAAGATAATCGGGACAAGTGTGCATCGTTGACAGCCATCCATACCGCGCGCGATGCATACTCAACAAAGATGCAGTCACTTCATTCTGGTTTATCAAGCATGACAATTATTTGTGACGACACAGCAGATGATTGGCAACGTCATCCACTTGTCTGCGTGCATCCAGAGACTGGTAAAAACATTTTGTTTTATAATCGCGCATATGTTCGAGACCTAGAAGGTCTTGATGATTCAGAAAAGGTCATTTTCTTGGAGTGGTTATATAGTCACACCACAGAAGCCCGTTTTACATGCCGACATCGTTGGAGCAATGGAGATTTAGCGATTTGGGATAACCGATCAGCGCAACATTATGCGCTGAATGATTACACCGGATTTCGTCGCGAACTTCACCGCACGACGGTGGCCGGAACTCGCCCTAGAATGTAATAATGACAGCCCCTGTTCAGCCGCATATTGTTGCGTACCCTGTGGCACCAAAGGGTGCCCCAAACATTGTGGTCATCTTGCTCGACGACGTGGGCTTCGGACAACTCGGTTGCTTTGGCGGCTTAATCAACACTCCCAATATCGATCGCCTCGCCGCCGAAGGATTGCGGTACAACCGTTTTCATGTGACTTCAATTTGTTCATCAACTCGTGCAGCATTGCTTACTGGGCGCAATCACCACGCAGTTGGTATTGGGGCAACGCAAGAAACATCTTTTGCCTTGCCCGGATACCACGGCCGGCTTCCAAAATCTGCTGCGTTACTGCCACGAATTCTGCGCGATAACGGATACAACACAATGGCGGTGGGCAAGTGGCATCTCACTCCCCAAGCAGAGTATTCAAGCGCCGGTCCTTTTGATCGATGGCCTGTTGGGCAGGGCTTCGAGCGGTACTACGGGTTTCTTGGCGCCGAGACGAATCATTGGTCACCAGAGCTTGTGCGTGACAACACTCCAGTCCCACCACCACGCACTGTTGCCGATGGTTACCACCTCACGGAAGATCTGGCAGACAACGCAATTTCGATAATGCGAGACCAGAAAAATGTCGCACCAGATAAACCATTTCTGTGTTGGTTTGCAACTGGTGCGGCTCACGCGCCTCATCACGTTGCGTCCGACTGGGTGACGCCGTATCGCGGGGCATTCGATGATGGGTGGGATTCGCTGCGTGAGAAAACCTTTGCACGGCAACTCGAACTTGGCGTGATTCCTAGTGGCACAGTGCTGACTCCGCGTCCATCGTGGGTGCAAGAGTGGTCATCTTTGTCAACCGATGAGCAACGCCTATTCGCGCGTTACATGGAAGTTTTTGCCGGATTCGTGAGCCACACTGACGCCCAAATTGGTCGCGTGTTGCAGTATCTCGACGACAATGACCTACGCGACAACACAATTGTGTTGTTAATGAGCGACAACGGCGCAAGTAGTGAGGGCGGTGTTCACGGAACTCTCAACGAAGCAGCATCATGGTTGGGTGATTTCGCCTCAGTTCAGGATGCCCTAGAGCACATCGATGAAATTGGTGGCCCATTGCACACAAATCATTATCCGTTTGGTTGGGCGTGGTCTGGCAACTCACCATTTCAATTGTGGAAACGGTATTCATGGCTAGGCGGTGTTCGTGCACCTCTCATTGTGCGGTGGCCACACCGCATCGCCGATGCCGGAGCAATTCGATCGCAGTTCGTTCACGCTGTTGATATTGCTCCTACTTTGCTCGCAGCGATTGGTCTGCAAATGCCGGATGAAGTTGATGGTGTTGCCCAACAACATGTAGACGGAGTCGACGCTGGCGCCACGTTTGTTGATGCGCAGTCACCAGAACATCGAACTCTTCAGTATTTCGAGATGCATGGTTCTCGCTCGGTGTATAAAGATGGCTGGAAAGCAACCACCAACTTTGTGTCGCCGTTGTTTAACGAGCGCGCATTTATTACGGGTAGTCAGTCGCACGACACCGACACGTGGCAACTCTTTAATCTTGCTGAAGATTTTTCAGAATCAACAGATATTGCATCTCAAAATCCGCAACTCGTACAAGATCTTGAAGATGCATGGATCACCGAAGCCCAACGTAATCACGTGTTCCCGCTGTTTGATCCCTCTGCTGGATACCCCGCTCATCCTGGCGAGTATCCACTGCCGCGCACAATGACATACTCCCCAAGTAGTGCACCTATTGCCGTAGGTCGAGTGCCATCAATGTTTGGTGGGTTTTCGTTGCATGCAGATTTGCACTGTTCAACCAACCAGGAGGTGGGCGTCATTGCTGCCTGCGGCGACCATCAGGGTGGGTGGGTAGTACACATTGTTGGCGGTGTTGTGCATGTTGATGTCGTGCATGGCACGCATCAATGTCACATGCAATCAACAGATGCATTAGCGATTGGACATCATGACGTTGCTGTTTTAATGAAGCCAGGTGGTCATCTTGTGCTGACAATTGATGCTCAAGAACATGCGCAAGCAACCTTTCCAGGATTATTCTTTTTTCCTGGTGTCACCACGTCTGCTGGCGCAATGTATATCGGCCAACACCTAGGACTCGGCGTAGTAGACACCTATGTCGCACCGGCAATTTGCACGGCAAACATCCGCTCAGTGACAATCTCAAGTGGTTCCGGCAAAGCAAGCATTGACATGTCTACTGCACTGCACATTGCAGAAGGCTCTGACTAAGCAGAATCTGGAGCATTGCGTCCGACCAGTACAAGTCCGAGCAAAATAACTCCTGCGCCACACCAACTCGTCGCACTAAGTTGTTCATGCAAAATAGCGACGCCCAATAAAGATGCAGTCACTGGCTCGACAAGGGTAAGTGTCACAACTGTTGAACTTGCAAGTCGACGAAGCGAGATTGAGTACAAGAGATACGACACGGCAATCGTGGCAATGCCCAAGTACAACGCCACAATTAGGCCACGTGGTGTGGTCAACCAGTGAGTTGGTTCAAGTAAAATAATTGGGAGCGACAACGCTCCTGCAATCACAAAAGACCACGTCATAGTCCATGTTGTGCTCCAGCCCTTTTGCAGAAGTTGTTTGCTTAAGATTGTGTACAACGCGTAGCACGCACCAGCGCCGAGTCCGCATGCAACTCCAACAGCGTTGATGGATTGTTGAGTATGTGGTTGCCCAATCACCAAGAGCGCCAAACCACCAAGTGCGCCGACGGTTCCGATGATTGTTCGTGGATGTGGTCGTTCACCTCGCGCCAACTCAGCGATGCTCGTCATAATTGGGCTGCCGCCGATCGCCAGCATTGTGCCGATCGCTACTCCTTGGCGCTGCACTGCAGCAAAAAAGAGGATTTGAAATGCCGTCATCGAGACTCCCGCCACAAATGACAATGCTCCAGGGCGTGGGGTTGGTCGTGCTCTGCGCCAAAGAGCGAAGATCACGAGTGGGACTGCTCCGAGCAAGAGGCGAACGCCCGCCACCGACAGTGATGTCGCACCCTCAGGGGCGTAGGAGCGCGCTGTACCAGATGTCCCAAATAGCACTGATCCCATCACGACTCCTGCGCTGGGATGATTCCACCACCTTGCTCCCCGTATCGACTGGCTCTGATTGTTCATCGTGTCGTCGACCTTAGGACACCATGAGTATGGCGCACTAGTGTTGAGGCATTACGAACTTGAGGATTGATATTGCAAAGAGTGCATTACGCAGGGGGACTGGCGTATTAGGCATCTTCTTGGCTGTTTCGTTTGCGCTGTGGTCGCCATCTGCTCAGGCTGCCCAAGAAGACGGAACCATTACGGTGTCAGTGGTCGAACGCGCCAGCGGTGACAATGGGCAGGCAAAAAATCCTGTTGCTGGCGTCAAGATTCATGTGCAAGGCGCCGCTGGCTCAGCGGATGGAGTCACAGATGCCAAAGGGCTTGCCGTATTGAATGTGCCCCAGACCGGCAAGTATGACGTTTCTTTTGATGCCACATCACTGCCAAAGGGTGTGGCAGTGAATAGCAATACCAAAACAACTGCCAGTATCGACTTCAGCGCCGGGGTCTCTGTTGGTACCGGAAAATCACTGTCATTTTTTGTCGGAACTGATACTCGAACGACCAAAGGACGTTGGGGCTTATTACCTCAAACACTAGTGAACGGCATCAAACTGAGTTTAATTCTTGCGATTTGTTCGATTGGATTAGCACTCATCTACGGAACGACTGGTCTCACCAACTTTGCGCATAGTGAAATTATCACGATGGCTGCAATGGTGACGTTTTGGTTCAATCAAAATGGCCCTCGCTGGCCACTTTTGCTTGCCGCACCATTTGGAATCGCGGCTTCTGCTCTAATGGGTAGCGCATTCGAACTGCGCGTGTGGCGACCATTGCGTCGCCGTAGTACCAGCCTGACATCGATGATGATCGTGTCGATCGGAATGGCTATAGGTACACGTTATGTGTATCTGTTTTTCTTTGGCGGACGTAATCGACGCTTTGCACAATATGTTGGTGATCCAGAAATAGATTTCGGACCTGTTGGGATTACTCCGCGAGATCTCGGAGTAATGATTATTTCTGCCATCGTCGTTATCGGATTTTCGATCTTTTTATTGCGTACACGTTTTGGAAAAGCAATTCGCGCTGTCTCGGACAACTCAGATTTGGCATCTGCCACCGGAATAAATACAGATCGAATCATTTTGTTGGTCTGGGCATTGGGCGGTGGATTAGCCGGCATTGGCGGCGTGATGTTGGGCGCAGCAACTGGCGTGCAGTGGGACATGGGCAACGTGATTCTGTTGTTGTTGTTTGCGGCATTTACGGTCGGTGGTCTTGGTAATCCGTTCGGTGCCCTTGCTGGCTCATTCGTCATCGGCATGTTCACCGAACTCTGGACATGGGTGTTTCCCAATGTTGTAGAACTCAAGACACTCGGAGCATTGATCGCACTCGTTGTTATTTTATTAGTGAGACCCCAGGGATTGTTAGGTCAAAAGGAGCGTGTTGGATGAATTGGGGACTTATTCTTTCGAACTCCGTCTATACGGCCATCAGCGCTAATGCAATTGCTTACATGTTGGTTGCCACGGGTCTCAACGTACATTTTGGATACACCGGACTTCTGAACTTTGGACAAGCTGGGTTCGCCGCTATTGGTGCATACAGTTTGAGTATTCCGATCAGCAGATTTAATTGGCCGTGGCCGTGTGCCGTATTGCTTGTTATCGTGTCCGCTATCGGACTGGCGCTCTTGCTTGGTTTCACAACATTGCGATTGCGTGCTGATTATTTGGCGATCGTAACAATCGCAGTCGCAGAAATTATTCGCTTATCGCTGAACTCGGTGCGCTTTACTTGGCTAACTGGCGGAAACGATGGTCTTCAAGGTTTCACGAGTTTCATGGAGAAGATCAATCCATTTCCGCAGCAAGGAATCTGGTTATGGAAGCAAAAGATTGACGGCTATCGCTTGTGGCTTTTGGTGAGTGGATGGGTTTTACTAATGGTGGTTGCGACACTTGTGTATTTGTTGATGCGCAGCCCATGGGGCAGGGTGTTACGCAGTATTCGAGAGGACGAAGACGCAGCGCGCAGTCTGGGAAAGAACGTCTTTGCGTATAAGTTGCAGAGCCTCATGATCGGTGGCGCAATTGGCGCCATCGGTGGTGTATGGCTCGTGCTCGACAAGCAGTCGTCACAACCAGGGGACTTTGCCACAACATTCACTTTCTTTTCGTACACGATTATTATTTTGGGCGGTGTTGCCAGAGTGAAGGGTCCTGTTATTGGCACCATGATCTTCTTATTTGTGATTCAACTTGTTGATATCTCTCTACAGCAAGCCACCAAAACTACTCCTTCCGATCCAAGTCCAGTTCTTCCTACCTGGTTGATTGACCAAAACAATTATGCTCAGTTGCGTTTTATGGTGGCCGGATTTGCATTAGCGGCACTCGTAGTGTTTCGACCGCAGGGAATATTTGGTGACAAGCGGGAGCAGGCCTTTGATGTCCACTGATACAAGCGCCGTTCCATTTGAGTCGGTTCCCGGTTCTCAAAAACCCGATGCCATTTTGGTCGTCGATAATGTCACGCGTTCATTTGGTGGACTGACTGCGGTCAATGTTGCTCATCTTGAAATCCCCAGACATCGCATCACGGCGCTCATCGGGCCCAACGGGGCAGGCAAGACGACACTCTTTAATTTGTTGACCGGATTTGATGAACCAGATACGGGTAAGTGGAAATTTAACGGACTCTCACTTGGCGGAGTCGCAGCGCACAAGGTTGCCAGGCGCGGAATGGTGCGAACCTTTCAGCTCACAAAGGCGTTATCTCGAATGACGATCCTTGACAATATGCGACTTGGTGCTCGAGATCAACGTGGTGAAAGCGTGTGGCGCGGAATCATTCGACCGATCTGGGCATCTCAAGAACAAGACATCACTCAGAAGGCCGAAGATCTTTTAGAAAGATTCAATCTTGCACATATGCGCGATGAACTTGCTGGATCACTTTCTGGAGGACAACGCAAACTATTAGAGATGGCACGAGCGCTCATGGTAGAGCCAGAAATGGTGATGCTAGACGAACCAATGGCTGGCGTAAATCCAGCGCTTAAACAGAGTCTGTTGCAACATATAAAAGTTCTGCGAGATGAGGGACGAACAGTTTTGTTTGTAGAGCACGACATGGACATGGTGCGAGAAATCAGCGACTGGATAATTGTGATGGCGCAAGGAGAAGTCATAGCCGAAGGAACCTTTGAAGACGTCGGATCAAATTCTGCAGTAGTTGACGCATATTTAGGGTCGCATCATGATGTCGACCTCGGAGATCACACATGACAAACGTTATTGATGTCTCCCAGATCACTGCGGGATATGTCCCTGAGGTAAATATCTTGAATAGCTGCAATCTCACTGTGTCTGCTGGTGAATTTGTCGGAATCATCGGGCCCAACGGTGCAGGTAAATCAACGCTCCTTAAAGCGGTTCTTGGTCTCGTCAATATTCGCAGTGGCTCAGTTCGACTGAACGGTGAAGAAATTACCGGAAAGAAGCCATACGAACTTGTGGCGCGTGGTGTTGGCTATGTTCCGCAAACACGAAATGTTTTTCCGACATTATCAGTGAGAGAAAATCTAGAAATGGGTTGCTTCATTAAGCCGTCGTTGTTAGACGAGCGACTTGACTATGTCGTGTCGTTGTTCTCGAGACTTGGTGAGCGACTTGACCAACGTGCCGGATCGTTATCTGGTGGCGAACGTCAAATGGTTGCGATGGGGCGTGCTCTGATGCTGAAGCCATCAGTGTTGCTGCTTGACGAACCGTCCGCTGGTTTATCACCCGTGTTGCAAGATCAAGTTTTTATCCAGTGTCGCGCCATTAATGAATCTGGAGTTGCCATTTTGATGGTCGAGCAAAATGCCAGACGATGCCTGCAGGTTGTTGGTCGGGGCTACGTTCTGGACCAGGGATCAAACGCCTACACGGGCACAGGTCGTGAACTTCTTGCAGACCCCAAAGTGATTCAGTTGTATCTTGGAACACTGGCTCGTGCGACGGGCGGGTGATTCGAGAATATAAAAAGGCCCCGAGTGCTTGCGCACCCGGGGCCTTTTTTAGTTCTTAGAACGACTGGTTATTCGCCAGCGTCGAAGGACTTGCCTAGGCCATTGCCCATGTTGCCGTCACATCCGTATACCTTGATGGTCTTTGGTCCAACACCCTTTTCCACCATGGTGGCGAGGATTTTGGAAGACTCTTCAAAGCCGATGATTGCGACTGCATCAGGTGCGGCTGCCTTGATGGCATCCACTTCTGCGTCAAATGTGGTTGCTTTTTCGTCGTAGATCTTTGAGATCACAACTTTGGCACCATTTGCCTCGAGGTTTTTCTGAAGGTCTTCAGCCAAGCCGGTTCCGTATGCATCGTTACGAGCAATGATTGCTACGTTCGCTGCACCATCATCGGTGATGACTTTGGCCAAAACAGCACCCTGCACAATGTCCGAAGGTGCACTACGGAAGTAGAGACCCTTGTCGGCATATGAGGAGAGCTTCTTCGAGGTGTTCGCTGGCGAGAACTGAACGACGCCAGCAGCAGTGATCTTGTCGATCACAGTCAAGCTGACACCAGATGATGCTGCACCGATGATTGCGTCGACGTTCTGAGAAAGCTGAGCGTCAACGGTCTTTGAAGCAGTGTCAGTGGTTGCGTCACCAGAGTCACCCTTGATTCCAACAACTGGCTTGCCCAACACACCACCGGCATCATTGATGTCTTTGATGGCGAGGTCGAAACCAGCAAATTCTGGTGGTCCGAGGAAAGCAAGTGATCCAGTTTGAGGCAAGATCGAACCGATGGTCAAAACGCCATCACCGGCACGAGTTCCTTCAACATCTACTTGAGGTACGTCGGCATCTGCTGGTGCAGCTGCTTCGATGTAGGTGGTCTTGTCGTCAGCGAGACGGTTGTCCGCTCCGAAAACAAGAACTCCGTAGGAAGCCTTGAGTGGTTCTCCGTTACCAGAGAATTCAAGTGGTCCAGAAACACCGTCATAGTCAATGTCGGTTCCTGCAGCAATGAGATCAGCACATGCTTTGAACTCTGTGCACTTCTCACCGTCACGGGTGATGCCATTGATTTCTTTTGCGTATTCCACGCCGTCTGATTTTGCCTTTGTCACTGCAAGAGCGATCACCGTAATGGAGTCGTATGTTTCAGCAGCATACGAATAGTCATCGAGTGCTGGATCCATCTCCTTCAGACGTGCCTTGAAGTCATCTGAAAGAGCGACGAGTGGCGTTGTGCCCTTCATGCCTTCCAGTTCACCGTTTGATGTTGATGCAGCAGCAGTTGTATCGCTACCTGTATCAGTTGATGCGTCGTCACTGCCACAGGCGCTTGCTACGAGAGCAAGTCCGATGGCAAGTGCAGCGACGCGCCGCACTGTGGATTTCTTCATGTGTATTCCCCTTATTTGTTTGTCGTAGCAACCTAAAAGTTGCCACTGGGTAAGTGGGTTTAGGCTATGGGATAGAAACGCCGACGGCAATAGGCGAGTTTGCTTTAATAGATTGAATATATAATCAAACTAGGGCGACCCTGCTGCGATAATGCTTGGCGGGTGTCCATCTGGTCCATAAAACTTCGCCTATTCACCTTATGTTTACTTGCCGTCGGGATAGCAGACACCTGCCCCTGCGACGATATATTCCGTGCCGACACAGCTTGTCTCTGACGCCTCTCCCGACACCTTTCCCGACAACCCAGTCGGCCGAGTAATCGCCACGGAGTACGGACCTTCAGACAAGGTTTTCCGAGGAGTCATCACTGGTGGCGCAATGATGTCGTTGGTCATTCTTGCGCTTATCGCTGGGTTTTTATTGTTTCGAGGTTTAGAAATTTTTCGTGATTTCGGTTTCGGGTTTATTACTTCCGTTAGATGGGATGCCGGCGACGGAATCGATAAAGCAACAGCGTCGTTTGGTATCGGTGCAATGCTGGTTGGCTCTGTCGTCACAGCAGTGATCGCGCTTCTGATCGCTACGCCATTCGCCATGGGAACCGCATTATTTCTTGAATTTTATTGCCCATCGTGGTTGCGTATATTTCTTACGTCCGTGCTCGATCTTGTCGCAGCAATTCCATCAGTCATCTACGGGGTCTGGGGCTACGCAATTTTTATGCAATACGGGACATCATGGGGTCGCGCTATCAACGAACATTTGGGATGGTTTCCGCTTTTTCATGTTCCGTCCCCAAATTTTGGGCGGTCACCATTTATCGCTGGCATGGTATTGGCCCTCATGATTGTGCCGATTACAACATCGGTTGCGCGCGCAGTGTATTCACAAGCACCACGAGATCAAATTGATGCTGTCTATGCGTTGGGCGGGTCACGTTGGTCTGGCATCCGTCACATTGTGTTGCCATTTGGTCGCAGTGGACTGATTGGCGGCGCGATGCTCGGACTTGGACGTGCGTTGGGAGAAACCGTGGCAGTGTATTTGGTTCTCAATCTTGTATTCAGGATTAATTTTCAGATTCTTGCATCGGTTGGTGGCAACGTTGCATCACTCATTGCTAATCGATTCGGAGAAGCCGGAGAGTATGAACTCAAAGCCTTAATGGCTGCTGGGCTAGTGCTGTTTCTTGTGACACTCTTGGTCAATTTCGCGGCAACTGCAATCGTTGGTCGCACTAGGGGGACAGAGTCATGACAACTACTTTTGTCCCCGACAAGTTAGTAAAGCCTGCTCGTCCATGGCGCAGAACGCATCGCTCAATTCTTGCAATGCTGGGTTTCATAGCTATTGCGGGTCTCAGTAGCACCGGAATCGTTGCAGTGACCGGACTAGCCGGACCGTTGGGGTGGTATGTCGGCTTCGTCTTCAGTTTGGCTGTCTTTGGCTTTCTCGGAAGTTTTTTTCGTGATCGCGTTGTTGCAGTTGATCTTTTCGCAACAGTTCTCATCTGTACTGCTTTCATGACAGTTCTTATACCGTGGGTATCAATTTTTTATTCTGTCATCAAAAGGGGCGCCCCCGCTTTTTATAAAGGGTATTTAACTACCGACATGCTGGTCACATCTTCAGGTGAAGCACTCAACCTTGGCGGACTGTCACACGCGATTGTCGGAACCCTCCTGATGTTGGCCATCGCAGCACTCATTTGTATACCACTCGGAATTATTGCGGCAATCTACATTGTCGAGATCAAAGGGCGATTCGCAGGTGCCGTCAGATTCTTGACGCAGGCAATGTCGGGAGTGCCATCAATCGTGGCGGGGTTGTTTATTTACTCAACTCTTGTGATTCTGGTGTTTCATTCATTTAGCGGAATCGCTGGGGCATGCGCACTTGCAATTTTAATGTTGCCGACAGTTACCAGAACGGCTGAAGAAGTCCTGAAATTAGTTCCAGATCATCTGCGCGCTGCGAGTTATGCGCTTGGTGCGTCGCAGGCCCAGACCACATTTAGAGTGGTTCTTCCGTCTGTGCGCAGCGGGCTGATTACAGCATCGGTGCTTGGGCTTGCTCGAGTTGCAGGCGAAACTGCACCTTTGCTTTTGACGTCCGGATACTTTATAAAACTTACGACAAATGTTGGTAACGGCGCTATCGGATCATTGCCTACCTATATCTTCAGCACTCTCGGAGCCGGAACACAAGAGTCAGTCACTCGCGCATGGGGTGGTGCGTGTGTCCTGCTTGCTCTTATTCTTATTTTATTTATCGGGGCCCGATCCCTTGGCGGGCGAAACAAAGGAAGATGATCACGATGCTTACCAACAACACGTCAGCAGTAGAAACAACTCCTCAGCAGGCATCTCCAGCCTCGGAGGTGGAGCAGACTAGCGCCATGGAAACACGCGGTATACATGCGTGGTTTGGTAAAAATCATGTTCTCAGAAATGTGTCATTGCAATTTCCGAGCAACTCAGTCACAGGTCTCATCGGACCGTCTGGTTGCGGAAAATCAACTTTTCTGCGTCTTCTCAATCGAATGCATGAATTTATTCCTACTGCTGCAATGGCGGGTGAAGTTTTCTTGGATGGCCAAGACATCTATCGGCCAGGTGCTGCCGCGGCAGAACTTCGGCTTCGCGTCGGAATGGTTTTTCAAAAGCCCAATCCGTTCCCTTCAATGACAATTCAGCAAAATGTATTGGCTGGTCCAACGCTTTCAAAAACAAAAGTAGCCAACAAGAAAGATCTCGTCGAAGATTGTCTTACTCGCGCTGGATTATGGAAAGAAGTAAAAGATCGCCTCGATGCGTACGGGTCGTCGCTGTCTGGTGGGCAACAACAGCGATTATGCATTGCTCGGGCCTTGGCAGTGCGACCAGATGTCTTGCTGATGGACGAACCATGTTCTGCGCTAGATCCAGGTTCGACGCTACGCATTGAAGAAACTATTCATGAACTGAGTGAGTCAATGACAATTGTCATAGTCACGCACAACATGCAACAAGCAGCTCGCGTGTCTGACTACTGTGCTTTCTTTTTGTCCGAAGACGGACCCGGCCACTTAGTGGAAGCTGATTTGACGAAGGTGATTTTCAGTAATCCATCAGACCAACGCACTGCAGACTACGTTCAGGGACGTTTTGGCTGACATTTCTGTTTGCGCGTTGTTCACCTTGTTTTCCTGACATGTTCAGCAGGGCGTCTGTTTCTTGAAACCTGGGTGCCGTATGGTCATAACTGTAAGAACATTCATCAACAAAAAAGGAATCAAGTACATGAATCTGAAACGCAAAATTGCTTTCATTGCAACAGTCGGAGTAGTTGCACTCTCCGCCGGATCAATCCCCGTACGTGCAGCGTCAACCATCGGTGGCGGAGGGTCAAGTTTTATGGCCAACATCACGGACATCTGCGCGTCTGGATACAACAAAAGCACAATAGCGAACCCAGACAGAGACGTTGTTTCCTACTCAAGTGTCGGCTCTGGCAATGGCAAGAAGGGTTTTTCTGCCGTCGCGAACGCTGGTAAGGAACCCGACTTTAATTTGTACAAATTTGCTGGATCGGAGTCAGCGTATTCAACTGGTACAGCCCCCATCGGATTTGTGTATGTTCCGCTGATCGGTGGACCAATTGGTATCACATATAATCTTTTGGGCGTAACAGACGAGATTAGTTTGTCCTCAACAACGTTGGCAAAAATCTTTGCAGGGACTATCACAAAATGGAATGATGCCGCAATCGTCGCTGACAACACAGCCAGGACAGTGGTAACGCCTGCTGTCACGGTAACGGGCGTGGCAAAAGTAGCCAAAAGCGGCATAACTGCAACAATTGTCAGAGGATCGACAACTTCGACGATCACCATCACAGCCACAAAGGCTGCAGTAGATGCTGGTCTCAAGAAGAGTCTGGTCATTACTCGCTTGATTGGGGCAAATGTCAAAGTAGTCAAGACAATAAAAATGTCAGCAAAAGGTTCAGTTATCGTGCCAAATGCAGTCGGAGCGTCTTATGGCGTTTCTCTGGGTGGGAAAATAATTGGCAATCTCACCCCAGACGTAGTTACTCCTGCTGTTACAACAGTAATTGGCAAGACCATCACGCTTCCAGCGACATCCATCATCGTCGTGTCACGCTCGGATACTTCAGGTACCACCAACATGTTTGCGAACTACCTCAACAAGGTAGAACCAACAATTTGGACGAAGGCAACAAACGATGCATTCAGCAGTGCGTTCCCGGGCACCTTGCCAACAGATGGATCATTTCAGTCTGCATCAGGTAATGACGGCGTATCAAATTATGTGAAGGCCAACAATGGTTCCATCACATACGCAGAGTTGAGCTACATCAACGAACGGTCTCTCAAGGCTGCGAAGATAAAAAATGCAGCGGGAATCTACGTTGCTCCAACTGTGTCAGCATCTGCAGATAGCCTTGCCAATGCCGATCAGGATGCCAGTGGTCTTGTGACTCAGGATTACGTCACAAAAACAGCGACCGCGTATCCAATCAATGCAGTGGCGTACGGAATTGCAGCAACAGCACCGAGTACGAATAACACTGCGATCAAGAGCTTCTTTAGTTACTTCCTCAACACGTGTGCGCCTGCAAGTGCCGCTGGTGCTGGTTACACAGCACTGTCGGGAGCATTCCTTGCGAAGTCTTTGGCTCAGGTTGCCAAAATCTCGGCTAGTTGAACCAAACATTGCAATACAAAAGGCCCGGTGCTTCGGCACCGGGCCTTTTTTTATGCACCGACATTGATTTGAACTAAATGAATGCGAGACTATCGAAATGACAATGCAGCTAGAACCCCACACAGAAATCTCCACAATCGCTGGACGCGTGCAATGCACGCGAGACGCCTTTCGTGCCGGAGTCACGCGCCCGTTTGAATGGCGACGGACTCAACTGCAGGGGATGATCGCAATGCTGACCGAACATGAACAAGAGTTCCTTGATGCACTGCGTCACGACCTTGGTAAACCCACCGTCGAAGGCTTCATTACCGACATTGCGTTTGTGACGGGCGAGATAAAGACGATGATAAAGAACTTAAAAAAGTGGAATGCACCGATTCGAGTGTCATCACCGTTGGTCACCATGCCGGCAAAGTCTCGTTTGATGCCAGAACCACTTGGCGTTGCACTAGTGATCGCCCCCTGGAACTATCCAGTGCAATTGTTGTTAGTGCCAGCGGCAGGGGCAATTGCTGCCGGAAACGCAGTGGTGCTCAAGCCATCAGAGGTTTCAACGGCTGTCTCTGCGTTGCTTGCCAAACTTGTGCCGCAGTATCTTGATTCAGAAGCCATCGCAATCATCGAAGGTGGCGTGGCAGAAACAACAGAGTTACTGGCTCAGCAATACGATCATATTTTTTACACCGGTAATGGCACGGTGGGTCGAGTCGTGATGGCAGCTGCTGCGCGGCACCTCACGCCCGTCACACTTGAACTGGGCGGCAAGAGCCCCGTCATCGTTGATGCATCGGCCAATGTTCGCGTTGCTGCTCGACGCATTGCGTGGGGAAAGTGGCTTAATGCGGGACAGACGTGTGTTGCGCCCGATTATGTTCTGGTGCATGAGTCGATCCAGGGCAAACTAATCGCCGAATTGCAATCAGTGCTGACTGATTTCTACGGAGCAGAACCTCATGACAGCAGCAGTTACGCTCGCATCGTCTCGGATCGCCACTTTGACCGCCTGCAGTCAATGATGACAAGTGGTACACCAGCAGTGGGGGGCGACTCCATCAAAGAAGATCGCTATATCTCGCCAACTGTTTTGACGCAGGTTGATCCCGCGTCACAGGTGATGCGTGAGGAAATATTTGGTCCGATTCTGCCAATTCTGCCGATGGCCGATATCAATGAAGCAATCGAATTTGTCACAAGTCGGCCGCATCCGCTGGCACTGTACGTCTTTGCTGAGGACAAAAAAGTCGTATCTGATGTGCTGGCGCGCACCACGGCAGGTGGTGTCACGGTCAACGGAACCATCATGCACCTCACCAATCCAAAACTGCCTTTTGGCGGCGTTGGTGAAAGCGGGATGGGCGGATATCACGGCAAGGCTGGTGTTCGCGTCTTTCAGCATCTCAAGCCAGTGCTCACTCGTGGAACCGCACTCGACCCATCCATTGCATACCCGCCCTATACCGCCCGCAAGTTAAAGCTTTTTCGCAAGGTGCTGTAGTAGTTTTGGTCTCTCATGAGTGACCAAATTGATACCCGTAATATGTGGCTAACGCCAGAAGAGATCGCCGGGGTGCGCAATCAAGTGCCCCTGATCTATGTCGACGCGGTGCCAGTGCGTGTAGATGCCGATGGCGTGGTCACCCATGTGGGCTTGCTTTTGCGTCAAGCAGCGGACGGCAGTATCAGTCGCATGGTGGTATCTGGGCGCGTCATGCTGAACGAAAAAATCCGTGATGCACTGATGCGACATCTCGAAAAAGACTTGGGGCCATTGGCTTTTCCTCGAATTCCGCCCGAGCCATCTCCGTTCACGGTGGTGGAATACTTTCAAGATCCGTCTATCTCGGGGTACTACGACCCTCGACATCATGCGGTGAGTTTGGCTTTCGTCGTGCCCGTCACGGGGGAGTGCACGCCCACGCAACAAGCCCTTGACTTGGTGTGGTTCACACCGCAACAAGCCGTCAGTGACGACGTGCGCAAGGCCATGACGAGTGGCCATGATCGTCTGTTACGAATCGCACTGGCGTCAGTGGGACAACTTCCGTAATTCAACTCAGCATCGTTGCTTGCGATGATGCTCATCTGCGCCACGTGATGCCATCTACAATAATGGGGTGCACCTAAGTGACGCACTTCCTCATTCTGCAGCAGCATTGAGGACAGCGCTTTTGGGTCGTACGACAGAGGCATTTTTTGCTCAAAGTTTGATGGGGCCTGCGCCAACGCATGGCGCAGTTATCGAGGAAATTTTGTGTCATGGTCATCACTTGGAGATTGTCTTTGACGACGGAATCGTCATGCACACACAGTTGCGTCGAAAAGGTTCGTGGAATTTATATCGTGTCGGCGAAAAGTGGCACAAACGCAGGAGCAAAGCAGATGTCGTAATTGAGACTGGCGAATGGGTGGCGGTGTGCTTTGATGCTGCTAGTACAGAAACGTATCGATCTTTTGATCAACACCGACATCCGCGTGCTGGACGGAGCGGTCCTGATATCAGTCGCCTTGATGCAGATCTACAAGAGTGCGCCAACCGAATAATGCACTACGACAATCTTGATGCAACGATCTCTGAAGCACTTCTTGATCAACGAGTGATGCGCGGAGTCGGAAACGTTTTTCGTTGTGAAGTCTTATGGGCATGTGGTGTTCATCCATGGGCGCGTATTACCGACCTTCCGAAGTCATCCATTCTTGACATTGTGCTCACGGCAGCATCGCAAGTACGCGCCAATCTCGAATCTCCTGCCAGAGTGACCGCGCCGCATGTACAGGGTGGGCTCGCGGTGTATGCGCGCAATGGACATAAATGTTCTCGATGCGCAGACATCATTTCGATCTCTCGTATTAGTGCAGAAAAAAGACCAGTGTATTGGTGCCCAGGTTGTCAAATTGCTGGTGAGCCATTCCGCGAACTTGACAATTCAGACCCTATTGCTCGGCTAATGGACCCTCATCCCGCGGCAGTTTTATTTATGTCTGATTTTTTTCGTAACCGTGAGGCACCAGCGGGCCTGTAACGATTAGGCATTGCCCATCACACGGTCGACGATGATTTCTATCGCGACACGGTCACTGCGTTCTTTGGGTTGGCGATATCGCGATGCATATCCGAGCACTGCTGCACTCACACGCTGTGGTTCTGAGGTTGCACTGACGGTTCCCTCAAGTGTGAGCCACCGGCCACCGTCTACTTGACTCACCGCTGCACGACCGCCTCGGCGGGCATTGCGTACTTTTGTGCAATTGTCAAAAGTAATAATTCGCACAATGTGGTGTTGGGCGTCAAAACTAAATCCAACCGGAACGACATGAGGTGATCCATCTGCTCGCAGAGTGGTGAGAGAAGCAAGATGTCGTTCTGACAAAAATGCCAGCATGGATGGCGTCAGATCAGAGGGTGTCATGTCATTGCAAGAGCATCAAGAAGGTCAACTTTGGTCGCACGATGTGCAGGATATGCCGCGGCAATGACTCCGACAATAAATGAAAGGACAAGGATGACAAGGGTGCCTATTGTAGGAACTGTGAAGCGCTTGATTCCTTGATCCCTCAAAGAAAAGATGACGATCCATCCGAGTCCCAATCCAAGCAAGATTCCCATTAATGCTCCGAACAAGGATGTGATGACGCTTTCCCAGCGAACTGTTGTGCGCACCTGAGACTTTGTCATGCCAACTGCACGCAGTAAGCCAATCTCGCGTTGGCGTTCGTGCACCGAAAGTAAAAGAGTGATGATGATGCCAACGATTGCGATAATCACAGAGAGGAAAAGAAGACCGTAGATGAGACCTAGCAGTTGATTAACTTGTGCCGCCTGCTTTTTGATGTACTCAGATTTACTCAGTAATTCTCCGGTGCCATATTTTTTAATGGCGGCGTTGAGGGATGTTCGAATATCGGAGTCTTGTACACCATCTTTTTTAAGAATAAATATTGCGGTATCAAATCTGGCCACAGTTGTTTGATCAAAAAGTTGTCGACTCACCGTGTAGTTGCCCGCAAGTTGATCGCGCACATAGATTCCTTGCACTTCAAGATTGTGAAGTGATCCGTCAGATAGCGTGACCGCAACAGTTGAACCACGAACTAGAGAGTTCTTAAGAGCGGCCTTCTGGCTGACGAAGACACCATCTTTTGTTAGTGACGTGACGGGAGTGTCAATAAGGCCAATATCAAAAATACCCTCGACGGTAAGCGGGTCGATCACTGTGACGAGTTTGCCTTTGTCTTTTCCGGATATGGAAATCTTGGCAACCGATACTCCTAGGCCCGATGCACGCTGAACACCCGGGAGAGCGTTGATGTCGTCTGCAAGTGACGGACTAAAGCCCCCAAAAAAGTTACTGTCGGCAGTGATACTGAAATCACCTGTGAACTGTTTTCCGAATGCGTCGGAGATCTCGGCGCGGATTGTGGAGGCAAGGACTGTGACGGCCATTACTAATGCGACTCCGATCAAGACCGGTGCTGCGGTGCGAGAGGTGCGCTTGGGATTTCTTGCCGCATTTTGGCGCGCCATAGCACCAGTAATGCCGCGTAGACGAGCCGCCGGTCTGCCAATAAAAAGGCTCACCGGACGAGCGACGGCTGGTCCTGCAATGAGAATCGCGATGAAGACTAATAAAATTGCCAGACCAAGTAAGACATTGTCAGCGCCGAGGATAACTGCCAGAAGGATGCCGAATCCGCTGATGGCAAATGCAGACGCAATCAGAACTCTTCGAGTAATGGAACCTGGCGTATCAAGGGCGGTGCTTCTCATTGCTGCGAGTGGCGGAACTTTTCCGGCGCGTAGTGCTGGCAAGATTGCCGAGATAACTGTCACTATCATTCCAACTGTCAAGACTGTCACGATGGTGCGTTGCGCAAAAATGAGGCTTCCGGGCGGAAGCGAAACACCAGTTACTCGCAGAACAGCACTGAGGCCTTGGGCTAAAAGTACTCCCGAGAAAAGGCCGACAATGGATCCGACGATTCCGACTGCGATTGCCTCAACGAGCATCGCTTGTGTGATTTGTCGTTTACTGGCTCCGATGGCACGGAAGAGTGCGTTTTCTCGTTGACGTTGTGCAGCCGTAATGGAGAACACATTATAAATAACGAAACAACCAACACCGAGAGCGATAAAGGAAAACACACTCAGCAACGTCGAGAAAAATGACAGGCCTTCGCCGACATCACTCTGGACTTCTTTCGTGATCTGCGCTCCAGTCAGTGTCTCGATATTAAGAGTGGGCGGAAGAACGGCAGTGATCTTTGCAGCGAGCGCTTCGTCACTGAGTGTTCCGTCGCTTTGCAGTAGCACAGCATCAATAAATCCGGCCTTTACTAAAAACTCCGACGCGGTCGTAATGTCAAACAGCGCAAAAGTTGCGCCACCTGGGGATCGAGCCTGGCCGTGGCGTGCAATACCGACCAACGTAAAAGTACGACTTCCGCCTGCGGCAACAACTTTGACCGAATCTCCGATTGCAAATTTTGCTTTCTTTGCATTGATATCGTCCATTGCGAACTCAGTTGGCTTCGTTGGCAGGGCACCCTGAGAGATTGTCCACAATTCACCTTTGTAGTCCGAGATAGATGCTCCAAAGGTTGGTGGACCAAAACCGTCTTTGCCCAGAGGCTGACCGTCTTTGCCGATAATTCGAGCAAATGCCTGAATGTTTCCGGCAGCACCGCTCACGCCAGGAATCTTGCGTACAAGGTCGACAGTAGAAATCGGAATCCGTTGCCGCTCTTCTTGTCCGAAGCCTCCATCAATAACTTGAGTTGAACGAACATAACCATCTGTATTTTTATAGATGTCAGCAAATAATTGATCAAAGGTGGTGGTGAGTGTGTCTGAGAAAATATATGTTCCCGACAAGAACGCTGTGCCGAGTACAACGGCAATCGATGTCAAAAAAAGTCGCGTTTTTCGAGCAAGAACTCCCTTAAGAGCTATTCGAAACATGAGTTAACTGCCGAGATTTTTCATGCGGTCAAGTACTTTGACAGCCGTTGGTTCTAACATCTCGTCAACAATTTTTCCGTCTGCTAAGAAAATAATGCGATCTGCAAAGGCAGCCGACACAGGGTCGTGCGTGACCATGACGATTGTTTGTCCGAGTTCGTTAACTGCGCGGCGCATAAATGTCAGGATCTCAGTGCCAGTGGTGCTGTCAACGTTGCCTGTTGGCTCGTCAGCAAAGATAATTCGCGGTTGCGTGGCTAAGGCTCGCGCAACGGCAACTCGTTGTTGTTGTCCACCTGATAGTTCGCTTGGGCGATGCGAAAGCCGATTAGTGAGGCCAACAGTATCGATGACTTTTTTTATCCACTCAGCGTCGCCGGTCTTGTTGCCTAGCAATAAGGGCAGACGAATATTTTCTTCTGCACTTAAAGTAGGTACGAGATTGAATGCCTGAAAAATAAAGCCAACACGTTCGCGCCGCATCAATGTAAGTTCTTTATCGCTGAGCGTAGAGAGATCGACTCCGTCGATGAGTGCACTTCCGGAAGTGAGTTGGTCGAGTCCTGCGATGCAATGCATCAGAGTAGATTTGCCAGATCCGCTTGGTCCCATAATGGCTGTGAATTGGCCAGAAACAAACTCAACGGTGACGTCATTCAGGGCAAAGATAGTTCCGTCGCCAGAGCCATAGGACTTCACCGCATGCGAGGTGGCAGCAGCAACGGCCGTATTTATATGGGGGGAATTCACCCCATCATTCTAGGTTTCTAATCAAAAAAATAGTCAAGAAACTAAGGAAGTGACGGATTACTTGTTGGGCTGTGCGAGCACCCGAAGGTATGGCTTGACGGTCTTCCATCCTTGTGGGAACAATTGCTTGGCCTCGTCATCGGTCACGGCTGCGCCGATAATGACGTCACCGCCATCTTTCCAGTTTGCTGGTGTTGCCACTTTGAACTTGGCCGTGAGTTGCAATGAGTCAATGACGCGCAAGATCTCGTCAAAGTTACGACCAGTTGATGCTGGGTAGGTGAGTGTGAGTTTGACTTTTTTGTCTGGTCCGATGACAAATACCGAACGCACAGTCATTGTGTCGCTTGCATTTGGATGAATCATGTCGTAGAGATTGCTGACGGCACGATCTCCGTCGCCGATCATTGGGAAGTTCACTGGTGTGCCCTGAGTCTCAGCAATATCTGCTTCCCACTTCACGTGGCTGTCAACTGGGTCAACAGAAAGACCAATTACTTTTACATTGCGCTTGTCGAAATCTGGCTTAATGCGAGCGACGTAACCAAGCTCTGTTGTGCAGACCGGTGTGAAGTCCTTTGGGTGGCTAAAGAGAACGCCCCATGAGTCGCCTAACCACTCGTGGAAGTTGATAGTTCCCTGTGTGGTGTCTGCTGTGAAATCGGGTGCGGTGTCGCCTAAACGTACAGTCATGATGTTCTCCTTGAAGTAGGTGTCTTCCCACAGGATATGGGCGAATTCATCAATCCCGACCGATTAAGTCGGCTTTTGTTTCTCAGCGTTCATTGGGAGCCTAGGAACTAACCTATATATATGGCTCAGGCGAACGGCATCATTATGGATGGCAAAGTGGTGCGAGACGCCCTCCTCTTGGGGCTCAGGGACCGGATTGACGCTGCTGGAGGGCCAGGGATTACGTTGGCGACAGTCTTGGTGGGAGACGATGCCCCGAGTCGCACATATGTAGCAAGCAAGCACAAGCAGGCGCAGTCAGTTGGTATGAAATCGGTGGGGGTCGATATGCCTGCCACGGCCACACAAGCCGAGGTGGAGTTGGCCGTGAAAAAGCTTGTCGACGATGTCACAGTGCATGGCATCTTGGTGCAGATTCCGTTGCCAGCGCATCTCAATGAAGAAGCGGTGCTTGATCTTATTCCTGCAGTACAAGATGTGGATGGTCTGACGACCGCTTCGCTCGGGCGTCTCGTGCGTGGTCTTGATGGACATGTCGGATGCACTCCGCTTGGCGTCATGAGATTGCTTGAGTATTACGGCATCACAACATCAGGAAAACGTGCAGTTGTTGTGGGACGCTCAACGCTCGTGGGCTATCCACTCTCAATCTTGCTTGCACGAAAAGGAATTGACTGCACGGTCACACTTGCTCATTCACGCACACCAAATTTGGCAGCAGTGTGTCGTGAAGCAGATATTTTAATTTCAGCAACCGGAATGGCGCGCAGTATTACAGCAGAGTTTGTGCGGCCCGGTGCATGTGTTATTGATGTCGGAATCTCTCGCACTGAAAGCGGAATCGTGGGCGACGTGGACTTTGATTCAGTGAAAAACATTGCCTCAGCAATTACGCCGATGCCAGGTGGAACTGGCGTGATGACCGTGGCATGCCTATTAGAAAATACGCTGAGTGCTGCCCGTATGCAAGGAGTTGCGGTCTAGTAATTAGTGACGTCTAAATATCTGCCGACCAATCGGCAAGATAGCCGGAAGTTCACGCATGAGTACGTCATATCCGGGGCGACGTTGCACGGAACGTTTGTCCATCATCGGAACAGATGCTGATCGCAAAAGTATGGTCATCGTGACAGGTCCGACGAGTGTCCACCACCACGCGGATGGATGACCAGCAACACCAAAGCACCACATTCCCCACCAGGCACACAGTTCTCCGAAATAATTTGGGTGGCGTGAGAGTGACCATAATCCAGTACGACATGGCGACGTTGACGCAGTGCGATGGGCACGTAGTTGTGCATCGGCAATGAGTTCAATAGTTGCACCGCCAATAATCAAGGCAACAGCGACAGCATCAAGGACGCTCATTTTGTTAGTTCCCAGTGTTAAGGCGGCGTATAAACCGATGCAGGCAGTCCACACTTGAAGTGTGGGGAATACATGAACAACTGTCAGATTAATTGCCCACCACGGTAAGCCTGTGTCCTCTTTCATCTGGGTGTACCGCCAGTCCTCATGCTGAAAGCCCGGCCAATTACGCGCCCAGTTTGACGTGAGACGAAGTCCCCAGATTGCAACACAGATGAGCACTAATGCCACACGTAGACCAGGAACATCTGTGCCCCGAACTGCGAATCCCCATGCAATCAGTATTGGTGCAGTGCTCCAATACGCGTCGTACAGACTGCCGTTATGCACAGCACATGACAGTGCAAAAATAATTGCAGTAGTGACACAGTCGACGACCAATGTGGCAACGAGCGGATGCCAATCGTTAAACAGTGGAAATATCGCAACTGCGACGCCAATTAAGAGGGTGTACACCCCTGCGACAACCACCAATGCCCGATTATGTGATAGCTCTTGAATTCCCATGGCTTGATGTTAGTAAAGATGATGCTTCGTTTAGAATGATGGGATGATTCGAAAGTTGGTTGCTGCTTGCACAATTTTGCTCACAGTGGCCCTTCAACCAGTCGTTACCCAGGCGTCGATGTCGTCTAACCAGAGCCAGAGCGGTCGCTATATCGTTCGGCTTGCAGACGAGATCACCCCAACAGATTTTTTGGCTACGCGTGAGAGTGGTATTTCTGATCGCATTATCTACACCGAGGCGATCAACGGTTTTGTGGGCACGATGACGTCATCTCAAGCAACGACTCTGCGATCAAGTCGTGACGTCATTTCTGTTGAGCCTGACTATCAAATACAGACCTCCGCCACCCAGACAGTAGGCGTCCCCGGAATCTTGGACGGAAAAGTGCCGTGGGGCCTTGATCGCATTGATCAGCGAGCAACAATCGGCGATAATTCGTACACGTACGGCACCGACGGCACTGGCGTGACGGCCTACATCATTGATACCGGAATACGCGCAACGCATGAACAGTTTGCGTCGCCATCTCGTGTTGTCGGCGGCTGGTCGTGGATGGCAACTGCCAGCAATATTTCAGTGACAGCATGTACGCCTGCCGTAGGAGCGTCGCCACCTATCAGCCCAAGTGTTTTTGATGTGTATACGCCTAGCGATGTCGGTTTAACAGACAACCACGGACACGGAACACATATTGCTGGCACCATTGGAGGTGCAGCGACGGGTGTTGCCAAGGGCGTAACAATGGTTTCAGTGCGAGCGCTGAACTCGTGTGGACTCGCCACTGCAGCAATTGCTTTACAAGCAATTGAGTGGGTGATTACGAATCATGTTTCTGGACCAGCGGTTGCAAACATGAGTTTTGGTGTAACTAAACCAGCAGGCGCGATGACATCGTTTGAAGCGGCGGTCATCAACATGATCGCAGATGGCATTACTGTCGTTGCTGCTGCTGGCAATGAAGCCGCAACTACATGCGATGTTCTTCCGGCGAGTGCGGCAGGTGTCATCTCTGTCGCTGCCTCCGATCAAGATGACAAAGAAGCATCTTTTAGTAATTACGGTACGTGCGTCGACATCTTTGCTCCTGGAGTGTCAATATTCTCAGCATCCAATAGCAGCAATGTTGCCTATGCACTAAGAAGTGGAACATCGATGGCGGCACCACATGTGGTCGGTGTTGTTGCGCGCTTATTAGATTGTGTTCCAACTTTGACGCCATCTGAAGTGTGGACCCGGCTCAGTAATAGGGCAACACTTTCATCGATCAGCTATCTGTCGCCAGCACACAGTCCGCCATCACCCAATGTGTTGCTATACGCGTCAGCACCGGCTAGTGCCGAAGTTCCATGCCGTCCACGCAGCTCTACACCAGTTCCGGCGGCAAAAGCTGTGACAATTTCGTGGCCAGTTTCAGTGGACAACAATGGCTCTCCGATCACTGCATATACAGTGACGCTCACTCCTGGTGGAGCAACATGTTCAACGCTTGAGTTGTTATGTTCGTTCCCAAATCTTGATGGAGGTGTGAACTACACGTACACTCTTGTCGCAGCAAATGTCGTTGGCGCTAGCACGATCTTGGCTGGGTCATTTGTTCCTCTAGGTATATCTGCTCCAACCGCACCGCAAACTGTCGCCGCAGTTGCGGCAGAGAAATCTGCAACAGTGTCGTGGACTGCACCACTGAGCGTCAACGGCTCTCCGATCACCGCATATACAGTGACACTCGCACCTGGTGGCGCGACATGTTCAACGCTTGAGTTGTCGTGTGTCTTTACTGGCTTACTGGCTGGAACAACGTATACCGCATCTGTGGCCGCAACAAACGCAGCAGGCACCAGTGTTGTTGCGACAGCCACAGTGATTCCGACAGCACAACCTGTAGCAATTACAAAAGTACGAACCGTACTTGGAAATCAATCTATTGAGATTGCACTCATCGATGGCAACACATCAGAGACCGTGTACACCGCAACAACCCAGGGTGGCAAGTCTTGTGTTCTTAAAACCGTTGTGATGTCGTGTAAAATTAAGGGACTTAAGAACGGTAAGTCGTATATTTTTACCGTGAATGGTGCAACATCCACGGTCACGGTGTTGTCAATGTTTGTGACTGATTCGCTAGTGGCGGGTGGTATTCAAGAAAAAATCATATCCATGAAGCGGTCCAAGACGAGCAATCTCACGCAGGTGATCGCGACCCAATCCACCGGGAAAAAAACCTGGAGAGTGATCAAAGGTGGGTGCTCACTGACCGCGACGATGCTTATAGCATCAGCCAAGGCTGGGGTATGCAAGCTTCGGGTGGCGGTGGCAAAGACTAGCAAGTTCCCCCAAATGCAAAAGACATGGGCGATCGTTGTCGAGTAAAGATGTAGACCACAAGAGATGCGAGAATGAATCTATGAAAAATGCATTGCGACGAATAACAACAATTGCAGCCTTAACTACATCTTTATTGGTCTCGTGCGGTGGTTCGAAATCTGCTCTTGACCCCGCCACATTTGTTGTCACTGGTGGCTGGGAGCAGGTTCTTGTGACTGGTGCTACGGCTGGTCAAGAACTCGAACTCATATCAGGCAAAGACAAAGTCGTGCAAACTATCTTTGCCGACACGCAAGGGGTAGTGCTTTTTAGAAAAGTTTCATCGGGATCCTTGACGGTGCGCTCACCGCAAACAAAAACCCAGAGTGCACCTGTTGACGTGCGTGCTCTTGATGCTGTAGCGCCAGAGGGTTTCTACTCCAATCAAACTCTCACTGCTCCTGGTTTTGGCTATCTCACCACGCGTGACGGAACAACGCTGTCAATCAACGTGATGTTGCCGGGCAAGGTCGACAAAGGTCCTTTTCCTACTGTGGTGGAATATTCCGGATACGGACCAAGTAATCCTGGTGATACAACATTTGGTCAATTGATGAATGCGCTTGGCTATGCATATATCGGAGTCAACATGCGTGGTACTGGATGTTCTGGTGGGTCATTTCGTTTCTTTGAGCCGATGCAACGTCTCGATGCGTATGACGCGATTGAGGCGATCGCTGCGCAGCCTTGGGTGAAGTTCAATAAAGTTGGCATGGTCGGAATCAGTTACCCCGGAATCAGTCAATTGTTTGCGGCTTCGACTCAGCCACCAAGTCTTGCTGCAATCACGCCCCTGTCTGTCCTTGACGACAGTGCGCGTGCAACGCTGTATCCGGGTGGAATTCTCAACACAGGGTTTGCTGTCGAATGGACAAAACAACGTGTGGAACAAGCAAAGCCATTTGGTCAGGGATGGGAACAAGGTTTAGTCGACAAAGGCGACACAGTATGTGCAACTAATCAAAAGTTACGTGGACAGAATCCGGACTTGTTGGCCGAAATAGATGCAGCACAGTTCTATACATCTGAAGCGGGGGACGAGATAAATCCACGGATGTTCGTCGGAAAAATTAATGTGCCGGTGTTCTTGGCTGGAGCGTGGCAAGATGAGCAAACCGGTGGACACTTCGCCACCATGCTTGATCAGTTCACATCGGTGCCACAGTTGTATGTTTATTTAGTCAACGGGTTGCATACAGAGTCTCTTGTCAGCACGGGTATTTTCCCACGCATGACCGAATTCTTGGACCTCTATGTGGCGCGCAAGAATCCATCGCTTACGGCGGCAAAACTTGTCGCGCCATTATTGGCGAGTGCAATTACTGGCGTCAACGGTGCTGATTTTGGACCCGATAGATTTATCGGAAAGTCCTACGAAGAAGCGCTGAGCGCCTATGAGGCCGAGCCACGCGTGCATGTATTGTTCGAAGAAGGTTCAGCGGATGGTGTTTCATCTGGTTCGGCGTCACCGCGCTGGACTAGTGCATTTGAGTCGTGGCCGATTCCCCAAGCCGTTGCCACGACCTGGTATTTAGGTGACGACAAGACACTGACTTCAGATCCTCCTGGCGCGTCCGACAAGAGTGATGCATATAAGGCTGACCCCAAGTCAATCGCTGGCACCTTCTTCAAAGACTCCGGAAGCATCTGGAAAGCCGATGTCAAGTGGGATTGGCCGTATAACACAGACGGAACTGCAGCAACATACACATCAGCGCCACTCGCGCAGACCACCGTCATTGCCGGCAGCGGATCAGCAGATCTCTATATTCAATCCAGTACACCTGACACTGATCTTGAAGTGACCGTGAGTGAAATTCGTCCAGATGGTCAAGAGATGTACATCCAAAGTGGATGGTTGCGTGCATCGCATCGTGCAATCGACAAAAAACAGAGTACGGCACTGCGGCCAGTGCAAGGTCACTATGAAAAAGATGTTTCACCACTTCCTGCTGACAAATGGACTCTCGCACGGGTTGAGATATTTCCGTTCGCACACGCTTTGCGTGCTGGATCTCGACTGCGCATCAACATTGATGCACCAGGTGGCAACCGCGGTGAGTGGGAATTCCGCACGATTTCCGATGGTGAGACGGTAAAGATTGCTCACAGCTCCGACCATCCGTCGGCCATTGTGCTCAGTGTTGTCACAGGGGTAGAAGTTCCTGCGGCGTATCCAAAATGCACGTTACGCGGTCAGCCCTGCCGAATCGCACAGTAACTGCATGATCGGGCTTGGAACAGTAATTAACGTCGCCACGGTAGTGGCAGGCAGTGCGGTGGGATTGCTTATCGGGAAACGTATTCCCGAAGCGATGCGCGAGACTGTTGTACAAGTGGTTGGTCTTGTAACTATTGCGATTGGTATCAAAGATGCAATCGGCACGCACAACATGGTGTTTCCGCTTGTTGGAATGGTGATTGGTGCCATTATTGGCGAACTCTTGCGCATAGAAGACAGACTTGAAAAAATAGGACACGTCTTGAAGCGGCGGTTCGCCAAAGCAGATGAGTCAGGCGAAGAACATGGGTTTGTGCGCGGATTTGTTACGGCATCTTTGTTGTATTGCGTTGGTCCGCTCACAATTCTTGGTGCAATTCAAGATGCATCGGGCCAGACACCACAGTTGTACATCATCAAGGGATCACTTGATGGTTTCATCTCGGTCATCTTTGCCGCTATCTATGGTGTGGGTGTCATGTTCAGCGCTGTCAGCGTTTTTATTGTGCAAGGATCGCTTACAGCACTCGGGACATCAATCGATTCGCTACTAGATGATCGCATGCGACTAGAGCTTTTTGCCGCAGGTGGACTCGCAGTTGTGGCAATCGGCATCAACTTGCTGGAGATTAAAAAAATCCGACTGGGTTCTTTGTTGCCAGGCTTAGTAGTTACGCCACTTCTCGTGGCGATTTTCGCACGCTAAGTTTTAGCGATTGCGCAGTACGTCAAGTGCCTGATCGGCATGAGCATTCATGCGCAACTCACTGCTGATTCGAGCCAAAATGACGCGCTGTGTATCGATAACAAAAGTAACTCGTTTTGTTGGGAGCAGACTGATTGAACGTGCGACTCCCAAACTTTTTGCTACTTTTTGATCAGGGTCTGATAACAGCGGATAATCAAACTCATGCTTGTCAGAGAACTGCTTTTGTTTTGCCACTTCGTCAATGCTGATTCCGACACGCTGGGCCCCGACCGCGCTGAACTCGGCGGCAAGATCACGGAAGTGGCAACTTTCAGCAGTGCAACCCTTGGTCATGGCTGCAGGATAGAAAAACAACACAACCGGCCCGTTCAGTAGCAAGTCAGATAGACGCCGCGGGGTATTTGTTTGATCGAGCAGCTCAAAGTCTTCAACGATGTCACCTTTTTCCATAGGACAAGGCTACTCATCTGTGGCAACAACGCATAGATCTAACTCAAAGCAAATATGGGCAATGTCTGCATCCCTGGTGACAACACACGCCTTGTTGGGCAAGATAGAGCGCCGTTGTTGCAAAGAGTCCGCTATTGGGGTCGATATAGCCACTCATATTGCGTTCTATGGCGCGGGCATGTTCGGACAAGATGAGTTCCCGATTGGGGTGCGCTAACGGCAACCGAGATATGTGTGGCTCGGTGAGCGGGCGTGGGGAAAGTTCGTCAAGAGGGGCGGTCATGTGGTTGTTGGTTCTTGTGGATACTGGGAGAAATGTTTTAGGGTTGGGGGTATGGAATCGCTGGCGCGAACAGTTGTCATTATTTTACTCGTCATTTTGATTCTTGGCGTTGTGGCAGCGGTATTAGCAAAAAAGTCACGCAAAACAGTCAAGGGAAGAATCGCTTCGATTGCCATCAGTGTTTTCCCCGTCTTGGCTGGTGGTTGGCTCATGTTTCTGGATGTTGGTATTGGAGCACGCGCGCTAGGGGCTGCTGTGGCTGCGGCAGGAGTTATCAGTATCTGGCGCAATAGCCAAAAAAAGAACTAACCCAAAACTCAGGTTGGCTCAAGAATTGGTCGAACCTCGACCCAGTCAGTTGCCAAACGTCGGTCAGAGATCAGCCACACATTATCTAGTCGTTTGTAGTGGTCAAGGTATCGAATACTCATCACGCGGTTCCATCTGCCATTGTCTGAATATAGGTGCTGGGCGCAACAGTATGTCTCGGCTGATGCTTTGTCTGGGTCTGCTGGGTCAAACAGGATTGTCTGCTGAGAAAGCGCGTGACTTGTGATGTCGTACTTCAGGAGTCCTTGCATTGCACGCTCAATTTGGTCGTGTCCAATGCGTTCGTAGATTGGAGGCTGCCCGATTGGTTGGCCAGAGTATGAAGACAGTTTTCCGTCATGTGTAAAAAGTTTTGCTACCGAAACAAACTCTCTCCTGTCAACACCATGAGCGTATGCCTCAACAAGTGCACGAAGTGCAAGTCTGTCGGCGATTCGTGTGTCATCAATCGTCACGACATGACCTCATCAAATTGACGCCGAACATCAGAGAAAAACTTCGGTGCATCATCGATACTGGCGCAAAACATCTGTAGTGGTAAGTGTGCAGCAGTTGCACCAGCATCAATGAGGGCTGGAACATTTTGTATGGTCGCCGCAAGATCCCATTTATCGTCGGAATTTTTGGATAACGGAATCGAACCTTGAACAATAAGCCCTGTGGTGTCACGGCCGTTTTTTTTCATCGCTTGAGTGATCATTTGTACTCCGGAACGCACACCATCAAGTGATTCTCCCATGATGGGAATCCAGCCATTTCCGAGTCGGGTCAGGCGATTGAGATTCGTAGGCGTGAGGGTTCCGGCGATAAGAATCGGAACGCCGCCGGGCTGTACGGGCTGGGGTACGAGGTAGATCTCGTCAAAATTAATAGTTGGTGAGTGATACGACGCCGGAAGATTGTTCCAGAGTTCGATGCACGCGCCGAGTGTGTCAGTAAAGATACGACTGCGGTCGTCCCACTCGACTCCCGTGGCGTCGTATTCTTCGCGTTGCCAACCAATGCCCACGCCAAGCTCAAGACGTCCTTGTGAGATGACATCAAGGGTGGCAGTTGTTTTTGCAAACACAACAGCACCGCGCAGTGACGGCAGAACCACGCTTGTTGCGAGCCGCACATGAGATGTTGCTGCAGCGATCCCAGCCAACAGCGTCAATGGCTCATACCACGGTGCATCAGGTGTGGTGGGAAAACGACCCCATCGGTACTCCTGAGTATTGGCGCCCATCACCACATGGTCAACGAGCACGATGCGATCGATGCCTGCGTCGTCGGCCATTTTGCCCAGTTCGATATATCGGTGACCAGAACCTGCGGGCATCCAATGTCCAAAGTTAGGCAATCCAATTGAGAGAGTCGGTTTCATCGGTCTTTATTCTTACTGGTATCCAAGCAATTACGAGCAGGCTTCAAGAAAATTCTCAGTTCCCTCTACGATAGGCGGGTGCCTATTAACGACATCAGAGTTGGGCTTTTGGCCTATGGGGCAATCGGACATGAGCATAATCTGGCTGTTCAAAACACCCCTGGTCTGACATTGACGGCAGTCTGTGACATGAACCCGCAACGAATCGACGCAGCGCTCGAACTTGCCCCAGATGCCGCTCCGTTTTCAGATGCTCACGCAATGCTCGATTCTGGGCTTGTTGATCTTGTTGTGATTTCAACTCCGCCTAATAGTCATTATCAATGGGCCAAAGAAGCATTGCAATGCGGGATCCATGTTGTTCTTGAAAAGCCAATGGCTTTGATGACGGATGAATGTGATGAACTCATGGATCTTGCTGCGGCGCAGAAGTTGCTATTGGTGGTATATCAGAACAGACGATTTGATGCTGATTTCATCACAATGCGTAGCCTTATTGCAGCAGGCGCAATCGGAGATGTTTTTCAATACGATTCTTTTGTGGGTGGCTACGCGGAGCCTTGCTCGTACTGGCACTCTGATGTAACGGTGTCAGGTGGAGCAATTTTTGACTGGGGGAGTCATTTCCTGGATCAAGTGTTAGCGATCATAGAAGATGAAGTAGCACATGTCAGCGGTCAGAATCACAAAAGACACTGGAACCATTGCACGAACGCTGACCACGCACAGGTAACTATCACATTCGTGAACGGCAAGCAGGCAACTTTTGTTAATTCCGACTTGGCAGCAGCACGAAAGCCAAAGTTTTACGTGCTCGGAACAACAGGGGCAATTGTCGGAGACTGGAATCCTGTCGCCGAACCTGCTGTGGCTGATCTTCCGGCGATACTAACTCTTCATCGCGAGGACGGAACCCGTGAACTTATTGAACTTGAGTGCGGCCAATCCAACGCATTTCATCGGTCTATTGTTGACTACTTAACAAAAGGTGTCGCCATGGAAGTAAATGCAAGGCAGTCGCGAGATGTCGTTGCCATTATGCAAGCAGCCGAACAGTCTGCACTGCAAAATGGACTGCCAATCACTCCATCAATGCTCTATACATAAATATGACTGTCAAATGGGGATTTCTTGGTGCAGGTTTTGTCGCAACAGCAGGAATGGCACCCGCGGTACACGCCTCCAAAAATGCTCAACTGTATGGAGTTGCCAGCAGGAGTAAGACACGCTCACAGGCTCTTGGTCCGACTCATGTATACGAAAATTACGATCTACTGCTAGCAGATCCAGCAATTGACGCTGTCTATATTAGTTTGGCGAATAACCAGCATTTTGAATGGGTTACTAAAGCCTTACATGCTGGGAAACATGTGTTGTGCGAAAAACCGCTAGCACTGAATGCAAGTGAAGCGCAACAATTATTTGAGACAGCTAGGCAATGTGATCGCACGCTTGTAGAAGCAGTGTGGGCTCGTTGGCATCCGCGTTTTCAGCGTATCCAGGAACTTGTGACGAATGGAGTACTTGGGCAACTTCAACAAATTGACTCGACATTCACGTCAGTCTCAAAATTCGTTGACAACTATCGTCTGCAGCCTGAGATGGGTGGCGGGGCATTGTTGGATGTGGGTTGCTATCAAGTCCATGCTTGGGTGGCGCTCACAAACGGTGCAAAAGATTTTCAGATCGAAGGCATCACTCGCGAGGTTGGCCCCACCGGGGTTGACCTCACCACATCGGTGAGTGGGCGAATTAACGGTTCAGTTGGGGTAACTGCCGTCAGTTCGTTTGTGATGGAGTCATCACAAACATTGATCATCACGGGTGAAAAAAAGAGCACCAGGACCCATGAGGGCGAAGCGTTTACGACATGGCGCAAGCCCAGTTCGTTACTTATTGGTGATGCGACCGAAGTATTTGCTGCCACCGACGCATTCGTTCTCATGACTGAAAATGTGAGCAGTTATATCAAGGATGGTTCTGGTTGGGTTGTTCCGATATCCGACTCAGTGCGAGTTGCGCAGATTCTGGACACCATTGCGGCGTGTGCAATACTGCAGTAATGGGAGTACGTGTACACAAGAATTTCTTTAATGGATTAACAGAAGCACTCGCAGATATTGCTAAAGATCAATATTGGCCAACCACGCTGATCTCAGAACCGACGCCACCACCACCGGTACATTGGCATGATTGCGAAGCGCATGGTTATGTGATGAGCGGATCAACATGGATCTTGGATGGAGCAACAGGGGAACGGCTTACTATTGAGCCCGGGGACAAACTCGTTATTCCCGCAGGGGCGTTGCATATTGAAGGCCAAGGTAACGAGACGGTTGTGTATATTGTGGCAATCCCGGAGGCACGTTCGTACGCTGACGCTTTTCGTTTATTGCCAGCAGATGACCCATCCCGACCGCAGGGCTAGTGAACAGGACTAACTCGGGTCAGTGTCAGCCAAGATAGGAATCAAGGTCAACTCTGGTTCGTCTTTTTCGAGTCGCTGCAATCGATAGCGATTTTCAAAGAGTGCGACAAGTGCGCCGTCTCCACGGCGCAAGATACGAATTCCCCCAATATGGCGAAGTCGGTCAATGCTCTTGTTGTCGGTCACTCTGATGGCTTGATACGTGGCGTATTGCATGTCAACAGGAGCATTGAATTCATGGGCGAGTCGGTATGCGAAAACCTCAATCTGCAATGCGCCAACAGCGGCAAGCACAGGATCTGCTTCTGCTACATCTAAATCGCGCAATACTTGTACGACACCTTCTTCATCAAGTTGAGCAAGACCGCGCCGAAATTGTTTGAAGCGTCCCATGTCTAAAGGACGCGCAATTGCAAAAACTTCAGGAGCAAATCGCGGCAAAGGTGGATACGCGACACGCGGACCTGCGTACAGCGTGTCTCCGATTTGTAATCCGGTTGCATTGACAAGGCCAATGATGTCACCAGGATATGCATCTTCGATGGTCTCGCGGTCAGAGCCGAATGCCGTTGTGGCGTACTTTGTTCCGACTGTTCTGCCAGTGCGGGCACAAGATACGTCCATGGCTCGTTCAAAATGTCCAGAACACACGCGCGCGAATGCCAAGCGATCTCTGTGGTTGGGGTCCATGTTGGCCTGTACCTTAAATACAAATGCGGAGAAATCGCTTTCTAGTGCGCGCTCGGCACCCGAGTCGTCTACTCGTGGTGCTGGTGCTGGAGCAAGATCAACTGCAGCATCCAATAACATCCGTACTCCAAAGTTGGTGAGCGCTGAACCAACAAATACTGGCGTTGTGATGCCCGCAAGAAAACTTTTTAACTCAACATTTGCTCCAATGGCATCAAGCAAGGCGCAATTATCAAGAGCGGCTGTCCATGATGGTCCCTCTTCTTGGGCTGCTCGTGTGGCATCGATGAGTTCTTCGGGGGCTGCTGATGAGCCCCCGCTTGTGCGCGTGAATCGAATGTAGTCACCGTTGCGGCGATCAATGACTCCGCGAAAATCGCCAGGAATACCAACTGGCCATACTGCGGGTGTTGGGCGCAAGCCGATTTTTTGTTCGATCTCGTCTAAGAGCTCAAGTGGATCTCTGCCTGGTCGATCGAACTTATTGAGAAACGTCAAAACCGGAAGTCTGCGTGCCTTGCAGACCTGAAATAATTTGAGAGTCTGGGCCTCAATGCCCTTTGCGGTATCGAGAACCATAATGACAGCGTCAACAGCCGCCAGTACTCGATACGTATCTTCTGAGAAGTCTTTATGGCCAGGTGTATCAAGCAAGTTGAACATGTGTCCGCGATATGGGAATTGCATCACAGCAGAAGAGATCGAGATTCCGCGTTGTTTTTCTATGTCCATCCAGTCAGATGTTGACGAGCGCCGGTTATCACGAGCATGCACTGCTCCGGCTTCTTGCACGGCCCCCGCGTAGAGCAAAAATTTTTCGGTGAGCGTCGTCTTGCCGGCATCGGGATGGCTAATAATTGCAAAGGTGCGCCGATTTTTGGCTTCCTTGAGGACATCAGTTGTAGTGCTCACTGCGTCGCCCGACCTTTCTGAGTAGCAATCAGACGCTATCTGCCATGCCCACTCAATGGCGTACATTTAAGAGATGAGCACATGGAACACGACAGGTGGGATTCATGAGATTCCACTCCCGGGTGTTTCGGGTCGGCTGATGTTGTGTGGTAAGCACTTTGTAGGGCCTGATGTTGAGTCAACCCGTGCACTGCTCACTGACGCGACCATTGTGTGTTTGGTACAACGTCACGAACTCGAACATCGCTATGACGAATACGTCCAATGGCTGGACAACAACGCAGATTCGTACGCGATCTGGTTGCCCATTGCAGACCTTGATGCACCATCACTGCAAAGTGGCGTAGACCTCTGTGAAATGATCGAGGGCGGTGTTCGTGCTGGGCATGGTTTTATCGTGCACTGTGCTGCCGGTATTGGTCGATCCGGAACTATTGCTGTGGCAGTGCTGATGCTTCTTGGTCTGTCTTGCGATGACGCCATCACTCATGTTCGCTCACATCGTCCGATGGCGGGGCCAGAGACAGGTGCACAGACAGATTTTTTGAGAGCGTTTGAGAAATATCTCAGTGATCGATAGCAGCGCCACCCAGATAACTCGACTCTAATAACGCACGATTGGCAGTGAGTTCTGCTGCTGACCCTTGCATTGTCAGTTCTCCATGAGCCATCACATAGCCACTGTCTGCCACGCTGAGCGCCAAGTTGACGTGTTGCTCAACCATGAGCACTCCAGCACCAGTGTCGTCGGCAATCTTTCGAACAAGCGGAAGCATGCGCTCTACGATGATCGGAGCGAGTCCCAAACTCATTTCGTCAACAAGAAGTAGTTTTGGCTCAGATGCAAGACCACGAGCCATCGCAAGCATTTGCTGTTCTCCGCCAGACAGCAAACCAGCACGACGGCTCAGCAATGGCGCGAGGACCGGAAACATATCAAGTGCGTTCTGCATCGCTGCTGCGCGCCGCTCACGTGCACCAGTCAGACCAAGTTTGAGGTTTTCCTCTACCGAGAGATCAAAGAACAGGGATCTGTCTTCGGCAACATGGGCAACACCGCGACGTGCAATTTTTTCAGGTCGTTCTCCGCTGATACTTGATCCAAATATCTTGATTGAGCCAGACACCATCGTAAGAATGCCCGAGACTGTGAGCAGGGTTGTGGTTTTTCCGGCACCATTTGGCCCGAGCAAGGCAACAACTTCTCCTGCATTCACTCGCAAGTTGAGTCCGCGAACAACAGGGATTCCGCCATAGCCCGCGTTGAGGTCTGAGATTTCAAGAAGTGCTTCGCTCATTGTGGTGCTCCTTCTGCTTTTAGTGATCGTGCAGCATCAGCGCCACCCTCGAGTTGCATTTCGCCTGCACTCTCCCCAAGATATGCGCGTTTCACTTCTGGATGAGCGCGAATCTCTGCGGGTGTTCCTTCGGCAATAATTTTTCCAAAGTCCAGCACGTAAATGTAGTCACACACGCTCAACACCAAACCCATGTCATGATCGATCAAGAAAATACTGATGTCCTGAGTCAGTATCGACCGAAGATGCTTACCAAGTTGCTGTGATTCCACGGTGTCTAGGCCTGCTGCAGGTTCGTCAAGCAAGAGCAGTTCTGGTTTTGCAGCCAAGGCTCGAGCAACGCTGACCAATTTTCGTTGACCATGGGACAGATCAAGTGTGAGGCGATCTCGGAACTCCCCAAGATTGAGAAGATCTAGTGCCCATTGTGCTTGTTGTTCAATTCCGAGGAGTCGTTTAGGGGAGACGAAGTCGGCAAGGAATGACCACCATTTTGTTTTTTCGGCCATCACAATGAGGTTGTCCCACACTGTGAGGTCTTCAAAGAGTTCTAATGATTGAAAGGTTCGTACAAGTCCGCTCAAAGCCCGATCAGACGGTGACATGCCATTTAGGTCCGTACCTCGAAACTCGGCGCGACCAGAAGTGATTGGCGTAAAACCAGTCAGGGCATCAATCAGAGTTGTCTTGCCGGCACCGTTTGGTCCGATGAGCCCTGTCAATTTTCCTTTTTCGGCAGAGATATTCACCAGTGAGTTTGCGTGCAAGCCGCCGTAGCTCACAGTGAGGTCATGTGTTTGTAGTAGCGCGCTCATACTGAGGCCTCCTGAGGGATTGGTGACGCCGACACAGTGCGTGCTGATCGGGCATGACGGATTTGATTCACAATTGATCGAACAAAAAGAGTAATCAGAATCGCCAACAAAATCATCCAACCACGTTTCCATGTATCAGTGCGCCAAGGGTTGATTCCGATTGCCCCCCAAGCAGCGCCGAGAACAATAAAGGGGCCAAGCCTCTTGCCGACAGCGAGCCATTCTTTACCCCTCGCAATCTTGAGCCATGATCCAAATGCCTGCAGCATTGGCTGATACAGAGTGGCCTGACCAGATGGGTGAGTGATCGCGGTCAAAATCATTCCGATGCCACCAAAAATTGCGGAGTAGCGGTATGAGCCAGCAGAGTGGTGTGCCCCAAACGTTGCGATCAATCCGCCACCAGTCAGCATGCCGCCGATGATTGCTCCGTTGATTGATGCGATTCCACCGAGATAGGCAAATGCCAACGCTCCGAGTCCGACGAAGTATTCCCAGTTTTGTGGGCCGATTGCTTGCTGCTGAAACGCAAACATCACACCGGCAATTCCTGCGATAGCAGAGGAAAGGGCAAACCCTAAGAGTTTTGTTCGAGCCACATCGATCCCGGCAGATGCGGCGGCACGTTCGTTAGCTCGTACTGCAAGAAAACGTCGACCGGTGCTTCCGCGTCGAATATTTGCCACCAACGTGCAGAGCCCTGCAAGCATCAGCAAGGCAAATAATGTAAATCGAGGATTATCAATTAGTCCACTCTCGGACCCAGAACCAAAATTAACTCCAAACAGCGATGGGGACTTGACCGTATAGTTCACCCCACCCATCAGACCTGTGAGATTTTCGTTGTTAAAAAATAGATTTTGGATGGTAACGCTGGCTGCAATTGTGACGACTCCAAGTTGAACGCCTCGTATTCGCAATGCGGGAATTCCGATAATTACGCCAACAATGATTGCGACGAAAACTCCCAAAATTGAGGCAGGGAGCCAGTGCATGCCAAATCCGGAGACAGCAAAGGGATCATCAATTGACTGAACTCCAGTTGACATTAGTCGAGCCATAATAAATGCGGCAACTCCTGAAAATGAAAGTTGCACAAGAGAGATTTGCCCAAGGTATCCAGAGAGCACAACAAAACTCAGCATGAGCATTGCAGTCAGAATTGAAGTAGAAAATGCAAAGCCCCACCGCGCAGTTAATCCAGCAAAGAGAAAATCACCAGGAAGTCCGAATGCGATAATTGCGCCCAGAGGCACAAAAATCATGACGTACCAGCCGACACGTTTTGGATAGGGAGACAAAGGAAGCCTTTTTTCTTCAAGGGCACCGCGTACTGGCAGGCTCTTACCTTTTAAGAACAAGAAGACGACAATAATGGCGAATGGAATAACGTCTTCTGCGCCGGGGGCGAGCACCGCTGGAAAGAAGGTTTGGGAGGTCAACCATGATCCAGTCATTGCTTGCAGTAATCCGATGGCGATTCCGCCAGCGACTGCAAGTGGGATTGACGACAAACTGCCGATCAGTGCGGCGCCCAGAGCCGGAACAATTAAAAGCGTGAGTTTGCCGACCTGCAGGGACCCAATCACAGAGCCTGCGAGAATACCTGCGAGTCCTGCAATTATTGCAGCGAGCATCCAGTTGTATAACGCAAGTCGATTAGGGCTGTATCCGAGCAACACCGCTCCTTTTTCATTGCCTGAAGCTGCACGAGTCGCTAAACCAATGCGGGTAAAGCGATAGATGGCCCATACTCCTGCTCCAATTACAATTGCAGCGCCCGCAAGTGCAATGTTCTCAGCAGGTATCGGAAGTCCGAGCCCAAGAAAATTGAAAACCAAGACGTCAGGTAAAAAAACGGGAGCAGGCTGAGGTTGTTCGTTGCCAAAGAACAACATGCCGATACCTTGAAGATAAATCAGCGCACCGACTGCACCAATTACTTTTCCTAACGGAGCGGCATTGCGCAGTGGCTTAAATATTAAATAATGCAGACTTGCGCCTAATAATAAAGAAGTAAGTAACGCAAGCACTCCTGCAATCCAGAAGTTTAGTGGGTTTCCATTATTTAGCGAAATTTTTACCGGAACATTGAGCGTGGATGTGGGTAAGAAATCTGCCCAGGGGAAATGAAAGATTCCTTCGGTGCGCAGATAGTAAAACTGAAACGAGGTATACATCGCGACTGCGCCGTGTGCAAAATTTATTACACCTGTTCCTTTATAGGCGATGACAAGACCAATGGCGAGCAATGAGATAAGCCCACCTGTTCCGAGCCCTACGAATGCATATGCAAGTGCGTCTTTCATGTATTTCCCCCGTTTACTTGTAGCTCCATCTTATTCGCCGACATCAGCGCGGCAGTAATTCTGACAAGCAACAAAAAAGGGAGATGATCTTTCGACCATCTCCCTTTTGTTGTAGTGAATAGTTAGACAGTGATGAATTACTTACTGTCGTCTGGGCGTCCTACGCGAAGTGTAGTTCCGGCAATAAGGTCAAGTCCGCTGAAAGCTTCGTAGCCAACGACTGGCACGAGCTTCTTTGCTTTACTGTCCCACCTGCTTGCAGTATTGGTTGGATTACACACTGACTGGTACGGCTTTGATGACGCTTGACAAGCTAATGGGTTTCCGCCAAATGCATGGTGTCCGTTTGTGAGTGAAAGTGCACTCGTCACGGATAGACCATCTACAGATGCACCATCTTTATTAGCCATCTGCCAAATCTGCATCAAGCTTGTAAATCCAGCGTTTGCAAATCCCTTTGTCGCATCTGTCGCAGTCGTATCGTACGCTGCCATTTTGGCATTGTAGATTTCTGCTTCGATCCTCTTAAGAGATCCTGCCTTGTAAATCGTCGGGTCAGTAAGACTCGCTGTTCCCATGACAACAACACCGTCAATGGATTTTCCGAACTTCTCCATAGTGGTGAAGTCGATACAAGAACCACCAAGTACCAAAGGCGTCTTGGCCTGAGTCCAACCGAGTTTTTTGATTGCAGTCACAAAGTCCCAGCATGCAGATCCAGCATTGGAGTAGATGATTGCGTCAGGCTTGTACGCCATGACCTTGGTTGCTCCGGCTTGGGTGCTTGTGGCCTCAGATGTAATTGAGACTCCCAAGTAACTCGACCCTTTTGCTGTTCCCTTAAGTTTGGAAGTTGCACCAGGTACTTTGATGGCTTTTTTCAGGCCAGAGTTGGTGTATCCCAAGACGTCAAGAGGCTTTGACTCAAGGTCGTTGTAGCAAAATACTCCTGGAGGGGTATCTGCCCATGGAACGCCAAGTTTCTTGCTCTTCAGTGCTTGGCTTGCGTATTGAACGAGAGATGTGTGAACACCGAGGCATCCGCCACCACCACCGATTGCAAATACTCCGCTTGTTCCAAAGTCCATTGCAGTCACTGGGGTTCCAACGACAACTGGGATTCCGGCTTTTTTCCAGATCGGAATACTCATGCTGAGTACGTCAAGTGTTGTGAAGACAAGGATTGGCTTTTTTGCAGCCAATGAGTTTGCACAACCAAGAATTTCTGGGACATCTAGTTTGTGCTTGCACACTTCTAGTTTGATTGGAACACCAGGTGTTCCGGCTTTGTAGTTTGCACCGAGTCCGCCAAGTTCTTTGTTGATGTAGTCAACAGCAGCCTGAGCGGAACGTGCATATTCAGGGAAGTCCAATCCGGGAGTTCCTTCTTGGGCATCCATGCCGATGACTACCGCAGTGCCTGTGGCAACCAGTGGGTTTACCTTTGCACAGGCAATTGCTTGAGCCATTGCTGCTGCTCCGACGCCGTCACTGGCTTCAAGTTTTGCATCAAGTTTCAAGGCGCAACCCGCAGATTTTTTCACTGCTTGGCTGTTGCTTTTTGCTGAAACAGTTGTTGTTCCTAGTGCCAACACTGCAACGAGTGCTCCGGCGACAGGAATCAAAAACTTCTTCGATTGATTTTTCAAATTTCCCCCTATGTATGTGGATCGGTTGACCCTGTGATTGTGACCCCCGACACTGCGGGATAACAAAAACTAGCGGGTTATTGACTTACAAGTCAATTTGCGCGAGAGAGCTCGACTCTTCGCTCGGAATACTCGGCCGAGCCAATGGGGTAAAAGCAGGCAAAAGTATGGCCTGGGCTGGTTCCGGGGGTAAGTGGGGGCTCTTGGGTATGACAGCGATCACGGGCAAAGGCACACCGCGGAGCAAATCGGCACCCTTTTGGCGGATGCACCATGTCTGGGGGTCGGCCCGGAATGGTTGCCAGGCGAGTATGTGCTGGTTGGTCCATCCGGGGGATGCTTTCAAGCAAGGAATGGGTGTAGGGCATTCGCATCTCTGCAAACAGAGTCTTTGTTGGGGCCTTCTCTACTAACTTGCCTGCGTACATCACAGCGATTTCGTCAGTGTTACCGGCGACAACGCCAAGATCGTGTGTCACGAGCACAAGCGACATATTTCGTTCGCGGCGTTGTTCGTTGATGAGTTCAAGAATCTGTGCTTGCACGGTGACATCAAGCGCGGTCGTTGGTTCGTCAGCAAAGAGAACAGTGGGACCACAAGCCAATGCAATTGCGATCATGACCCGTTGCCGCATACCCCCAGATAGTTCGTGTGGGTACTGACTGAGGCGACGTTCTGCTTCTGGAATGCGGACATCACGCAGGAGTTTTTCAGCGGTATCCCACGCAGTTTTCTTTTCCATGCCTAGATGCGACATGAGCGGTTCTGCAATTTGCTTGCCCACCTTCATGAGTGGGTTGAGTGATGTCATTGGATCTTGAAAAATCATCGCCATCTCACGTCCCCAGATATTGCGCATTTCTTGAGGAGTCTTGTCAATCAAGTTGTCTCCCTGATACATCACAGCACCTTCTCGATGTGTTCCTCTGCGAGGGAGCAGTCCCATGATCGACCGCGCCAAAATAGTTTTTCCAGAGCCAGATTCGCCAACTATGCCGAGTGATTTTCCGCGAACAAGATCAAAGCTCACGCCATCAACTGCACGCACAACACCTCGCGGAGTTTCGAAGTGAGTCTTGATGTCAACGATGTCGAGCAATGCGGAGTTCTGCTCAGTATTCACAATGTCGCCTCGCGGATATCAAAGCGTCGACCGATGTGATCGCCGATAATATTAAAAGAAATCACGGTCAATAATAAAAAGAGGCACGGAAAGAGAGTTGCCCACGCTGCTAGGTCAAGGTCGTCGCGGGCAATATTAATGAGCCTGCCCCACGTTTGTGGGCGCTCAACACCCAGTCCCAGAAATGCAAGTGCTCCTTCGGCAGCGATTAAAATACCAAGGCCCGTAAAAGCAACTGTCAGCATTGTTGGAATCAAGTTTGGAAGTAACTCGCGAAAAATAATTCGACTATTTTTTGCGCCAAGACTGCGCGCAGATAACACAAATTCTCGTTCACGAAGCACGATGGTCTGGGCTCGCGTGATTCGGGCCAGCGGTGCAATGGCCAAAATTCCAAGAGTGATAGTTATCTCCCACGGACGAGTGATGCTCCAGAACCAGATCTTGAGCTTCAGGTCATCTAGACGATACACAATCAATAGAGCCAACAAAAGTGGAGGCAATGCCAAGAGACTGTCAACAATGATGCTGACAACACGATCGATGCGGCCTCTGAAATATCCCCCGAGAATACCGATTAATCCACCCAAGAATAATCCCATGATCGTTGAGCCGACACCAATGAGCAATGTCAGCCTTGCGCCGTACACACATCGAGAGAGCACGTCAAAACTGCTCTTGTCCGTGCCTAGCCAAGCGCGAGCACCAGGACCCAATCCATATGCCCTTGCACGATCTGCAATCTTGACTTTTTCGTCGTAGTTAGTTATGAATGGTAATTGATAAGCAAAAAGGGCGCAGAAACTCAGCACAGAAATCCAGGCCGCTCCAAACATCCAGCCAATCCGCCGTTTTTCTTTTTTGGGCGTGGATATCTCTTCAATAGATTCAGTGAGCATTTTTCAATCCCTACAGCAATGCTCGGGCATGTCGAACTCGGGGATCAATCATGGTATACATCACGTCAATTCCCAAGTTGGCAAACACGACAGAAGCGACCAAGATTGCCGACAAAGACTGCACCACAAAAAGATCCTTTGACAAAATGGTGCTAATGAGTAAGAACCCCATACCTTTCATATTGAAATACTGTTCCACTACTAAGGCACCGCCAATCAGGCTGCCAATCTGAACACCAACGCTGGTGAGAACTGAAAACAACGAGTTGCGCAATGCATGTGACCAGAGGGTGCGTTGGGGCGAAACTCCCTTGGCTCTGGCAAGAGTGATGAAATCACTTTGCAACGTGGCGATCATGTCGGCCCGAAGCAGTCGCACGAAAACGGCGGCAGTTGGTAGAGACAACACAACTACCGGCAAGAAAAAGTTCTTAAAGTGCGCTCCCAAATCTTCCCAAGGATAAATTTTTTCTCCGATACGCGGAAACCAATTCAGTTTTGCCACAAAAATATAAATAATCAGAGGGGAAAAAACAAGGGCGGGAACAGAGATAAAGAAGAAGGAGAATAAATTGCCAGCCTTATCAAACTTGGAGTCGCGCTTATATGCCTGATACACAGCAACTGGCACTGCGATAATAAGTCCCCAGATTAGTGAATAGACACCAAGAAAAAACGTCACAAGTACTTTTGGACGCATGTATGTCGAGACAGAGATATTTTGTTGGACGGAGTACCCAAAGTCTTGGTCCCAAATAATGCCCTTTAGCCAATACCAGTACTGAGAAATTAAATTGCTGTCAAGGTGATACTGCCGAGTTATTTTGTCAATCAGCTCTTGGCTAACAGTTCCGCCAAGCATTGTTCGCGCCGGGTCTCCGGGTGCGTTGAGACCAAGACGCATGAGCACCATTACACCAAACGTAACAATAAAAAAAACAACGGAGAACTGCAGAAATCTCTGAAGCAGGTATCTCATCGGGTTTCTTTCTTTAAGTTCATTTCGGGCGTCAACTTAGTATAAAAAAGGGGCAGTCACCGAATGCTGACGCAAACAATGACTGCCCCTGCTTTAGTAATTTCAGCCTGCTGTGTTGATCCACATTTCGTTCATCCAGAACTGGCCAGAGAAACCAGCTCCTTCGTTGATTGGTGAGCCATCTGGCAACTTGGTGTTGTAGATACCCATCACGTTTGCCTTGTGTGGCGTTGCCCAAATGGTGTAGTCGAATGGAATCTGATAGCACTCTTTGGCCATCTGGCGATTGACTGCTTCTGCAGCAGCCTTACGCTTTGCTGGATCCGCATCGGATCGAGCAATCCCCAGATTCTCATCAACGATCGGATCATTGATGCGAGCAAAGTTCAGCGACAGATCACCATCTTTGACTCCAGATGCTGAGTTCCACCAGAAGTTTTGTGAGTCAACGTACAAGCCAGCATGCTGACGCCATCCGTACATCGTGTGCTTTCCAAAGAGAGCGTTCGTGATGAACTGGTCCTGAGGGATCACTTCAATCGCGGTATCAACTCCGATTGCAGCCCAGTATCCCTTGAGCAATTCGGCTGTTTGGTCACCTGAGCGAGTTGGCGTGTGGCCGTATAGAACTGCAACTTTCGTCACGCCTTTTTCGGCTTTGTATTCCTCGATCAGGGCCTTTGCGCCCTCAATATCTTGTGCTGGATCAAAGCCATTGTCCTCGAGGTAACCCTCTTGGCCTGGAGAAAATACACCATTGGCGATTGTTCCGAGGCCGAAGTTAACGAGGTCAATTATCTCCTGACGATTGACTGCCTTTGATAGCGCGCAACGTACTCGACTATCACCTGTCGGCTCGGTCTTTTTGGCCCCGTCGATCATGATGTAGTTGATCTCTGAATAGTCAGTCTGCTCGACCATTGGAAACTGATCTTTGAGATCGCGCAACTTGAGAATGACCCCATTGTTAGAAGTCGAGAAGACATCAATGTCACCACTCTGAAGAGCCGCACTAGATGTTTCGCTGTCTTCAATTACCTTGAAGGTGATCTTGTCTAGGTATGGCAACTGCACGCCAGCAGCGTCTTTCATCCAGTAGTTAGGGTTTTTGGTAACGACGAGCGCCTCACGTGGTGCATAACTTTGCACGATGAAAGGACCAGAGCCGATTGGCTTTGTCGCCAGTGTTGGATCTTTGGCGAGAGCATCAAGCCACGCAGGAGATGCAACAAGACCCCATTGACCGGCCAAGTATGACGCAAACCCTGGCCACGGAAGTGGTTTCGTTTGATCGCCGCCTTTGCCCGTAAAGATCGTCAGTGACATTTCATCAACTTTGTGAATCTTGAGTTGCATTACTTTTGGATCTTTTGCGCTTGGTTCTTTTGCCACATCGACGAGCGCTTTTGCAACAAGGAATCCTGTGCCGGTTGTCTGAAGGTTCTGAATAAGCGCATCAGCATTGACTGGTGTTCCGTCAGTAAACGTAATTCCGGGTCGCACCGTGATTGTCCACTCGGTGAACTCAGCGTTTGGCGTGATGCTCTCAGCTAGAAATCCATGTATCTTATTGTCTTTTCCGAACGCAGCGATCGTGTCGAAGAATGTATGAGCACGTTGACTGCAATACGAGTCGCACTGCATCGTCGCTGGAATCCATGGGTTTGACACTTCGGCTTCACCTGCAACAATTATCTCTCCACCAGGTATTGGAGTCATCGCAGGCGCTTCCGCAACTGTTGTATCTGATGATGCGCCACCACCACCGCCACTGCTACTGCCACATGCAGCAGTAATCAGAGCCATGCTCACGATCACTGTGCCAAACAATACGCCAGAGCGTTTCTTGGACCGTCCCATTACATTCATGTGTTCCCCCTATTGATGTTCGGACGCGGTAAACCTCGCCGAAGTAGATGCGATAAAACTACCCCAGATCTTGTGAGCCGCAAAACGGTACGGGATATCTCGCCTCAATGCCTTTAGAGATGTCGATAGCGCAGGTAGGTTAGAACCACTTAGGGAAGGAAATAGCAGTGGCGAATGCATGGTTTGAGACAGTGGCAATTGCCCAGGAGCGTGCCCGCAAGAGGCTCCCTCGCTCGGTATATGGTGCCATTGTTGGGGGTTCCCAGAAGGGTCTCACGGCGGCCGACAATCTGAGTGCATTTGACGAATTAGGGTTTGCCCCCCATATCGCGGGCCTGTCGAACGAGCGCACAATGGCCGTGACGGTGATGGGTCAGCAGTTATCGATGCCCATCATTATGTCGCCAACTGGAGTGCAGGCAGTTCACCCTCAAGGCGAACTCGCGGTTGCTCGTGCAGCCGCCAACCGCGGTGTGGCGATGGGTCTGAGTTCTTTTGGGAGTCGTTCAGTTGAAGAAGTCTGCGCAGTGAACTCACAAGTTTTGTTTCAGATGTATTGGTCTGGCGATCGCGACACAATGATTCAGCGAGTGCAACGTGCCCGCGAGGCCGGCGCCAAAGGAATCATCGTGACTTTGGACTGGTCATTTTCTGATGGCCGTGACTGGGGGAGTCCTTGGATTCCAGAAAAAATTGACATCAAAGCCGCGGTCAAGTTCGCTCCGCAAGTGCTTGCCAAGCCCAAATGGTTGTGGAGTTTCGCCAAGACATTGCATTTGCCAGATCTTGCCGCGCCAAACATGGCACCTCTTGGAACAAAACCACCAACGTTCTTTGGCGCGTATTTTGAGTGGATGCAAAGTACTTTGCCGACATGGCAAGACATTGCATGGTTGCGTTCGCAATGGGACGGACCATTTATGGTGAAAGGATTGTGTCGTGTCGATGACGCCAAGAGAGTGGTTGATCTAGGAGCAACAGCTTTATCCGTGTCAACTCACGGCGGAAACAATCTCGACGGAACACCTGCACCAATCCGTAATGTGTCAGCCATCGCTGACGCTGTCGGCCATGATATTGAAGTCGTTCTTGATGGTGGTATTCGTCGTGGCAGTGATGTTGTCAAGGCTCTTGCGCTCGGCGCGAAAGCAGTAATGATTGGTCGCGCATACTTGTGGGGACTCGCAGCAAATGGTCAGGCTGGTGTAGAAAACGTGCTCGACGTTTTGCGTAGCGGAATAGATTCGACCTTGCTTGGTCTTGGAAAAAAAGATGTGAGCGAGCTGAATCGTGGTGATGTCATCGCTCCACCTAATTTTTTCCGCTCGCTCGGCATGTGAGCAAATTATTTACTTCGTAAACGTGGGGTAGTAGTTCTCTGGGCCCATCGCTCGAATCTCGCTGAGCCAATCGCTTTCAAATGGCCATTCATCTTGACCACCTTCACCGGGTCCTTGCCAGAACCGTGCAAACGGTCCGGCTTCTGGCGGCGGCACTAGTGACCAGGCTTGCCGCTTGTATGAGAAGTTCTCTGGTTGCAAGCGATGCGCCTCGCGGAAATGAGTAATTGCTGCGTCCTTGTCGCCTGCATTCCACAAATGCTGAGCCAATGAAAAGTGTGCTGCCGCACTTGCGACAGAGGAATCGCGTTTGCCAGAGCGGGTAACGACTTCGTCAGGCGACAAGACATATTCACTTGACGCGCCGTTCTTGACCCAATCGCGCAGTGCGATCTCATACGCATTTGGGTCGAACTTAATTTTCATTGCTTCAGTCATGATGTCTGTCATGCGTTGAGGTAGTCCGTCTGGCACGGTTGTTCCGCGTGGCTGACGCGACGGCAAAGATGCGGGTTCAGCAGGACGAACAATGACACCTTCTTCGTTGATCCAGACACCGTTTGGAATATTGATGACGCCAAAAAGTGACGCCATCACGTGGTCAACATCAACAAGTGATGGATGTTCTGGCGCTGCTGCTTCGATAAAGGGTCGACACGCTTCTGTTCCGAGAACTTCAAGTCCAACTGTGACTATTTCAAGACCGAGTGGATGAAGTTCTTTTCGTAACGCCTGCCACACTGGCAGGTCACCGGAACAGCCTCAATACGGCGCCCAAGAAACGATGAGAACTTTTTGTCCGCGTAGCGATGACAAAGAAAACATCTTGCCGTTCACATCGGGTAATTGCAATTCAGGAGCGACTGCACTGGGCAATGTGTGTCCAGAGAGTGATGCAGGGCCAAGTGCCCACACACCTGAGTGATGCACAATTGGCATTCCTAATCGTGTCGCAACAATTTCGACATCAACGTTGCCATCGGTAACGGCGTCAGAGAGTGGTACGCAAATTTCCCCAAGACATGCGCCCTCAGGCTTGATTGCCCAGCCCGTTCCTTTTTCAAACTCACGGACAGATACTGACAATGACTTAAGAATCATGCCCCGACAGTAGCACTCCGTTGAGGTCAGTCAATGTGGGCCAAGAGACGCGCAGCGATTTGGGAGCCGTGTGTGTCTTGCAAAAAATGGCGAGCGCCGACGATTTCTTCAAACGTGGAGTGGGGAATGAGTGATGACCACTTGCGACCCCAGTCCGTGACAAAGACAAAGTCATCGACTCCCCACATAAAGTGCACGGGAATCTGAAGTGCATTAATGAGGGCAAAGTTCTCTTCTTGATTGACAGAGTCACCCGAGACTGCATCGTGGGCGGGGATGCTCATCGGAAACCGATATGGCCCAGCATGAGACACGCGACCCATCCCGTGAAAAGGTGCGTCATAGGCTTTTTTGACGTCGGCAGATTCACCTATATATAGAGGTGTTTCACCCATGAGAGATGGGCGCAAGGTTTCTTGTGGAGTCATACGACCCGTCGCCATCACCATCAAACCTCCCAATGAGAATTTCTCCGGAATATTGCCTTCCAATAGTCCGCCTGGTTTCCACTGTTCAATCCATTGCAGTATCCCAGGCGTGTATTCATATCCCGCGTGATGCAGCCATGTATTCATGATGACGAGTCGACAAAATCGCTCGGGCATACGTGCGGCTTGAGCAAGACCAATGGGGCCGCCCCAATCTTGTACCAAAATCGTAATCTCTCTCAGATCAAGTTTCTCTATGAGGGTTTTCATATTTGCCGTGTGTTGCGCGATGTTGTACCAGTTCGCATCTGTCACCTTGTCGGAGCGACCAAATCCGATGTGGTCTGGCGCGATGCATCGGTATCCGGCTGCAGTCATATCTTTAATGATGTGTCGATACAGGTATGACCATGTAGGCATTCCGTGCAACATTAAAATTACTTGACCATCGCGAGGACCTTCATCGATGTAGTGCATCCGCAGTCCATCAATGTCCAAATAGTGTGGCTCGTAATTGAAGCCTTCTAGACCAACAAAATTTTCGTCTGGTGTGCGTAGAAATTCTGGTGTTGTCATCATGCTCCAAAAGCGAATACGAAAAATATGTTCGCGTCGTGAGTCTACTCGACTCGTAATACAGGAAAACTGGCGTGCATCATGTGGGCGGGTAGTGTCATTGAATCACAGATGCTGAGTACATATATGAAGATGTACTGAGTCGTGGCTATATTTAGGCGAGAGAAATTTATGTATGAGAAGTTCACTATGAAGCGTCTTCAATCAAAAACTATTCTTGCCAGTGTTTTGGTTCTTGTTCTTGGGGTCATCGTCGGGGTCGGAGTCTTCTTGGGTCAGGAGAACTCAAAAGTCGAGCAGCAGGTTGCATCCCGAACAGATTCTTCCTTGAACAAGGCATCGGACCCGAGTTGCGCACAAGGCGGAGCCTGCTTTATCGGAGACCAAGGCCCAGGTGGCGGCACTATTTTTTATGATGCAGGGTCTGTACAAATCTGGGGACGTTATTTAGAAGTCGCACCAGTTACTGCTCAACGGCAAGCGTATTGGGGTTGTACCGGAACCTATATCGGAGGAACGAGTACGGATATCGGGGCAGGTAAATCAAAT
>BJGC01000010.1 GCA_014190235.1 Actinomycetes bacterium | reverse complement strand
ATGAGTACGCCTACTCCCACAAGTAGAGCAAGAGCCACAATGCCGGCGATGATTTTGTTGGACAAGAACTGATTCATGAGGACTCCTTGTTTCTAAAGATGTCTTCACCATAGGGCATATCGGATGGGATTACTAGTCAGGGTTGCTGGGTATGGGTTTGCTCGATAATGAGCCTCTTGGCGAGTTCATTAGGCCAATCGTTACACGGGGCGCTGGGGTATTAGGTGAACCTAACGGAAAAGTTGCGAATTATGTATGGGCTACCTAACATCTAAGGCATGTCATCGGCTTTTCTTATTACATTGCGCGAAGGTTTAGAGATCTCTCTTGTCTTGGCAATTTTATTTGGATATCTCACTAAGACCAATCGGGGCTCTGACTTCAGACACGTTTGGATTGGTTCGGGAATTGCTGTTCTTGTGTGTCTTGTGTTGGGTGTCGTTATTAATAGTGCGGTTGGTGGTCTTAACGGAAAAGTAGAACAAGCAGTCGAGGGTGCGCTGGCGCTCGCCGCCTGTGCGGTCTTGTCGTGGATGGTGTTTTGGATGCGCGGTCATGCGCGAGGCATTGGCACTGAACTTCGTCAAAAGATTGATGGCGCCACGACGACTTCTGCTCTGTCTATTATTGCTTTTGTTGCTGTCACGCGCGAAGGTTTAGAAACCGTATTGTTCCTGCTCGGTTCGCGCAGTGCGACCACGACAACATCGCAATTCACTGTTGGTGGCCTTCTTGGATTGGTCATCGCCGCAATACTTGGCTATCTCGTATATGTTGGCGGAAATCGCTTTAACTTGCGGATGTTTTTTAATGTCACCGGAATACTGTTGATCTTCTTTGCGGCGGGTTTGGCTGGCAAGGCAGTGCATGAACTGCGCGAACTCTGCGGCTTCGAAGGCGGTTGGTTGTTCTCTTCTTTATGGGATCTGCAATCAGGGCCACTGGCAACGGGCAATATTTATGACTTCTTGAAAGGTCTCTTGGGTTGGCACAATTCGCCAGAGCGCCTTCGCGTCATCACCTACGTGGTGTATGCCAGCACTGTTTTGACGCTCTACTTGCGCAACAACAGTTCAACGACCGGAGTGACCAAACCCGCCACCCCTGTCGTTAGTGTCGAGTGACTCCACCACTGTCCACGACACTTCTTCAACGCGCTGCACGACAAGTTGAGCGATGCGATCACCTCGCGTTATCTGATATTCATTGGTGCGATCGGTGTTGAGCAACACCACCATGATTTCGCCGCGATAACCCGAGTCAATTAGTCCTGGCGAGTTCACCACGGTGACACCATATTTGAGTGCGTTACCACTGCGGGGCAAAACAAATCCGGCGTATCCCACTGGAAGAGCAACGGCGATTCCGGTTGGCATCAAGATTCGACCACCATGTGCCGGGAGTGTTGCGTCTGTTCTTGCAAAGAGGTCGATACCTGCATCACCTGCTCGAGCGACCGCTGGTAGTGCCAGGTCCGGATCAAGTTGAACGATTTCTATGGAGATCACATCCCCTACGCTACGCACTGCCACCCACCTACGGCGAAAAAGCTCCTGTGCAATAGAGTAAGAGGATGCTGTTCTGGATGGATCTTGAGATGACAGGTCTAGACCCCAACACAGAAGTCATCGTCGAAATCGCCACAGTGGTCACGGATGACGACCTCACTGTCTTGGCTGAGGGACCCGACATAGTGATTGCCACGCCCGCGCAGTTTTTGGAGAAAATGGATCCCTTTGTACTCAACATGCACACCAACTCTGGATTACTTGAGGCGATCAAAGCGTCCACCGTCAACCACGAAGACGCAATGCAGCAGACACTTGACTTCATCAAATTTCACAGTCCAGAGTCCGGAAAAATTCCGCTCTGCGGAAACTCTATTGGGACTGACCGCAGATTTTTGGCCAAGTACATGCCTGAAATTGAGAACTGGTTGCATTATCGATCAGTCGATGTCTCGAGCGTGAAGGAACTGGTGAAACGGTGGTACCCAGGTCTTGAACATGCTCGAACAAGCAAGGTGCAAACGCATCGTGCACTTGACGACATCATGGAAAGCATTGCCGAATTAAAGTTTTATCGCGAAAAAGTTTTCAAAAATGACTGAGGCCCCTCGCCCACTCAAGCAAGAACAAGAGCAAGCAACAGACATCGTCACGCAAGTTGCTCCCGGAATCTTTCAAACGCAGTTGCCTGCCAACATCACTGGTCTTGGGCACGTCAACATGTATGTGCTCGAAGACGAACGTGGCGTTGCCGTTGTTGATCCTGGTCTGCCGACCAAAGAGTCATGGCAGGCGATCCAACAGCGCCTGAAACAAATTGGGGTTCCGCTGAAACGCGTTCACTCAGTCATCATTACGCATAGTCACCCTGATCATTTTGGTGGAGCGGCACGTATACGTGACGAAACTCAAGCCGACATCATCACGCATCGTTTATTTCGAATGTGGTGGGATCCATCCGAGCCCCCTGATCTTGAGCCAGAAGAACTCGCCATCATTATGCGCAACCCCACTGAGAAGCCGCCATGGGGTGGGGAGCCGATGGTGATTCCCTGGAAAAAATCACGATTTTCCCGCGCACAGAAAAATCCTGCTCGTATGTTCAGTATGCCAACGCCAACAGTACGGCTCCGCGAAGCAGAGCGCATGACCTTTGCTCGTCGTGAATGGGTGGCTCTGCATACTCCTGGTCACACCGAAGACCACCTGTGTCTTTTCGATCCAGAGGGTGGCGTCTTAATCTCAGGAGACCATGTGTTGCCGCAAATCACCCCTCATATTTCAGGGTTATCTGCCAATGATGACCCGCTCGCACTTTTCTTTGGGTCCCTTGACAAAGTGGGGGCACTCGGGCCTCAGGTCAATCTTGTGTTGCCAGCGCACGGACATCCGTTTCATAATTTGTCTGAACGCACCGAAGAAATAAAACAGCATCATCTCGAACGCCTTCAACGTCTGCGCGATACAAGCGCAACATTGGGTCGACCTGCTTCAGTAATGGAAATGTCAACACACTTATTTTCTGCACGAGCACAAGGGCCAATGGCCGATAGCGAAACATACGCTCACCTTGAACACTTGCGTCAAATGGGTGACTTTGAGTGTCATTCAGAAGACGGACTACTGAAGTACGTTCTTCACTAACGACGTAGCCCTAGCCACATTGTGGCGTGTAACTGCGAATCGCTGCGCAATACAACAGACACATCAGTTTGAGTTTTCTCTTCGATCTCGACTTGAACGATTGTTCCAGGATCGACTGGATTGACATGCTCAACGATTGCTCGCATGTTGCGCCGAATTTCTGGATACATGCTGAAAAGTTCTTCCGATACTTGCCAGTAGGCCGCATTATTCATATGTCCAAGCGTGTCAAAGTCGGTGAAACGCAATGGCCACTCGATGATATGTGTTGGCGATGTTGCGCCTTTGAGAATCAAGCGCGACGAGACAGAACGTCCTTGTGTCGTTTCGTGTACGACATCGACGACGTCTTGGGGAACAACAAGTGGCTTCATTGTCTGCATGTCAATATGCACCCACAATGTTGCGGCATCGATTAAAACTTTTCCGTCAAGAGTGCACACTTGCGTGCGTCGTTCTGCCCAATGCGAACCAAGACCACCGCACCATGTTGTGAGTTGAACTTCTTGCAAGTATTCAGCAACCTCATAAACATCCAACACTGTTCTTCGCACCACCCAACCATGAGGGTCGCTCCACTGCGCATCGCGCGAATCATCGTTGGAGACATCTTGCAAATACTGCACAAGCGCGTCGAGGCGCAATCGACCCCCTGGACTTGAGTCACCAAGCCGTACGCGCCGCACCGTTGAGAAGAACCGACCCGCATCAGGCTTAGGGGCCATCTCAAATTCCCGTGCGCGAGACCCAAATGTCATCTCTTCAACCTACTCTGGTGCGAGCGCAAACCCTTACACCACAAGGGTTTGGCAATGGCTGTGGATAACCACTTGACTTTGACCAAAATAAGTGGTTGCCTGTAACCCTTATGCGTTTGATGCTCACCACTGCCACCACAGCGACCACGGCTCTTGCCGTGGCTTTTGCTATGTCGTCACGAGCACATGCGTTTGCGGTAAATGCTCATTACGCGATGTGGTTTAAAAATCCACAGGCGGTGAAGCATTCAGATTATCGCTCCACCCGGTACCTCACCCAGGTTCTGATGTAACAGTTACATCAAAACCACAGAGGCCGCCGGGAAAACCACCCGAGCGGCCTTTTTGCATTTTCCGACTCAATTCACTGATCGATCTACCCATACACAACACACGAAAGGACACAGAAATGTACGCATTACTGGAAAAAGAAACACTCAGCAGCGCCACCATGCTTGAACAGCCAATGGTGCTGTCTGCAAAACGTTGCTCGGACGGAAACGGAACCTTGTCATACTTGTTCTTCTCGGAAGAGTACGTTGACATCCAACGAGCCAAGGCGATCTGTGCCAAATGTTCTTCGCAGGCAACATGTCTCAGCGACGCCCTTGAGCAACAAGAACCGTGGGGCGTCTGGGGTGGTCAGTTGCTCGATATGGGCAAGATTGTCGCGGTCAAGAAACCCCGGGGCAGACCTCCAACAAAATTACGTCCTGTTGTGGTGATCGAGGAGGTGCCTATCCCCGCCCACCTCGTAGCCTGACCATGTGAAGTTGACACGCCCCGTCATCACATGGCTCGCAACAGGAATACTTGTCGTCTCCATTGTTGGGGGCTGGCTTTTGAGCCGCGCCTCCAACGATGGGGTCGACGCCAATATGACCTCTCCGGGGGTCGTGCAAGATCCCACACTGGGAACCAATGCGCCAGTTCAGGGGAAATTGTTCTCTTCGCTATACGTCACTGCGGCGGCCAACGGTATCGAGGCCGTCGTGGAATCGAAGGGAACACCCCTGGTGGTGAACTTTTGGTACTCCACATGTGAGCCGTGCAAGCGAGAACTCCCCACGCTTGGTGCTGCCGCCAACAAATTCCTGCAGGTGCAGTTCGTCGGCATCAACCCCACAGATGACGCCGACACCACAACACAGTTCGCTCAAGATTATGGTGCGAACTATCCGATGTACCTTGACACATCTGGTGACGCCCTTATCGCAGCAGGCGTAGGGATAATGCCAGTTACATTGTTTGTTGACGCTGATGGGATTATTCGTAAACAACACGCTGGTGAACTGACACAAGATCAACTTGATTCATATATCTTAAAATATTTTGGAGTGTCATCGTGATTGCACTACAGGGGGACTTTGCTTACAGCTTTATCGCTGGCGTTCTCGCCGCAGTGAATCCGTGTGGCTTTGTCTTGTTGCCGACATACTTAGTTTATTTCCTGGGAATGGAAGCCTCACAACCTGACAGTTCTCAGCGCGCATCACTTGGTCGCGCATTGCGTGTTGGCATCGCAGTCTCGAGTGGATTTGTCTTGTTGTTTATCGTCGTTGGTGTAATTACTCGCATCTTTAGCTCGGCGATTCAAGACAATGCCAAATATTTTTCTTTTGCAATCGGGCTTGGCCTGATCGCCTATGGCGTCGCCATGCTGACAGGCTGGAAACCATCACTTCTCACGCCACAGATACAAATAAGTCGTGACCGCAGTCTGCGATCAATGTTTGTATTCGGTCTTGCATACGCTGTTGCCTCTATTGGCTGCACCATTGGTCTGCTCACAACTGTCGTGCTTGGCTCAGTTGGTAAACATGGGTTCATCACGGGAGTTATCAGCATCTCCCTCTATGGACTCGGTATGGCATTACTCGTTACCTCGCTCACGCTGACACTGGCCGCAGCACACGGTGGCCTTCTTCGTGTCTTGCGACATGGATTGCGCTACATGGACACAATCTCTGGAGTTTTTGTCGTCATCACAGGCGTGTATCTCACGCTCTATTGGTGGGACGCGATCACCGAAAAAACTAGCGCTAATAGTGTTGTGTCAAAAGTCGATAGTTGGCAATCGCGGGTAGCCACATTTTTGCAAAGCCAAGGCGCGCTACGGATAGCCATGATCTGTAGCGTTATTGTTCTGGGAGCGATTCTGTATCTACGCACCTCACGCAAACAAAGCGTGTCTTAATGATTTTTTCTGAGATTCTGGCGCACGAGGGAGTGCGCGAAGTCTGCGAGTTGCGTGGATCACTCGGTTTCATGGCGTACCACGGCGGTTCACTTGAGGAAATGACTGACGTCATCGCCAGTAGCGCAGCGGAACTTTCTGGTGCGTCCTACTACGGCGTCTTACAACCCCCCGACATGCAATGGCATATTCCATCTCATCATGTACGTCCCGATGAGTCTTTGCTCCTGGCTAAATTTTTTCAACATGTCGACACAGTGATCACTATTCACGGATACGGTCGCGCCGGATTCTTTACGTCGCTTCTTCTTGGTGGACAAAATCGACGACTGGCTACGCACATCGGCGGTCATTTGCGTGCAGCACTTCCGGCCTACACCATCATCGACACAATTGACGATATTCCGTCTGATCTTCGGGGACAACACCACAACAATCCAGTCAACATCGCTCAACACGCCGGTGTGCAAATCGAACTTCCTCCGCGTGTTCGCGGAACAACACCAATGTTCTGGGACTGGGAGGGACCGGCTCCTTGTCCACATACCCAGTCTTTAATTACTGCCCTCGCCCACTCTGCAAATACTTGGCTCGGGTAACACAACAAAGTGTTACGGAGAAAGTCGTGTAATAGACCAGATGCCGGCATCGTTGACATACGAAAATCTGTCGTGAAGCCGACTTGGGCGACCCTGCCAGAATTCCATTGACCTCGGCACGATGCACCACCCGCCCCAGAACGGAGGCCGCGGGATTTCTTGACCACTATATGTTTGGGTCACTTCACGAACCCGGGCCTCAAGGTCGGCGCGACTTGACAGTTTTTCTGATTGGGCTGATGCCCATGCCCCAATTTGTGACTCGCGCGGACGGCTGGCGAAATACGCGTCGCTTTGCTGCGGGGATGTTGCGTGTACTTTGCCCCGAAGCCGCACTTGACGATGCAGATCAAGCCACGCAAAGACGGCTGACGCCGAAGAGTTCTCGTTGAGTTGTTTGCTTTTTGCGCTGCTGTAGTTCGTGTAGAACACAAACCCACTTTGTTCTACTTCTCGAGCAAGAACGATTCGAGAATCTGGCATGCCATCAAGGCCGACTGTTGACACCGTCATTGCATTGGGCTCAGCAACCTGTGCCTCTTCTGCTTGGGTGTACCACCGATTAAATTGTGTGATTGGATCTGGATGAAGGTCATCAATGTCAAGACCAGCAGTTTCGTACTGAATACGTCGATCGCGGATACTCATGAGAGAACTAGCGTGGACGAATCTCGGTTGCGCCACGCATGTACGGACGCAATACGTCAGGAATACGAACCGAACCATCGGCCTGACGATGATTTTCCATAATTGCTGCCCACACCCGAGGTACGGCAAGTGCAGAACCATTCAGCGTGTGAGCAATCTCGGTACCTTTTTGTCCAGTGCGCTTGAAGCGAATATCGGCACGGCGGGCTTGGTAGTCGGTGAACCAAGACACAGAACTGACTTCAAGCCAAGCATCACATCCGGGTGCATACACCTCAATATCGAAACTGCGATGATGACTAGCGCCCATGTCACCTGTGCAGATTTCAATAATGCGATACGGCAATTCAAGTTGCACCATTAGTGATTCTGCGCGCGCAACAAGTTCTTGCAATAGGGTTGGCGCTTGCTCGGGTGTAGATATTGCCAAGATTTCTACCTTGTCAAATTCATGACTTCGCAACATCCCACGCGTGTCGCGCCCAGCGGCGCCCGCTTCTCGCCGATAGCACGGTGTATATGCCATCAGGCGCACAGGGAGAACTGCTTCATCCAAAATCTCACCGGCATGCAAAGACGTGAGCGGAACTTCTGCAGTGGGGATTGTCCACAGATCATCGCGCTCGATGGCGTATGCCTCGTCTGCGAATTTGGGCAAGTGACCAGTGGCGGTGAGAGTTGCGGTGGTGACGAGCGATGGTGGACGGATTTCTTCAAATGCTTCAGCATTTTGATCGAGGGCAAACTGACAAAGAGCCCGCGATAAAGTTGCACCTAGACCACGTTGCATCGTGAACATCGCACCGGAAATTTTTGTGGCACGCTCATTGTCAAGGATGCCAAGTTCTGTCGCAGTATCCCAATGTGGCACTCGTTGATGATCGGGGAAATGATTGGCCAACCCGATTGGTCCTTTGATGACAGGATTGTCATGATCACCCGCACCGTCTGGCGCATCGACATGTGGGAAGTTGGGAATGCTCAAGAGCGCATCGCGCAATTGTGCATTGACACGATCAAACTCGGCCTGCAAAACACGCTCGGTGTCTCCGAGGGAACGACTTGTAGCCATCGCTTGTTCAGCCTCTGCATCTTGGCCATCGCGGCGCAACCCTGCGACCTGTTTGCTGAGTTCGTTAATCGAGGACCGAAGGGAGTCACGCTCAGCAGAAATATCTCGTAATCCAGCATCAAACGCGGTGGCTTCGTCAATTTGTTGCAAAAGAAGTGGCGCCCCACGCCGTGCTAGCGAGGCCCTGACACCCTCTGGGTCGGAGCGCAATAATCGGACATCAATCACAGCACTGAGGTTACCTTCGGAGGCTAGGTGAACCTGTTCTGTTTCGTAGTGTGGAGTCTGTGAACGGCGTCATCGTAGAAAACCTCGTGGTTCGATATGGCGATATTTGTGCCGTTAATAATGTTTCTTTTCATGCCGCGTCTGGCGAGGTCACCGCCATCTTGGGGCCAAACGGTGCCGGAAAGACGTCTGTGATCGAAGTATGTGAGGGGTTTGCCAAGGGCAGTTCCGGACATGTTGAGGTGCTGGGATTGCACCCAATCCATGACCACGACAAACTCACCACACGCATGGGGGTGATGTTGCAAGGCGGCGGCATATACCCCAGTGCCCGGGTCTGCGATGTAGTGCAACAATTTTGCGACATCTACGACAAGCAGTGCAACGCTGACGAACTCATTGCAATGGTGGGCCTGGATGAACGTCGACAACATATTTGGAAACGACTATCAGGCGGCGAACAACAACGAGTGTCGCTCGCGCTGGTCCTGGCGGCACAGCCCGATGTTGTTTTTCTTGACGAACCCACGTCGGGGGTTGATGTAAACGGCCGACTCATTATCCGTGACATCGTGACAAAGTTGGCTCACGATGGATGCACCGTGCTGCTGGCAACACATGAACTGGCAGAAGCAGAAAAGGTTGCCGACCATATTGTTATTTTCGATCACGGACGTGTAGCAGCAGCAGGGTCAATCGGCGAACTTCGCAAAGGACACGAATACACACGATTCACTTCTAATCAGAACCTTGATATTGCAGATCTCTCTCGCGCACTTGGCTGCAGTGTTACTCGCGCGCAAAATAGCGGCGACTACAACATCGCCGTGGTGTCTACCCCAGCAATTATTGCTGCACTGTCGTCGTGGCTACACGAGAAGAATTTACCGCTGCATCATGTGTCCTCACTTGAGTCTCTCGAGGATATGTTCTCGCGCATTGTTGCAGCATCGGAGAACAAGACATGAGTGCTCTTCGAGCCCAGCTGCGCGCAGAGTTACAACTGGTATCGCGCAACGGAGAGCAATTGCTTCTGACACTTGGCATTCCGGTCTTGCTCTTAGTTTTTTTTGGTCTTGTTGACGTTCTCCCGACCGACACAGATAAACCAGCACAGTTTTTATTGCCTGGCATTCTGGCTCTTGCAGTGATGTCAAGTGCCATGGTGAGTTTAGGAATCGCAACTGGTTTTGAACGTTCATATCAAGTGCTCAAGCGCTTGGGTGCAACACCACTTGGTCGCTCAAGGCTGATACTTGCAAAAATAATCAGCGTCTTTTGTGTTGAAGTCGTGCAGATGATTGTGCTGTTGCCAATAGGTCTGAGTCTTGGATGGCGCCCGGCGAACGCCACATGGTTGCTGGCAATTCTTATTGTCTTACTGGGCACTAGTGCGTTTGCCGGAATCGGCCTCACGATGGCGGGCACACTTCGTGGAGAAATTAATCTGGCTGCACAAAACGGCTTGTATTTAGTGCTGCTATTGCTAGGCGGAATCATTGTCCCGATGGACAAATTGCCCACACCGTTGCGGGCTGTTGGTCATGTGTTGCCCTCTAGCGCACTTGCAGATGTCATGCGTGAAGCACTTACTGGTACGTCATCAATGCTTGGCACTTCGCTTGTGGTGTTGTTGCTGTGGGCAGGTATCGCGCCACTAGTTGCGGCGCAACTATTTCGTTGGTCCTAGCAAAAAAGAATCACACAAAGCCAGAGTTACTCTTCTTTTGCGGGTCGAACTTGGGCAAATGCGCGGGTGACGTCTTCGTACAACAGTGGCTCCTCAGTACCAACAATCTCTGAGTCCGGGATGTTGTCGTCAGGGAGATAACTCTGTTGTTCATGAAAATTACCGATGAAGCGTTTGAAGAACAAAAAGATAATGATCGCCCAGATAAAAACCGAGCCTCCAAGTTTCATGATTCCACCCGCCGCCTGCTGATCCCCCAACACTGAGATACCCCACACACGAATCGGCGTGTCGTAGTGGCGATATACCGAACCATTGGCAAACGTCAACCAGCCTGCAGGGATCGTTGGCACAAACGACAACACGAACATGTAGATCATCTTGCCGCCAGGCTTCATCTGCCATTCGCGCAGTGGCCCACACACGGGCATCCAAAACATGAGCGCAGTTGTCACTAATAAGATGTGAAGCGAATAGTGCAGCGGGCCTTTGCTCGCGCTGAGATTTACCAATTTAGGAATATGAGTGATCATCACTACGAGATTGAAAGCGAGACCCGCCGCCACAGGCTTGGTGGCAAACCGCACGACTCGGTAGGTGCGACCAGTCCCGATCAGTAGTCGAAACATCCACTCGGGCACACACATCAGAGCAAGTGGCGGAACAAAGTACGACAAGATGAGGTGTTGCACCATGTGCACGGAATACAGATATTCCTCGGCAATATCATGCATTGGCCAATCGGTCGCCAGCCAGAGAAGCGTAATCATCAGAATAAATAGTCGCGTCTGTCGTTGGCTAATGACATGTCCAGCAGGTGCGACTCGCGGACCAATCACTCTCACTGCATAGATGAAAGCTGCAATCAGAAAAACAATCAGCAACCACACTTCGGGGTGTGGTTGAAAACGCCACGGATTTGGGTTCAGAGAAACTCCAGCACCAGCGAACAGCATGGCGATACTGCTGCTGCTTTAACTAAAGAACTTAAAGGTTGCCAATGCCACGAAGTACACAAACAACGCCAGTCCGAGGCCGGTGTAGAACAAGAGTTTGAACATCTGGTGCTCAAACTTGAGATGCATGAAGTAACTCACCACCGTCAGAAACTTGACGACCATCAACACCAGCAGGACTGGCATAAAAAACGCACCAAAATCCACAAAATAGGTTGACACTTCAAGCGCCGTCATTACCCCCAAGATCAGAGCGATCTTGATTGCTGTTGCATCACTCAGACCGTGTGCATGAGAGTCATGCTGCTCGTGAGTATCAGTAGCGGTGGCGTTCATCAGCAGACTCCTTTATGCCGGGATCAGATACACGAGGGTGAAAATAATGATCCACACGATGTCAACAAAGTGCCAGTACAGACCAATTAACTCGACAACTTCTGGGCGATCACCTGTGTCTTTGTCTTTGCTGATAATGCCCCGTAGAGACAAAAGCATAATTACACCGACCGTCACGTGTACTCCGTGGAACCCAGTGAGAGTATAGAAACTCGAACTGAAAAGGTTTGTCGTGAAGCCCAAACCTTCGTTATAGAAAGCAGTGAACTCATACACTTGACCACCAACAAAGGTGGCTCCAAGTAACGCCGTGATTGTTAGCCACAACTTTGTGCGTACATTGTCTTTTCGTTGCGCCGAAGTCACTGCCAACACCATGGTGAGCGACGACATCAGCAAGACAAAACTGCTGACCGATGTGAACGGAATATCAAAAATCTGAGATGGTCGTGGCCCTTGGGTGATTCGGCCGCGATACAGCATGTATGTAGAAATTAAGCCGCCAAAAAGCAAGCACTCTGAACCCAAGAACAGCCACATCGCCATCTTGTTATTAGATAATCCGGTGGACGTGGAATGACCGTGCCCAGTTTCGTGACTGGTAAGAACTGCTACATCATCCAAGGGGTGCCAACTCTTTCGTGTCTTGGCCACCAGACATCGGTGGGTCATAATCAATGTCGTCTGCAACGGACGGTTCGAGAACGAATCCAAAAGAAGAACCGAGGATGATGAGAACGCCAACAATCATGATCGGAACTCCGTACACCACTCCCATGCCAAGGGTGCCAACACCAATCGCAATCGCAATTGGCCAATACGACGGAGACGGCAGATGAATATGTGCATCGGCATTTGCTTCTTCATCACGAACTAATTGCTCACCCGTAGCGATCTGCACCATCGTGCCAGTAGTGGCGTCCTCTTGGTACTTGCGATGAAAGAAGTCGTCCAGATGGTGCACGACAGGAATGCGATCGAAGTTGTGCTCTTTGGGGGGACTCGTCGTGATCCACTCAAGTGTGCGCGCATCCCACGGATCGAGTGGAGCAGGCTTGCCCTTGCGGGTGGTGTGCACCACATTGATTAGGAAGAGTAAAATTCCGATGGCCAGAATCAGAGAACCGAGTGACGCAACTCGGTTCCAGAAACCAAAGTTGAAGAACCCCTCACCAGCGCGGGCTTCGGTCCAGACATACATGCGTCGTGGTTGACCTTGTAGGCCCAAGATGTGCATGGGTCCAAAGGTCATATTCATGCCGATCACCATTAACCAAAAATTCCAGCCACCCAGTTTTTCGTTGAGCATTTTTCCGAACACCTTGGGCCACCAGTAGTAAAAGCCGGAGAAAAGACCAAATACCATTCCACCAAAAAGTACGTAGTGGAAATGGGCCACGATGTAATACGTGTCGGTTTGTTGCGTATCTGACGGAGCCACTGCATGGGTAACGCCCGACAAGCCACCGATTGTGAACAGCACGATGAGTCCGATGGCGAACTTCATTGCCGTTGAATACCAGATTTTTCCGCCCCACATCGTGAGCGTCCAGTTAAAGATTTTTACACCAGTCGGAATTGCAATTGCCATCGTTGCAATTGAGAACGCTGCAACTGAAATTGGACCGAGACCAGTTGCAAACATGTGGTGAGACCACACACCAAAACCGACGAGCCCGATTGACGCTCCCGAAAAAACCACAAACGGATACCCGAAAAGTGGCTTTCGAGAAAACGTCGGCAGCACTTCAGAGATAATCCCAAAGGCCGGCAAGATCAGCACATACACCTCAGGGTGCCCGAAGATCCAGAATAAGTGTTGCCACAATAAGGGGTCTGCTCCTTGCGCAACATCGAAGAACGTAGCACCAAAAGAACGCTGAAAGGTGAGTAGTACGAGTGCAACGGTGATCACAGGCAACGAGAACACCAGCAAGAACTGCACCACCAGAATCATCCAGCAAAATACCGGCATCTTCATGAGTGTCATGCCCGGTGCGCGCATGTTGAGAATGGTGACGATCAAGTTGATTGAACCGATGAGCGAGCCGAAGCCGGCAATCTGTACGCCGAGTGTCCAGAAGTCAACACCGTTACTTGGAGAAAAAACTGGTCCGGAGTTTGGTGAATACATAAACCAACCACCATCTGCAGCGCCGCCTAAAAACCACGATGAGTTTAAGATGAGGCCGCCAGCCACTAACAACCACAGCCCTAATGCGTTGAGACGCGGAAATGCAACGTCACGCGCGCCTAACTGCAACGGCAAAAAGTAGTTCGCAAATGCTGCCGCCATGGGCATAGCGAACAAAAAGATCATCGTGGTTGCATGCATCGTGAACATTTGGTTGTACAAGTCAGCACTGAGAATTTTGCCGTCTGGTGCAGCAAGTTGCAAACGGATTAATAGCGCTTCAACGCCACCGACGATGAAAAAGAACATCGCAAAGACTCCATACATGATGCCGATTTTTTTGTGATCAACAGTGAAGACCCATGATTTCCAGCCCGTTGACGTCACAGGACGACGCACAATGCCCATTGACTGAGATGGTGTCACGGGGGCGCGCAACAAGATAGGTGCGGTGGGGGCTGGGCGTTCGATAATGGCCATAGTCAGTGTGCTCCGATTATTTCAGTGTCGAGAGATAAGCGACAAGTTTGTCGATGTCGGACTCGGATAATCCGAGATTAGGCATACCACGATACTTGCCGTCAGATACTGCAAGTTTGGTGGGATCGGCGTACATCGGTTTCATTGCGGGGGCATTACGCAACCAGCCACGAAGATTGGTCTGATTGAGACAATCAGATGTGACGCCCTTGAGATACGCAGAACCAAATTCATCAGGCGATGCTGACCACACGTTCTTGCGACAATCAGCTGTCAGCAGATCAAACTTTGCCCCAGCGAATGTGTTGCGACTCATCAAGTGGGTGAGGTTCGGCACCGCGCCTGAATATACGTTTTCATCTGGGGCCGCAATGGCCGCCGTGCCGTCTGCCTTTTTGAGTCCATTGACCTGGTGACAACGAATGCATTGGTTAAGAAAAACTGCCTCGCCTTCCTGAGCAAGGGTGGCTTGGGCGGGTGATTCGGCGTTGCGCTGCTGATTGGCGATCCATGCCGCAAAGTCCTCGGGGCCAAGGGCCACCGCTTCCATACGCATGTTGGCATGAGATAGTCCACAAAATTCTGTGCACTGACCAGCAAAAATTCCTGGTTTGTTTGCTTGAATCCGCAAGAGATTGATGCGACCAGGAACTGCATCTTTTTTGCCGTTGAGTGCCGGGATCCAGTACGAGTGAATGACATCGCGGCTTGTCTCGCGCAATAACACTTTAGTGCCAGTGGGTATGACAAGTTGACCAGATGTGATGATTGGCTGAGTGATCTCGACCCCGTTCACCACTTGTGCTGGGTAGTCATATTCCCACCACCACTGTTGTCCGGTGACGTTGATTACCATCTGCGTGTCATTGGTTTGCGCTAGCTCGAAAATGCCCTTGAACGTGAACACACCGACAACGCTCAAAATGAGTGCTGGAATAATAGTTAGCGTGATTTCTACTGCGGGATTTCCGTGCGACTGATGAGGAATCGCCTGACCTCTGTCACGAAAACGCCACAAAATGTAAGCGATCAACGCAAAGACCGCAACTCCGACGATTCCGGCAAGCGGAAACACCATCCACTGCAAGGTGTTGATCTTCTCGGCGTTTTCGCCTTTGGGCTGCCACGTGTCTTGCGGTGCATTTCGTGCACAACCGGCCAAGAAGATGGCACTGCTCGCTGCAAGCCCCAAACCAATTCGGCGCAGAGGCATTACTTGATTCATCTTCTTGAAGGTACTCAGGTTCTGCTGCGAATCTGTCAATGTGCTGTCGTGACTCACGGCACTACCACTGCAATCTCTTGGCCTTCAAGACCTGGAACGGTCAGCGTGTACGGACCCGAGGACGCCGATGGCTTACTGATTTTGAGAATCAATGCCTGAGTCTGATTTTTTCCGGTCATTTGTGTGCAGTCTACGATCGCTTCTTCAACGCCAGTATCAGCGATTTTTTTAGTTCCCAGATTGGCAACAAGTCGATACTGCGCATCATCTAGATTGCGAAACAAAATAGTGGTTAAGTTCGAGCGTTGCACCGTGACCGCCTGAACTTGCGCATCGATGCCAATCAGTTGAGCGGTCAATTTGCCATCCTTGACTCGGATAGTGGCAGATATCCCAGACTTCATGCTGACAGCATTATTTGAGTTCTTGTCGAAGTGCTCCGATGCGGCAGCCTCACATTCCTTGTGAGAATAATGATCCTCTGCTGCAGCGACCACAAGCTCTTCGCGATTTCCGTTGAATCCGGCAATACCACCGGATACCAATAGCACGACCGCTCCAAGCACACACGTCGCGGCAATCATGCTCTTCTTGATATTTGTTTTGACAGAAACCAAGAAACCAACAATGAGAACAGCAGTGGCTATCACGATGAACAAGATTGCTCCACTATGTGGAGACACTGCCAACATGATTCGCGAAAATGCCACTGCGATGATTGCCACACCGCCACCGACAAAAATAGGTAACTCGAGTGAAGTTAGCGCGCGCTCGCGCACAAATCTGTTGAAAGCAGAATCGCTTGACGCACGCTCTGCCCATGACTGCAGAGCCCACTCAACTCCGGCAGCAATAATGATGACAATTCCTAAAATAAAAATAATTGGATCGGTTGTCATCCCGACCAGCAACAACACAACGCCAAGAGCCAGCACCAGGGGCCACATGCTGTTTGCGGGTGCAACTGCATTTGCTGTGAGGGCATCATTTGGTGAATCAACGTCAAAGTCACCCGTGAACTGAGCAACACCACCAACAAGTGACATCGCAATCGCAATACCGAGGAGTGCAAGCACACCGACATCGCACGGGTGCACCAAGACCATGTACACAACAGCGCCCAACGACCCAAGACCTGCGATGCCGAAGCAATATTTTGATCCTGTCGTAAACATGTCGTCCTACTTCTGTACGTACACCACAAACCACACCGCACAAAAAACTGCAGTGAGGACATACCAATACAACGCATGAGCAGCCACTACGTGACTGTCGTTATCTCGACCACCAACAGATCGAAACCATGTCACCGAAGTGAACGCCATACCAACCGCTAACAACACAACGACAACTCCAGTGATTGCGTAAAACATTGTCTGGTACACGCCGTCAGTGACACCAATTTTCATCTGGCTATACACCGCGACCTGTGCATTAATAATGGCAACTTCCATCAGCAAGCACACCGCTAGCGCGACGGAGCGGTGTGACGAATCATCGCGCTTCGCTGCGTACACAGCCCATTGCGCCATGACGCATCCAAAAAATAATCCAATCAGCATCGTGTTAGAAGACACTTCTGGAATCTTGATGTCGGATGGCAACCAGTCCTTAATAACTTTTCGTCCATCTGACGACATGCGTGTGTCGGCGGCGGCTCTAAAACGCAACCATACGCCGAGCATGCCTGCCATCAGCATGGTGATTGCAGCACTAGCAACCGCAGTGGCAACAAGTGCCTGTCGTTTTGGTGCTGGCGCGACGGCAGACGGAAGTGTCAGTGTCATGCCGATACTCCTTGTCGTGGGGGTTTGACATCGAGTAATGGTTCGGCAGAACCAACGGTTGCAATATCAGCAAAGTTGCCAGCAGGTGCAGGCGACGGAATTGACCATTCCAAAGAATGGGCATCCCACGGATCGTCACCAGCAAGTGCTCCGGTCGTGAAATGTTTGAATGCGAGGCCAATGAAACCAAGCACGGTGATGAACATCAGCGCATGACCGATCGTTGAGACTGTATTTAAAAGTGCAGATACGTCGTATGACCATCCAGCAACTGCATTGGCTGGTTGATCAAGAAAGCCAGCAAGAACGTAGGGCAAAGAACTTAAAACTGTCGCCCCCAGCGATAGTGCGGCAAGACCAAACATTTCTTTTTCGGGTAGTCGTCGACCCCACAACTTGGGACCCCAGTGCATAATCGCACCGAGCGCCACCATGACTGCTCCGTACACCACGTACAGCGTTGATGATTCTTGAGCCACTGTTCCGGCCAGTGCGGCAGGGCCAATCAATGACAATGCATGAACAAGCATGCCGACAAGAATCATTCCGGTTCCAAGAAATGCGAACACGAAACTTGCAGTGGGCTTCACTCGACCAGCCTTTGCTGCCAGTCCGCCGAGCGCTAGCACGATGAGCACTCCCAGAATCGGCAGAAGATTAAATAACGCGAACGGAATGAATTCTTGAACTTTGTCCGAGGTTGTTCCGGTCCACGACATCGCGTGAGTACTTTGTGTTGCCGCACCCAACGCCGCAGTCGAAACAAGTGTGATGCCGATCAGCATGACGGGTCGAAGCGGTTGTCGAACACCAGCAACAATCGGAGCCAGTTCTGCCAAGACACCAACGGCCATCACGGCAAAGATAAAAGTCTGAGGCTGATTGAAAGACCAACCGATCCACTTATTGACATCTACGTTGCCACCAAACGCCAAACGCCCGTATGTGTGGTCAACGTAGAGGTATGCGAGTGTTCCGATCAACACAGGCAATGTCAAAACTGTGGCCATCGCACCCATGAGTGCAGACCAGCTAAACATTGGTGTTCGTAAGAGCGACATGCCGGGGGCGCGTGATGTCAGCACAGTCACAGCGATGCTGACCGATGCTGCGCTAAGTCCGAGCGCGACAAGTCCGAGTGCCAAGAGATACAGATCCACCATGTTGGAGTTGCCGCCACCAGGGCCACCATTGGCGCCTATGGCGACAAGTGTGATGATCAGGCCACTCGCCCACGCCCAAAAGCCAAACGCGGCCAGACGCGGATACGACAATGAACGCGAACCCAACTGCAACGGCACAACAGCAATGGCCAGTCCAATAAAAAGTGGGGCAACAATGGCATAGACAAGAGAAAACTGATACGCGGCAAAAAGTTGCACGACGGAGTCTCCGTTGAGAATTGAATAACTAGATGCACTTATTCGTTCGAGTCCAAGAAACGCAGCGAGAACCGCAGTGGCTACAGCCGCTACAAGTGACGAGCCAATAAATAATCGACCTATTTTTTTGTGGTCGGCCGTGGTGATCCAGTCGGCGATGACAGACACAAGAGATGCCGCGCGACTGCCAGCCGCGGTTACATCAACATTCGTGTGAATTGTGGTCATGGATTAATGGTCTCCTGCGCCCAATGTCGTTAGTAAAAATGACACGGACGAAACTCCGATAGTTCGGCTATTACACTACCTAATCGCCTTGCCTCAGAAGGAAATCCTCCACAGATTGCGCAACACAAGGGCATCTTTGTTAGCGCACAAGAACATCGACCGTGAGAGCCAAAAACAAGAGCGAGAGATACGTAATTGAGAAAGAAAAGAGCCGCATTGCTCCTGCTTCACTAGGTCTACGACCTAGTGCGATTGTGCCTCCCAAGAACAACGCCCCAACGATTGCAGCCACGACGCCGTAGATCCACCCCAAATCAGCAACAGGGATCAGCGCCAAACTGACCACGACCACGGCGATGCAGTAGCGAACCATTGATGCGATGGTCTGACGCAGAGAAACCACGGCGGGCAACATCGGAACTCCGGCCGCTTTGTAGTCATCGTTGTGGCGAATTGCAAGAGCCCAAAAATGGGGTGGTGTCCAGAAAAATATGACCGCAAACAGCAATACCGCCGACCAACTGACTGAATTTGTGACCGCTGCCCACCCCACTAACACGGGGACAGCACCAGCAGCACCGCCAATCACAATGTTTTGCTTGCTCGTTCGTTTGAGCCACAGGCTGTACACAAACACATAGAACAACGTTGCACAGATCGCCAGGATTCCGGACAAGAGATTGGCGCCCGCCCACAACACGCCAAATGCGATGAACTCAAGCGAAATAGCAAAGATCAATGCGTTTCGGGGGGCGATCACACCCGTGACGAGCGGTCGCATTTTGGTGCGTTCCATCAGTGCATCAATGTCTCGATCGATGTACATATTGATTGCGTTTGCTCCGCCGGCTGCCAACGTGCCGCCAAGCAACGTGACGAGTACTAGACCCCATGATGGCCAGCCACCCTCTGCTAGCACCATCGTTGGCACTGTGGTGATGAGGAGTAGTTCGATAATCCGCGGTTTGGTCAAGGCAACATACGCGCCCACGACAGATGACGGTGTTCGCGTCGATTCATGCCCACCCCTGCCGACAAGCCGCGATGGCACAACGGGGCGAACTTTGATCGACATAAGGACTTCATCGTACGAGCAGTAGCCAAAAACCCCTAATTGCGCCACAATGTTCCTGTGAGCCCCTCCGTGCGACCCGTCGAACAGCCTGTTATCGCCGACGAGCCCGATACATCAGACATCGTTGACCTTGACACTCCATGGATCGTGTTGGTCTGGAACGACCCAATCAATTTGATGTCGTACGTCACATTCGTCCTGCAAAAATTATTCGGCTATTCCAATGAAAAGGCCACCGAACTCATGCTCGACGTGCACGAAAAAGGCAGAGCGGTCGTCTCCAACGGCTCTCGTGAACGCGCAGAACTAGACGTCTACAGACTGCACGACCATGGCCTGTGGGCCACGATGCAACAGGACTCCTGACCATGCGTCGTCGCAAACAATCTGGCCCCGTTGATGTAACACCTGACGGCATGTTTGTTCTGAATCTCGCCGATGACGAACGCCAATCCTTCAATCACTTTCTAGATGAATTGGAATCATTGCTCAACCAAGAAACTGATGACGGGCGATTGCGACGATTGTTTCCGACCGCGTATCACAATGATGCGCTCCATGACGCCGAATATCAAAGACTGATGCGTAGCGAATTATTGCAATCACGCCACACTGCAATTGAGATTTCACGTCGAGTTCTCGACTCACATGACGCACTGTCTGAGGGAGACCTCATGCAATTTATGCAAACAATTAATTCTTTGCGTCTTGTCCTTGGCACCATGTTGGACGTATCAGAGACCGACGAAGCCCAAGAGATCATCAACGAAGACGACCCCAATGCACCTCAGATGCACCTCTACGCCTATTTAGGTTGGCTTCTTGAGTGTGTTGTTGACGCCTTACAGAACAGTCTTGATTAATCAACGACGCTGGTTGTCAGCGGGTCGGATGAGATGTGGGCAGAAAATCTAGATGTACTTCCGGGCAATATGGTGACCTCAAACCCATTCCTGGCTGGTAAAGTTTGGGCACTCTCAACCGGAGTCGTTCTTGCCCCCATCGTCTAGTGGCCTAGGACACCACCCTTTCAAGGTGGCGGCACGGGTTCGAATCCCGTTGGGGGTGCGCAGATCAGATGTGGTCAACACATGTGGTCCCGTGGTGAAGTTGGAGTTCACGCCGCCCTGTCAAGGCGGAGGTCGCGGGTTCGAGTCCCGTCGGGACCGCTATAAGCGGTGGTGGAGTCATCCATCGCCGCGTCTAAGAATTGGTCGAGTAGCTCAGTAGGCAGAGCACACGCCTGAAAAGCGTGGGGTCACCGGATCGACGCCGGTCTCGACCACCAGTTTTATGGGGTGCGACGACGTACCAACACTTCTTGTGCTGTCGTTGCAATATGCGTGCCATCGTCCGCAAAAACGTATCCAAAAGTGACGCCTCTGCCACCGATGTAGGTCTGACAACTCATTTCATAAAAGTGCCACTGCGATGCTCGCACTGGGCGATGGAACCACACAGTGTGATCAAGGCTGGCGGAGAACAGCGTGTTTTGTTCTGCTGCACCCTGCAATGATGGAACCGCATTAATCACTGCCTCAGTAGGAAGATCATCAGAGATATACGAGAGCGCACAGCGATTAATGATTTCGTCATCGCCAAGATCTTCTATGACTCGAAACCAACCACCTGAGCGTCCTGCACCATCTCGGTGACTGCTGCCCCACACGTGGGCCGGCACACTGCAGCGCTCAAAATACGGACTCCATGATTCGTTGGTGAGAGTGTCAGGGTCAGGGAGTCCTGCGGGCATCATCACAGTTGTTTGCTCTGCCGATTCTTCGTGCACCTGAAACGAAGCCTCGAGATTAAGAATTGCACCAGTGGCTTGGCGGGCTACAACACGTCGCGTAGAAAATGAGCGGCCGTTACGAATGCGATCTACTTCGTAACGAATCGGTTCGGCATTGTCACCTCGGCGAATAAAATACGCACGCAATGAATGAACTTGCAGACCGTCTTGCACAGTGTGATGCGCGGCGTGCAGGGCTTGGGCAACAATATGGCCCCCATATAAGCCACCCCAGTTATAGGGATGCGCCTCGCCAACAAAAGTATCTGCACCATGTGGAGATAACTGAAATAATTCGCGCAACGACATAGAACTACAAGGCTAAAGAATTTAGCTACCGAATTCGTATCCAAGATCAGGTGCGGTCAACATCGGAATGTACGAGATTCCGGCTTGTCGCGCCATCTCGGCGCATGTTCCGCCACGATCAACCATCACGGTAATGAGTACGACTTCTGCGCCAAATGCCTGCACGGCTTCGACTGCTTCAAAAATTGATGTTCCGCGTGTCACCGTGTCTTCTGTGATGACTACTTTGTCGCCGACTTGTAATGCGCCAGCGATACGCCCAGTCACGCCATGGTCTTTGGCTTCTTTGCGCACGCTAAAACTTCGTAATGACAAACCCCGTGTTGCCGCAACAGCAGCGATGCCGTATGCCACTGGATCAGCACCCATGGTGAGACCGCCAATTGCTGTGACTGTTGACGGGAAAAATGACAATGCCACATCGGCCACCAAGATGATTCCGTCTGCCCGACAGGCAGTCTGTTTGGCATCAAGAAACCACGAACTCGCCCGACCTGATTTGAGTGTGAAACTACCGGTCTTTAACGAATGGGTTAGTACATGATGACGCAACGCACTGCGAGCGGGATCGAGTTGGGGTAAATCGGACACGTTGTTACCGTAGTCGCAGCGAGAGCGCGACTAACTCTTTGCCAAATCGTTAAGTGAATCGATACCAGAGGATGCGTGCCGCAGAACACGACTGAGGTCAAAGACGCTGTCGAGTTGGGCGGCTGACAGCACAACTCGTGAATCGGCAGCCAGGACGTCGCGAAAATGCTGACCTGTTGTGAGCGTGATGCTGGACGCTTCTTGTACTACTCGGTAGGCGTCGTCTCGTTGCATGCCGCCCTGCACGAGTGCAAGTAAAACAGATTGGGAATAAACAAGACCTTTGAGCATGTCGAGGTTTGTCGTCATGCGTTGTGTATCAACTTCAAGAGTCGTGATGAGTCGAATCATGCGTTTGAGCACATAGAAAGTGAGTGCTGAAGAATCAGGAAGCACGACACGCTCTGCTGAAGAGTGTGAGATGTCTCGCTCATGCCACAGCGCGACATCTTGCAGGCCTACTTGCAGATTGGCACGAAGAACACGCGATAAGCCAGTAATGGTTTCTGCAGAAATCGGATTGCGTTTGTGCGGCATTGCCGAACTTCCCTTTTGTCCGACCTTGAAACCTTCACGAACCTCGGAGACCTCAGTGCGTTGCAAATGTCGAAGTTCAACAGCGATTGCCTCAAGAGTTGTTCCGATCGATGCACATGCCCACAAGTATTCGGCATGGCGATCGCGAGCAATTACTTGCGTGGCAGGAACTGGTTGTAGCCCAAGTGTTGCGGCAACGGCAGTTTCAACAGATGGATCAATGTTGGAGTAGGTGCCCACTGCACCAGACAATTTGCACACCGCAATAGCAGCGCGTGCAGCGCACATGCGTTGATGATCGCGGTCTACTTGCAATGCCCACAGCGCCACCTTTGCCCCGAATGTGGTTGGCTCGGCGTGAATGCCGTGCGTTCTGCCTATCATTGCCGTATTGCGATGTTGCTGTGCCAACGCAACGAGAACTGCCCGTAACTCTTTTTGTGCACCAATAATTAGATCGGCGGCATCACGCAATGCCCAACACCAACCGGTGTCAACAACGTCGCTGCTCGTGAGTCCGTAATGGATCCATGCGCCGTGTGGTGCTCCGATGTGACTTTGAACAACGTCGACAAATGCGGCGACATCGTGATCGGTGGTGCGCTCGCGTGCTTCTACCTCTGCGACAAATTCTGTCGTAATTTGGGGGGCACCAACACGACAGGCCTGCGCATCTGCTGATGGGACGATTCCTTGTGCTGCAAGTGCATCTGTGACTGCAAGCTCGATATCAAGCCAGCGCTGCATCTTGGCTTGTTCGGTGAACAGACCAGACATTTCTGGAATTGAATACCGATCAATCATGCGCGCACCACGACTTCGTCGCGCTTTGGTCCCGTTCCGACAAGACTCACCGGAACCCCTGTTTCGCGTTCAACAATATTAATTAATGCTTGCGCACTAGACGGCAAATCAGAAAATGATGTCACGCCTGCCAATGATGTTTTCCAGCCTGGCAGTGTTTCATATACGGGCTCAACTTGATCGAGCAGATCACTACGATCCGGATAGCCACGCACTGGCGCACCATCAATGGTGTAATTCACGCATACTTTGACTTCGTCGAATGTGTCAAGAACATCAAGTTTGGTCAGCGCAATGTCGGTGAGCGAGTTGAGGCGAACTGCATGTTTGAGCATCACCATGTCAAGCCAACCCACGCGTCGACGACGTCCCGTTACTGTTCCGTATTCATGACCAATGTCGACGAGTGCTTCGCCGAGGTCTCCGCTGAGTTCGGTCGGAAATGGTCCAGAGCCAACGCGAGTTGTGTAGGCCTTAGCAATTCCGACGACTCTGCCAATGTCACGAGGCCCAAGTCCAGAGCCAACACTTGCGCCACCTGCCGTGGGATTTGATGAAGTAACAAACGGATATGTTCCGTGATCGACATCCAAGAAAGTTGCTTGTGCACCTTCAAGCAAAATGCCATCACCACGATCTTTGGCATCATGCAACAAATTCACCGTGTCGGCGACATACGGAACCAGGCGCTCTGCTAACACAGAAAACTGTTCGACAATTACTTCAACGTCAAGACTCATCCCGCCAAGTGAAGTGATTTCGCGTTGCGCATCAAGCGCCCGCATGCGCACCGCACTGCGAAATGTTTCAGCATCCAAAATATCTCCCACGCGAATGCCAACACGCCGTGCCTTGTCGGCGTAGGCAGGACCGATTCCTTTGAGCGTTGTTCCGATTTTGGCACCACCGAGTGAGTTCTCAAACACGGCGTCGAGTGCTTGATGCCATGGGAAAATTAACTGAGCGCGACTTGACACCTTGAGACGCTCGCATGACACTCCGCGTGCTTCAAGAGTGTCGATTTCTTTGAACAATGTCGGCAGATCAACAACGACTCCGTTTCCGATAACTGGGATCACTGATGAATACAAAACTCCACTAGGGATGAGTTGCAGCGCATATCGTTCGGTGCCAACAACCACCGTGTGACCAGCATTATGGCCCCCTTGATATCGCACCACGTATGCATGGTCTGCGGCGAGAAGATCAATGACTTTGGCCTTGCCCTCATCACCCCACTGGGTACCTACTACGACGGTGACTGGCATGAAACGCTCCTACTAACGGGACGTAATAGAACTCTAGTGCCTCGGGGGCGATTCACCACGTCCTTCGTTTAATGATCTCCCAAAATGGGTCGCGACACGATAGTTTCGCACCTATGCCACCGGTACTTCGACGCCAAGTGTGGACCGCCATGAGCGAGCCCCAACGAACCGCTCTTTGTCGTCGTGGACTGGACGAGATTTTTGATCCCCTACTGCGGTCATCGATCGGTGAACTGATTGAAGATGTTCGCTTGCGTGGTGACGATGCCGTGTGTGATGCCCTACAAAAATTTGACGGAGTCACGCTGACGCCCGAGCAATTGCGACTCACCGACGATGACATTGACTCAGCGCGTGTTGACGAATCGCTTCATACTGCGCTGCAGGACGCAATCTCACACTTGCGCACATTCAACGAACATCTCCTTGAGCGCGCGAGTAACTGGAGTATCGAGATCGAGCCCGGCCTACACGTCGGAGAAAAAATATCAGCAATCTCTAGTGCTGGATTATTTGTTCCGAGTGGCAAAGCAAGCTATCCGAGCGTGGCGTACCAACTTGGCGTGCCTGCAGTTGTTGCGGGAGTGCCCGAACTAGTGCTGATTGTTCCGCCTGCACCAAATACGGGAGGGCATGTTGACCCTGCTGTCTTGGTGGTGTGTCGCATGTTGGGTATCCGAAATATTTTCCGAGTCAATGGTCCTGCCGGAATCGCAGCCCTGGGCTTTGGCACTCAGAGCATCCCTCAAGTACGCAAAGTAGTAGGTCCAGGTAGTCCAGCCGTCACGTGTGCTCAAGTTGAGATGCAACGACATGGTCTGGCCACAATGATGCTGCTCGGGCCAACTGAAAGCATGGTGATTGGCGACCACACCGCAGACCCCGTTCGTCTTGCCGCTGATTTATTAATCGAAGCAGAACACGGAACCGACTCTTCGGTTGTATTTGTCTCAACATCGATGCAACTCATTGATGAGGTTGATGCGCAACTGACAGCGCAGATTGCTCAACTTCCGGTGGTGCGAGCAGATGCCGCGCGGGCATCGCTAGGCATCAATGGTGGAGCCATTCTTGTGGGCTCGCTCGCCGAGGCCGCCGAGGTAGCAAACCATTACGCACCAGAGCACTTGCAAGTGGCTGTGGATGAAAAATATCAAGATGAACTTGTGGACTCACTGATAAATGCTGGTGAAATTCTGCTTGGTCAGCACACACCATTTAGTGCAGCCAATTTCGTGATTGGTTGTCCTGCATCTCTCCCCACTAGTGGGTTCGCTCATGTCTCAAGCGGAATCACGGTTGACGCATTTTTGAAACGCACCGCGATTGCTAGTTCGGATGAACGCGCACTCAAGCGCATGTCGTCAAGCGTGTTGGCACTCTCTGATCATGAGGGTTTTACGGCACACGGCAATGCAATTCGCCTGAGGTTTGCTGACTAGACGATTTGTGCGTTTTCAAAACTCGCGTCTTGTGCGACCAGGGTTAACGCGTCATCAACTACATCAACCAAAATTGCACCACCTTCGCTTACTTTTCCTTCCAGAATCAGCACAGCAGAACGATTGGTGATTTCAGTTTGGATCAGTCGCTTCAGTGGTCGAGCACCAAAAGTTGAATCAAAACCTTTCGTCGCCAATGCAACACGAGCAGCAGGTGTGATACGTAATGCGATACGTCGATCAGCCATGCGGTCAACAAGGTGCTGCAACTGAATTTCAACAATTGCGCCAAGATCTTGAGCGGTGAGCGAACGGAATCGCACTATTTCGTCAATGCGATTAACAAACTCTGGTCGGAAATATTCGATTGGCTCACCTGCGAGATTGCTTGTCATAATCAGCACCACGTTGGTGAAATCAACAGTGCGACCCTGCCCGTCAGTGAGACGACCATCGTCAAGCACTTGGAGTAACACATTAAAAATATCAGGATGTGCTTTTTCGATTTCGTCAAGCAAAAGCACGCTATACGGACGACGTCGAACGGCTTCTGTGAGTTGTCCACCTTCGTCATAACCCACATATCCGGGGGGCGCACCAATGAGACGACTCACCGAAAACTTTTCCATATACTCGGCCATGTCGATGCGCACCATTGCTTTTTCGTCGTCAAACAAATACTCGGCAAGTGCTCGAGCAAGTTCTGTTTTGCCAACACCTGTTGGGCCAAGAAACATGAACGAACCGATTGGTCGATTTGGGTCAGACAGACCAGCGCGACTGCGCCGAACCGCATTAGCAACTGCGGTGACTGCTTGGTCTTGCCCAATCACACGTTGATGCAGTGCGGATTCGAGTTGCACGAGTTTGTGCATCTCGCCTTCCATGAGTCGATTCAGCGGGACTCCTGTCCATTTCGAAACGACCTCAGCAATATCTTCTGCGTCTACTTCTTCTTTAAGCATTCTTTGTGTTGATTGCAATTGATCAAGATGGCTTGTGGCCTCAACAATGCGACGCTCTAACTCTGGAATTCGGCCGTACTGAATTTCTGCTGCTTTGGCAAGATCCGTTTCGCGTTCGGCACTTGTTCGCAAAGACTCAAGTTCTTCTTTCAGGGTGCGAATCGCACCAATCGCTTGACGTTCGCCCTCCCAGTGCTCTTTCATGACTGAAACCTGCAAACGCAAAAGTTCAAGTTCTTCTTGCAGCGTTGACAGACGCTCTTTAGACGCCAGGTCGGTTTCTTTTTCAAGCGCCACCTGCTCAATTTCTAATTGCAAAATACGCCGCGCAATAACGTCAATCTCGGTCGGCAAAGAATCAATTTCAATTCGTAATTTGCTGGCTGCTTCGTCCATCAGGTCGATGGCTTTGTCCGGCAAAAATCGATTCGTCAAATAGCGATTTGATAACACAGCCGCACTCACAAGAGCACTGTCTTGAATGCGCACACCATGGTGCACCTCGTAGCGCTCTTTGAGGCCGCGCAAAATTGCGATTGTGTCTTCTACTGATGGTTCCCCTACATACACCTGCTGAAAACGGCGCTCCAGCGCAGCATCTTTTTCGACGTATTTGCGATACTCATCAAGCGTGGTGGCTCCGACCATGCGCAACTCTCCACGCGCCAGCATTGGTTTGATCATGTTGCCCGCGTCCATTGCGCCTTCGGCACCACCAGCACCTACAAGGGTGTGGATCTCGTCAATGAAAGTGATGATTTGTCCTTGTGCATCGGTGATTTCTTTGAGCGTGGCTTTGAGGCGTTCTTCGAACTCGCCCCGATATTTTGCGCCTGCAACCATTGATGCCAAATCGATTGAGACTAATTTTTTATCTTTGAGTCCTTCTGGAACATCACCATCGGCAATTCGGCGGGCAAGGCCTTCGACAATTGCAGTCTTGCCAACACCAGGCTCGCCGATAAGCACTGGATTATTTTTGGTGCGCCTAGAAAGCACCTGAATCACGCGGCGGATTTCTTCATCTCGACCAATGACTGGGTCGATCTTGCCGGCACGAGCACGTTCGGTCAGATCAGTGCCGTATTTTTTTAGTGCTTCGAATTGTGATTCGGGATCTTGTGAGGTGACTCTGTGCGAACCACGCACATCGCGCAGTGCTTGAAGCATTTCTTCACTACCCATGTTGAGTCGGCTGTTCATGGCCAACAACATGTGTTCTACGCTCAAGAAGTCATCGTGCAGGTCTTTACGCACTGATTCAGCGTTGGCAAAAATATTGACAAGCTCGCCGCTCATGCGAGGCTCACTGCCACCTTGGGTGCGCACTAACTTGCGTATCGTGTCCTCTGTTTTGTCACGCACCATGCCGGTCGCAAGTCCAAGTTTTTGCAATATCGCAGGTACGACAGTGTCTTGTTGATCAAGCAGACATCGCAGAAGATGATCAGGAGTCACTTCTGGATTGCCAGCAGATTTAGCAAGCTCGACAGCGGCTGCCACAGCTTCTTGTGTGCGCGTTGTCCATTTTTTGGGGTTGAGTGTCATGTCAGCATTCCGTCGATTGGGTTACTCGTTGCGAAAAATACTTGGGCGCTGGCCAAACAAACTGACCGCTTGGCTAATTGGGACTAAGTCACGGCGCGTGCGACGTTCAGCATCGCTCACTGCGTCGTTGGCAAGGCGACGGAGTTCTTGAATCTCGGCTCGTAGTCTGACAACTTCGTCTTCAAGTGACATGACGTGTCGAATGCCTTCAAGGTTCATGCCATGTGATGCCAGTTCGGCGATGCGATGGAGCCTGTTGATGTCAGCCTCGCTGTATCGACGATTGCCGCCTGTGGTGCGTGCTGGTTGTAACAAACCACGACGTTCGTAGATACGCAGTGTTTGAGGATGCACCCCTGCTAGTTCGGCGGCGACAGAGATGACATACACCGCTTGCAACTCATTTCTCATGATGTTCCTGCGCTTTCAGTTGGTTGTCGCGGCGAACGTAACACTGCATGCAATGCCTCGACCGCTGATTGTTCTTCATCGGATAGCCCTACGGGAACCACTATGTCGACAGTAACAATAAGATCGCCTGTCTTTTTTTCGGTCACGATTCCGTGACCTTTTACACGATGGCGCGACCCCGACGTTGTGCCTGCCTTGAGTCGCAGCGACACGGCAGCGCCTTCAAGAGTTGAGACAGGAACAGTTGCCCCGAGTACTGCTTCGGGATACGACACACGCACCTGAGTAGTGAGATTAAGACCTTCACGACCAAAAAGAGCGTGTGTTGTGACATGACATTCAACATACAAATCACCTGCAGGTCCATTGTTGCGACCAGGTGCACCGCGCCCCTTGAGGCGAATGCGTTGACCATGACTCACTCCTGCTGGAATGCGCAACTTGACTTCTCTAGGTCTGTGTTCTATTCCGGTTCCACGACACGTTGCACACGGATACTCGATAACAGAACCGCTTCCGCGACAACTTGGACACGGAGATGAAAACGAAAAGAATCCTTGGTTGTCGTCAACTGATCCGCGACCACCACATTGGCTACATGCCTTTGGCATCGTCCCGGCGCGAGCACCACTGCCCGCGCATGTTGAGCACGCCGCATCTGCGGTGAGATGCAACGTGGTGGTGATTCCGCGAACTGCGTCAACAAAATCAAGCGTGAGCGATGCTTCGATGTCAGCACCGCGTTGTGGTCCAGTCGTTTTTCCTCCGCGTTTGCTTCGTCCAAACATTTGACCGATGGCGTCTCCGAAACCGTCTCCCATATCGAAATTAAAAGGGCTTGCGCCCGATCCACCAAAACCACCTGATGGCCCTAAGCGCCGCACTTCGTCATATTCGGTACGTTTTTTTTCGTCGCCGAGCACGTCGTATGCCGCAGAGATTTCTTTGAATCGTTCTTCGGATTTTTCGTTTCCGGCATTGGCGTCCGGATGATGTTCACGGGCTAAGCGGCGATATTCCTTAGTGATGTCCTTGGCCGTCGCTTGTTGTGAGACACCGAGCACGGCGTAGTAGTCCTTTTCGAACCACTCTCGCTGCGGGGCCATTGCAGTTAGCCTTTGACCTTGACCATGGCGGCTCGCAAGACACGACCCTTCCACTGATACCCAGTACGCAATACTTCTGTCACGACAGACTCACCACCATCACCTTCTTCGTGCAGAACTGCTTCGGCACTTTCTGGTTCGAATGGCTTGTTGAGTGGATCGAGTGCAACTAGACCTTGTTTTTGCAAACACCCAATCAACGCAGACCACACGGGTTCTACGCCAACAGTGCCGTGCGCAAATGCCGCCTCACACGCATCAAGAACAGGAAGAAGCGCTTCTACTAATCGACCAGTGGCGCGATCAATGTCATCACTTTGTGTTGCCGTGACGCGCTTACGATAGTTCTCAAAGTCTGCCTGCAGACGTAATGCGATGTCTTTAAACTCGTCGCGCTCAGCCAACAGTGCTTCGATGTCGTGGATGATGTCTCCGTCACCTTCGTCGTGCAGAACCGATTCGTCGCTTACTTCGCCTATGTCGTCAGAATCAATCGCCGTTTCTTGCGAGTTTGGGGGATCGTTCACTGTTTCTGCGTCCATGAACGTTTCTCTATTGCTCGTCGACGATCTCGGCATCGACAATGTCGTCGTCATTGACTGCGCCAGCTCCTGACGCTGATGAGCCGGCAGCATTCTCGTCACGGGCTGCTGCTTCGTACAGTTTTTGACTGAATGCTTGACTGACGGTAATGAGTGCTTCGGTTGCTGATTTGAGTGCCTCAACATCGTTGCCAGCAAGTGCAGTTTTTAGATCAGCAAGTGGTCCTTCAACAGCAGATTTTTCTTCCTCTGTCACTTTGTCGCCTTGCTCGCGTAAAACTTTTTCGGTTTGATACACGAGCGAATCTGCGTTGTTTCGTACTTCTGCTTCGGCACGACGAGTGCGGTCTTCTTCGGCGTGAACCTCGGCATCTTTGACCATCTTGGCGATTTCATCTTTGTCATACGATGACTGCCCTGTAATCGTCATTGATTGTTCTTTACTTGTTGCGCGATCTTTTGCCGACACGTGCACAATGCCGTTGGCATCGATGTCAAAGGTGACTTCGATTTGGGGCATTCCGCGTTGCGCAGGAGGAAGATCGACGAGTTGAAATTTTCCGAGTGTCTTGTTGTAACTGGCCATTTCGCGTTCGCCTTGCAGGACGTGAATTTCTACCGATGGCTGGTTGTCGTCGGCAGTTGTAAATGTCTCGGTGCGACGTGTCGGAATTGTGGTGTTGCGTTCGATGAGTTTTGTCATCACGCCGCCCTTGGTTTCGATACCTAGTGACAACGGAGTGACGTCGAGCAAGAGCACATCTTTGACATCGCCTTTGAGTACTCCGGCTTGCACTGCAGCACCAATAGCAACAACTTCGTCAGGGTTAACCGACTTGTTGGGCTCTTTGCCCGTAAGGTTGAAAACCAATTCTTGAGCGGCTGGCATACGCGTTGAGCCACCTACCAAAATGACGTGATGAAGTTGTCCTTTTGTGATGCTTGCATCTTTGAGCGCCTGTTCGAATGCCACGCGACAACGCTCAATCAGGTCGGCTGTCATTTCTTGAAACTTTGAACGACTCAGTGACTCGTCAAGGTGCAATGGTCCGTCTGCATTTGCAGTAATGAAAGGCAAGTTAATTTGCGTTTGTGCGACTTGTGACAATTCAATTTTTGCTTTTTCGGCTGCTTCTTTGAGCCTCTGTGTCGCCATGCGGTCTGCACTGAGATCAACACCGTGCGCAGATTTGAATTGCTGCACAAGCCAATCAATGATGCGTTGGTCCCAGTCGTCTCCACCAAGCTCGGTGTCTCCGTGGGTGCTCTTAACTTCAAACACGCCGTCACCGATTTCGAGCACGCTGACGTCAAATGTTCCGCCACCAAGGTCGAACACCAAAATGGTTTCATCTTCGGCGCTTTTTTCAAGACCGTATGCAAGAGCCGCGGCGGTTGGCTCGTTAATGATGCGCAAGACTTCGAGACCTGCAATTGTTCCGGCTTCTTTGGTGGCGGTGCGTTGTGCGTCGTCAAAATATGCCGGAACAGTGATGACTGCCTGAGTCACCGTGGTGCCCAGATAGGCCTCAGCATCGCGCTTGAGTTTCATGAGAGTACGAGCGCTGATTTCTTGTGCGGTGTAGGTCTTGCCGTCAATGTCGGGCGACTTCCAGTTTTTGCCCATGTGGCGCTTAATGCTGCGAAACGTGCGATCAGGGTTGGTGATGGCCTGACGCTTGGCGACCTCACCGACGAGGACTTCACCAGTCTTAGAAAAAGCCACTACTGACGGGGTGGTGCGTGATCCTTCTGAGTTGGGGATGACGACTGCATCGCCTGCTTCAAACACAGAAACAACCGAGTTGGTGGTTCCGAGGTCGATTCCGACTGCCTTGCTCATGGGTATTCTCCTTGCTGTGACGAGAAACGGGGGTGTTCTCGTGCCGCAAGGCTACGGGTCGATATGCTGGATGTCAACCTGGACAGCAGAAAAGTTGAGTGGATGTGACTAAAGATTTGTCAAGCCCACGAGACAGCCCGAAAGATTCAATGGGAGACGGCAGTGAGGTCCTACGATGGCATCGTGCTTGGAGATTTCGTCATATTGCGCCACGGTCAAAGCACCTGGAACCAGAGCAATCTCTTTACGGGGTGGCATGACGTTCCTCTGACCGACCAAGGAGAAGCCGAGGCAACGGCCGCCGGAGTGACGATGGCGCAATCTGGGCTGGTGTTTGACACATCTCATACCTCAGTTCTCACGCGAGCGGTGGTCACCCAACACCTTGCTCTCACTGCAATGGGGCAAGTGTGGCTGCCCGTGCAACGGTCATGGAAACTCAACGAACGGCACTACGGCGCCCTTCAAGGACTTGATAAAAAAGCCACCACTGCTCAGCATGGCGACGCACAAACCAAGATCTGGCGACGCAGTTTCGACATTGCGCCACCACCTGTTGACTCCCTGAGCCCAGAGCATCCGGCCAATGATGTGCGCTATCGATACGTTGCGCCATCTGATTTGCCCGCCTCAGAGTGTCTCAAAGATGTCGTCGCCCGAGTGGTTCCGTACTTTCGTCAACAGGTACTGCCTCAACTGCAGGCCGGAAAGACCGTTCTGATGACTGCCCACGGAAACTCGCTGCGTGCACTGGTGATGTTTTTGGAAAATATCTCGGAGACAGAGATCTCAGAACTCAATATCCCAACGGGTGTTCCTCGTCTCTATGCGCTCCGAGATGACCTCAGCGTCAAGTCGGCCCACTACCTCGGCGATGCTGATGCAATTGCGGCGGCGACCGATGCTGTCGCTCGACAGGCGACCCGCCAGCCGTAACGAGCCAGAAGTAACAGCCCCTACTGCGCGAGAGCCATACAAACTGTCGTACACTTTGAGCATGGCATCTATGAAAGCATCACTCGGACATCTCCGTAATATCTCACTTTTCGCATCGTGTTCTGGCAAAGATCTTGAACGCATTGCCAAGGCCGCTGACGAAGTCACCGTCAAGGCTGGCACTCTGATCATTGATCAAGGGCAGACCGGTCGCGAGGCCTTTGTCATTTTAGAAGGCACCGCAACAGTGCGCCGCAACGGCAAAAAAGTTGCCACCGTGGGGGCTGGAGCAATTGTTGGGGAGCTATCACTTCTCGACCATGGTCCGCGCACTGCGAGCGTCACTGCTGACACAGAATGTCAAATGTTGGTGATTAGCCAACGCAATTTGTACGGAGTCCTCGAAAAAGTTCCCGCACTATCGCACAAATTATTGGCAGCGCTTGCTGGTCGTATTCGCGAACTTGACCGTGCCCACTACGGCTGACGCGTCGTCCGACTAGCGTCATAGTGCCATGAGCACTCCTCTTGTTACCTCAGAAACATCGGCACCCAAACGGCTGCGTCCCTACCAACTTTCGATCGGACTCGGACTCGGAATCGCAGCCTTTACTGCGGTGTCGGGGATCATCCCACAGATTACAAAGTGGCACAGCACATCTGAAATGACGCGTGAAGTTTTTGTCGGAATCCCTGGTCCGCTGCAGATTGCTTTTTACACCGTAATCCCCGTGATGTTGCTGTGGGGATCATTTCGATTTGCAGACCGCATGCGCAACTGGGAGCGTGGTGCGCCCGATCGTCGTCGCACAACTCCTAAAAATATAAAGAAGCGACTTGCTGATTACCGTGCTGGCGTCTACATGCGCACACTTCTGCGCGACAGCGCAGCGGGCTTAATGCACTCAATGATGTATTTCGGATTCTTAGTATTGCTTGGCGTCACCACTGTTCTTGAAATCGATCACCAGATGCCAGAGAGCCTGAAGTTCTTGCACGGTGGCGTGTATCAGGGATACGTCTTTATCGGTGATCTAGCAGGTGCTGTTTTTGTTGGTGGTGTGGTGTGGGCAATACTACGCCGATACGTACAACGCCCCTATCGCATTCGCATTAAAACAAAACCAGAACACGCAATCATCTTGGCAACAATGCTGATAATCGGGGTCACAGGCTTTACATCAGAGATGTTTCGTATGGCGTGGCAGCAAGCAAGCGGAGTTGACTTGTCATACGAAAAATGGAGCTTCATTGGGTATCCCCTTTCGCAACTGGTGAATGGCTCATCGGTTTCAAGATTGCAGTTCTGGCATCAGATCATGTGGAGCACGCATGTCATTTCCTTCATTGTGTTCCTGGCACTATTGCCCATCACAATGTTGCGTCATATTTTTACGTCACCACTGAATATGTACCTCAAAGATCGCGAGCGACCAAAGGGTGCGATGAAGGCAATGCCGAATCTCACCGAGACATCACTCGAAACATTTGGTGCATCGGTTGTTGAAGATTTCACTTGGAAACAACTTCTTGATACAGATGCATGCACAATGTGTGGTCGGTGCACAAGTGTGTGTCCGGCGCATGCAACTGGCAAGCCTCTTGACCCGCGCGAAATTGTTCTCAAGGTTGGTGAAGTCATGGCGGCCACCGCTGCTCATGCAACAGGTGGCAAAGTGTCACCACCCATCGGCACCGACGCCGACATCACAATCGGCTCCAACTCAGTCTTTGAGCGCATCACATCCGAAGAAGTGTGGGCTTGCACGAGTTGCAAAGCATGCGACGAAATCTGTCCTGTCAACATTGAGATTCTGGACAAGATCCTTGACATGCGTCGTTATCTGACATTGATGGAAAGTGATTTTCCGGCAGAACTTGGTAATGCATTTCGAGCAATGGAGAACCAAGGAAACCCATGGGGAATGAACCAAGGCGAACGCGGCGACTGGGCCAAAGACCTTGACGTAGACATCATCGATCCCGGCTCGGCGTTCAACCACGAATACCTCTACTGGGTCGGGTGTGCCGGAAGTTTCGATGACAAAAATAAAAAAGTAACGCAGTCAATGGCAAAGTTATTGAGGCGTGCTGGCATCGATGTAGCAATTCTTGGACCAAGCGAAATGTGTACGGGCGACAGTGCACGCCGAAGCGGTAATGAGTATCTGTTTCAGATGTTGGCAATGCCCAACGTTGAAATGCTCAATGGCATGGGCGTTCGCAAGATCATCACACAATGCCCCCATTGCTTCAACACTTTGGCTAATGAATACCCGCAGCTTGGCGGCAACTACGAAGTCATCCATCACAGTCAGTTGTTGGAACAACTCATTGATAGCGGACAACTTGACATGCGCAACGCTTCATTAGATGACCGCATCACGTATCACGACTCGTGCTACTTAGGTCGACACAACGACATCTATATCGCCCCACGAAAAGTGGTTGGCTCGATCAAAGGCTTGCAAATCATTGAGATGCCGCGCAACGGCACAAAGGGAATGTGCTGCGGTGCTGGCGGTGCACGGATGTGGATGGAAGAAAGCATCGGAACCAAGGTCAATGATGAGCGCGCCCAAGAAGCGATCAGCACTGGCGCCACGCGTGTAGCAACGGCGTGTCCGTTTTGCTACATCATGATGGACGATGGCGTAAAGGCAGCAGGCAAAGAAGAGAGCGACGTCAAAGTCGCAGACATTGCCATCCATGTTCTGGATGCGCTCGAAAACGGTGAGCGACTATTTCGTGAGCAGCAAGCGCCAGTTGTCACTGCTGGCGAATAATTGATTACTTAAAGTTTTCAAAATATCGACTTGGAGTCGGACCGCGTTGTCCTTGATATTTTGATCCGCGCGCACCTTTGCCGTATGGCTGGTCGGCGGGCGTGGTCATCATCATGAAACTCACTTGACCGATTTTCATATTTGGATACAGCGTGATGGGCAGGTTTGCCACATTGGATAACTCAAGCGTGATGTGCCCGTCAAACCCCGCGTCAATGAAACCGGCTGTTGAGTGAATCAACAAACCGAGTCGACCAAGCGAACTTTTTCCTTCGACGCGCGCCACAAGGTCGTCCGGTACAACTATTCGCTCAAGCGTGCTGCCAAGTGCAAATTCACCGGGGTGCAACATGAACGCGTCACCATCGGCGATTTCAACTAACTCAGTCATTGATGCCATGTCTTTTTTTACGTCAATAACGCTGGCTGTATGGTTTCGAAATACGCGAAATAGGTTGCTGACCTTGACGTCAATCGATGACGGCTGAATACAGGACTCATCAAAGGGGTCGATGACAATTCGCCCTGCTGTTAGTTGCTCGCGAATGCTTCGGTCGGACAAGATCACCTCAAAACCATAGTCAACGCAGCGCTGATAATCTAAGGCACAGCAATCTGCGGGTGTAGTTCAGAGGCAGAACATCAGCTTCCCAAGCTGAGAACGCGGGTTCGATTCCCGTCACCCGCTCTCGTGAAGGCTCAACACATCCCCGCCCTTGATGGTCTCAGAGGAGTCGCGGTCTTGGCTGTTATCGGCTACCACTACGACATGCTCCATTTGAGTGGAGGGTTCTTAGGCGTTGATTTGTTTTTTGTTCTGTCTGGTTTTTTGATTACGTCGCTCCTCGTGAATGAGCACCGCAGCTCAGACAACATCAACTTCAGGGCCTTTTGGGTGCGCCGATTTCGACGACTCATGCCTGCATCCTTGCTCGTATTGGCAACGGTCTCTCTTTGGTCATGGTCTCAAGTAGAAGCAATTCAATTGCGCTCGTTGCGAATGGATCTGATGGCCACCCTTGGGTATGTCGCCAACTGGCGCTTCATCGCCTCTGGTCAATCATATTTTGATCTCTTTAGCGAAGCCTCGCCTCTAAGGCACGCTTGGTCGCTCGCGATTGAAGAACAGTTCTACGTGGTGTGGCCACTCATTGTTTGGCTGATTCTGCGCAAAACAAAACTCGGCGAACGCGGGTTGCTGGCGTTTTGCGTAGTGGCCGGAGCGGCATCAACGGTTTTGATGTCTGTGTTGTATTCACAAGCAGACCCATCTCGGTCGTATTACGGAACCGACACGCGTGCTGCACAATTACTTGTTGGCGCAGGCCTCGCGGTATTAGCGGTTCGCCACCCCAAGGCGTGGTCGCCAACTGTTGCCTCACAAGTACTGACCGCTTCTGCAATTGCGATTGCAGCGGCGTTTTTATTCGTCGATGATCAAGAATCATTTCTCTACCATGGCGGATTTTTAGCTTTCGCACTCATCGCGGGCGTCGGCGTTCTTGCATCTACTCGCACAACACATGGCATTCTGTATCGACTTCTTGCGTCAGGAGGGTTGCGCTACGTTGGCCGAATTTCATACGGATTATATTTGTGGCATTGGCCAGTACAAATTGCTATTTCAGACTCGCGTACGTCATTAAACGGCGTGCCGCTTCGCGTTGCACAAGTTCTCGTCACATTTGCTTGTTCTGCGATTTCATTTCATTTCATCGAATCACCCATTAGATTTCGCACCAGTTGGGGGGTCTTGACTCGACAGCGTGGACTTGCTTTTGCAGCCACTTCAGTCATTGTTGTTGCCGGGTTAAGCATTGCTGCAACAACTGGAGCAAAAGCACCGCCTGATTATTTGACCGCACCGCAAAGTGACGTGTTGTCCGTTGGTGATTTTGATCTTGATTCTGTGCCGTCGTCGAGCACTATAGGCACAGTAGTGACACCTGTTTCATCTATGCCATCGTGGCGCGCACTTGGTCGAACTGTTTTCATCGGCGACTCCGTTGCTGCGTCATTGCAAACTGCTCTCAACATCGAAGCCAAAAAGCGTGGTCTGAAATTTATGGCCCACACGCGTCCTGGATGTGGCGTGCTGATTGGCGCGCCCGCCACTAGTGAAGGCAAACTTTTTTCTTGGTCACAATTATGTTCGGACCTCACACCTGAATATATGAAAAAGGCCGTCATTAATAGCGCACCCAACACAATTATCTGGTTGAGTTCGTGGGAAGCAGGCCCACGCTTTTATAACGGTGTCTTGTACCAGCCAGCAACACCTGAATTTCACCAACATATTCTTGACCGTCTTGAGGAACAGATATCCACCATCACTGCGAACGGTGCGATGGTCTATTTCGTCACAAACTCTCCGCGCGCCAACGAGAACTCATTACATTTTTCTGATCCACTTATCGACAAGCTTGAAGAAGATCTCAACGACATTTATCGGGACTATGTTGCAGCGCATCCAACTCAAGCAGCCATCGTCGACCTTGCATCTATCGTGTGCCCCTATACGCCTTGCCCCGCGCAGGTGGGTGGTGTCACATTGCGACCTCGCGACGGAGGTCATTTTGCAGGAGACGGCCCTACATGGGTTGCTCCGCGGTTTTTAGATTTGCTCGAACACGCCGTGCCCCGTTAACCCGCAAGCAAACTTGCAATTGCCCATATCGACGCAATGCTTCCGACCACAATCATCAGTACTGTTCGAGCAATTGGTGCTTTTTCAAGGTCCCCGTCATCGTGGGCCGATGGGGGTGGTCGCAACACTGCCAATAGGTTGCCAATCGCTAATGCGCCACCCAACGCCAGCACCATCCACGCCAAAAGATCTTCGCCTAAGAACACCTCTACATACTTATCGCTACACTCAGCCCCATGGGGTTTCATCACGTTGCACTTGCCACACACGACACAGCCGCGACTCATCGCTTCTACACAGACCTGATGGGTTTCTCTCTCGTCAAAACCGTCGTCGCCCCTGTTCCGGGGTCTGATGGCTGGTCGCGACATTATTTTTACGACACCGGGTCAGATGGCATGATCGCTTTTTGGGAACTGCACGACAAAACAATCGGAGCCAACTACCCCACCAATCTCAACGCCACAGCGGGCTTGCCTGGTTGGGTGAACCATTTCGCATACGACGCACCAACGCGTGAGTTTTTAGATGAGCGTCGCGCTGTTTGGTGTGCGGGCGGTCATACGGTCGCCGAGGTTGATCACGAGTTCTGCATCAGCATTTACACATCTGATCCCGATGGCAATACGGTCGAGTTCTGCCATACATTGCGAGAGTTTGCAGAAGACGAAAAACGTGATGCCTACGAGTTGATGATGCAGGACGCACCCGCCGCAGATAAAGACGCCAAACTCACGATCTGGCCTTCGACCAAAGTTTCTGCGACCGTGTAACTACACCTCGCCGCGAGCGGGGTTGGCAAATGTTGTGAGGTGTCCCAAGAAGAGCAGTTTCTTAATACCCGTTGGCCCTGAACGATGTTTGCCCACGATGATTTCAGCCCAACCACGTGTTTCGTCCGTTGGAGGGTTGACGAGTTCGTCACGATAAATAAACATGACGACGTCTGCGTCCTGCTCGAGAGCACCTGATTCGCGCAAGTCTGATAATTGTGGTCGTTTTTCTGTTCGGGATTCAAGCCCTCGGCTCAATTGGCTCAGCGCAATGACAGGGATATTAAATTCACGCGCAAGCAGCTTTAATTTACGACTGATTTCGCTGACCTCTAGCTGGCGACTTTCTCCGCTATTACTGCCACCCATCAATTGCAAATAGTCAATGACAATGAGTGCTGGTGCTGCGTCACGTTGCACAATACGACGAATTTTTTGGCGAATCTGCGTGACGCTAATTGCAGAGTTGTCGTCGATATACAACGGCACATCAAGTCGCCCAATGGCTTCGCTAATTTTTGTCCAATCAGGCTCCGTCAAACGGCCCGAGCGCAAACGGTCTGAGTCCACCTGGGACTCTGCAGATAAAATTCGTTGCGTGAGTTCGGTCGCACTCATTTCTAATGAGAAAAAGACCACTGGTTGACGAGTTTTTTTGGCCACATTGACGGCGATTGCGAGTGCGAACGCACTCTTTCCCATGGCGGGACGCGCACCGACGATATTGAGAGTTCCGGGCTGTAGTCCCGAAAGCAGGTTGTCGAGTTCGTAAAAGCCCGTCGCAACTCCGGTGATATTTTGCTTCTTGTCATAGCGCTCCTGCAAAATGTCTGACACTTCTTGAGTGAGAACATTGAGTTTGTGTAACGAATCAGAGACGTCTTCTTCGGCAATATCAAAAACCATTTGTTCAGCATCATCAATTGCTTTAATCACATCGTCTGGTTCGCCGTATCCGATGTCCGCGATTTGTGTTGCGGTCTGAATCAATCGCCTCAAGCGGGCAGTGTCACGCACAATCTTGATATAACGATCAGCGCTCGTGACCGATGGTGTTGAGTTTTGAAGCTCCAGCAAATAATCCATACCGCCGAGTTCATCAAGCATTTTCGAACGACGTAATTCGTCACCAACAGTGATGGGGTCAACAGCTTGAGCCGAACCAACTAACGAACGCATCGCTTCGTAAATCGACTGATGCGCTGGTTTATAAAAATCTTCAGCGCGTAGTTGTCGCTCAACTGTGAGACTGATCGCCTCTTCTGACAAAAACATTGCACCCAATAGCGATGCTTCGGCATCGAGATTATGCGGTGGCACACGTTGTAACGGCGTGATACGACGAACGTTGTTGTCGGGCGCAGGATTGTTTGCCATGAAGGCTCTTACTATGCCTGCAAATGCCTGTGAATCGCTAGGGGATAAGCCTGCGATTTCACTGTGGATACCGTTGTGGACAGGGGCGGCATCCTGTGGACAACTGTGGATAACTTGAAATTAACCAGGGATCACGCTGAGCGTGACAGCACATTCGACATCGGCGTGAAGTCGCACTTTTGCCGAATGCGCACCGGTGGTGCGAATGGGCTTGGTCACGATTTTTTTGCGGTCAATAGTGAGATTGATCTGCGCCGCAAGGGCTGACGCAATGTCTGCTGTTGTGACAGAGCCAAATAAACGACCCTCGGCACCAGATTTAGCCTTAATGATGATTGTCTTGCTGGCGAGTTCAGTTGCAATTGTTTGAGCAGCGCCACGATCTGCTGCTTCGCGCAGGTCACGGGCTTTGCGCATAGCGGCTGCTTGACTGATTGCACCATCGGTGGCCACTAATCCCTTGCCAAGAGGCAAGAGGAAATTGCGGGCGTATCCGTCGGCAACTGTCAGGATGTCGCCACGACGTCCGACACCAGCAATGTCTTCTCGAAGAATAACTTTCATGATCAGGCCTCTACTGTTTCTGCTTCGACGACCGCTGTCTGTGTGACGTCGTCGGTTGCCTCGATGGAGATGTTGTCATCGGCGAACACTGTGCTTGAAGCAATCGAAGCGTCATCGAGTTGGAGCAAAGCTTCTTCGACGCCACGACGGTCACCGTCACGGCCACGACCTTCACCAGAGCGAGGGGCCTTCACACTGGAAACTCGCTTGGTATAAGGCAAAAGAGCCATTTCGCGGGCGTTCTTGATGGCATTAGCGAGATCGCGTTGCTCTTGAACGTTGGTACCGCTCATGTGCCGTCCACGAATCTTGGAGCGGTCCGACATGAACTTTTGCAACAAGGTGATGTCCTTGTAGTCGATGTAGGGAACCTTGTCAATCTTGAAGGGGTTGGCCTTCTTCTTGAACTTGCGAATTTTCATCTTCGCATTACGAATTTTGTTTGTCTTACTTACCATGGTGTTACTTGCCTTTGTGTGAAGGAAAAATTATGAATATTTAGAACGGTTCTTCTTCGCCGCCGAACGGGTTTTCGTCGCCGCCGGCAGATTGACCGCCTTGACCACGATTGCTCGCACCGCCACCTTGACCACTCGCATCGCGTGGATTGCGCTCTACTTGAGCGGTTGCCCACTTGAGGCTCGGTCCGATTTCGTCGGCCACAACTTCGATTGCGGAGCGCTTTTCGCCCTCACGGTTGTTGTACTCGCGTTGTTCGAGGCGGCCACTCACGACGCAACGCATGCCTTTGCTGAGAGTTGCCGAAGCGTTTTCTCCCAGTTGACCCCACGCTGTGACATTGAAGTATGAAGTGTCTTCTTTCCATTCGCCGTTGACCTGATAGCGACGACCGACTGCAATGCCAAACGAGGCGACGCCACGGCCTGTGGCGGTGAAACGTAGTTCGGGATCCCTGGTGAGGTTTCCGACGAGTGTGATGTTGTTATCTGCCATTTTTTTGTCCTTCTTTGCTGTGTCGTAACAGTGTGACGACTACGTGTGCCAGGGTTGAAAAACCAATAGAGCGGACTAGGCCGCTGCGAGCATTCCGCGACGTTGTGCTTCGTGGTCTGGAAGACGCATCAGCTTGTGTCGAATAATGTCTTCTGAAATGCGCAATCCGCGCTCCATCTCGTCAAGTGCTCCACCAGGAGCCAAGACATTGAAGACGGCGTAGAAGCCATCGGACTTCTTGTTGATCAAATAGGCAAGACGGCGCTTGCCCCACCAATCAGGATTGCCATGCACTGTTCCGCCCGCAGCGGTGACAGACGCAGAAATGTTTTTAAGCCAACCATGAGCGGTGTTCTCATCGAGATCGCCGCTGATAATGACCATGAGTTCGTAGGCACGCATAACGTGTGAGCTCCCTTCGGTTCCAAGTCGCAAATGCTCTTGGAGCCCCCGAAGGGGCAGGGTGAATATGACCCCTGAAGCGTATCGGGCAAACATGGACTCGCCACACGGGGGTGTTGTTCGTAGCGTTTCCATTGGGAGCAATGTGGGAATCGCTTGGCGTCCGTGGAAACGCTGTTGTTTAGGGTGCCTATTGGGCAGCAGACCGCCGACGCCGACCCGAAATGGGCAACACCCGCAACAGATGGTGCCAGGAACAGCCAGGGCAGGCCTCCACCACATAGGCCGCGTAGTCGTGGTCGGTGCGCTGCAACTGCTCCACCTCTTTGCGCTCTGTCACGCAACGCCCATGTTTGGGAAGTCCGTGACCAAATACGTATGTCAACAAAACAACATTGACTTCTTCGCAGATCGGACAACGCACTGATGTTGGCTCGCCAAGATTGCGCGCCGCACGGATTAATTCAGAGTTGGCATCGCAGACAGAATCTCGAGAGATGCGTCCACGTTTGTATTCGTTGATAACCGCACGTCGCTCAAGACGATGATCAACAACACCCGATGTTCCGGTCAGCATGTCGGCGGAGAAACTCATTGGTACGGACAATAGTCATAGACTTGACCCATGTCCGATACACACGGCACAAATTCATCTATTCATGACGTTTCGTACGGCGCAGATGTCAGCACTGATGGTCAGTTGCGGCTCTGCGGCGATATCCGAGCAAAGCGCACAATTGAACTAGGTCTCTTTGGGGCAGTCCCTAATTGCATCGCACTCGCTCAGCACGGCGCCCGTTCTATTGCTGTTGATCCGTCCGCTGACTCAATTACCGCTGCGCGCCGCGCCGCAGATGTTGCAGGGGTTGCAGTTGAGTTTCATACTGGCGATATTGCTGACCTTGGATTCGCTATGAGTTCGTCACTTGATTTGGCGTTATGCGTATATGCCTTAGGCCGCGATGACGACTATTCACGACTCTTTCGTCAAGTGCATCGCATCTTAAAACCAGAAGCTGGTTTTGTTTTTTGTTCGGAGCATCCAGCCGCTGCAATCTTTGACGGCGAAAACCCAACAGCGCAACGACAATATGGATCAAGATCTCCTGCCATTGGCGAACTCGTGATGGCCTTACAACGAGCAAACTTTGCGATCGACACAATGTATGAGTTGTCTTCTGTGCGTCGGCCGCGGGCAATCGCACCAACTGCATTGTTGTTGCGCGCCCGAAAATTGGGGTCTTAACGCCGCGGGCGCGATGACCCTTTCATCGATGCAGCATCGTTTTTATTTTTTTCCCACCAGTCAATAAGTCGCAAACGGATTTCGTGATCCCCAAGAACTCCCTCTTCGAGTCGAATTTCCATGAGATGATCGAGTGCCGCACCCACAATTCGTCCAGCCGGCACATTTAAGATCTCGATGACCTGCAGACCGTCTAGTTCTGGACGCAACATAGCGAGTTCTTCTTGAGCAGACAGCACTGCAATGCGGGCCTCGAGTTCGTCCATTCGTTCAGATAACACTCGTGCTTTGCGCTCATTGCGCGTTGTGCAATCACAACGTGTCAAAACATTCAGTTCTGCCAACAGACTCCCGGCATCACGCACGTAACGGCGCACCGCACTATCTGTCCAGCCCATTTGATACGTATGAAACCGCAGGTGCAGCGCAACTAACTCTGTGATAGCGGTGACATCTTCGTTGGAATACTTCAGCGCACGTAAACGATCGCGAGACATTCGAGCTCCGACGACTTCGTGGTGATGAAACGTCACGCCTTTGCCGTCTTTCACAGCGCGAGTACGAGGTTTGCCAATGTCATGAAACAACGCAGCAAGTCGTGTCAAACGAAAATCAAATGTTGGAGATGCATCAGGCCGAACATTTTCTACCACTGCAAATGTATGCGTGAGAACATCCTTGTGTCGATGGATTGGATCTTGTTCTAAGCGCATCGCTGGCAATTCTGGAAAAAATATTTCTGCCAAACCTGTGTCCATCAAAAACCACAATCCAGCCGTTGGCGAATCTGTGACTAATAGCTTGTCTAGTTCGTGATGAATGCGCTCCATTGACACAATCTCGAGACGAGACGCCATCGCCCGAACTGCAGCGACAAGCGCGTCATCTGGAGTGACCTTGAGTTGAGAAATAAACCGTGCAGCGCGCATCATGCGTAATGGATCGTCGTTAAAACTTTCTTCTGGTGAGAGCGGAGTTCGCAAAACACGGCCGACAAGGTCTGCCATGCCTCCAAAAGGATCGACAAGTTCCGGAGCATCACTCGTCAGTTCAAGAGCCATTGCATTAATTGTGAAATCACGTCGTGAGAGATCTGTTTCAATGCTGTCGCCAAAGGCGACATCGGGCTTGCGTGAATCAGGTGAATACGCTTCGGCACGATGCGTGGTGATTTCATAGGCACGTTCGCCGATCTTCATGCCGATTGTGCCAAAACGCTCGCCTTGGGTCCAGACAGCGTCGGCTAGTCCAGAAATAAGAGTCTTAATCTCGGCAGGTCTGGCCGTTGTGGTGGCGTCAAAATCCATCGTTGCAGAATCGTCGAGTGAACCTGACGACATCAACAGGTCGCGCACGGTTCCGCCCACAAGATACAGACGATGACCTGCGTCTCGAAAGCGTTGCGCAACCGGTGCCATTTCTTGAAAAACAGGGGCAAAGCGTGGTGGGATGATGGACATGGCAGACCTAACGCTACGGTCATTGCGTGGCAGAAACGGTGAACCCTGGGGGAGCGTCTCAAAAACCTGGTCATGTGTTGTGGAACGGCTCCATCACGGTGAGCCTGCGCAGTTGGCCAGGGGATCCTGCTACGGCATTTTTAGTCATGACCGGTGCCCACGATGACAGTCGATCGCTTCCGTCATGCGATGTCGTATCAACATGGCTTCCTGAGGTCGCTCAGCGAGGCTACAGCCGTGTCCGCACGAGTGCCGTTGCTCCGTCAATGCAACGCGTTTTACAAGATGCTGGATTTGAGGTGTGTCAAGAACTCTCTTTGTTGCGAGCAAAGTCGCCGTTGCAGATCGCCCCTGCGCGAGTCTCGGATCTGCAACTACGCACAATGCGTCATTTTGGCGGACGCCTCAAAGAAAGCGCACGGACAAAAATCCTGAGCACCGATGCTGCTGCGTTTGGACCATTGTGGGCGCTGGATGCCACATCGCTTCGAGACGCCCTGCTGGCCACTCAGCGGGCTCGCCTTTTCTCTGTTGGCACTGACACATGCGAGGGGTTCATTGTCGTGGCTCACACGGGGGCGGCTGGGTTTGTACAACGTCTAGCAGTGCAACCACACTTGTGGCATACGGGTCTTGGCAGCCTGCTGCTTGCTCATGGACTGCGCTGGCTTGAACGACAAGACTGTGAGCATGTGGTGGTGAATACCGAGTCAAGCAATGCACCAGCACTGGGTTTATATAAAAAGTTTGGATTTCAAGTAATGCCCTATCAACTCAATGTGCTGGAACGCACAACGTCTGAGCAAGCAGCATGAAGCGGTTTAGTGCACTCATTTTTGCCGTCGCGTTTTTGGTAGTGGTGCCGTTTAACAACCAAAAATCATCTGCAGAAAACGACTTTACAAACACGATTCTGATTGTCAGTCAGCCTTTTGCAGTCGTTAGTTTTATCTCGAGTGAGTTCGTTATTACATTGCCATCAGTTGCCGCGCGGGCCACGACAATCGATATCAGCCTTCATCGCCGTGTCAACTCGCGTGATTCCCTGCAAGCAATTTCACAAGGTGGTCTTACTCCAAAAATGATCGACACCGTCACATACAACACGTCCGCGATTTTGACTCGAGGTGATGATTTGGTGCTGCCGATACTGTTGTCTCCTGGTCAAGCAACAACAGCGGGCCTTGATCTCAAGGCGTACGGCGTTTTTCCTGTCAGCATCACTGCGCGAGACGATTCAGGGACTCTTGCATCAACGCTCACGTTTATTGCCAGAGTCGACCCTGCCGACACATCGCAAAGCCTCACAACATCATTGGTCATTGCAGAGGAGGCACCGCCTTCTCTTCAGCCAAACGGCACGACTCTTGTATCCAAAGAAACGCGTTCGGCAATGCGGCGTCTACTGGACATCATGAATTCGTTTCAGGCGCCCTTGGCAATTTCAATCCAGCCAGAAACCCTTGCCTCCCTGGCGTTGTCAGACGATTCTGGCGACGCGACGCTCTTGACTGACCTACAAACTGCATTAGCGAAGCGCAACATCATCAGAGATACATATGTTCCGATGAATCCATCTCTTTCTGCTGACAAGAAGCAAGGTGCGCTCTTTGAGCGTCAACAGAAACGGGGTGTCGATGAATTGCAAAAAATAATGCCTCCTGCTGCCAGCGCTCACACGCTCTGGATTGCTCATCACGCGATCACCCGCAGTGGCGCGGCACTGCTTGGTTCTCTGGGCATTGACTCAGTTTTACTGTTGGCCCAAGCAGAAGACCGCGCCTTGAAAATGCGCGAGACCGCGACGATTGCACACAGTCAGTTATCAGATAACTCGCTTTTCTCAGTGCGCCGTGCAGACTCTGCCATTAGCACTTTGCTTGATGGGTCCACCACCAATCCAGTACGCACGGGGATATTGGTTGCCGCGGAGGTACTTGCGGCGAGACGTGACCTTTTAGCCGACGCAACGCCCGTGCAGGACCTTGCGCTCGTTCTTGCGACAACAACTGGTGCGGCTCCGGATCAACAAACAGTCGCCACTCTTGCAACTGCGCTTAGCTCTGTCCCCGGAATCACGTGGAGTGATTTATCCACTCGCGCTGCTCCACTTTCAACAACACCCTCTGTTGATTTTTCTTCACAGGTTTTGCCTCGCCCGTCCAAAGTATCTGCACTTGATGAGCTCATCACCGAACAAATCTCACTCACCACGATGCTGGACGCCGCCGACCCTCGGATCCAACTGTGGGACAACTACATCTCGGCGATTTTGGCGACAACCGTCAAAGCAAGTAACCCCTACATCTCAGGCCTTCGAGCATCACAGCAAGAAGTGACCTCAGCGGTAAGCCGTCCCACCAGAAATAAATTTACGCTGGGCAGTACAAAAGCAGATATTCGCCTCCAACTAAGAAACACATCGTCGTCGCCATTAACCGTGCGAGTTGTTCTTAGTAGCCCGAAACTAAAATTTCCAGGCGAACCCCCTGTAATCGTGCTTGCGGCACAGAGCACCACAGAGGTCGTTGTTCGCACTGTTGTGCGGTCAAAAGGCGTTTCAAACATTATTTTGCGCCTCACTACACCTGACGGAAAAATCGAATTAACCTCACCGACGCTTTTGACGGCGCGGGTGAATCTTTTGGCTGGACTTGGACAACCCATCAGCCTCGTCATGCTGATTGGCTTGCTGCTCTGGTGGGCCCTGTCATGGCGATCCGCTCGACGAACCAAGACCTCACCACCAACGACTACGGTTTTGTGACATGAGCATTCGCATTGTCACTGATAGTTCCTCTGACCTACCCCTTGACTTGGTCGCCCAGTGGGGTATTTCTGTTGTTGCCTTGAGCGTTCGTTTCGGTGATGGAGATTTTGTTGACAGCACAACAATTCCACCCCGACAGTTCTGGGAACAATGTGGGGCATCACCCGTGTTGCCTGAAACCACTGCCCCGTCTCCTGGACAATTTGAAACCACCTATCGACGTCTGATTGCCGAGGGAGCCACTGGCATCGTGGTCGTCAGCCTGTCATCTTCACTGTCGGCAACCATGCAAAGTGCAGAATTAGCGGCCAAAAGTGTCACTACTCCAGAAATACCAATTGTCGTGATTGACAGTCGCACAGTCTCGCTAGGGCTTGGACTCATTGCGGTCTCCTGCGCCCAACGCGCCCGCGCAGGCGGGTCGCTCAATGACATCGTGGCCCATGCCAATGACATCATTCCGCGTACTCGGGTCTTTGGTGCCCTTGACACACTCGACAATCTGAAAAAGGGTGGCCGCATTGGCGGGGCAAAAGCTCTCATGGCGAGCGTGCTCTCAATTAAGCCCATTATTGAAGTGCGAAATGGCCTTGTCGAAGAAGGCGGACGCCAACGTACTCGCACGAAGGCTCTGAACTTTTTGCGCGATACCGTCAAAAATTCTGGGCCCATTGAAAGTCTTGCTGTCTTACACGCCCAATGCGGTGACATTGATGCATTTACAGCGTCATTGCGAGACGTATACGACGGCGAAATTGTTGTTGGCGACATCGGTCCCGTGATCGGCAGTCATGCCGGCAGCGGAACAATTGGAGTGGCATTCCGCGTTCGCGCCTAGTTGCCCAACTAGCGTTTGCAACACGAATGGTTGCGCCACTTGAACCCCAGACCTTGATCGGTGATCGATACGAGTTGCGAAGATCTCTTGCGCACGGCGGCATGGCCGAAGTGTGGCTTGCTTTTGACCAGCAACTTAATCGCCTGGTTGCAATCAAACTTTTGCGCAGCCACACAGTTGATGATCCCGTTGTTGCCGAAAGATTTCGACGCGAGGCGCACGCGCTCGCAAGACTTGCACATCCAAACATTGTGATGATCTACGACATCGTCGAAGAACATCAACGACTTTATGTTGTGATGAAATATCTTGCAGGAAAAAGTTTGCGCGAGACTCTCGATGAAAATCGTGTTCGCAATCCTTTAAGCAAAGGTGCAATCTCCCCTGAACTGACAGTGCATATCGGCCGTTCAATTGCATTTGCGCTCAAACATACACACGACAACAACATTGTTCATCGAGATATTAAGCCTGGCAATATCATGATTGATAATGATGGCAGCATCTTGTTGGCGGATTTTGGTATTGCAAAAGATACAGATGAAGACGGGTCTACTGTAGATGTCCCAGATCTCACCAACGACAACATCATGATGGGCACTGCAAAATACTTATCGCCAGAATTGGTGCAGGGACGTGCACTCACTGGCCGCGCAGATATTTATTCACTTGGCCTTGTGTTGTATGAATGCCTTTCTGGCGATGTTCCGTTCAACGGCGCCAACGATCAAGCGATTGCAATTGGTCGTCTCCAGCGCGACCCAACGCCGCTCAATACATTGTGTCCCCATGTGCCTTTTGCGTTGACTGCAGTCATTCATAAAATGTTGCAACGCAGACCAGAACATCGATACGAAAACGGCGCGGATGTAGCAATGGCGCTGCAGGCAAGTTTGGCTGGTTCACCCGATGCACAGACGCCAGCAGTAGGCCTAGGTAACGGTCGAACTGGTCCAAGTCCAGGCGCTGGGCGAGACCCTCTGATGGGGCAAAAACAAACACAAGTCATTGCCCCAAAGGAAGACTCGCGTCGCGAGCCAGTGCGTGACCCGACTCCCAAGAAAACCGTCAAGGTCGACAAGGGACTACCGCCACCGCGGCGTTCGTCAACCCTGCGAAGTTTGGCGCCAGCAATTATTTTGGTGGCGATCGCCGCCGTCATGGTCGTGTTTTTATGGCGAGGGCTTCGCGATACCAAGGCGCCTGTCATCCCGGGGCAAACGCAAGAAGCGCCAGGCGCAGTTACCCCTGTTGACACTTCTCCTGTCACTGTTGTTTCTCTCAAAAGTTACGACCCCAACGGTGACGACAAATCAGAGAACGAAGCAATGGTCGGTGCACTCTCAGATAACAATCCTCAAACTATTTGGACCACGGTCTGCTACGGCGACAAATACTTTGGGTCAAAACGCGGCGTCGGAATTGTGATGCAACTATCTCGCTCGAGTGCAGGGCAAATGACAGTCGACATGGGTAGCGCGCCATGGAGCGCCGAGATCTTTTCATCTGATGCAGGTATTCCAGACAGCATCAAGGGGTGGGGTCCGCGAGTGACGAACGGTTACGCCACGCAGGAGGGCGTCGCCACGTTCAATGTGTCAACGTCGGGGACATATATTTTACTGCTGCTGAGAGAAATCGGTTCGAGCCCATCGTGTAGTACATCGAACCCGTTCAAAGGGGTTATTCGAGACATTGGGTTCACGGCGTCGTAACTCGTTGCCGTCGCACTGCTTGCTGACGTTGGCTACATTAGGCACATCAATCGCGACGATAGATCTCTTGTAGCTGCGGCCCACCAGAACGACACTGGTGCACTTGACATCCTGTTGCGACGGCACTACGACACCATTCGGGCAGTATGTCATCGCATTATCATCGATAATGGCGGCGCCGATGATGCCACGCAAAATGCACTCATCGCAATAGCGCGAGGGATTCATGCTTTTGACAATCGCTCGAGTATCACGACCTGGATGTACCGCATTGCCGTCAACGCATCCCTTGACGAAGTGCGTCGCACCCGTCGTCGGCCCCTGCCAATGGACCCTGCTGACCAAAAAATGGGCGCCATATCCGTCACAATGGACGACATGGCCAACCTCGATGACCAACTCTTGATCTCTGACGCCCTGCAACAGGTCGACCCAGACTTTCGCATCCCTGTTGTGTTGCGCCACGTCGCCGATATGGACTACGAAGAGATTGCACGAACTCTTGATATTCCAGTAGGAACTGTGAAATCACGAATTGCACGAGGACGACAACAACTAGCCCAGATAATGACAGAAGGTTCTCCATGACGACTCCCCCCAATGACACTCCAGAGTCATCTGATCTAGCCCAAGAACGCGCTGTGATCGATGCGCTGCGCTCAGTACCGCGCGCTACTGACGCCGTTCGTGACGCACATATTTCGGCGGCTCTCGGCGCGTTCACGGCCACTGCGCGACGCCGCCCGCCACAGTGGCTGAGTATTGCTGCAGCGTCAGTGGTCCTTGTCGCCGGAGGAGGACTCGCCGGTCGTGCGTTCAGCAACGGCTCAGATCAACCCGGCCAGCAGATCACACGTAACTCTGCTGTTGGCACAACGATTGCTCCAACACCAGCGCTCGCTGCATGCATTACCACTATGAAAAATGCCACGTATCTTTCTACGGCCACAGTAAATGGCGTTGACCTTGCGCTGTTCTTGAATACCAATAATTCATTGCTCGCTGTGCGAATCGCTGACTGCACTGAAATTGCGAGCCTTGACATTTCAAGCACAACGCCGTAGTTGCGGGGCTCAGCGTTAGGCTTTGCCCATGCCATCAAACCCACTGACAGACCCAAATTGGGCTCAGCGAAGCGTTGACTTTATTGACCGCATTGTGGTTTTTATTCGTGACCACACCACGCGACCTTTAGTGAAGTCTGCGCGTGTCGTGGTTTTTGGCACGCTTGGGGGCATTGGCGCAGTGAGCCTTTTTGTGCTGTTTTGTATTGCTGTCACACGTGGTCTTCAATCCGCACTTGATGCCGTCGTCACCCACGATGCAAGCGTTTGGATTTCATATTTTATTTTGAGTGCACTCTTGTTTATTGCAGGGATCGTGCTCATGAAACGTCGACACGAAAGGAACCCGTCATGAGCACTGCTCGTAACGTCATAATTATTGGATCTGGCCCAGCAGGGCTGACTGCCGCTATATATACGGCTCGCGCATCTCTTGCTCCGTTAGTGATCGAGGGAGAATTATCGTCCACGTCTGATCAACCAGGTGGCCAACTCATGCTCACCACTGAAGTAGAAAACTTCCCCGGTTTTCCGACTGGCATTATGGGGCCAGAGCTCATGTCCAATTTTCGAGATCAGGCAGAACGCTTTGGCACCGAGTTCATCACGGACAAAGCCACGCGTGTTGATTTTAGTGCTCGGCCTTTTCGTGTATATATCCGCGATACTGAATACACGGCCAATTCGATCATTGTCAGCACTGGTGCCCAATCACTCATGCTGGGACTGCCAGAAGAAGAAAGCCTCATCGGGCATGGTCTCTCAACATGTGCAACTTGTGACGGATTCTTTTTTCGCAATCAAGAAATTGCCGTTGTTGGTGGTGGTGACTCAGCGATTGAAGAAGCAACTTTTCTTACAAAGTTTGCTTCGAAGGTTTATCTCATTGTGCGTCGAGATGCGTTGCGCGCATCGCGCATCATGCAAGACCGTGCTATCGCTAATGAAAAAATCGAAATCGTGTGGAACTCTCAAATCACTGCGCTGCACGGCGAAACTCATCTGACGGGGGCCACACTTATTGACACGATCACGAAAGAATCTCGCCCCCTCGATGTCACTGGTGTATTTGTGGCCATCGGGCACAGACCAAATACGGACCTCTTTAAAGGAATCCTGCACATGGAAGATTCTGGCTATCTGATCACCAAGCCTGGGTCGAGTTACACCGATATTCCTGGTGTTTTTGCCTGCGGAGACGTGCAAGATCACACCTATCGCCAAGCCATTACAGCGGCTGGTTCGGGTTGCATGGCTGCCATCGATTGCGAGCGTTGGCTTGAGGCTGAACACGACTAACGGGTGCGTTCTCGGTAGAGTTTGAGCGAGCGAAAGGGACCAATCATGGCCGAAGGAATTGTCACACTCACGAGCGCAACATTTGACGAGGTAGTGCAATCATCGTCTACTCCGATCTTGGTTGATTTCTGGGCCGAATGGTGCGCACCGTGCAAAGCAATTGCACCGGTACTTGCTGATATTGCAGTCGAGCAAGTTGGTCATCTTGCAATTGCAAAATTAAATGTTGATGATCACGGAGACATCGCGCAACGTTTTGGCGTGATGAGTATTCCGACATTATTGGTGTTTGATAAAGGCGAATTGCAAAAAACACTTGTTGGTGCGCTCGGAAAAGGGCGACTTCTTCAGGAGTTATCAGAATTTCTTCCGTCTTCCCACTAACACCCGGCCAACGGGGTGAAGCAATCCGTGATTTGCAGCGCCATTTGTCGACTGCTGGATTTCTTGCACCGCACACAGCGCAATCATCTGAGTTTTGTCGCGTCACACATGCTGCATTAATCGCATTTCAAGATGCCTACGGGCTCAAAACCACTGGTGAATGTGATGAATTGACATGGTCGCTTCTTCATGAGGCGTCGTGGCACCTCGGGGATCGACTGCTCTATCTGCGCTCCCCTCACTTGCGCGGAGACGATGTTGCCGAACTGCAAACTTCGTTGTCGCGCTTGGGTTTTGACTGTGGCCGAGTGGACGGCATTTTTGGTCCTCGCACTGCTCGGTCCGTAAAAGCATTTCAGCAAAACTGCGGCCTGACTGAAAACGAAATCTGTGGTCCAGAAGTAGTCAAAGCACTTGCCGGTGTTGGCGGCCACGGCGGAACAGGTGCCGGGATCTCCGCTGTGCGCGAAGCCGAGGAGCTTGTCAGCCAAGCAAATAGGGCAGATCGGCGTGTCGTGACTGGTCAATTCGGCTCCATGAGCCATATTGGACATGCAGTTGGTCGAATGCTGCGCCTAAGTCAGCCTTTGGCAATCACTCTTGCGGGCGATGCCAACGAACAAGCCCGGGCCGCAAACACGTGGGGGGCTGATGTGTATGTCGGCGTCGAGCCATCGCCTGATGACGCATGCACAATTTATTTTTATCAGGTGCCCACATTCACAAGTGTCGGCGGACAAAGCCTGGCAAATCGCATCGTTCAACATCTCGATCAACGACTTCCAGAAGTACGAGCGCGTGCGCACGGTTTGCGCATTCCGATCTTGCGCGAAACAAAAATGCCCGCTGTTCTGTGTTCACTCGGACCTCAAAACCTTGTGCTTCAACGCTCGCAGGCAGCCGCAGACGCAATCCTCACTGCCGTTGTGAGTTGGTTAGAACGACCCCTTGACACAGGTGTTGGATCAGCATAAAAAGTTATCCACAGGCTGTCCACAGTTCATTCTTTAATGCAGGCTTCTACTCTGCATCTATTGTCAAGGCTGTGGACAACCTAAATAAAGATTTAGTCCAGTGCCTCAATCATGCGAATTCTCAATCATTCGCCGATAGATCCGCTCCAGATCTTCGAAATCCGCAAATTCAATGCCAATACGGCCTCGTTTGCCGCTTTGCGTCACCGACACTGACGTTGATAAAAATTCTCCAAGCAATCTCTCTAGTTCTAAAAGTCCAGGTGGGCGCAACGCTGTCGTGGTGAGCGGCTTGCCCTCTGCCCCACGACCCGTATCTATGCGACCCGAATCACCTTTCACAGCATCTTCAGTTGTGCGAACAGACCACCCACCCTTGACGGCCAACGTCGCAATACGTTCTTGCGACGCGCGATCCGGCAGTGCCAAAATCGCTTTGGCGTGACCTGCGCTGAGACGACCGTCTGCTAGATATCCCTGCACCATGGGGGGCAATGTCAGTAATCGAAGCGAGTTCGTGATTGCAGAACGACCCTTGCCGACTCGCTTTGCGACTTTTTCGTGCGTCAGACCAAAATCGTCGACAAGTTGCTGATACGCCGATGATTCTTCGAGCGCGGTGAGATCGGCACGATGCAGGTTTTCAACCAACGCCTGCTCCACTGACGCCAGTTCGTCTGCTTCGCGCACAACAACCGGAACAACACGTAAACCTGCCTGTTGAGCGGCACGCCAACGGCGTTCTCCTGCAATCAATTGAAATGTTTTGTCATCTTTTTGACGCACAAGCAGAGGCTGCAGTACGCCAATCTCCTTGATAGACGCGGCTAATTCGGCCAGCGCGGCCTCGTCAAAATGCGCTCGGGGCTGATGTGGATTAGGTTGGATGCTTCCGACAGGCACATCCCGAAGCGCAGATTCGGGCAGTACGCCAGCAGGAGCCAGCACGGGCGAAGGCGTCTGTGTTGGCGTGTCTTGATTTTTGGGCTCTTGGGGAATCAGATGACCCAGTCCCCTACCTAATCCGCGGCGTGCAACCATGGCTTAACTCCTTTGCAATTTTTCGATAGGCCTGAGCCCCGGGGGAATTGGTGTCAAATTTCAGAATTGATTTCCCGTGCGCTGGCGCCTCGGCCAGACGAACATTGCGGGGAACTGCGGTCCTAAAAACCTTCTTACCAAAGGTGTTGCGCAGATCTGCCTCGACTTCTTTGGACAGTTTGGTTGCTTGTTGCATCGTGAGCAAGAAGTGTCCGACCTCTAGCGATGGATTGATATTGGCCTGCACCTGCTCAACAATCGAGAGTAAATCCCGCACGCCCTCGAGGGCGTAATACTCACATTGCACAGGAGCCAAAATGGTTGAAGCGGCGGCAAAAGCATTAACGGTGAGTAGTCCAAGCGTGGGCGGGCAGTCAATCAAGATGTAGTCAAAATCACCAGCAACCGCGTCAATTGACCTCCGCAACAGGGTCTGGGGGAACGCGTACTTCTGATTTGACCCCACCAACATCGCCGCATCCGCTAGATCCATGTCCGACGGGGCAATAAAGAGATTCTTTTCAGCGGTGGGCTCGATGCAGTTCTCTAATGAGTCCGTTCCCAACAGTACGTGAGACATTGTTAATTCCAGCTGGCTCGTGTCCACATTGAGCCCCGAGGAGGCATTGCCCTGGGGGTCAAAGTCCACTACAAGCGTTCGAAACCCACGTTCGGCAAGTGCGGCGCCCAGATTGACCACTGTGGTGGTCTTGCCAACGCCACCTTTTTGGTTGGCAACAGCGATAATGACGGCTGTTTCGCTCATATTCAATACTCCTACCTTTCGCTCCGCATCAGAACCACGTTCGCAACGACAGCATTCTAGGGGCGTCATTTTGCGGTCTTGGGGATATTCAAGAGTATTCCATACGACTGTTCCGCTTGGTTGTTCTACCTGATTGTTCCACGTGGAACATCCGTTCCCGGGGCGTCCGTCAGGTCCTAATGTTCCACGTGGAACATAGCAATCCCTGGTAAATACTGGGGTTCAGCGAATCCCAGCCGCTTCAACACCTCGGGGGACCACCTTGCTCGCTGAGGTGTGGGTGGTTCGGATACAACCATTAGACCGCCAGGAGTCAATAGTGGGCGAGCGGCCTCCAGGGTATCTGCGGGGCTTCCAAAGCCCCGACTCACCACAGCGCCGTATACACCTTTGTGCGTAGTTTCACGCGCCATCGCCTGAGTCGTCGTGCACAAGACCGTGACATGGTTGTCCAACCCCAGCGCAGTGACTCCGCGCTGCAAAGCATCAATTCGTGTCTGACGTCGGTCGACCAAGGTCAAGGAAAGGTCGGGACGGGCTTGGGCGATGATCAGCCCGGGAATTCCAGCCCCTGTCCCAATGTCGACAACTCTGCCTGTCACCCCTGCCAGCGCAGGCACAAACTGCTGGGCATGGGCGATGACATCAGCAATTGGGCGGTCGCCAAGAACTCCGAGACGTTGTGCCTCTTTAAGAACATCAGCAAGGGTCCGCCGTGCTTGTGTCACGACTGTCAGTCCTTAGGGGGCTATGGCGGGCTCAACAACCACACGGCGTTGAGCATCTTCGCCCTGCGAGCGAGTTGTGACACCTTCAAACTCGGCCAACGAATCATGCACGATCTTGCGATCGGCTGACATCATCGGCTCAAGCATCCGTGCCTCGCCCGATTCCTTCACCTCTTGGGCGACTTTTGCCGCAAAGCGACTCAATGCCTCGCGACGACGTTCGCGGTATCCGGCAATGTCAATACGCAAACGTGTGACCTGATCGCCAAGTCGACGCTGACTCACTACTCGTGTGAGATCCTGAATAGCCAGCAATGTGGCTCCTCGTGGACCAACCATGAGGCCCAACTCGTCGCCGTCAACTGTGACTTCGATGTCTTCTTCTTGTCGCTTGACAGCCACGGAACCCTTATAGCCAAAGGATTCAATCATGCCAGTCAAGAAAATTGCGGCTGCTTCGCCCACTTTGTCGGGGTCAACGGGCGGGCGATCTGTTGTGTCTCGTTCGGCTGGGCGTTCGCGGGTGCGGCTTGGCGACGCACTTCTTGAACGCTCCTTTTTAGGTCCGTCATTTGTGCGTCCGGCTGACGACTCTTTGCGCTTCTCGGCGCTGGCCCGTGGTCTGCGCTCTGGCTTACCGCGCAAAATTGTTGGTCGAACTCGCGCGCGAACGCGGGCTTCTCCTCGCGTCCGGCCAAATAATCCTGCTTTTGGTTCTTCGACCACTTCGAATTCAGCATCGTCTTCTGCAATACCTAACTGATCAAGTGCAACGCTTTTTGCTTCTGCAACTGATGTTCCTGTTGTTTCTACCCATTCCATCGTTATGTCCTGTTCTATTATTCGCCAGATTTATCGCGCCGAACGTTGCCGCTGCGATTTTTACCTGGGGGAGTCGGCCGGTTCGGCCGTCCACTCGGGGTTGGTCGGTTCTTGGGCGGTGTCACCCGCTTGCTCACAATCGGCGCCGAAGTTGGGCCGTCGAGATCTTTTTTAGTCGATTTATCGTTCTTTGAAGCATTTTTGCCGCTGTCATCAGTCATCTCGCGAGCAGTCTGACTTGCTGCTTGGGCTTGTCGGCCGATGGAGCCATCGTGACCATAAAATCGGCGCGTGATGTAGTACTGCTGAATAATGCGCACGATCGCTTGTGTCATGTAATAGATCACCAAACTTGTCGGCAAAAATACTTGAAACAGAGCAAATGCCACTGGCATGTACTGCATAATTTTTGCTTGTGTATCGGACATCGTTGGACTCGCTGCGCGACTTGCAATCATTTTTTGTTGTACCAAAAACAGACCCGCCATCGCCACCACTAACAGCACGTACCACAACCCGTGAGCAAAGTTGTCAGACAATGCCTTGGCAGGAGAAACTGCCAAATCCAGGCCAAAAGAATTCATCTTAAATGAGCCCTTTAGCGATGTATATAGCTCCGATGTCTTGGAGATGTATTTAGGCGCAAAGCCTTTGTCCGTCTCGGTTGTAAGCCCTCGTAGCACCCGGAACATGATCAAAAAAACAGGCATTTGAGCCAACAGAGGCAAGCAAGAAGCAAGCGGATTCACTTTGTGCGCTTGGTACAACTTCATCATTTCTTCGTTGAGTTTTTGCCGATCACCTTTGTGCTGATTCTGCAATTTTTTCATCTCGGGCTGCAGACGTTGCATCTCGAGCATGCCTTTGGTGCTCTTCAAAGTGAGCGGTGTGATGAGCAACATAATTGCAAGCGCAACGAGTGCAATTGCAATTGCATAACTATCAATCCATGAATAAAAAGTGGCGACTAACCAGGCGGCGGCTTGAAACATAATTTGCCTTTCTTAAAAACTCTCACGTGGAACTGAACACGAAACACTGTGCTCGTGGGCGAACGGAACTGGGTCGTAGCCAGATTTGCCAAATGGCCGACACCGCAACAACCGACGCGATGCGAGCCACAGGCCGCGCTTGGTCCCGTGTTCGGCAACTGCTTCTAGGGCATACGACGAACATGACGGATAAAAGCGACACGGAGACGGGCGACCTTGTCGAGCCTGCTGGTACCACCCGATTGCTCGCGACAAACGGCGCGCCATCGGAGTCACGACTGACTCGCTTTCGCGTGACACGATTGCGCGATGTTTTCCACTGCTGTGGCCAACTGCTGAGCAGTCGCTTTTGTTGCCTGCGGACTTGCTCCAAAAACATAAAACCCTGGCTGTAGAAGGGTTTCGTGGGTTTTGAGCAACACTCTCAACTGGCGACGGAGCCGATTGCGGCGAACGGCGATACCCACATGTTTGCCGAGGGCATACCCCACGTGGGGATGGGCTAACGAAGAATCAAGAAGCATGGTGCAAGACAATGGCCCAGAACGAAAATGGGCGCCTTCGTGGCGAACTCGCACGAAGGCGCTCCGGCTCTGAATGCGCCCGATCAAGCGCTCAGGCGATGACGGCCCTTGGCACGGCGCGACTTGAGGATGGCACGACCTGCGCGGGTGCTCATACGGTGTCGGAACCCATGCTTACGGGATCTGCGGCGGTTGTTTGGTTGAAAGGTGCGCTTCATGGCGGATCCTTGTACTGGGCCCCCGGGGGGCAATGGCGGACAAATTCTATGTGCTCCTGTTGGTGACCCACATGAGAAGCAGTCGTGTCAGGCTACGGCTCGCAAACGCCCGTCGGCAACCTGCCAATCAATGTTGCCCGAGATCTTGTCGCCGGCGGGCACAGAGTTTGCGCTCAGTTTTTAGTGTTGTCCACAGCCTGTTATGGTCGTAAGTCCTACAGCGATTGTAGGGAGCCCATCCACACCCTGTGGATAGCGCTGTGGACGGGGAAGGGGCGCCATGAGTGACCATGAATCAGTGTGGAATGCAACACAACAACTCTTAAAAGCGCAGGTGTCTGAGGGCGTGTGGTTCTCGACATTCAATGATGTTGTTGCACTTGCGAGTGACGAATCATCGTTGCGTTTGCAGGTTCCTAATGCACATGTCCGCGACCGAATTATCTCTCGCTATCGCCCACTTGTTTTAGATGCACTTGATGAAATTGGAGAGAGTGACCGCGCACTTGTTGTTGAGGTTGGCGAATCCCAAGACAGCACAAATGATTCCCCGACGCAGGTAGCTGTTGACAATGCGGCATTGAGTCCAGAAACCATCAAAAAACCTAATCAGGGCAAGGGATTAGCCGTCGGGCTCAACCCGCGATACACCTTTGACACGTTTGTTAAAGGAGCCTCAAACCAGTTCGCATTGGCTGCCGCTTTGCGTGTTGCCGAAACACCTGGCCGCTCATACAACCCTCTTTTTATTTACGGCTCTGCAGGTCTTGGCAAGACACATCTCTTGCAAGCAATCGGTTGGTATGTGCATGCGCATTACGCACATCATGAAGTTCGCTACGTTTCAACAGAAACTTTTTTGAATGAATACGTTGACGCAATTCGCACCAACACAACAACGGCGTTCAAGCGTCGCTACCGCGACATCGACGTCTTGTTGATTGACGACATTCAATTTATGGAAGGAAAAGAAGGACTCCAAGAGGAGTTTTTCCACACCTTCAACAGTCTCCACGGAGCAAATAAGCAGATCGTCATCTCGTCCGACCGGGTGCCCGACGCCATCCCCACACTTGAGGATCGTCTGCGTGGTCGGTTTCGTTGGGGTCTCATCACCGACATCCAGCCGCCAGACATGGAAACCCGTTTGGCGATTTTGCGCAACAAGACCGAGCGCGACAACACCCCATTACCAGCGGATGTCCTGGAGTTCATTGCGTCCAACATCACGTCCAACATTCGTGAACTCGAAGGGGCCCTCATTCGAGTGGCTGCCTACGCACACCTCACCCGTGAGCCAGCAACTGTCGCGATGGCTCAAACCCAGCTCACTGACTTGCTCACCGTGCGAGCGCCCAAACACCGCACCGACGAAGAACTTCTTGCTGAAATTTCGTTGTATATGGGCTTTTCTGTTGACGCCATGAAAGGCAAGAGTCGCCAACGTCCATTGGTATCGGCTCGCCAGAGCGCAATGTACATTTTTCGCGAACTCACCGAACTGAGCTATCCCGCCATTGCTCGGTTATTTGGTGGTCGAGATCACACCACAATCATTCACGGTGTTGACAAAACACAGCGGCTGATGCGCGAGCGCAAGCAGGTGTACGACCAGGTCACCGACATCATTGCCAGACTAAAGGCGTAGGGCGATACTGCTGTGTATAACGTGGGGTTGTTGTTGTGGAGTTGTTGTGGAGTGGTGTTTGTTGTCGCACGGTTGTACACATTGAGGCAAATTACACGCGTTGTAGATGTGTCTTATTGCGGTTTTTCATACACACCCATTTTTTATCAATCACAAGGGTTTTAAGCCCCTTTTCCACAATCCACAGCCCTTATTACAGTTATTATTCATTAGACACCTACCACTGTTTATAACCCACACAGACCGAGAGACCCATGAAATTTCGAAGCGAACAAGCCGAGCTTTCCGAAGCACTTGGATCTTTGGCACGAATTGCATCATCTCGAGGATCAGCATCACCAGCGCTCGCCGGAATTCGTTTTGTGTTGCAAGACGATGTGCTCACACTGTCAAGCACTGATCTAGATCTCTCTTTACAATTCACTCTCGCAGTTGGCGGCGAAAGAAACGGTGACGGTCTTATTGGAGCAACACTTGTCAACGACATTGTGCGGTCACTACCAAGCGGAAAAGTCACCCTTGATCTCGGTGCAGATTCAGCCAACATCACAGGTGTCAAAGCACAATTCAGTGTGCCGGTAATGAACGCCATGGATTTCCCTCGAAACGTGCCAGCGTCTGCAAACCCCGTCTCAATGAAAGCCGCCGTGTTGGGTCATGCGTTGGCTCAAGTTGTTGGGGCAGCAAGCAAAGAACCAGCCAAACAACATCTCACCGCGGTGCAGTTATCCGCAGGGGAAACTGGTTTGTGCATGGCCGCCACAGACAGTTATCGGATGGCGATCAAGAATCTTCCAGGGGTTGATGTCTTAACTTTTGGCCAGTCGTATCTGATCCCGAGTCGAGCGCTGCGCGAGCTACAGCGATTGCTTGAAGCCAACGAAGACATCGCAATCCGATTCGGAGAAATAGACACAACTTTTGAAACACCGCGATTGCAACTCACAACACGATTAATCAACGCCAACTTCCCGAACGTTCAATCGTTTATAAAACCTGTGTACGCCAACAAGTTCACAACTCCGCGCGAACCACTTATTGAAGCATTACGACGCAGCCGAGTGTTGGCTCGCGAAAACACACCGGTCAAACTCACAATGGGCGCCGACGGAATGCGCATCGAAGTGCAAACAAACGATCAAGGAACCAGCACCGAAGACGTTGAAGGCCAGATGGTCGGCGCAGAACTCACTGCCGGATTCAACCCCGACTACGTGCGCGAAGGGATCGAAGCGACAGTGGGGGATGAAATAACAATTGAGATGAATGAGCCGAATCAACCGGCAGTTATTCGTGGTGTTGGTGACGACACGTTCACATATTTGTTGATGCCCCAGCGCGTTTGAGCCAAGGGGGTGCTTGGTGCTGATTTACCGCATCGAACTCATTGATTTTCGGGTATATAAACACGCCATTATTGAGATTGAGCCAGGTGTCACGGCTGTGATTGGGCGCAACGCACAAGGCAAAACAAGCCTGGCCGAAGCGATGAGTTATTTAGCGACCCTCGAAAGTTTTCGAGGGGTGCCAAACGACGCGCTAGTTCGTCTTGGAGCCGACACGGCCTACATCAGGGCAAACATTCGCCATGACGACGGCCGCGAAGTATTAGTTGAAGCAGAGATAAATCGAAGCGGCAGAAATCGAGTGCAGGTGAACAAACAACGCCTTGCTCGCGTGCGCGATTTACTCGGAGTTGTTCGCACGACAGTGTTCGCACCGAGCGATCTGCAACTTGTGTACGAAGGACCAACACAACGGCGCCAATTGCTTGACGATGCATTGGTTGCACTATCAACCCACAACGACGGACTGCGTCTAGAAGTCGACCGCATCGTGCGTCAACGAAATGTTTTACTCAAACAATCAGGTGGGCGCATGAGTGCCGACATTGCAAGCACGCTTGACGTGTGGGATGAAAAATTTGTCGAAGTGGGCACTCGCCTTGGTGAAGCGCGCGCTCGGCTGGTAGCCCAAGTCACGCCGTATGTGTGCGAGGCCTATGAGGTGCTGGCAGGTGAACCAACCCGAGTTGATCTTGCATACGAACCAGAATGGCGAACCATCGGCCTGGGGCCTGCCCTGCTGGCTGCACGCAACGACGACGTGCGCCGCGGCATCAGCACGGTGGGTCCGCACCGCGACGACCTGGTGCTTGGCATTAACGGCATGCCAGCGCGCTCACACGCCTCACAGGGCGAATGCCGGACCCTCACCCTGGCAATCCGTCTAGGCGTCCACCGTCTCATCACACAGCACGTCGGGGCCGCGCCCCTGCTGGTGCTTGACGATGTCCTGTCCGAGCTCGACCCAAGCCGAAGCACAGCGCTCTTGAGGCATTTGCCAGCAGGTCAGGTGATTATTACAACAGCCAGTGCGCTGCCTGAAGCAGCCCACCCCGATGCCATGATCACGATAGAAAACGGCGAAGTGGTCACATCAATCAAGATCGCCAAATAACCACCATCATGACGAGCCAAAAACCAACACCGAAAGATCCGCGATTATTGGGCAATGTTCTCAATGCCATGATGAAGCGCCTGAAGTCTGCTGATGTCGAAATCGTCGGTGGAGTTTTTGGTCGTTGGCGCGAAGTTGTGGGCGAGTCAATTGCCGACAATGTGACACCCGTGCGCATTGAAGGGAAAAAACTCACGGTCGAAGTAGCCGATCAGGCATGGGCAACACAACTACGTTTCCTCGAAAAAGATCTGCTGCACACACTTCAGCAACACTTCGGAGATGCCATCGAAAGTATTGATATTCGAGTGCGCCGCTACCGCTAAACACCACTTCAAATTGCTAGGATATACAACCGATGGCTGCGACAAAAAAAGCACCTTCCAAGACCCCTTCTGCCGACTACAACGCAGCAGATATCCAGGTTCTTGAAGGTCTCGATCCCGTAAGAAAACGACCCGGAATGTACATCGGGTCCACCGGGCTCACGGGGTTACATCACCTCATCTGGGAAGTCGTCGATAACTCAATCGACGAAGCAATGGCAGGCTTTTGTACGCGAATCGTGGTGACTTTGTCTTCCGATGGCGGGTGCATGGTCGAAGACAACGGTCGCGGTGTTCCTGTCGATCCATACCCGAGCGGCCCACACAAAGGCAAGAGCGCTGTCGAAGTTGTGCTCACCGTGTTGCACGCCGGTGGCAAGTTTGGTGGCGAAGGCTACAAAGTGTCTGGCGGGTTGCACGGTGTCGGCGTCAGCGTCGTGAATGCACTGTCTTCGCAACTTGTGATCGAAGTTGATCGTGGCGGAAAACGGTACAGCCAAACATTTCTTGACGGCGGAAAACCAAAAGCAAAACTAGCGATGACAGGTGATACCCCAGCGCGTGGTCGCAAGACCGGAACAACCGTCAAGTTCTGGCCAGACCCCACCGTATTTGAAGCAGAAGGCACAGAGTTTGTGGCACGCACAGTGCTTGAACGTTTGCAAACGATGGCATTTCTCAACAAGGGAATCGAAGTCATTTTTAATGACGAGCGTGTCGGCAAAGAACAAAACGTCACTTTCCAATACAAAGGCGGCATCGTCGATTTCGTGCGCCATCTCAATTTGTCTAAAGACGCACTTTTCACCAAGATTGCGCACTACGAAGAGCGCGAAGAGGCCGAAAACCAAGAACTCGACATCGCCCTGCAATGGAACACTGGGTATTACGAGGGTATTCACGGCTATGCCAACGGCATCTCCACCACAGAAGGCGGAATGCATGTCGAAGGCTTCAAGACAGCTCTCACATCGGTGATCAATAAATATGCCAAAGATCGAGGCGCGCTCAAAGAAAAAGACGACAATCTCCTAGGGGAAGACATCCGCGAGGGCATCACGGCCATCATTTCGGTGAGGCTCGGTGAGCCCCAGTTTGAAGGCCAGACCAAAGCCAAGTTGGGCAATGTGGCAATGCGTTCGTTCGTGCAAAAAGCCACTAATAAGTGTTTGGCTGAATGGCTTGAAGAAAACCCCGCAGAGGCAAACCGAATCATCAAAAAAGCAGTTGCTGCAGCGCAAGCCCGACTTGCCGCAAAAAATGCTCGCAACGCTGTACGCCGCAAGACTGCACTCGCTGGTGCTGGTATGCCAGACAAACTCAAAGACTGCAGCACCAAAGATCCTTCCGAGGGAGAACTCTTCATTGTTGAGGGCGACAGTGCTGGCGGCACCGCAGTTGATGCACGTGATCCACGAACACAAGCGATCCTTCCGATTCGCGGAAAAATTCTTAACGTCGAGCGTGCGGCACTTGTCAAGATGCTCAAAAACACTGAAATACAAGCACTAATTACGGCCATTGGTGGCGGAGTGGGCGACGAGTTTGATGTCAGCAAAGCTCGGTATCACAAAATTATTGCGCTTGCCGACGCCGATGTTGACGGTAGCCACATTCGCACACTGCTACTGACATTTTTCTACCGCCAGATGCGCCCCATGGTTGAGGCAGGTTTTATCTACATTGCTCAACCACCGTTGTTCTCGACAGAAGTTGGCAAAGAGAAGATCTATCTCAAAGACGACATGGCCAAAACCAAGTTTTTGAAAGACAAACCAAATCACAAAAAAGATTTTCAACGTCTTAAAGGTCTCGGCGAAATGGACTGGGAAGAATTGCGCGGAACAACAATGTCATCTGCAACACGAACATTGCTCCAAGTCACCGTCGAAGAAGCAGCAATTGCTGACGACATCGTCAGCGTCTTAATGGGCGACAACGTCGAAAGTCGCAAGGCGTTCATCACCACGAATGCACGAGACGTGCGCAACCTGGACTTCTAAAGGACCCACGCATGAGCGACACCACCACACCACCAGCCGGAGACGCAGTTCAGCCCGTCACATTGCAAGACGAGATGGAGCGCTCGTTTCTCGATTATGCAATGTCGGTCATCATGTCGCGCGCATTGCCAGACGTGCGCGATGGCCTAAAACCAGTTCACCGCCGCATTATTTGGGACATGGATCAACAGGGATTCCGTCCAGACAGACCGTTCGTGAAATGTGCTCGTGTCACTGGCGACACAATGGCGCGCTATCACCCCCACGGCGACAGCGCAATTTACGACGCTCTTGTGCGTATGGCGCAACCGTTTTCACTTCGCCATCCCCTGATTGATTTTCATGGCAACTACGGCTCGCCAGACTTTGGCCCAGCGGCGAGTCGTTACACAGAAACACGTTTGCATTCACTTGCAATGTTGTTGTTGCTTGACATTGACGAAAACACCGTCGACATGCGGCCCAACTATGACGGCACTATCGAAGAACCCAGTGTCTTGCCAGCGCGGTTTCCAAACCTGTTGGTCAATGGCAGTCAAGGCATCGCCGTCGGTATGGCAACGAGTATCCCGCCTCACAACCTTGGCGAAGTCATTGATGCATCTATTCACTTGCTTGATAATCCAGCAGCCTCCATTGACGATTTGATGGAGTTTGTCAAGGGACCAGACTTTCCGACAGGCGGATCAATCTTGGGTCGCGCCGGCATCATCGAGGCATATCGCACCGGACGCGGCAGTGTCAAGATGCGCGCAACAGCAACGATCGAAGAAAACAAAAAAGGCCGCATGGAAATCGTGGTGACAGAGTTGCCATATCAGGCAAGTTGTTCGTCAATTGCTGCGCGCATTCAAGAACTCGTTGATGGTGGCGAACTAGACGGCATTGCAGACGTCAACGACGCATCGTCGGGCGGCAAGACAAACATGATCATCGAGCTCAAGCGCGACGCCAATGCAAATGTCGTGCTGAACAATTTATTCAAACTCACGCAGTTGCAATCCAGTTTCCCGATCAACATGGTGGCGCTAGTGGACAGTGTTCCGCGCACACTCACATTGCTCGACGCTCTCAACGGCTACGTCAAGCACCAAATCGAAGTTCTTACTCGCCGCACAACTTTCCGTCTCGAAAAAGCTCGTGAACGCGGACACATCCTTGAAGGACGACTCAAGGCACTCAATGTCATTGACAAGATCATCGCGCTTATTCGCAAGAGCGAAGACGCCGGCAAAGCCAAAGAGGGCCTAATGCTCGCGCCTTTTGAGTTCAGCGAGCGCCAAGCCATCGACATTCTTGATATGCAATTGCGTCAACTCACTCGGTTGTCGCGAATCGACATCGAAAAAGAACTTGCCGATGTACAGGCGCGCATCAAAGAGTACGAAGAAATCCTGCAATCAGATCCTAAATTGCGCGCCATGATCAAAGAAGATCTTTTGCAAGTCAGAAAAGATTACGCCACTCCACGAATATGCAAAATGGCGCACGATGCCGGAGAAATGAGCCTCGAAGATCTCACCGACGACAAAGAACTTGTTGTTGTCATGACGCAGGCGCAATATGTTAAGGCAGTTCCTGCAGCATCATTCCGCACGCAGTCTCGTGGTGGTCGCGGCGTCAAGGGCGCAACACTCAAAGAAGACGACATTGTGCGACGCGTTTTGTTCACCACATCACACGCGTATTTGTTGTTCTTTTCTAATCGTGGTCGTGTCTATAAATTGCGCGCAGCCGATATTCCAGAGCGCGAACGCACAGCCAAAGGCATGCCCATTGTGAACCTTTTGCCATTGCAAGCAGGCGAAACAATTCAAGCCATTATTGACACGCGTGAGTTTCCGGGTGAGCGCTATCTGTTCTTCGTCACGCGCAAAGGCCAAGTCAAAAAGACCGTGTATGACGCATATAACTCAAGTCGTCGCGATGGGCTCATCGCTCTCAACTTGCATGCCGACGACGAACTTGTGCGCGTTTTTGAGACGACCGGTGGCGATGACATCTTTGTTGTCAGTCACAGTGGCCAAGTGATGCGCTTCACCGAAGAACAAGTACGCCCAATGGGCAGAACTGCTGCAGGCGTGCGCGGAATGAAACTCAAGGTTGGCGACGAAGTCGTATCGGCTGACTGCGGACGCAATGATGATGCATTGCTCATTGTCACTGACGCCGGATACGCCAAGCGCACACAAATAGCGCAGTTCCCACGCAAAAACCGTGGTGGTCAAGGCGTGATCGGCGTCAAAATCACCAGCAAAAAAGGCAAAGTTGTTGCTGCTTTTATGGTGGGCATCGAAGACGAAATCGTGGCAGTGGCATCTAACGGTGTCACTATTCGTACGGCCGTGAGACAAATCTCTAGCCAAGGTCGAGCAGCCACCGGAGTGCGATTGATGAGCGTTGACGAAGGTCAAGTTGTTGCATCAGTTGCTCCTATTTTAAGCACCGACGACGACGACGAGTAAGTCGTGCGCGCGCAACGCGGTAATGCACTTGTTCTTTTCACTTTGTGTTGCGTCATTGGCTTATCAAGCATGAGTGGCATCGTTGCAATTGGTTCGCGCATTGTGCGTAATACAACAGCACAAAATGGAGCTGATGCTGTGGCTTTGGGATTATTGATCGGTGGTGC
>BJGC01000009.1 GCA_014190235.1 Actinomycetes bacterium | reverse complement strand
CCAGGCAGAAAAATTTTTTTTGAAATCCAGCCTCGCCACATAAATTCATGGCGCGTGAGCCCACGCCAATCGCCTTGATGCAGATGATGCACGATTTATCGTCGAACTTGGCATCATTCAGCGATCACCATGTTCGCTCACGTGACTCGGTACTCTAACCTCAGAGGATGAGTTCTTTGACGCCGGACCCCGTGCAGCAGTTTCGACTAGATAACAAGGTTGCCCTTGTGACGGGGGCATCGTCTGGTCTGGGGGCACGTTTTGCCAAGGTCTTGCACGCAGCCGGAGCGACTGTGGTGATAACTGCTCGTCGCAAGGATCGGCTTGATGGTGTAGCGGCAGAGCTGCCTGGTGCGATTGTTATTCCGTGTGATTTAGCCGACTCTGTTCAAAGAGAAAATCTGATTACTCAAACTATTGCGCAATGTGGTCGCATTGATGTGCTTGTGAATAACGCAGGACTTGGCCACACCTTGGGAGTCGAGAAAGAAACTCTCGAACAGTTTCGTGAAGTTATGGAGATCAACACAACGGCGGTATGGCACTTGGCAAAATTGTCTGGTTTTCATATGGTGCAAAACGGCAGCGGAAGCATCGTCAATGTTGCAAGCATGCTCGGACTCGTCGGCTCTACTCCTGTGAAGCAGGCAAACTATTGCGCGAGTAAAGGTGCAGTGATCAGCCTCACGCGAGAACTAGCACTTCAGTGGGCACGCAAGGGTGTACGCGTCAATGCATTGTGTCCTGGCTGGTTCTTGACCGAGATGACAGCAGGCATGGACACAGACGAAGGATCACAAAGATACATCGCTCAGAATTCTCCGATGCCGAGACTCGGTGAAGAACATGAATTAGATGGCGCACTTCTATTTCTTGCGAGTAATGCGTCGTCGTTTATGACTGGACAGGAACTTGTCATTGATGGTGGTTGGACCGCTCGATGAGCACTGAGTCTCCAGAGACACCACTAGCCCTATCAGCGCGTGAAGTATTGGCATCGCCTGCCGTATCGGCATTTTTAGTTTCTCAATTCATCATCACTGTTGGCGTCATGGTGCAAGCAGCGACGCTGGGCAAACACGTTTTTGACATCACCGGAAACGAAGTCGATATTGGCTGGCTTGGGTTGGCTGAATTTTTGCCTGCTGCAGCACTTGTGTTAGTGACCGGAATTATTGCCGATCATTTCAATCGCAAGTACGTTGCAATTATTGGGTTAACGGGAGAGATGTTGTGTTCAGTTGCACTTGTTCTGTATGCACGATCAGATCCGACGTCTACGACGCCAATGTTTATAATTGCCGTGTTCTTTGGAGCATCTCGCGCACTTATGGCGCCGAGTATTCGATCAATCGCCCCGATGATTGCCCCAGCAGGCGGACTACCGCGCGTGGTAGCGATGTACAGCGCAACGTGGACGGGTGCAGTAATTGTCGGACCGGCAGCAAGCGGGTTCTTGTACTCGATCGATCCAAGTGTGGCGTACGGGACATCTGCGGTTTTAATCTTTGTCGGCATTTTGTTGTTGACTGGCGTTGCAGTGCCGCATGATCTTGCGCGACAAAAAGCTGCCGATCGCCCGACCATCAAACACGCTCTTGAAGGTCTGCAATTCGTGCGGCGCACTCCAATTCTGTTAGCCGCGATTTCCCTTGATCTTTTTGCAGTTCTTTTTGGCGGAGCAATTGCGTTGTTGCCAGTGATCGCTGAAGAACAGTTACATGTCGGGGATATTGCCTACGGGTGGTTGCGTGCGGCCGGTGGTATAGGTGCGGCATCAATGGCAATTTTTTTGGCCATGAAGCCCATTACGCGCAATATCGGCAAAGTGCTGCTGGCAGTAGTAGGACTTTTTGGAGCAGGAACAATTATTCTTGGTACAACGCATATTTATGCGGTGGCTTTTTTGGCGGTAGCGGTCGTGAGCGCTGCTGACATGGTGAGCGTATTTATTCGTGGTTCTCTTGTGCCACTTGTGACTCCAGATGAAAAACTCGGAAGAGTCATGGCTGTAGAGAATGTTTTTATTGGTGCATCGAATGAACTTGGTGCATTTGAGTCCGGAGTAGTAGCGAGTGCTTTTGGCACACCAGCCACGGTGGTGGGTGGTGGAATAGCAACTATTGCCATTGTGGGTGTGTGGTGGTTCGGGTTCCCGTCTTTGCGAGATGTCGACAGATTTGAGGATCTCGAACTGGCATAATGGTATCTATGGTTACGGGTCGACTTGTTGTTCGAACAGCATGCACACTTGATTGTCCAGATACCTGTTCTCTTGATGTGACTGTTCAAGACGATGTCATTGTAGATATTGATGCCGCCACTACGGGCGACATTAATGGTTTTACTGCGGATTTTATTTGTCGAAAAGTGAAACAAAGCATAAAGCGCGTGCACTCAGACGCCAGGCTGACAACGCCATTGATTCGAACTGGACCCAAGGGGAGTGGCCAATTTCGAACTGCGTCGTGGGATGAAGCAATAGAACTTATTGCCACAAAAATCAAGACTGCAATCACCGAACATGGTGTTGACAGCGTCTTTGGATACTTGTACAACTCTTCTTCTGGGGTACTGGAGAGTTCTGGCGCAATGGTGGAGTTATTTGCGCGTTTAGGTTGTCCAGAAATTGAGCACACCATTTGTGCGGCAACTTTTGGAGCGGCCTGGCAACAGATATACCCAGGCATGGACGCCGCTGATCCGATGCATATGGAATCTTCGCAACTTGTTGTGATTTGGGGGGCGAATCCAACGGTCTCTAATACTCATTTGTTGCCAGTATTGACCGAGTGTCAGGCGCGTGGTGGCACAGTTGTCGTGATAGATCCGCGTCGCACAGGGGTGGCTGAGCGCGCTGACATGCATGTGCCGTTGCTTCCGGGGACTGACGCCGTGTTGGCATTAGCGATTGCTCATGAGCTTGAGCGCCGACAGATATTAAACACTAGATTCATTGCGCAACACACCAAGGGGGCGGATCAGTTTTTGCATACCGCACGAGAGTGGACTCTGGCAGCAGCAGCACTTGAGTGTGGACTTGATGAAAATATTATTGTCGAGTTGGTCGACTTGATTGCAAAAAAGTCACCCGCAATGTTGCGCGTGGGGTGGGGAATCGAACGAAATCGTAACGGTGGTAGCGGCATGCTGGCAGTACTCGGACTATGGGCCCTTGCCGGACATTTTGGCCAACGCGGAAGTGGGATTGTGGCGAGTACATCTGCAGCTTCACAAGAGCCGATGATGCAGAAGATACCAGTTGTCCAAAGTTCACGTACAAAAATAAACATGAATCATGTTGCTCGGTATTTGCTTGGCGATGTAGATGGCCAAACTCGAGTCAAAGTTTTTGTGGTGCAAGGTGCGAATCCGGCTGTTACTGCTCCGGATCAACATCGCATCACCCGAGCCCTAGAACAAGAGAATCTGTTCACGGTTGTTCATGATCAAGTGCTCACGGATACTGCCATGTATGCGGATGTTGTGTTGCCCGCAACCACACAGTTTGAGGTTGATGATATTGCGGCTAGTTACGGAACATTTACACTGCAGCGCGTGCGCAAAGTGATTGAGCCGGTTGGCGAGAGCCGTAGCAACACAAATCTCGCACTCTTGTTGGCTGCTGCAATGGGAATCAAACTGCTGACCCCCACGGCCGATGAGTTTGGCATTAGCGACATCGTCACGTTGCGTTCTGAAAACGAACCAATTCAATTCAAGACAACTTTCCCGATGCACAGTCGAGCAGTGTTATTTGATGAGTCAAGCGAACTTTCACTGCCAGCACCACGCCGTATCGCACAAGATAAAAATTATCCACTTATTATGTTGTCGCCAGCGACATCACGCACTGTTAATTCGATGTTTGCCGAATTTGACCCGCCAGATTCGGTTGTCACTATTAATCCAGAGGATGCCTCGTTGCGTCATATCGCTACTGGCACAAGAGTGACCGTGCATAACGCACTCGGCGTAGTTGCACTTGACTGTGTTGTTTCTGATCGTGTGCGACGTGGCACTTGCGAGATTCCAAAAGGTCTATGGCGCCGACATACTGAGAGCGGAAACGTCAGTAATGCGTTGATTTCAGATGACATCAATGATTTGGCTGGCGGGGCGTGCTTCAATGAAGCTCGTGTCCAGATAACGAAGGAGTAATCGTGTCCAAAAAAGAAAAACGTAGAATCATCGATGAATTTAAAGAATTTATTAATCGCGGAAACGTGGTTGATCTTTCAATTGCTTTCGTGATGGGAGCGGCATTTAAGACGGTGATTGATGCCTTTGCTGGCAATGGCAAAGATGCTCCCGGCATACTTGGTGGGCTGTTAGGTGCACTATTTGGTGGTTCACAGCCCGACTTCAGCAAAAAAGTTCTGACTGTTAATGGGAGTGATATTCCATTCGGAGCATTTGCGACGGCGGGGCTCAACTTTATTTTCGTAGCGGCCGGATTGTTTGCGATTGTCAAGGTGTATAACAAGTTTCGAACTGGACAACCGATACCAAGTACAAACGAGATTCTGTTAGAAATTCGTGATGAACTGCGAACACGAGATATTAAGTAGAAATAACGTGGAACTGGCGCAAAAACTGGATTGACTTGGGCAGTCATGCGCGCATCAACTATTCGTGTTTTCGCTCTGGTCATTGTTTTGGGTGCTTGCTCATCGGGTGGGTTCGGCGGGTCGAGTGGCGACACCCTTGGCGGTGTCGGCAATATTCCCGGAAACGGTTTTAGTGATGGCGGACTTGCGACCGATCTTGTCAACACAATTGACTACCCCGAAGTTGACGGCCCAGTTCTTGCTGAGAAAATAAACGGCAATCGAATTATTATTATTGGGGATTCAATTTTGGCTGGCACAGCATCGCGGTACGGCGGGGCAATGTGCTCCAAGTTGGTGCCAATGGGTTGGCGTGTTGCTGTCGAAGCAGAGACGGGTCAGTCAATTAATTTTGGCAGAAAAGTGTTGAAGGCGCGTATTTACGATGGATGGGATGCAGCGGTTATATTTTTGGGAACAAATGTCGGAGGTCGGATCTCAGATTTTCGGACAGACTTAATAGCGATTGTCAAGTCTCTCGCGCCACGTCCAACGCTTTTGGTGACGACAAGTGCGTTCCGAGATATTCAAGACGAAGTGAACGCTGAGATTCGGTCCGTTGCTGCAGATAATAAATCAGTGACATTGCTCAATTGGGAAGAAATTTCAAAGACCAATGGCGTTTTGAATAAGGATCGGATCCATCCGACAAATGCAGGACGAGACGTACTCGTAGAGGCAATCAGTCGGGCTATTGGTCGACCAGAGACCAATGACGGGAAGTGTTTGGATTCACAATTTGTTGATGATTCACTCGAACCTGGCGTGATCGCCCCAACTACAACATTGAAGAACCCCGAGTCAACCACAACTTTGATGATCACTGAGTCAATCGTCACTGATGTGGCATCCACAACAACCGTGGCATCCACGACAACATTGACGAAGACGCCATAAACGGTGCGACGCACGGCAGAATAGAGACATGCTTCAAGTCCAATCCCTGACCGTCGAAATCGGTGGCCGCAATGTGGTGGAGGCGGCATCCTTCACGGTGATGGCTCGCGACAAGGTGGGTCTTGTTGGTCGTAATGGTGCGGGTAAAACAAGCTTGTTTAAGGTTCTAGGCGGCGAATCTGAGTCATCCGGCGGAAAAATTACTCGCAGTGGTGGTTTTGGGTATTTGCCCCAAGATCCACGAATTGCTGGCGTGTTAGATGGTCGCACTGCCATCACGCACATCTTGAGCGGACGCAATATCGATGCCGATCTAGAGCGTCTTGAAAAAATGCGTATTGCTATGGAAGAGACTCCAGATGAACGCACTATTGCGAAGTTTGCGCGTCTCGAAGATGAGTTTCGCATGAAAGGTGGATATTCCGCAGAGGGCGATGCGCGCTCGATAGCGGCAGGTCTCGGACTAGTCGCCGATCGACTCGACCTATCACTTGGCGTGTTGTCAGGCGGAGAACGCCGACGTGTGGAACTGTCGCGAATATTGTTCGCCGGAAGTGATGTGTTGTTGTTAGACGAACCCACGAACCATCTTGACGTTGATGCAAAAATGTGGCTACTGAATTTCTTGCGAAACTATCGTGGTGCACTTTTGGTAATTAGTCATGACCTTGAATTGCTTGACGAAGCGATTACTCGCGTTTTGCATCTTGACCGACCTGACGAAGATGGTGTCGGTGAAATTATCGAATATCGCGGAACGTATTCGCAATACAAACGATCACGTGCCGAAGACGAATCACGAGCAGAACGTAAAGCGATGTTGCAATCCAAAGAAGTCGCGCGTTTACAGACAGTGGTCGATCGTTTTGGTGCAAAAGCGAGCAAAGCGACAATGGCGCACAGTATCGAAAAACGCATTGCCCGAATTGAAGGTGAGTCCACTGGGGTGCGCGCAAAAGATCGCCAAATTCGTGTGAAGTTTCCTGATCCACCTCAAAGTGGTATCACTGTTATTGAGGCACATGGACTCTCAAAACATTATGGTGGCCCCCCAATTTTTGAAGACGTCTCATTTGATCTTGGTCGCAGCGAAAGGTTGCTCGTTCTCGGACTCAACGGCGCGGGAAAGACCTCGCTGTTGCGTATTTTGGCAGCAGAAACTCAGCCAAACTCCGGAACATTTGAGTGGGGTCATAACGTGTGTGCTGGCTATTACGCCCAAGAACATGACAATCTCAACGTGCACGAATCGTTGCTTGACCACATGCGCCGTGAAGCACCATCAGACACCGGTCTCACAGAAACACAGTTGCGGGGTTTGCTCGGCATGTTTGGACTACAGGGAAGCAAAGTGTTTCAGGAGTCAGGCACCTTGTCAGGTGGAGAAAAAACCAAGTTGGCGCTTGCGATGTTGATGGTCGGGCGAAATAATGTTTTGCTACTTGACGAACCAACTAACAACCTCGACCCCTTAAGTCGCGAGGCGGTAGCCGAATCTCTCATGAATTGGAAGGGCTCAATAATCATGGTGAGTCACGACACAGATTTTGTAAAAAGCCTGAAACCGACCAAGGTTTTGTTGCTGCCAGACGGCCAACTTGATTATTTCAATGATGAATGGCTCGATCTTGTCAGCCTTGCTTAGCCAACAGTAAGACCTGATACCGTCTGCATCATGAAAATTGGCATATTTGGCGGAACAGTAAATGACGGAACAATTGACGACATGGTCGCTGAGGCGCGCAGTGCCGAGGTGGATGGTTTTGCTAGTTATTGGGCACCACAAATCTTTGGACATGATGCATTGACTGCTCTTGCAATTGTTGGACGCGAGGTTCCGCGTATCGAACTTGGAACGAGCGTGGTGCCGACATATCCACGGCATCCGATGATGTTGGCACAGCAGTGCCTGACGGTTAACGCTGCATCGAACGGACGTCTGACACTTGGGATTGGTTTATCGCACAAGGTTGTGATCGAAAACATGATGGGAATGTCTTTTGATAAACCCGTGCGGCACCTCAAGGAGTATTTGTCAGTGTTGATGCCCCTCGCGCACACGGGTGCTGTTTCGTTTAACGGCGAGGTGTACAAGTCGCATGCATCGGTTAATGTCAAGGGAAGTTCTCCGTTTGGAGTTGTAGTCGCCGCGCTTGGTCCTCAAATGCTCAAAGTCACAGGTGCTCTTGCAGACGGAACGTTGACATGGTGCACCGGTCCAGACACTTTGCGAACACTCACTGTGCCCACAATCAACGAAGCAGCAGATGCAGCAGGCAGACCAAAACCGCGCGTCATTGCAGCATTGCCTGTGTGCGTGACAAATGATAAAGCGGCAGCAATGGATCGTGCCGCAAAAGTTTTCGTGATTTATGGCCAACTCCCAAGTTATCGAGCAATGCTTGACCACGAAGGAGTCGCGGGTCCAGCCGATATCGCCATCATTGGGACGCAATCAGAGGTGCAAGATCGCATTCATGCGCTCGGCGATATTGGTGTGACGGATTTTGCGGCCGTTGAATTTGGTGCGACGCCTGATGAAATCAGTAATACCCGTGCCGCAATAAAGGGTCTTCTGTAACGAGCACAATATGCCCTACAACGACTATAAATCTCTTTCAGTCACGCTTGTAGAGGGCATCGCAACAGTGGTGATTGATGCGCCCCCGATCAATATATTCACGCTTGACTTGTACACCGAGATGGTGAGACTCAGTGACCAGCTTGGCGCTGACAATGCCGTACGTGTTGTCGTCATGCGGTCGGCTAACCCTGAGTTTTTTATTGCACATTTTGATGTAAACCTAATCTTGATGTTTCCAGGTGATTTGCCTGCTCCAAAAGTACTCAATGATTTTCATCGGATGTGTGAGAATTTTCGCACAATGCCAAAAGCAACTATCGCCGTGATTGAGGGTCGCGTGGGCGGTGGCGGAAGCGAACTAGTGAGTAGTTTTGATATGCGATTTGCTCTGGCTGGCAAGGCCGTCTTTAATCAACCAGAAGTTGCTCTCGGGATCCTGCCTGGTGGTAGTGGAACAGTGCGTTTGCCGCGCTTGATTGGTCGTTCGCGTGCGCTTGAAGTGATTCTGGGGAGCGATGACATTGATGCACACACTGCTGAGCAGTGGGGTTGGGTGAACAGAACACTCGACACAAATGAGTTATGGCCATTTGTCACTACCTTGGCGCGGCGTATTGCATCGTTTCCACCCCAAGCAGTTGCCGAGGCCAAGGCTGCTGTCTTGCGTGCTGAGCACAACATCGAAACAGAACTGTTGCAAGAAGGTGCTGGTTTTAATCGTCTCCTTGGTGACCCGCGTGCGCAAACAGCAATGCGAAACTTTCTGGAGCGAGGTGGTCAAACCCGTGATGGCGAACTTCGAGTCGGAGCCTTGGCCGACGAAATAAACGACTAGAGATTTTTACTTAAGACTTACAGGAGTGCCGTGTTCGGCGGCAACTACTTCGAAAAAGTCATTACCTTTGTCGTCAACAACGATAAAGGCGGGAAAATCTTGTACTTCTATTTTCCAGATGGCTTCCATGCCCAGTTCTGCATACTCCAAGACTTCAACTTTGGTAATGCAATCTTGAGCAAGACGCGCAGCAGGCCCACCAATTGAGCCGAGATAAAATCCACCGTGAGTCTGACATGAGTCCGTGACTTGTCGTGATCGGTTTCCTTTTGCCAACATCACAAAACTTCCGCCAGCCGCTTGAAATTCAGAGACATAACTGTCCATTCGGCCTGCTGTTGTTGGGCCGAATGCACCTGATGCCATACCTGTGGGTGTCTTGGCCGGACCTGCGTAATACACGCAGTAGTCCTTCATGTATGACGGTAGGCCGTCGCCAACGTCGAGGCGTTCTTTGAGTTTGGCGTGAGCAATATCGCGCGCAACTACCAGCGGACCAGTCAACATCACACGAGTTTTGATGGGATATTTGCTGAGCGTGGCACGGATCTCTGACATTGGTCGGGTGAGATCAATGCTGACGACTTCGGTAGCGAGGTCTTCGTGAGTGATGTCTGGCAGAAAACGTGCGGGGTCTGTTTCGAGAGCCTCTAAGAAAATTCCGTCGCGGGTAATTTTTCCGAGCGCCTGACGATCAGCACTGCAGGAGACAGCAAATGAAACGGGACAACTTGCACCATGCCGTGGGAGACGAATCACACGAACATCGTGACAAAAGTATTTACCACCGAATTGTGCACCAATTCCGGTTTGCTGCGATAGCGATAGCATTTTTTGCTCTAGTTCAAGATCTCTAAAAGCGTGACCAGTCGCATCACCGCTTGTTGGAAGTGAGTCAAGATAGCGCGCACTCGCTAGTTTTGCAGTTTCGACACATTGCTCGGCAGATGTTCCGCCGATGACGACTGCAAGGTGATACGGCGGACAGGCTGCAGTGCCAAGAGTTTGCATTTTTTCAAAGACCCAGGGGAGTAGGGCCTTTTCATTGAGCAATGCCTTGGTCTCTTGGAAAAGGTAACTCTTATTGGCAGAGCCACCACCTTTTGCCAAAAATAAGAATTTATATTCATCGCCGTCAGTTGCCGCAATTTTTATTTCGGCTGGCAAGTTGTTTCCGGTATTGACTTCTTCATACATCGAGATGGGTGCCATTTGGCTGTATCGCAAGTTGCTTGTTTGGTAAGTGTTGAATACGCCCCGAGCGATTGCTGCTTCGTCGCCACCACCAGTCAAAACGAACTGTCCTTTTTTGGCTTTAATGATTGCAGTCCCAGTGTCTTGGCACATTGGCAACACACCACCTGCCGAGATGCTTGCATTTTTTAAGAGATCAAGAGCAACGAAGCGATCATTGGCGCTTGCTTCAGGATCTTTTAAGATGTCAGCAAGTTGTTGGAGATGACTTGATCGCAAGAGATGTGCAATATCACGCATTGCGATTTCAGTGAGTGCAGTAATGGCCTGGGGTGTGACCTGAAGGAAAGTTCCAGCCGTTGTGTCGACAGTGGACACACCCTCTGTCGAGATCAGTCGATACGTGGTGACATCAGGTCCAAGTGGGAAGATGTCGGCGAAGGCGAATTCGAGCATGCCCCTACGCTAGAGCGCAGAGTGGTCAACGCAGTGTCGGATCAATCGGCCAAGGGTGTTTGGGGTAACGACCCGCCATGTCTTTGCGCACTTGAGACCACGAACCAGTCCAAAACCCTGGCAAGTCGGAGGTGACTTGGATGGGGCGATCAGCAGGTGAGAGCAGTTGAACCTTGAGGGCGACAGCGTTGTTCATCACGCACGGGTGGGTGAGGAGCCCAAAGAGCGATTGCACCCGAATCGCAATGGCGGGAGCGTCAGGTTCAGAGTAATCAATTGTCACGGTGCGACCGGTTGGTGGTTCGAACACCGCTGGGGCGAGTGTGTCGAGCTCGATGCCGGCGTCCCACGACAGCAAAGCGTGCAATGCCATGCCAATATCAATGTGGGCAAGATCTGCATTGCTGGTACAGCCTGACAGAAATGGCTCGAGCCAATCTGGGATTGTTGCAAGCAGGGCAGAGTCACTGACATCAGGCCAAGAACCAGAATTATGGTGACGCATAAACATGATGCGTTGTTGAAGTGAGCGAACATCGCTATCAAAATTAAGCGGCGAGAGTTTATTAATCACAATGTGGCGCATCACAATGGCTGTGACTTCTGGTGATGGTTGAGTAGCAATTATGCGTTCATCAAGTACAAGCGAGCCAACTTTGCGTGTTGTGCGAGTCACAACGTCACTGCGCTTGGAGTCCCACTCTGTCACGGTGGTGGTCTCGACGTCATCGCCCAACGCAAGAATGACATCATTGGCGTCAAGTGCGGCTGCACGACGGATGCGAGTTGATTTGCGGTCACCATCAAGATCTGCGGCAACAATGAATTGCTCGTGAGCAAGAGAGTCTTTGGCATCCATCCATGTGCCACCACCCGCTCGCAAGACAAATTGTCCTGCTGTTGCGCGACGCATCGCTAAACGGTCGGGATACGCAAGTACAAGAAGTGCTCCGACCCGCGTGTGAATATGTGCAAGTGTTAGTGAGTCGTCGACTTCGATATTGGCACGCCTCGCAATGTCGGTAGCGCGCTCCATGATTCGGCGCACACCGTTTCGGTCTGCGTCCGGGTGGTGTTCATTTTCTAATACGATGGCGACGCGTTGTGCTAGATCAGTTGGCAATGAGTCCGGTCGGCCGCGTAGAATATCGCGATCATCAAGTAATGCAGAGATAACACACGCAATCCAAGCATCTGAGCTAGTAGAACGAGCCACCATAGTGGCGAGACGTGGATGAAGGGGAAGCCTCAAGGTTTGATGTCCAAGTTCAGTGACGTGTGTGTTGTGGTCGAGCAGATGCAACATTTGCAACGTGTCGTGCGCAAGTCGCAAGGCTCGTGGTGGCGGAGCATCCAGAAACTTCAAGTGTTCAAGTGGTGTGCCCCACGCCGCAAGCTCAAGGGCGACACCACATAGATCGACTTGAGTGATCTCTGCAGGCAAGTGTGCGAGGCGGGTGGAGTCCTCAATCCGACTCCATAAACGGTAGGCAATACCGGGGGCAACCCGACCAGCACGGCCACTGCGTTGGTCAGCAGATGCGCGACTAGAGGTGACAGTAACGAGTTCTGTGAGGCCAGTGCGAGGGTCGAGTTTTGGAGTGCGCGCAAGTCCTGCGTCAACGACGATATGTACGCCACTGACGGTGAGGCTTGTCTCGGCGATGTCGGTGCTGAGCACCACTCGTCGACGCGAGCCAGACGATGCGTTGAGTGCTGCATCTTGTTCGGTAAAGGCGAGGGCACCAGCGAGGCGCAAGACATCAACATGTGGTGGCACTAATGGCAACAAAACATCGCGAACGCGATTTATTTCGCCGATACCTGGCAGAAACACTAAGACATCGCCAGCGTCATTCTTGAGCGCCTCCAAAATAGTAGAAGAGACAATATTTTCGAGCCGATCGTTTCGTTGTCGTTGCACATAACGAACATCAATCGGAAAACTTCGTCCGTCGCTTGTGATGACCGGAGCAGGTCCTTGCGTGTCGGCAAGAAGCGCAGAAAATTTTTCAGCCTGCGGAGTTGCAGACATCGCCAGAATACGCACGTCTGTATCAAAAGTGCCCCGTGCGTCGAGAAGAAGAGCAAGCCCAATATCGGTTGGCACATTGCGTTCGTGAACCTCGTCAAAGATGACAAGCCCAACGCCTTCAAGCGATGGATCTGTGTGCAATCGACGAGTCAAGATTCCTTCTGTGAGTACTTCGATTCGAGTGTTGCTAGAAATATGTCGCTCATCGCGAGTTTGATAGCCAACCATTTGGCCCACTTGTTCGCCTAATAAATCAGCCATTCGTCGTGCCGCTGCGCGCGCTGCGAGTCGTCGGGGCTCAAGAATCAAAATACGTTTGTCGTTGAGCCATGGTTCGTGCAGCAGGCGCAAAGGAACAACTGTTGTTTTTCCGGCCCCAGGTGGCGCCACAAGAACTACGCCCCTTCGATGTGAGAGTGCGTCTCGAAGCTGCTCGAGAACCGCTTCAATCGGAAGAGGATCGGATGTCAGTTGCTCAGACAAGAGCGGCAGTACCGCGGAAGGTTCCTGGGTCGCCTGGTGCGGGAATTGTTGGTGTTGACCAGTTTGTGAGAGTAGCAATGGAGTGGCTGACATGACGCCATGATTCTGCAGACCATCCTTGTGCAGAAGCAGAAATCGCTCCGTTGGATTGCACAAGAACAAACGCAGGCAATTCTGAGAGACCAAGTGCTTTTACTGCGATGCGGTCTGGGTCGATAAACACCAAAAACTCGTCGGCATACGGTCCAAGAAATGCGCGTGCTTCTTGCGGACTACATGTCATGAGCCAATTTATGCGCACGGCTGCACCGCTGAATTGGTGCATGATGCGCGCAGCAGTTTTAAGAATCCAGGCACTTTCGTTGGTGTACGGATCAAGCACAACAGTGGCCATATGAAACATCGTGAGCCATTCACGCAGGGTGCGGGCTTCTCCGGTGAGAGATGTCAGGACAAGATTAAGGTTGGGAGGGGATAATTGTTCGGTGGCCACGGAGACGACGCTAGTGCCTTGGCACTAGCGTTTGGAAGGTGCACCCCATCGAACATCTGCGATATGTGGCTCGCTCACATGGGTCCGACCCTATTGAGGTGGCTCTTGAGACCGCTGGTGCCTTTAGTTCACTCGTGAACGACCCCGCTGGCCTTGTTGTGGCAGCCCGTCGCGTTGTGGAGCATCACCCCACGAATGCACCCTTGTGGTGGATGTGCGCACGTGTCTTGACAGCGCTAGATCCGCGCCTTGAGTTGCGTCACTGTGTCGACGCATTGCAAAACGACGCTACGTCGACACACATTGTTGATGCACTGCCTGACGATTCCACTGTGTGCATAGTCGGCTGGAACGGACATGTTGTTGATGCTCTTGCTCGCCGTGGTGATGCGTATGTCTTGGTGATTGATAGCAATGGCGACGGTCAACATGCGCTGAGATATTTTGATCGACATGATGTTGCTGCAGAGTTGGTGGCGCCAGAAGGTGCCGGTGCGGCCGCTGAGTATTCCGATATCACCATCGTGTCCGCAGATGCATGTGGCCGGGATTCGGTGTTAGCACCAGGTGGTGCACTAGCAATTGCCAGCGTTGCGTATTGCACCCAAAAGCCAGTGTGGTTGGTGGCGGGATGCGGGACACGACTCGCAGATCCATTGTGGGATGCGGTTTTGGCAGGTGCTCGCTTTCGACCTGATGTGTGGGCGACCGGAGTAGACCTAGTGCCCCTTGCGGTCTGCTCTTTTGTGATTGGCCCCGACGGTATCAAGCCAGCAACAACGGCGAGTCTCGCGCCAGAATGTCAACATGCGCCTGAGTTGCTTCGTCGCAGTGTGTACTGACCAATAAATTTTCGCTTCTGATGGACTAAGTTATAGCGATGGCCAGCAGACGAAATCAGATAGAGATGACACCCGCCGAAGTAGAGGAGTTCTTAAACGGACGGCATGTGATGAACATTGCAACAAACGGACCAAGCGGTCATCCACACCTAGTTGCGATGTGGTTCGCAATGATTGACGGCAAACCTGTGTTCTGGACATTCGGCAAGGCACAAAAAGTTCTCAACATTCGGCGTGATATGCGCATTACTGCACTCGTAGAAACAGGAGAGGACTACAACGAACTGCGAGGAGTCGAACTCGTCGGAACAGCGCGTCTTGTAGAAGATCATGCTGACATCGTGCGTATCGGGGCATTAGTTGCACAAAAATATAATGGCGATATTGCAGTTGGACCAGAAGGAATGGAATTCATTAGCAAGCAAGCACACAAGCGCATCGGCGTGGTGATTGATGTAGAAAAAACAGTGACTTGGGATCACACAAAACTGGGTGGCGTCTACTAAAGGAGCTCACATGGGTGAGAAAATAAGTTTTACAAGTAATGGCGCAACATGCGACGGATACATTGCTGGCACAGGTGGCGCCGGAGTGATTGTGATTCAGGAATGGTGGGGACTCGTGCCCCACATTTGTGATGTCGTTGATCGATTTGGTGCTGCCGGATACACGGCACTTGCACCTGATCTATATCACGGCCAATCAAGCACCGAACCAGATGGTGCAGGCAAGTTAATGATGGGGCTCAATCTCGGCCAAGCGGCGACAGATATGAGCGGAGCAGTTGACCTTTTGCAACAGCGCACTGGGCGCAAAAAAGTAGGCGTTGTCGGTTTTTGTATGGGTGGTGGCCTCACACTGGCGTTGGCATGTCAACGACCAGACGCCGTTGCTGCTGCTGCGCCTTTTTATGGTGTTATTCCATGGGCAAGTGCGCAACCTGATTGGGATGCACTGACGGCTGTTGTCGAAGGCCATTACGCATCTAACGATGGTTTTGCCTCACCAGAGCAAGCGCGTGCGATGGAAACCGATCTACGTTCTCGGACAAAAAATGCGACGTTTCATGTGTATGACAACACGGAGCACGCTTTCTTTAATGACTCACGACCAGATGTATACAACGCCAATGCAGCGCAAACAGCATGGAATCGCACGTTGGCGTTGTTCGCTGCCAATCTGTAACTCTGTTACATCTAGTTTTGTAAAGCAGCAATTGCTTCGGCAATAGCGATACTGCGCCGCGCATTGTCAACGTGCAAGTTCTCGATCATGCGTCCGTCTAGTTGCACAACACCAACGCCAGCGGCGAGTGCTTCGTCAAAGGCGACGATGACACGTCGAGCGTGTTCAACCTCTGACTCACTTGGAGCCCACGTATCGTTGGCGCCTTCAACTTGATCCGGATGTATCAGCGTCTTGCCATCGAAGCCCATGTCGGCACCCTGTCCACATTCAGCCAAGAATCCGCCAGTGTTCTTGATGTCGTTGTATACACCGTCCAAGATGACCTTGTCTGCTTCGCGTGCCGCCAGAAGAGCTGTTCCTAGATGAGACAACAAAGGTGCACGACCTGCAACTTGCTTGGCGCGCAATTCTTTAGTGAGATCATTTGTGCCCATGACCAAAACCACTACGCGTGGATGCGCTGCAATTGAACGCACATTAAAGATCGCCTCTGGGGTCTCGATCATTGCCCAAATGTTCATACCAGCAGGCGCCCCTGCCGCGTCAAGGGCATCAGAGATTGCTTGGACTTCGTTGACATTGTTGATTTTTGGAATCACCACTGACGACACACAACTTTTTGCTGCAGCAGCGATATCTGCTGCTCCCCACGGCGTAGAAAGTGAATTGCATCGGATTGTGATTTCGCGGTTGCCATAGTCCCCAGATGAAGCAGCAGCGACGGCATTGATTCTGGCTGCATCTTTGGCATCAGGGGCAACAGCATCTTCAAGGTCAAAGATAAGTGCGTCGCAAGCGATGCTTTTGGCTTTTTCGAGTGCTCGTTGATTGGCTGCAGGCATGTACAACACTGAGCGACGCGGGCGTAAATCTGTCATGGCTGTCTCCTGTTACAAATATTACAAATGTTTTAGAATCCGTACAACGACGCTAATTGTGGATCACGCGCAGCAAGCTGACGAGCAAGTTGTACCACAACATGACACTGCTTCACTGATGCGTCGTCTTCCATTTTGCCATCTAGCATGATGGCTCCGGTTCCGTTACCCATTGCATCAATTACTCGTTGTGCCTGAGCGACATCTTCAGCACGAGGACTAAAGACACGCTTGGCGATTTCAATTTGTACGGGGTGCAGGCTCCATGCTCCAACACAACCCAGGAGATATGCATTGCGGAATTGGTCTTCGCAGGCAACGACATCTTTAATATCACCGAAAGGTCCGTAAAAAGGCAAGATGCCATGCATCACGCACGCGTCTACCATTCGAGCAAGCGTGTAGTGCCACAAATCTTGCTGGAACACCGAGCGTGGTGCGTCCGGATTATTGGAATCAGGGTCTTGGCGCACGATGTAGTCAGGGTGCCCACCTCCGACGCGAGTTGTTTTCATGCGTCGGTTGGCTGCAAGGTCTGCTGGCCCAAGTGAGAGACCCTGCATGCGCGGAGATGCACCGCAGATTTCTTCGACGCTGGCAACTCCACGTGCAGTTTCTAAAAGTGCATGAACAAGGATGGGGCGCTTCACATGCGCGCGCGCTTCGAGTTGAGCCAGAAGACGATCAACGTAATGGATGTCTTCAGGGCCTTCTACTTTTGGGATCATGATGACATCAACTTTGTCACCAACTTCAGAAACAATTCGTGTGACGTCTTCAAGGAACCATGGAGAATCCAAACTGTTCACCCGAGTCCACAATTGTGTGTCACCCATTGTGAGATTCTTTGCAACATTGATGAATCCTTGTCGCGCCGCTTCTTTGTCGGCCATCGGAATAGCGTCTTCAAGATTGCCGAGCAAGATGTCAACGGTCGACACGACCTCTGGCAACTTGGCGACAACTTTTTCAAGTTGTGGCGGGAAGAAATGAATCACTCGACTGGGGCGCAACGGAATCTCGTGAAGGGGTGCTGGAGCTCCAGCGGCAAGGGGTTTAAAGAAATCACGTGGAGGGCGCACACCTAGAGCGTAGAAGGAATCAGCGGTCTTTGCGAGGCAGTGGACCTATCCTGATGTAGATGGGATCGCAAATTGAGGCAATTTTGTTTGACGCCGGAGGCGTGCTTGTGCTGCCAGACCCAACCGTACTGGCTCCGCTCCTTGAGTTTTATGGCGCGACAGCGCCCATTGAGCAGTATGTGAGGGCGCACTACGTGGGCATGGCTGCCAAATCCCGAACACGATCCCTTGAGTCTGATTGGTCGACGTATAACGAGGCCTATGTTCGACATGTCGGAGTACCCGAAGCAGATTGTGCAGTTGCGAGTGCTGTCCTTGCTCGAACCAGAAGTGCATATTTGTGGCGCTATCCGATAGCTCACAGTGCGTCAGCGTTGATGGCATTACACGATGCCGGAATGCCCATTGGAGTAGTGAGCAATGCGAGTGGACAGATCGAGGAAATATTATTGCGAAGTGGCGTGTGTCAAGTCGGTGCAGGTCGTGGCGCTCCAATGCGGTGCATTATTGACAGTCATATTGTTGGCGTTGCAAAACCAGATCCCAAAATATTTGATTTCGCATTGCCATTTTTTCCAGGAATCGAACGAGCCAACATCGCCTATGTGGGTGACTCCGTGATGATGGACGTCGAAGGCTCGTTAGCAGCAGGACTCATGCCGTATTTAGTAGACCCAGATGGTGACTCTCCGGCGTGCAATGCGACAGTGATTAGCTCGCTAACCGAGTTACTTGTTTTGTGACTCGATTAAACGGCGTGCAATAACTTTCAGACACAGTGTTTCGTCTGCGCCTTCAAAAATCGACAACACTCGAGCGTCTACATAGAGACGACTCACAGAGTATTCCTCTGCATAGCCATAGCCACCGTGAATCTGTAGCGCTTCGCGCGTCACCCATTCGGCTGCTTTACATACGTAGGCCTTGACCATGCTGGCTTCCATCGCGCCTTCGCCTTTGCCCATGAGGCTGGCAACAGAGTAAGAAAATTGACGTGACCCTTGAATCACCATCGCCATGCGTCCAAGTTTTACTTTTGTGAGTTCGAAGTTAAAGATGTTCTCACCAAATACGGCGCGGTTATTTGCGTAATCAAGTGCGGCTTCGTATGCGGCTTGCATGACTCCGACAGCACGCGCTGCTGTTTGAAGTCGACCGTTTTCGAAACCTTCCATTTGCAAATAAAACCCTTTGCCTAGCCCTGCTTCACCACCAATTAAATTGTCAGCAGGAACCCACCAATTTTCAATTGCGATTTCATATGAATGCATGCCGCGGTATCCGATGGTGTCAATTGGGCGACCCTCCATGCGTCCGCCACCATCTTGATGAAAGACAAAACCGTGCGAATCACCTTGTGGCTTTGGAACAATGAACAGACTCAGTCCGCGATGGGTGAGTGATCGATCGGGGTTCGTACGCGCAAGGAGCATCAGCACGTTTGCACGTGCCGCAAATGTGCACCATGTCTTGACGCCATTAATCACCCAGCCGTCTTCACCAGCAGAGTTCTTTGCAGGTGCACCAGTGGTTTTAATTCCGGCAACATCGCTTCCGTAGTCGGGTTCGGTCACTGCGACTGCCGCCATGACTTCTGCAGTTGCCAACTTTGGCAACCACTCATGTTTTTGTTCTTCTGTTCCGCCTTTGACAAGGGCTCGTGTCAAAATTTCTGGTCGCGTGATGAGCGAACCACCAATTCCTAATGATGCCCGTGAGAGTTCTTCTGTTGCAATGACTGATGCCATGTATTCGCCTTCGCCACCTTCGCTAAAGCCACCGTATTCAGATGGCACGCTCAATCCGAAGGCTCCGATATCTGCAAGTCCAGAGATGATGTGTTCTGGAACATCACCGTTGAATCGGTGTACATGCTCTGCTTCTGGGGCAATTACTTTGTTAGCAAATAGTCGGAAAGTGTCTTGTACCATTTCGAAATCACTATCAAGATGACGAGGTCCCGGTGTGTCTGCAAGAGTCGCCAAGAACTCTGGTGCACGATATGTGGCAACAAAATCATGAGTACTAGCAATAGCAGCGGGGTCGACGCCCCACATTTTTTCGCGACCAATAAGTCGAGACACAAGTTCATGCACCATGTCGGCGGTGAACGCACATGTGATGCGACCTTCGAGGTCTCCTTTTGCACCGTAGTCAAGCATTGATCGCGCAGTTTCAACTGCTGCTGCCGTGTGGGCGAGATCATAGGCAAGTGTTTGATTGCTGTCTGGGCCGCCTGCCAAAGAGAGCGTGGTGATTGCAGTTGCGACCATTTCTTTCGCGATAGCAATTGCCTGAGCGGCGCCTTGTAGGTCGGGAGGTTGCACAGTTGTCATGGCACTAAACGCTAGTGAGGGGACGCGCAAGAACTAGCACTCTCATGGGATTTTCTCTGATGGACAGGCGTGACGATGGTCGCGCCTAGTCTGAAAGTATGCCTGAATCGTCCAGTGGCGACGCAACATCGTTTGAGTGGGCCACGAGTGCGCCTGACGCCGACGTCGATCGACGAATACTTGATGCCCAAATAGCGCACCTCTTGAGTCAGCCAGAAGCCCTCGGCGAAACGCAGGCCATCGTCGCAGTGCATCGGGGCAAGGTCGTGGCAGAGGCGTATGGGCCGGGAGTCGATGCTGACAGCACTCTCATCTCATGGTCGATGGCCAAGAGCATCACTCATGCACTCGTGGGCATAACAGTGGGTGACGGCCTGCTTGATGTTGATGCGCCAACTGCATTGCCAGAGTGGTCACGCGATGACCGGTGCCGAATCACAACACAGCATCTCTTAGAAATGCGCTCGGGTTTGTCGTGGATTGAAGATTACGTTGACGACACATCGTCCGATGTCATTGACATGTTATTTGGTAGTGGCAGTGACAATAATGCGGCATTCGCAAGAGCGAAGTTGCTTGAGCATGAACCAGGATCACACTGGTTGTACTCCTCTGGAACAACAAATATCGTCACGCACATATTGGCACGTGCAATTGGTGAAACTACTGGTAGCACCGATCAAATGACGAAACTCTTGCAGCAAAGGTTATTTGATGTCTTGGGAATGAGCACTGCGACAGCGAGGTTTGATTTAGCCGGAACGTTTGTTGGCTCTTCGTATGTCTTTGCCAGTGCGCGAGACTTTGCCAAATTTGGGCACTTGTATCTCAACGACGGAATGGTTGATGATAAACGCATCTTGCCAGTCAATTGGGTGAATCACGCAAGAAACTTCAGCGCCTATGATCCAGACAATGGTTTTTGTTACGGATCGCATTGGTGGACATGGCCAAGTGAGCCAGACAGCCTTGTTGCGCTGGGATATGAAGGACAATACACATGGGTGATTCCAAATCGAGACCTTGTGTTAGTGCGCCTCGGCAAAACAGATGCAGCGAAACGCGATGCGCTCACGCAACATTTACTGTCTGTTATTGGGGCATTCCCTATTTCGACACCCCGCGTAGGTAAAAGTAGAGAGCGTGCCTAGGCAAAGACTGAAGTATTTACGCACGGCCAAGATGGTCTCGCTCTTTGCGGTGATCTATTTCTTTGTGTTGCCACTCGTTCCGGGTTTTCGTGCGGCAATCGATCAGTTGTCTGAAGTTGATCCAGGAATGTTGTTCGTTGGAATCGGCTTACAGGGTTTTTCACTGTTGGCATACACACTTCTTACTCGCGCTGCCTTAGGCCATGAATCATCAAAAATAAGCACAACTCGTTTGTTTCGAATTCAGCTCAGCACAAAAGCGCTCGGCAACATAATGCCTGGCGGCAGTGCTGCGAGTTCTGCACTGGGATACCGCCTGCTCACGACCTGTGGAATCGCAGGACCAGATGCCGGATTTGCTCTAGCAACGGCAGGTATTGGTTCTGCACTAATGCTCAATGTCATCTTGTGGCTAGGTCTTATCATTTCAATTCCTGGTCGGGGAGTAAACCCGATCTACGGCACCGCTGCAATTATCGGTGTTCTATTGATGGCATTTGCTGCCTTCTTAGTATTTGGTTTAGTCGAAGGACAAGGTCGCTCCGAGCGAATGGTTCGCAAAATGGCGCGCAGAGTGCGTTATGACGAAGAGCGTGTCGCTGATGTTTTGCAACATCTTGGAATGCGTATTGAACTTCTTGCTGCTGATCACAAATTGTTGATTCGAGTTGTTGGATGGGCGACAGTCAATTGGATTCTTGACGGTGCGTCGCTGTGGGTGATGATTAATGCGTTTGGTGGTTCGCTTCGCTTTGATGGTCTCATCGTGGCTTTTGGTTTAGCCAATGTGATGGCAGTGATTCCGATAACACCAGGTGGTCTTGGCATTGTGGAAGGTATCTACATTCCTACATTGGTGGGCTTTGGGCTGACAAGAACCATTGCCACCGTGAGCGTATTGTCATATCGAGTGGCGCAGTTCTGGTTACCCATTCTTGTGGGATGGCTTTGCTATTTGTCACTCCGAGTTGGGCCGTTTTCTATTGAGCGAATGAAGAGGCTAGGACCTATGCCCGCGCTGCTCAAACGTGAGGTTGCCCGAGGGGTGAGCAATGTTGACTGGGTTGAGCGTTTTGCGCCCAAAGATCGCACAGGGCAGTTCGTGCGACCAACGGTAAGCAAGGACGAGTTGGAGTATTCAGGGGATGACTCAGGGGGTGTCGAGTCTCCTGAACTATCGTCAGAGTCGTGACAACATACGAACGCCCCTTTGGTCGATGCCTAGAAGACTTTGTAGTCGGTGATGTGTATCGACACTGGCCAGGTAAGACCATTACAGAATACGACGATCATCTCTTTTGCATGATAACGATGAATCATCATCCGCTACACACCAACGATTGGTTCGCTGCTCAAAGCGTGCAGGGTAAAAACGTGGTTGTCGGAAATTTAGTGTATTCACTTGTCTTGGGCATGAGCGTTCCTGACGTCAGCGGTGCGGCAATTGCCAATCTTGAAGTAGAGACCTTGCAGCACAAGTTTCCAACTTTTCATGGCGACACTATTCACGCAGAAACGCGAGTACTTGAGGTACAAGAAAGCAAATCAAAAAATGATCGCGGAATCGTGACTGTCGAAACAAAAGGATTCAACCAAGAAGGCAAGGAAGTCTGTTATTTCCGTCGTCGTGTGATGGTCTGGAAACGAGAGTTTGCCCCGCAGCGTCGTCGACCTCATGACGGCCAAGACGTGTGGTCTTCTTAAACATTTGTCAAACGAGTCTCTAAACGACCAAATCACCACTGCTCTTTTGCGGTGGGGAAGTAGCGAACTACGCGATCTACCGTGGCGCAGAACAAATAATGCGTGGTGTGTATTTGTGAGTGAAGTGATGTTGCAGCAGACTTCGGTGGCACGCGTCTTACCCAAGTATGAAGCATTTATCGAACGCTTTCCAACGCCACAATCGCTAGCAGAGGCATCGTTAGGTGACGCACTCGCATTATGGCACGGGTTGGGATATCCGCGGCGCTGTCGCAATTTGCAAGCATCTGCGCAAATAATTTATACACATCATGGCGGCGAAGTACCCGACACGCTTGAAGCGATGTTGGCGTTGCCAGGAGTTGGCGCGTATACAGCGCGGGCAGTGTTGTCGTTTGCATACCGTCAAGATGTAGCCGTCGTTGACACCAATGTTGCTCGTATTATCGCTCGAATAAAAGGCGTGCCATTAAAAGCACGTGAGTTACAAGAACGCGCTGATGAACTTCTGCCCATGGGATTGTCGTGGGAGTGGAACCAAGTGATGATGGATTTTGGCGCGCACGTTTGTGTAGCCCGTTCGCCAAAGTGTTCGCAGTGTGTGGTGCAAGATATTTGCGTGTGGCGCGGAGGGCCAGACTCTCCGGATCCGGCGCCCGCAACTGCAGGCACCTCGAAACCTCAATCGCGATTCGAAGGATCAGATCGACAAGCGCGCGGGCGAGCAATGAAGGCCGCGATTAAGAACGAATTATCGCATGCAGACGTCGTTGAGGCAATGCAACTCGAACACGATCCTGCGCGCGCTCAGCGATTGATCGAATCTCTTCTTTCGGATGGTTTATTGAGTCATGACAAAGGGTTATTTACTTTGCCGTAACCCAATCAACAATTAACTTGTTGACAACGACAGGTTGTTCGAGTTGCAAGAAGTGGCCAGCATCTTCGACGAGGTGAGTGGTAACAGTTGGACAGAACAATCGTGTTGATTCAGCAACTTCTGCACCCATGCATCCGTCGTTTACTCCGTGCAGATAGAGCGTCGGTTGCGTAGGAACTTGTGATGTTGCATTTTGGATGTCCTCGAGTGCTGGATCATGTTTTGCGTCGCCAAGTGTGGCGCGGTAATACCCGAGTGCTGCTGAGAGATTGGCCGGATCGCGCAAACAATCTTTGACGTGGGCGATATCAGCGCTTCCATCAAATCCTGGTGACCAGTCTTCCCACAACATGTCAATAAATGCTGAGTCGTTTGCCGTGACAACAATGTCTGAAAGAGCGTGTTGAAAAAAGAACATGTACCAACTGCGTTTCACTTGAGCAAGATTGTTCATGAATGCAACTCCGACGGTTGGTCCTGGCGGCACTGCCATTCCGACGACACTGCGCCAGCGTTGTGGCTCGTGCACAGCAGCACCAAAGACGGTCATTGCACCCCAGTCATGTCCGATGATGACCGCATCTGAGTTTGCGCCAAGTACTTCGTGAAGAGCATTTGCATCAGCCGAGAGAGCACCTGTTTGGTAGTAGCCGTCGGCTGGAATACTCGTTGGGGCGTAACCGCGAGTAAACGGCGCAACGGCACGAAACCCGGCAGCGGCAAGCTCTGGCAACAGGTATCTCCAGGTGTGGGCGCTGTCAGGGAATCCATGAAGGCACAGAGCAAGCGGGCCATTGCCGCACTCGAGATAACTAAAGTCCACACCTCGAGTTGAGACAACTCCTGTCTTTATTGAGTTCATGGGGCAAGAGTACTTCAGCCCCCGAGCATCTCAATCAGTGCGACGCACGTCACGCCATGATCCACTAGCGATAACAGGAGATCTCCGTCTAGCGTGGGATCCTATGGGGGCAATGAGCATGGATGTGACGTTTCGTGGCGTTCGTGGTTCAACGCCTTGTCATTGTCCAGAGACAGCCCGCTACGGCGGAAACACATCGTGTGTTTCACTACACGTTGCAGGTCAGCAACCTCTGATTCTTGATCTCGGAACTGGCTTGCAATATTTTGGTCAAGAGATCAGCCAGAACCAAGTGCCGTTTCACGGAACCGCTCTGTTATCACATCTGCATTGGGACCATGTGCAGGGCTTGCCATTTTTTGCGCCGATGATGCGTGATGATGCCATCTTGGATGTGTATGGACCCGCCCAAGAAGATGGCGTTCCTCTGCACACTGCGATTGGCGAAATGATCCGACCTCCGATGTTCCCACTAAGCATCATGAATTTTCCGGGCACATTTCGATTCATCGATCTTGCCGACAATGATTTTTCGGTCGGGGAGTTCAAGGTTCGCTCACGACAAATTCCCCACGTCGGAAACACACTTGGTTTTCGGGTAGAGATCGGTGGCATCAGTGTCGCTTATCTGTCAGATCATCAGCAACCGTACGATGGTTCGCACACCGTCATCAAAGCAGTACATGAACTTGTTGACGATTGCGATCTTTTGATTCACGACTCGCAGTACACCCCTGAGGAGTTTCAGCGCAAGTTCAATTGGGGTCACTGCACACCCGATTTTGCGATAACGGTGGCAACAGAATGTCGCGCCAAACGACTAGCGATGTTTCATCATGATCCGTTGCGTCACGACTCCGCGCTTGATGCTCTTGCCAAAACGCCAGTTTCTGGGGGCCTTGAAGTCATTGTGGCCGCCGAGGGAATGACTCTGACTTTGCAGTGATGTGGGTCGGATTCAGCACGAACGCGATGCGTTTGTCTATTGTGGCAAGGTGAGTTCATTTGATAGCGCCCACTTTCGCGCCGTGCTTGCCCATGTGCCGACGTCTGTCGTGGTGGTCACAGGATTAGACGCCCACTCAGAGCCACACGGCATCACGATCGGCTCGTTTACTTCTGTTTCACTTGACCCGCCTCTTGTTGGCTTTTTCCCGGGACTAAATTCGACATCGTGGCCACTCATCGAGGCCGGTGGTTCATTTTGTGTCAATGTTTTGTCAAGTGCGCAATCTGAGTTGTGCTGGAAATTTGCCAAAGAAGCAGATGATCGCTTTGCCGGAATCGATTGGAGCGCGGCTCCGAGCGGGTCTCCCATTCTTGGTGGCTGTCTAGCGTGGATTGACTGCACGATTCATTCTGTCACCGAAGTTGGCGATCATTATTTTGTGGTGGGTCGTGTTGAACATCTCATCAGCACAGACCCCACGGCAGATGCGATGGTTTTTTTTGGGGGCAAAGTCACCAGCGTCGGTCAATCCGAATAAGCGCGCTCATGGGCAGAATATTCGCAGCGGTCGTTGGCGCAGTATTCGCGGTCGCAGGTGCTCAAAAAATCTTGGGTTGGGATCAATGGATTGCTGATGCGCGTGCGCAGGGAGTCAGACGCTTTTTGGCTGCAGGAATTCCAATTCTTGAACTTGTGCTTGGAATTTTGCTCACCGCCTTTGGACTCTCCAGTCTGGTGCTAGGTATCTCAACAGCATTGCTAATGGTGTTTACAATATTTTTGGCCGTCAGTATTCGTAGCGGAAGCCAACAGCCATGCGCCTGTTTTGGTTCGCGTGCGCGTCGTCCACCATCGGTAAAAGATCTAGGGCGAAATATTGTTCTGATGGGTTTATTGGCTGCTGCCGCAGTCATTGGCTAGTTGCAACAAGAACAAAAGTCAGCGTGCGCGCTTCGTCACGCCAGCGCTCATATCGACCGGTTGGACCGCCGTGTCCTGCACCCATTTCACATTTCATAATGACAAGCGTTGTTGGTGAATCATGCCGCAGTCGCGCCACCCATTTTGCAGGTTCGTGATAACTCACTCGCGGGTCGTTGAGCCCAGCAGTGACATAGAGCGCTGGATATTTGACGGGCTGAACATTGTCATACGGCGAATACGACAGCATGTAACTTGCCCACGGTTCAACACGCGGGTCTCCCCATTCTTCCCACTCAGTAATTGTCAGCGGCAAATCAGGGTCACTCATCGAAGACACAACATCGACGAAGGGAACTTCGGCAACGGCTGCATGAAACAGCGTCGGTTCAAAGTTGATACACGCACCTACGAGTAATCCACCGGCACTACCACCACGTAGAACAATTTTTTCACCACAGATCTTGGTGGCAACAAGTGAACGCGCGCATGCGATTGTGTCAGTAAATGTGTTTCGCTTGTTGAGGAGTTTGCCGTCTAAATACCACCCTCGGCCCATCTCGCCGCCGCCGCGAGGGTGAGCGAGAGCCCACACCCATCCGCGATCAAGGAGCGACAATCGCGCCGTCGAAAACCACGGCGGCGTTGACAACTCGTATGACCCATATGCGTAGAGCAATGCCGGAGCAGTGCCATCGGCCGGCGTGTCTCGGTGCCGCACGATGTCAAGGGGAATACGAGTGCCGTCAGAGGCAATAGCCCAAGACCGAGTGGCAACGTAGTTACGGAGATCCACATCTGGAACGTCGACGCACTTGAGCACAGCCATGCCGGAATCTGCCACCGTGTAATCAAGAATTGTTGGTGGCGTCACAAGCGACTGCATATTGATGCGAACACTTGAACACTTGAACTCTGGGTTAGAGTCCATTTCAACTTCGTGTGGCTCCGATGCAACAACGATATTTTTCACTTCACCGTTGCGCTGCACAATATAAAGTTGTTGCTGGCCGTCTACCCAGCGTTGCATCACTCCAAAATCAGCAAAACAATCAAAATGCACGATGCGATTTCCGGTTGTGTGTGAAATAAATGTCGTCCACACTGAAGGCTCTTTAGTCGGGGCCGTACAGACCTGAAAATCATGAGCATCAAGGTTGGTAACTATGGCAAAACTGTCTCCCCAATGATCGACTGTGTATTCCACATCATCTTGACGCTCGGCAACAAGTTGCATTTCTGATATCGGTTCACTTGCATCAATAAGCCAAGATTCGCTAGATGTCTTGCTGGCACTTTCGATGATGATCCACTGCTCAGAACGCGACAACTCTATGCCAACAAAAAATCTTTCGTCTGGCTCTGTAAATACCAAAACATCCGCCGACTGATTCGTGCCAATTGCATGTCGCCACACCTGGTGTGGGCGCATTGCCTCGTCAGGGGTGACATAAAACAAATATTGGGAGTCACTTGACCAAGCAGTTCCGCCCCATGTGGTGTCAGTCAAGACGTCAGGAAGATCTGTCTGTGATGAAATGTCGCGAAAGCGCAACGTATAGCGTTCACTACCATCAGTGTCGCTTGACCACGCCAGCGATTTCTCATCCGTGCTGATGTCGAATGCATTCAATGAGAAATAGTCGTGCCCGTCCGCTTCTACGTTTTCATCGAGCAAAAGTATTGCTTCGGCGGTGTCTCTTGTGAGTCCTCGTGAATGAATGGCGTATGCGCTTCCGGCGACAGTTCTGGTGGTGTACCAGTACTTTCCTTTTTGTACAGGGGGAGCAGAGTCATCCTCTTTTGTGCGGGCTTTGATTTCGGCAAAGATTGCATCGACTGTCGCCTGATGTGGCGCAAACCACCTGTCGGCAAATGTATTCTCCACTTCTAAATATGAAATCGTTGCGGGGTCATCTTTATTGACGAGCCATGCATATGGATCGCTGATATCACCCGTGATACGAGCATGCTGATGGGGCCGACGAGGGGCAACGGGAGGCGTAGTCATATCTGCAGGCTATGACCTGTAGTTGCTCGCACAAGGTGACAGAATCTTGTCTTCGCAAGTATCGTAGAAATCGTGCGCGTGTGGATTGACCAAGATCTCTGCACCGGAGATGGATTATGCGTCGACCATTGCCCCGATGTCTTTGTGCAACTCGAAGATGGGATTGCATATGTAGCCAATGTCGGGAAAAGTCTCAATGATCCCGGCGGCTCTGGGTCGTTGGCAGAGGTGCCATGGAATCTCATGAACGCCGTGGTGCAGGCGGCGGAGATGTGCCCAGGGGAATGTATTTTTGTTGAGATTGATGCCGAAATGGGGGCGCCTCCCCAGCGATTGCTTGACTCAACAAGAATTCAGTAGAGCGAGCGGTCACCCCCCGTGAATCAAATGCAATAGGGTTGCCAGGAATGAAACGTACGAGCGTGGCTCATCTCAACAGCGCCTCGGCAAAGGCCATCGATGTTGTTGGCGAGTTCTGGAATCTTTTGATCATTCGTGCGGTCTTCATGGGGGTGACCAGGTTTGAAGGTTTGCAATCTGACCTTCGTATAGCGCGAAATATTTTGACCGACAGGCTGTCCACACTGATTGAGGCAGACGTGCTCGAAAAAATTGTCTATAACCAAAAACCAGAACGCTTTGAATACCATCTCACTGAAAAAGGTGAAGATCTTTTTGCGATGATGAGCATGATCAAAAAATGGGGAGACAAATGGCTCATGGATGATGGACAAGCAGTCTCCTTGACTCACGGCAACTGTGGAGAGGACTTTGTTCCAGTGATGGTGTGTCAGCACTGCAACGAGGCTGTAACTGGGATCAACGATTTATCATTAGAGCGAGGTCCACGCTGGGGCGGTCACACCGGATGGGATTCCTCTCACGAAAAACTGATGGACCCCACGAACGGGTCAACACAAAAATAGCGATAAGGTCATGAACGTGAGTAAATTCTCGGGATTTTCGGGACGAGTCGCACTATTGATTCTTCCTCTTGCTGGGATAATTGTCTGTGCTTCGGCAGGCACAAGCGTGCAGGCCAACAACGCATTTGATGCAATCGATGTAGTACGGGCTATTGCTGTGCAAAATGAATATCCAAATGGATACGACCGCGATCTATTTCCGCACTGGAAAGATATTGATGGTGACAGATGTGACTCACGGCAGCAAGTTCTCAAACGTGACAGCGTTTCGTTGCCCCAAGTAGATCCGTATAAATGCAAAGTCATCGAGGGTGACTGGGTGTCGCCATATGACGGCGGGAAATGGACTGATCCACTCGACCTCGACATTGATCATGTCGTTGCATTAAAAGAAACCTGGGACAGTGGAGCATGGAACTGGACGACTGCGCAACGTCAGTTGTACGCCAACGACACATCTGACTCACGCACGCTGTTAGCAGTCACGGATAATGTGAACCAATCCAAGGGAGACAAAGACCCATCCAATTGGTTGCCGCCACTCGACTCGTATCTCTGCACGTATCTCGGGGATTGGATTTCGATTAAGGCTCGATGGGGTTTGAGCATGGATCAAAGCGAGGCTGGTCGGGTGCGCAATTTGTTGGCAGCATCATGTGCGGGTCTGCGTGTTGCGGCATGGCCAGTTGCTCCCGGGGGGATCATGGGCTTCATCGTGACGACTCCAACAACCACAACTTCTACAACCACAACATCCACAGTGGCCCCGACCACAACAACGCTAAAAATTCGAAACACCCCTCTGGTGGTGGTCAAAGTTGGAGACTTTTGTTCCCCAGCAGGTTTACGCGGCATCAAAAATGGCCGCTCCTATACGTGCTCACGGTTAAGCACCAGGGGCGTTCGCTACAAGGACAACCGAGCCCGCTGGAGGCTGGGCTAGGGGTCAGGATTGACAAAGCCTTCTGCGCCTTGGGCGAAAGGCGATCTCAGCCGATAGCCTCAGGGACTTATGTCGAAGAAGACGAAGAAGAAAAAGGCGCGCATGCGTCGTTCCAAAGCAAATCATGGCAAACGACCAAACATGGGTCGCGGCTAGTCGATAGACCCTCTGTTCGTCGTGGCTCGTCTCGTCGAACTCGTTATTGGCGGAACCACGCAACCGTGGCAGAACCTCGGTATTGACACTGAGCAGGAATCATTCGCACTTTCGAATGTAAAGATCCGTTGCAATAACGGCGCGCCCGGAATCCACAGTTGGACAATTGCGCTTGATGATCCCGATACGCCAACAACTCAAGGCAGTATCGATGGCATCGCTACCACTTTCGTCGCACAAGCGCCACAGTCACCATTGCGGTCAGCGATTGGCGACACCGAAGTCGTATTGCTTGATCACATAGTTGTGAATACATCAGACATTGAACGCACGAGTAAGGCAATTGAAGATGCGTGTGGGGCCCAGGTGCGCCGCGTGCGTGATGCTGGCAACGGAGTCATGCAAGCATTTCACCGTCTTGAAAACACAATCATTGAGGTTGTGTCTGGTCCACATATTTCTTCAGAGACGGCCCAACTATGGGGTATCGCAATAAGTATCGAGGATCTTTACGGACTGGCTGCTGATCTGGGGGACCTTGCTTCACGACCAAAGCCTGCAACACAAAAAGGAAGATTTATTTCAACTATTCGCAGTGCAGCAGGAATTGGTGTACCGCTTGCAATGATGACTCCGCACAACAAGTGATGTTTTGTTACAGATCGTCATCGTCAATACCACTGAGTTGCCGAACAAACTGAGCGCCCTCTTCACAGGTGTCCAATAACGGACACCACTTACATTGCATTCCGGTGCGCTTTAATGGTTCTCGTTTTTTTGTGACAAGTTCTGCCATTGCGCGCACGCCGTGTGATGTGCGACGTACTGCGGCCTGTAGTGCACCTTCTGAAACGTCTTCAGTGTCAAGACGCGCAGCATCAAGCGAGTATGTGGCCAAACGTCTTGGTGGTTGACGCGAACGAAGTGTGTCCAAGAGTGCATAAAAACGTAAATCATCACGGTGTGTCGCAGTTATACGCCCAGTCTTGAGATCGATGATGACTTTGCGCCCAGGAAGGCCAATGACGAGGTCCATGCGTGCAGTAAACACGATGGAATCGTGATGAATGGCATAGCGAGCGGAGTGTTCGACAACTGGCCGCCATTGTGGTTTGAGTGGCGGAAAACATTCAAGAAAATTAGTGAGCGACCCGACGACAGCACCACGCAACTCGGCGAGTTCTGGTTCGGAGAGACTGGCAACGAAGTCAGAGGCACTCTCACGGGGATTATTGATGACACTAGCAATGGCCGCGTCAACAATATGACTCGGGAGTTGTTCTGATTTCCAGTTGAGCAATAACTCGACAGCTTTGTGCACCATGGTTCCGCGAACGGTATTGATGTTCCAAGAAAATGCTTCGGCGCGTTGAGCCATGTGATGCGCCTCACACCCGTGAATAGTTGTCAGCAAATGTTTACTCACTCGCAACGGTTGTTCTGCAGTAAACCAATCCGAGAGATCTGCAAGTTCTTCGAGTAATTGTGCTTCTACGTCAGTCACAACCGTCGCCGGAAGTGGCGTCCAGTCGTCTGGGATTTTGAGCGAGTCCATGACCTCTTGCTGAAGTGGATTAAGCGGGTCCTCAGACATCTCCGCAGACTACGAGGTATGTGTTGCACGAGCCCACGCCAGCAACTCTGACTGCGCCACACCCCTTTGACAGTATGGTCACATGACAACGCCGCTAACAGCCAAATTTGCTTCAGCAGCACGAGTGTTGTCACAGCATCTTGCATCTCAGGGCTTGGTCGCGCCGGGCTTTCGCAGTCCTCCACGCACCATCGGGCTTGACCGTGCAATTCGACGCACAACAGATGGCACGGGTGGCATTGTGGCGGTGCGGGTTGCTGGTAGGCCCTTTACGGCGTCTATCGCCGACATGATCGAGGGTGTCATTGTGCTGAATGCACTTATCGCCCCTGAGGCAGACCGACTTCGCGCCGAGCTGTGGCGTGTCATGCTCAGTTTTACCGTTCAGACCCAGACAACTTCTCAGGCTGGCGATGTAGGTGAGCGCACTGTCTCGCGCGTAGCCTGACACTTCATGTTCTTTGCCCGGATGGCGGAACTGGCAGACGCAGGGGGCTTAAACCCCCCGGAAGGCAACTTCTTGTGGGTTCAATTCCCACTCCGGGCACAACGGTTGACAATTGCTTTATCTGTGCGAGCAATCGCAAGGCACCACTACTACGGTGTATAGGCAATGGACAAGATCGCACAAACAATTTCTGCCGAACAGATGCTTTCTGATCTCGAAGTGTTGGTCAACACCGAATCACCATCTCGTGATATTGACCGACTCAATATTCATGCAGCATTGTTGGCGTCGATTATGACGCGCGTGACAGGTATTGCCCCCACAATTGTCGAATCTGATGTCGGTCCGCATCTTCATTGGGTAGGCGGACCAAATGCGCGAGTTTTAATTTTGGGACATCATGACACCGTGCATCCCGCTGGCACAACAACACAACGGCCCTTCAGGGTGAGCAATGGTCACGCGACTGGACCTGGAGTGTTTGACATGAAGGCTGGCATCGTTCAGGCCATTCATGCATTGGGCTCTCTTGCAGACATCAGCGCGGTCGAGATGCTCATTACGGCGGACGAAGAAATCGGGTCGTATCATTCACGAGAACTTTTACAACAACGTGCGTTACACGCGGGTGCTGTTTTAGTGCTTGAGCCCAGCGCTGACGGTGGTGCACTAAAAATCGGACGCAAAGGAACCGGAAACTTTGAACTTTCGTTACAAGGCAAAGCATCACACGCTGGACTTGAGCCAGAAAAAGGTGTGAATGCGCTCTTGGCATTGTCTGAGTTGTTGCCCCGAGTAGTTGCAATCGCGCGCCCAGAAGCCGGAACCACAGTGACACCGACAATCGCATCCGCTGGCACGGCTGACAACGTTGTTCCGGCATCTGCAACATGCATGCTTGATGTGCGCGTCAAGACTCCTTTAGAAAAAGTACGTGTCGAAACAGAGATGCGTGAACTGACTTCAAATTACAAGGGAGCCACTTTGCTTGTCACGGGCGGAATGAATCGCCCGCCGATGCATTCATCGTCAGCAACTGATCTTTTTGCGATTGCGCAACAAGTTGCTCACGAGATGCAGATGCCCGACATCGTCGGGGTCGAAGTTGGCGGAGGCTCAGATGGCAATTTCACGGCTGCCGTGGGCGTGCAAACTCTGGACGGACTGGGGGCAGTGGGTGGGGGAGCACATGCCGACTCCGAACACGTTGTCGTTGCCACGATGGTTCCGCGGGCGATGTTATTGGCTGGTGTTATTCAGCGTTTGTCTTCTATGGACAAAAGACCGCCACTACCAAGTGTCCCGGCTGACCGATAAACATCAAGTTTGGCGCGACTGTCGTCGATATCAAGATTGCGCATTGTGAGTTGACCGATGCGATCAAGTGGTCCAAACGATGCATCGTCAACTTTTTCCATACTCAATCGTTCGGGTGAGTACGTGAGATGCGGACCCGTCGTGTTTATCACGGTGTAATCCTCGCCGCGGCGCAAACGTAACGTGACTTCGCCTGTGACGGCGGTTCCTACCCAATGCAGCAATGATTCGCGCAACATCAGTGATTGCGGATCAAACCACCGACCTTCGTACAAGAGACGACCAAGTCTGCGCCCCATTGTGCGGTAGTTCTCAAGCGTTGCTTCGTTGTGGATTGCTGACACAAGTCGCTCGTAAGCAATATGCAGAAGTGCAAGACCCGGAGCTTCATAGATGCCGCGACTCTTGGCTTCGATGATGCGGTTCTCGATTTGGTCACTCATGCCGATTCCGTGACGACCACCAATTGCATTAACAGCGTGAACAAGATCTACCTGAGTAGCGAAGCCCTGCCCATTGATACTGATTGGGTATCCCTCATGAAAAGCAATTGAGACGTCTTCTGAAGCGATGTGTACTGCGTCGTTCCAGTGAGAGACGCCCATAATCGGTTCAACGATTTCCATACTGGCTGAAAGTTCTTCAAGCAGTTTTGCTTCATGTGTTGCGCCCCAAATATTGGCATCGGTACTGTACGCCTTTTCTGCACTCGCACGATAGGGAAGTTTGTGGCTCGTCAGAAACTCGCTCATCTCGGTTCGACCACCAAGTTCGGCGACGAATTGTTCGTCGAGCCATGGTTTATAAATACGTAAGGCTGGATTGACCATGAGACCGTAGCGATAAAAACGTTCAATGTCATTGCCCTTGTAGGTACTGCCGTCGCCCCAGACATCGACACCGTCTTCTTGCATTGCGCGCACAAGGAGCGTTCCGGTGACGGCGCGACCAAGAGGCGTTGTATTGAAATAGGTTCGACCCGCAGTTGCGATGTGGAATGCACCACACTGCAATGCAACTAATCCTTCGTGAACAAGTTCGGTGCGGCAATCAATTACTCGCGCAATGTCTGCTCCGTATTGGCGCGCACGATCGGGAATGCCAACCAGGTCTGGTTCGTCGGGTTGTCCCAGGTCGGCGGTATAGCAACACGGCAAGGCACCTCGTTGGCGCATCCATGCGACAGCAGCAGACGTGTCGAGGCCTCCAGAGAATGCAATTCCGACGCGTTCGCCCACAGGGAGCGATGAGAGCACTTTGGACATGGGTCTAACGGTATCCAGTGACAGCAGTCAGACGGTGGTCTATTACGGGGTTACCCGATGAAGTCCAGCGAAGGTGGCAAGAGAGCCCGCGAGGGCGGCGACGGCAACGACGATTTGAGCGACGGCGACTCCAATGGTGGAGCCAAGATCGACGATGGCATAGATCCCCAAGAACCCACTGGAGAACACACCTATCCACGGGGCAACGGAGTACGAGCCAAGATACGTCACGGCGGTGAAAGTAATAACGATCGCCAAGATGATGAGAGCAAATGGTGTTGCAGGATCGGTGCTTGGACCAAGCCACCATGGCGGTCGACTAATTGTTCGAGATGAAATAGCAATTGCGACCACGGCGAACAGAGTGGCGACCCAGGTGGCGGTTCCGACTACGGCCCACCCCGATGCGAGGATCCGGCGAGAGTCTTTAGCTGTCTGATTCACGACTCAAACCGTACAGCATAATTTGCAGATCACTACTAATGTCTTGTTCGTGGACCACGCAAAATTTTCTAAGTTGTCGGTGTTTTTCCCAATGTGGAACGAACAGGATTATCTCGTTCGGGCTCTTGATGCCGCTCGTGAAGAGTGTGAAGAACTGATTGAGCAGGGTGATATCGCCGACTACGAACTCATCATTGTCAATGATGCATCAACAGATCGCACCGGAGAACTCGCCGATGCCGCCGCCGCTGCGGATCCCCGTGTTCGAGTTGTGCACCATGCTCAGAACAGAAAATTGGGCGGATCAATGAAGTCTGGTTATGCAGCAGCCACCGGTGATCTTGTGTTGTATACCGATGCCGATCTTCCGTTTGACATGCACGATGTTCACAAGGCTGTGCGACTGTTGCGGTATTACGATGCAGACGTGGTGAGTGCGTATCGGTTTGATCGCACCGGCGAAGGATACGTGCGTACGGTGTACTCTGCTTTGTACAACATGTTGGTCCGCGTGCTATTTGGTACCCGAATGAGAGATATCAATTTCGCATTCAAGTTATGTCGAACGCGCATTTTTGAACACATCGAACTCAAAAGCGAAGGCTCCTTTATCGATGCCGAACTTGTTGTTCGAGCTCAAAAATTGGGATTCACCGTGGTGCAATTTGGGGTCGATTATTTTCCGCGCACGAGGGGAGTATCCACGCTCAGTTCACCTGCGGTCATTCGAAAGATTCTTAAAGAAGCCCGAACTTTGCGCAAGGAGATCCGTAATATTTCGCCTGTTCAGTAAGTGCGCTCAGTCTGAAGGCGCTCTCGTTGGTAGCGTTTCAGTGCTGTGAACTCGCCAAATGATGCTTTCCCCCCACACGACCAGGACTCATTGACCCCTGCCGTACACGTGTCGTGGTGGGCGCAATGGCGCTCTTCTCTCGTGACTTTGGCGATCTTGGGAATAGTGATCGGAATCGTCACGGTCTCGCGCCAATCTGAGACTCCGATTGCAACCACAACATTGCCTGCAACATCGACCACTGTGTCGGGGCTCGACATCACCAATGCTGTGCTCACACGCACTCTAAAAAAGGGAATGCGTGGTGAAGATGTACGTCGAGTGCAACAGAGACTCAAGGATTTGCATTTCGATCCAGGTCCTATTGACGGCGTATATGGAGGTGACACCATTACGGCTATCTGGGCGTTTCAGGCACTTGTTATGAAGATGACTCGTGACACGATTACTGACTTTGTCACGCCCATATTGTGGGACACAATGCGTGGGTCGGTTGTGATCACTCCGCGCAGAACTGAGTCATCACCAACACATGTTGAGATTTATTTACCAGAACAAGCAATGGTGGTCTTCAAGAATGATGCGCCGATACTAATTACTCATATTTCATCTGGATCTAATCTTGATTGGTGTGAAGAAGTCGTTATTGATCCGGGCGAAGAAGGAAACACAGGAGTCGGGCGGATAACTGATGGCGCTTGCGGTAAATCAATCACCCCAGGCGGTGTCTATGCCTTTTATATGCGTAAAAGTGGTCTGCGTGAGAGTCAACTCGGAACAATGTGGAATCCCGTGTATTTCAACTACGGCATTGCAATTCACGGTGCGATGCAAGTGCCAAAATATCCAGCGTCACATGGGTGTATTCGTATCCCTATTTTTATCTCTGAATATTTTCCGGCGATGGTGCAATACAGCGACAGAGTTTTTGTCTTTGATGGCATCAAAGAGCCCGAAGCCTACGGATCTCCGACACCGTATTTCAATCGTCCATGGCCTGAATACACGACAACAACGTCGTCTACGTCAAGTACCTCCACAACAACTAGCACATCTACAACGTCAACGACAATTGTGCGACCTCCAGTAAGACCATCTACTACTACGATTCCTGTTGTCGCAATCACTACGACGACAGTTGTTGGTTAATCGTCTGAGCCAGCCACAAACATGATGGGTACGCCAAGTGCTGTCTCGAGCAGTTGTTGACGCTCGCGCGCTGCGTATAAGTTCATTTCGAGTGCATCTATCTGAGTCATAGAAGTGTTGACAGTGATATCTACTGAACTTTTTTTGATCTCAACGTCAAGGCGTGTGACTCGTCCGTCATGTGAACGATCAAGACCAATAGCAACGCGCAAGATGCCTGCCAAAAATATGATGAGTTGCTGTTCTGCCTCAGAAAGGTTGGCAAAATCATTGTGCGACGGCTTTGGTGGGCCTTTTCTGTGATAGCGAGCGATCAACGCAATGAGCTCGATTTCATGGTCGGTGAATCCGACAAGATCTGAGTTTCTGATGACGTAATACGAGTGCAGGTGGTGTTTGCTGTGCGAGACAATGAGCCCGACATTGGCGAGCAAGGATGCGGCTTCTAAAAGAACCCGCCACTCGGGACTGAAATCGTATTCCTTTTCGAGCGAATCATAGAGTTCAAGCGCGAGTCTCGCTACGTTTTTACTGTGCGCAACGTCGTCATCGCAACGTTCAACAAGTCCCATAACGCTGTTTAATGAAACCTGGTGCAGATGTTGATGGTCTAAGTGTTCTGTTCGCTGCAAAGTATCGAGAATAATTCCCTCCCGCAAAGCGAAATCACTGAAAATAAAATTCTGCAACTCAAACTCATGGGCAATCGTGTCCAAAATAAGTGCACCCGCCAAGATAATGTCTGCGCGAGAGGCGTCGACACCTCGTAACTGACGACGCATCTCAACTGTTGGAGATTGAGCCAGAAGATCGACGACAACCTCTAGTTCTTTGATCGTGAATTTGAAGCCGTTCATTGATTTTGGCTCAGATTCATCCCGCAAAATTCTCACCATGCTTGCAAGGGCTTCTGCCGTTCCGGATGAAACAACGGCAATTTTGGGTGCTAACTGAACGATCTCTTTGCGTGATGGCGACAGAGTTGAATGGAGAAATTTGCGACATGCAGATGTTGCAGAGGGGTGTAGTGAAGTTGAAGAAAAAAATCGAGTTGTTAAGCGAATTGCTCCGAGTTTGAAACTTCGAACGAAATGCTGGGACAGTCCATCGGCAATGACAACCTCCGTGCTGCCCCCACCGATGTCAATAACAATTGAACGAGTATCCATGAGTGGAATCGCTTGCATGACGCCTAGGTGGATGAGCCGAGCTTCTTCTACTCCCGAGATAACTTCAATAACAATAGATGCTTCTTTGAGCGCCCGATTTATAAAGACATCCGCGTTTGTGGCTTCTCGAACGGCACTTGTGGCGATAGCTCGCAGTTCTGCTCCGTGGACATCTGCTATTCGTCGCATGTTGCGAAGTGCAATGACACCACGTTCAATTGCTTCTGGGCTCAGCAGTTTCATGTCGCCAGAGCCTTCGCCAAGTCGGACCATTTCTTTTTCTCGTGCAATCACTTCGAAGCCCGAGTGGGTTGCGCGTGCGATCACGAGATGGAAACTATTTGTTCCGATATCAAGTGCGCCAATAACGCCAGATGACTCGGTCACAAGGATGAGAGTATCCGATTGAGTTCGGCGAGTTCACTTGTTTGAGCGGCAACCATTGCGGCCGCAAGGCCGAGCACCTCATTATTTTTGCCGTGCTCAACTGCATACTCCGCCATGTCGAGTCCACCGTTGTGATGGGCAATCATCAGTTGGGCAAATAACTTGTCGGCCTCGACACCCTTTGCTCTACGCAACTCTTGCAATTGTTCGTCAGTGGCGAGTCCCGGCATGCGCTCAAGTGGCACTGGATCATGCATCGATGACATCGCATCGTGTGTTTCGTTCATCCATGTCATCGCCTGATCTGTTTCGTTGACTTCGGATGCTCCAAAAATGCGCAAGAGTTGCACCATTCGCCCTGACTCAAAAGATTGGTCAAACTGAATTTCACGGGCAATTGTGCGCTCCACCGCATTGCCGTCTGTCCAAATATCGAGATACACAGAGGCTATGGCGACTGCTTGTTCGTGGTGAACACGCATATCTTGCAAGAAGCCGACATCGACAGAATTATGCTGAACGCGTCCGGCACGGTTGCCGACGGAATAGCCCACAGAACCAAGAAAAATTGCCACTACGACGACCCCAATAAGGATATTTGCAGGATTTTTCCACCACGGCAGCAGGATGGCATCGGACTCTGTATTCATTCGTGTAACGGTAGTAGTCTGAACCCCATGACTACCACCTCTCCAGCAGTTCTTGTTGATCTACTTGCAGTACCGACCGTTCGTTCTCGCGCTATCGGCCGTGATGCCGTCTTAGTTGTTGGTTTTGCACTGTTCACTGCATTGGCCGCACAGATTACGATTCATCTTGGCTTTACGCCTGTTCCTATTACTGGACAGACATTTGCTGTGTTGGTGAGCGGGAGCGTGTTGGGATGGCGACGTGGTGCGCTGTCGCAGGGTGTGTACTGGGCGATGGGGCTTATCGGACTTCCGTTTTATTCTGGCGGTGACGGTGGGTGGTCAGCCGGAACTGGATCAACGATGGGATATCTTGTCGGATTTATTCTGGCGGCAGCACTAATCGGATATTTGTCCGAGATGCGCGGGGACCGCAATTACGCCTCGTCTTTTTCGGCGATGGCAATGGGCACTGTTGTGATTTATGTTTTTGGTGCTGGATGGCTTGCGCATCACTTGCATATTCCAATTGCCACCGGAGACGCTAACGCAATTGCTTATGGCGTGACTCCGTTTCTTGTCGGTGACCTTTTGAAGATGCTTCTTGCAGGTGCAATTGCTCCAACTGCTTGGGCGATTCTTGGTCGCAGCAAAAAGTAAGGAATCGCAGATGGCAGCAGAAATGAATCCACGCAAAGAATGGGAAGCGGCGTTTGCCGCGAGCAAGGTTCGCGACGAACCCTTTACCACGATGTCAGGAATTGCACTCGAGCCGGTGTACGGACCAGATGATGCAGAACAACCTGGTGTGTATCCGTACACGCGCGGACCATACGCCTCGATGTATCGTTCCAAACTTTGGACAATGCGTATGTTCGCGGGCTTTGGCACTGCCCAAGATACGAACTGGCGGTTTAAAGAAATCATTCGCGCTGGTGGTGACGGCCTGTCGACTGCCTTTGATATGCCAACTCTGCTTGGGCTCGACTCTGATCATGAGATGAGCGACGGCGAAGTTGGTCGATGTGGTGTTGCCATTGACACCTTGGCAGACATGGAAGATCTGTATGACGGAATCGATCTTTCAGAGATCACCACATCAATGACAATTAATTCTCCGGCCGCAGTTATTTTTGCCATGTTTATTGCTCAGGCTGAGCGAGCAGGAGTCCCGCGCGCAAAATTGGGCGGAACACTTCAAAACGACATCTTGAAGGAATACCAAGCACAAAAAGAATTTGTGTTTCCTCCGCGTCACAGCATGCGCTTAGTACGGGACACGATCGCATTCGCGACAAATGAAATGCCACGTTGGCACTCAATTTCAATCTCTGGATACCACATTCGTGAGGCGGGAGCGACTGCTGCCGAAGAACTGGCGTTTACGCTGGCCAATGGTTTTGCCTATATTGAACTTGCGATGCAAGCCGGGTTGCCCATTGATGCTTTTGCGCCACGCCTGTCATTTTTCTTCAATGCACATATTGACTTCTTTGAAGAAATTGCCAAGTATCGCGCAGCACGACGAATCTGGGCGCGTTGGACCAAAGAACGCTATGGCGCAACATCAGAGCGCTCGATGCAGTTGCGTTTCCATACGCAGACAGCCGGAGTTTCTCTCACCGCGCAGCAGCCAGAGGTCAATATTGTGCGAACTGCAATCGAGGCATTGGCCGGGGTCTTGGGTGGCACACAAAGTCTGCACACAAACTCAATGGATGAAGCCCTTGCGTTACCAACAGAGAAGGCGGCGCGTATTGCGTTGCGCACGCAGCAAGTTTTGGCCTACGAAACAAATGTCACAAATGTGGCAGACCCACTTGGCGGTTCGTGGTTTGTTGAGTCTTTGACAGACGAGATGGAGCGCCAAGCAGAAGCAATTTTTGCCACGATTGATACGTTGGGTGCTGGATCAATGCTCGAAGGAGTTATTCAGGGTATTGAAGACAACTGGTTCCAGGGGCGCATTGCTGACTCTGCCTACATTCAAGAAAAGATGCTGAACGCTGGCGACCGCACCGTTGTGGGCGTGACGCGTTTTCTTGAGGGCAATGACGAAGCAAGTATTGACGTTTTGCAAATCACCAATGAAGATGAGGCTCGCCAACACAAACGCCTTGAATCAGTCAAGTTGTCAAGAGATGACAATGCTGTTCAAAAAGCCCTCGATTATTTGCGCACGGTTGCAGCCGATCCAGAACTCAATGTCATGCCAGCACTCATTGATGCGGTGTCGGTGTACGCAACTCTTGGCGAGGTCATGAATACGTTGGGGTCGGTGTTCGGAAAACACGTGGAAGTTCCAACAATCTAGATGGCAGGACAATGGCAAGTCGTAGAACGCATCGCCCAAGACGAGTCAGATGCCTCACTGCGACAGTTATTTGCCAGCGATTCAGAGCGTGGACAAAAGTTTTCACTGCCCTGTAACGACATATTTTTTGATTTCTCAAAACAGCTTCTTTCGGGTGCTGGGTTAGATGCTTTAGTCGGGCTCGCTCACGAAGCAGGCGTACAAGAGCACTTCGCAGGCATGATGAGCGGAGCAGAACTTAACAACACAGAACATCGCTCGGTTGGACACATGCTCATGCGGTCACAAGATAATTCTCCGATGACTGTGGCAGCGCAAGAACAAACAGAACGTGCCATCGAGTTGGCAGAAGCAATACGCGCTGGCCGAATCGTTGGATTTGGGGGACACGCATTTACAGCGATTGTCAACATCGGTATTGGTGGTTCTGACTTGGGCAATGTGGTTGTTGCCGATGCGCTCGAGGCATGGCATAACGGACCCGACTGTTATTTTATTTCCAGTATTGACCCCACGCAATTAGATCTTGTTCTTGCACGAAACAATTTGTCGCCAGAGTCCACCTTATTCGTGGTTGCTTCAAAAACATTTACAACTCAAGAGACAATGCATATTGCCAGCCGTGCACGAGAGTGGATAACAGTTGCGCTTGGTGCAGAGGCAGTGCGCGACCATTTTGTTGCAACCACAGCAGCGCCAAAAGTTGCGGCCGACTGGGGAATCTCGAGCGATCGTATTTTGGAGTTCTTTGACTGGACTGGTGGCCGTTTCTCGGTGAGTTCTGTGATTGGATTTCCGACAATTGTTTCTTGTGGTGGAGACATCTTTAGAGAATTCTTGCGCGGTATGTCCGCCACTGATCAGCATGTACTCACGACACCTCTTGCTCAAAATGCACCCGTGCTGCATGCTCTTCTTGGGGTCTGGAACAGTTCGATGCGACAGTCAACATCACTCGCAGTGATTCCGTACTGCCATGGTTTGCGTCGTTTCCCGGCATTTTTGCAACAGTTGCTCACCGAAAGCAATGGCAAGAGCATCACTGTCGACGGGCGCGAGGTGACGTATGCAACATCTCCGGTGGTGTGGGGAGACGTAGGCCCAGCTGCACAGCATTCTTTTTTTCAGATGATGCATCAAGGAACAAATGAGATCTGTACAGATTTCATCGGAGTAAAACGAACATCACAAAACGATGAGAGTGGACAGCGAACAATGTTTGCCAGCATGCTCGCTCAGTCAGCAGCACTTGCGTTTGGCAAGACCGCACAAGAAGTTCGTGCCGACGGAGTGCCAGAATCTCTTGTCGCACATCGCACTTTCGTGGGCAATAAGCCGAGTTCATGCATTGTTATTCCGGCGCTGAATGCGTTTACGATGGGGCAACTGATCGCTTTTTATGAACATAGTGCCGCGGTGCAGGGGTGGATCTGGAAGATCAATAGTTTTGATCAATGGGGAGTCGAGTTGGGCAAAGAATTGACCGTCAAGATTGAGCCAGTGTTGACGGGGAACAAAACCGCCCACACTGACTCGAGTACATCGATGCTGGCTGACTGGTACCGCCAACAGGACTAGCTCGATGAGTAGCAGGATGCCAACACGGGTGGCAGACTAATGAGAGGGAGATATCAATGGCACAACGTATTTTGGTGGCAAAAGTCGGACTCGATGGGCATGACCGTGGAGTCAAAGTCGTGGCGCGCATGTTGCGTGACGCCGGATTTGAAGTGATCTACACCGGACTTTTTCAGACGCCTGACACAGTGGCTGCGGCTGCAATAGACGAAGACGTTGATGCAATTGGATTATCCATGCTGTCCGGGGCACACATGACTCTTGCACCGCGAGTGGTGCAGAAGTTGCGTGATCGTGGGGCAGATATCCCGGTGATTGTTGGTGGCATTATCCCTGTGCCTGATGTTGCTAAGTTGCTTGAGGCTGGAGTAGCAGGAGTCATTACGCCTGGTTCGACAGCAGAAGAAGTCATCGCTATGGTGCGCCAAGTGATCGATCAGCACATCGCACAAGGGCGCGTATAAGCGTCTATCCTGCACAGTAATGCCTAAGCCAAAGCAACACGATCCAGCAGAGCGCATGCTCAATCTTTTGGCGTTGCTTGGCAACAACGCTCAGCCTCAGACGCTTGAGCAGATCATGGACCAGATGGGTGCTGAATACGGATCCTCCGACGAAGGTCGTCGCACATCATTTGAGCGCGACAAGGCGGCATTGCGCGAGATGGGCGTTCCAATTTCAAATATCGTGCTGCGTGGTGATGCCGCCGGCAAGACGGCGTATTTTCTCAATAAAAAGGGATACGGCACGTTGGCGTCGCAACTCACCGTCGACGAAATCAAGGCCTTACAAGAAGCCGCTGCAATGGTGCAGATTGATACCGAGTGGGGACGTCGTGCGGTAGTGCGACTGGGCGGCGTGATTGACGATCATGTTGGCTTTGGAACAATGCATCTTGAATCTGGCTCTCTGGTACTGCCCGAACTGTGGCGAGCCACGAATGAGTGCCGTGTTGTGTCGATGCGATACAACGCCAAGGATCGCACTGTGCATCCGTACGGATTGCTTTCCCGGGATGGCTATTGGTACTTGGGCGCATACGATCTATCACGCAAAGAAGAAGTCGTGTTCCGAGTTGACCGTATCCAAGGCGACGTCGTGATTGGGGCAACACAACAAGCCTTCGTGCGTCGAGCGGATTACAAACTTGCTGACGCAATGCCTGCTGATGCCAAATTATTTGATGGCGCAGACGAGCAGGCAGTAGTGCGCATTGACAAAGTACTGGCTCTCACAGTTGCGCGAGAACTTGGCCAATCCGGAGTTATTTTGACGCACGAAAATGGCGATATCGATGTTCGTGTGTCTTGCGCTAACCGAGTCGCATTTAGGGCTTGGCTATTTGCCATGGTTGATCGCGCAGAAGTTCTCTCGCCACCCAATGTTCGACAAGAAGTCATTGGTTGGCTCAACGAAGTTGCGTCAGGTATCTGATGAGGGGGCGCAACAGTTGGAGACGGCGTATCGGAAAGCGTGGTCCAAGGTCGGCAAAAGTGCGCGTGCAGAATGCGCTGCACATCATGCCATGGGTCATGGAGCGTGGCGGCTCAACCGTTGAAGAAATTGCACAACAGTTTGGACTCACAAAAGAAGAAGTTCTTGAAGATCTGAGTACTGCAATGGTGTGCGGAGTACCGCCCTATTGTGGCGGCGACATGATTGGTGTTGTCGTATTCGAAGACGGAAGTGTTGAAGCGCATCCATCACAATCCTTTGATCGTGTTCTTGAACTGACATATGTTGAGATTTTTGGACTCAGCGTTTTGGCAGATGCAGCTGCTCAATTGCCGGGCATGAAACGTGACAAGAGACTTGCGTCTGCGATCGCAAAACTCCGTGATTTTCTGGGCGGAGACGTGGTCGATGTAGAAACCGAGCAAGCAACATATCTTGACATTGTTTGGGAAGCCGCCGAAAAAGGAGAAAAGCTAGAGATTGAATACTTGTCTCCTAGCAAAGATATTTCGACAAAGCGAACGATAACTCCGCGAACGGTATTTGGTGATGCTGGGCACTGGTACACAACGGCTGATGATGATTTGAGCAATGAGTCGCGCATATTTCGCATTGACCGCATTCAAGAGGTGCGTGCGACAGGCCAAGTAGTGAACATTGTTGCGGCAACAGCAACGACCCCGAGCTGGTTTCCGGACGACGGAACACTTCCGGTTGTACGCGCGCATGTAAAGGCAGCCGCAGCGTGGGTGGTTGAAACGTATCCATGCCGTGATGTGCAGGAGAACGACGACGACTCGTTTGATATTTCGATAGTGGTCAATAGTGCGCATTGGCTTGGTCGCCTGGCCTTGCGCGCAGGTGGAAATTTTGTGATCACTGAGCCGATTGAATTTATCGACATCGCACAGCGCACAGCGCAAACGGTGTTGCGTCGCTATTCGGACGTGTCTGAACTAGCCGATTGAGACTGTTGTTGGCGTGCCTGCGCAACCAGTACTGCGAGGAGCTGAGCCGTTGCCTGGGCGTCTGCAAGGGCGTTGTGTGCCGCGTCTCGTTTGATTCCGTACTTGTCGATGAGGTGCGTGAGAGTGTGAGAATGCTCTTTATTGGGGTCAAGGCTGCGAGATAAAAAAAGTGTGTCGACGTACTGATCGATGCTCCAGGATTGTCCGACGCGCGCTAACTCAGCATGTAAAAATCCGAGGTCAAAGCGCGCGTTGTGGGCTGTAAATAAAGCGTTTTGACTGATGTCTTGTAGACGACGCATTGCTAATCCGAGCGGCATCCCAGCGTCAACGTCGTCTGTGCTGATGCCGTGAACATGTTCTGCTCCATGTGTGTATTCGCTGGGTTGTTCGGGTTTGACAATGGTGTCAAAGGAATCGATGACATGTCCGGTGATGTCAACGACCACGGCAGCCATCTGTAAAATTCTGTCGGTGGCAGGGTTCAGTCCAGTTGTTTCAAAGTCAATGACAGCAAACAATTTGGAGCCGAAAATATCTGCAAATGCAAGGCTGCTCTGGGCGGATTGTGCGGGTTGAGTACGAGATGACTCACTCGGTGGAGATAGCGACATGTTCTTAGACTAAGGCGTGGGTGTTGCCAGGATAAAACCTATGCGCCAGGGGTGAGTTGATCTCTAAATGTGGATTGGTCAAAATAGTCGCGCCACAACGTAATTTTGCCATCGCGCACTTCAAAGATTCCGCACACCGGAACCTCAACCCAACGACCACCTAATTGAAACCGATCTGTTCGCTCGTTAAACACAGTCCCATTAGCAACGGTTCCGCTTTCGACTTGCCGATGGATGTTCCACTCGATTGCCGTGCATCCGCCAAGAAATGGAGCAAGGCTTGCGGTGATTCCGGATGGTCCGAAAACTTTACCCATCGGAACATTGTCGTATTCGCAATCGTCTGACACCATTGCGCACGCGGCATCGGGTTGATTGGCAACCAACAGGTCAATAAAGGTCCGCACAAGTGCACCGGGTGAGTCGTAAGTTGTCATGGCCCTATTGTGCCATGCAGTAGTTATGCAATCCGAGGTAGACGGGTTCTGATTCCGATCGGAGCCGCAACCGTGTATCCAGCGAGATAACGATCTTCTTCGTTCTCTCCACCCCAGTAGCCGTATTCATGATTTTCGCGCGCAGACTCTCTGCACTCTTTAGCAACAGGGCATTTTGAGCACAACTGAAACGCACGCGCCTCGCGACGTTCGCGCGCTTGAGGCCGCTCGGCTCGCGGCGCAAAAAACAACCGAGTTTTCCCGATACATAAGGCGTCCGATGTCCACGGTCTTGGAACCATCACGGTCACCATTTCGATCTCGTCTAACGCGCTGATGTTTTGGGATTCCATGGTTGTATTTCTCCTCCGCAGGTTGAAAAGTCCAAGGTGAGGCTGAGCGCCTCATCGATTAGTGTAGTCAGTATCGTAAGAAAATGCTAGTATTTAGCACTAAAACTAAACGGGCTGATTCCCTTATGTTTATTGGGTGAGAGCGCCTGACGTGGGCTGGGGCTACAACAATTCGGCAGCCAGGCTGGCGACTTCGCTTCGTTCACATGCAGTCAGAGTGATGTGGCCGAAGCATCGTTGGTCGGCAAAGGCGTGAATTAAGACGGCAAGCGCGTTATTGGACTCGCCCATATACGGCACATCTATTTGGCTGGTATCTCCCGTAAAGATCACTTTTGTTCCTTCGCCGATTCGAGTCAGAATTGTTTTAAGAGTCGTGGGCTCTAGATTCTGTGCTTCGTCAACAACAACAATTTGTCGATGCAGCGAGCGTCCACGCAAAAAAGTCACGGACTCAAGAGATAATTGATTTCGTGCTGTGAGATCCTCGATGAGTCGTCGCGCATCATTGCTAGATCTTTGATCTGTCAATGCAACGATGGCGTCATGAATTGCCGACATCCAGGGGTCAAGTTTTTCATCTAGACCACCCGGCAAGAAACCAACGTCAGCGCGTCCTACGGGAACAAGCGGTCGATACACAGCAAGTTTTTCGTAGCGTCTGTGTTCGACAACTTGTTCTAAACCTGCAGCAATTGCCATCACTGTTTTGCCAGTGCCTGCACGTCCGTCGAGTGCCAAGACACTCACATCTGGATCCATCAAGAGATCAAGAGCAAAGCGCTGTTCTTTCGATCGTGCGCGCAATCCCCATGGCTCTGCAGAAGAAGCAGAGAGCACAGTGAGATCTTCGTTAGTGCGTCTCGTAAGTGCTGACTGCGAACCTGCGCGCACAACAGCGAACTCATTTTGAAAAAGATTGCTTGCCCCAGGAATGATGTCAGCCGGAATCGATCCGTCGGAATACAAACGATCAATGCACTCTGCGGTTGTCTCAATCGTGACCCAACCAACGGGTCGAGTAGTCATACTGCGACCAGTTGGTATGTATTCTTCAGCCGTTAAACCAAGGTGGGCTGCTTTGATTCGCAGGCCAGCATCATTAGAGATAATGCGCGTTGGGGCGTGGTCTGCTTGACCAAGTGCCGCACCAATGATTCGGTTATCGGGAATCTCGGGGTCAAGGCCAAACTCAATGAGGCGATGTCGCTGAATGCCATTGACCTCGATATGGACAGTCCCGCCCAAAGCGTCGGACTCAACGGGAACCGGAAGATGGATGGAACCGCCAGCGCGCCGCCGCATATCTTCGATGGCTCGCAGCGCAGTTCGTGCCGCACGACCGACATCATCCATGCGAGATTTCAATCCGTCTAGTTCTTCCACCACGGTCAGCGGAATCACTACTTCACAACCCGGAAACGCTCGAAGACTTGATGGATCAGCAACAAGGACAGAGGTATCTAATACAACGCGGGTTCTTTGTCCGGTGCCTGGAGAGACAGGTGGGTGGTCTGGAGTAACTGCTCCATCGGCAGTTGTGCCAAGAACATCAGTCACGGGTGAGTCAGTTCAATCCCACTGGCAAATCACCAAGTGTTGCTGAGGAGCATGACATATGTTCAACACGGTCATATTTATCGCTGCGCTGAGGTAAGTGGTGGATAGGGAGATGAATACTTGATGACGCGGAAAAATCAAAAAAATTCTCTCTTGCGACAAAAATTGATCTAAATCCAGCATTTTTTTAAAAAAATTTAAAAAATATTTTGCGCACTTGCGAGTGAGAAAATACAAACATTTCTGTGCCGGCATTTGTGGGCAGTACTGACCACGACGATTCGGGTTTTTCGATGGTGTACTGGCAAATGTTGCGCATTCTCGACCCCAGTGCGAGAACGAGCCAACTCGCTAAAACCCATATAAAATATAGGAAAGATAGCGATTTCTGGCAGAAATCAGCGCGTCGCAAGATGACGTTCAACGCAAGATCCGATGAGTGTCCAAAAGCATTTTGGTATGTCGAATCGTCAGCGACTGCCTCGGATGTCCTTGATGCATCACAGTGCTAGGAAGACCTAGAAAGGCTCTAGTTGCAAATGCAACTACTTCAATGCTTGCTTTTAGTAAAAAAACCCATTCAGATACTCCCGACACTCCGATCCGAGGAGGAATGGAAAAAATGACAAAAGCAGAGCTCATCGAAGAAGTTGCAAAGGCAGCGGATTGTTCCAAGGCAGATGCCGAACGAACAATTGCGGCGTTCTTTGCACTGGTGGTTGCTTCTACTAAGAATGGCGGAAAGGTTGCATGGCCGGGCTTTGGCTCATTCAGTGCAACCCAACGCAAGGCACGGACAGGTCGTAACCCACAAACGGGTGCCACGGTCAATGTTCCTGCTTCAACCGCGATGAAGTTCTCAGCGAGCTCAACGCTCAAGGCTGAGCTAAACCCAAACCGTAAGTAAATCACTTACACAAAGAGAGGAAACTCAAGTGGCAGCAAAGAAGAAGGCCCGTAAGAAGGCCCCAGCAAAGAAGAAAGCAGCAGCGAAGAAGGCTCCTGCAAAGCGCAAGAAGAAAGCAGCAGCGAAGAAGGCTCCTGCAAAGCGCAAGAAGAAAGCAGCAGCGAAGAAGGCTCCTGCAAAGCGCAAGAAGAAAGCAGCAGCGAAAAAGGCTCCTGCAAAGCGCAAGAAGAGAGCAGCAAAGAAGAAGGCTTAGTCCTTCTCTACTGTTTTCATCACAGAACCAATCGGTTCAGAGTGTCAAGGAACGAGGGGCGAAAGCCCCTCGTTTCTGCTTTTCGGGATCATCTTTGACACAATCAATACATGGGCATCGACATCGTGCAACTTGCGCAGGATCTTGGAGCCGAAGCAGAGTCTCTCCTGAGATTGATCGAACCATTGGATGACAATGACTGGCTCACGTCAACACCTGCTCCCGGTTGGTGTATCGCGGATCAAATTATTCATCTTGCTTTGTTCGACGAGCGTGCTCTCTGGTCTATGACAGACGCGGTACGTTTTTCTGAGGATCTTAAAATTCTTCGGTCATCGGGTGTAGATATTCATCGACAAGAACGTTTTCGTTCCCACGCGAATATCGTGAAGTGGTGGGTAGATGCAAACACATCGCTGTGCACGGCAGTGCAGGGAGTGTCACCAGAGACGCGGTGTCAATGGTACGGTCCATCGATGTCAGTTGCATCAATGGTGACGGCACGTGTCATGGAAACATGGGCCCATGCGCACGACGTGGCAGATGCGCTGAGCGTGCAAGTACTATCAACACCGCGCTTGCGTCATATTGCTCACATAGGCGTGCGGGCACGTGCGTTCTCATACGCTGCGAATCAACGTGAATTACCTGCCGGTGAGGTGTGCGTGCGATTGAGCGCACCTGATGGGACAATATGGCGATGGGGTGACGACGGAGCGCACAGCGTGAGCGGAGACGTACTCGACTTCTGTCAAGTGGTGACGCGTCGCCGTCACATAAATGATGTGCATCTTGAAATTCATGGCGACTTGGCGCATGATTGGATGGATATCGCACAAGCTTTTGCTGGACCACCCGGAGAAGGGCGACAACCTGGGCAGTTTGGTCGCTAGAGGCGATTCATGTAATGAAAAACCTCAGCAGCCTCAAAGGAATAGGGCACGCCTAGTTCGGTCATGCGTTCTTGAATACGCTCGCGGAATTTCTGTATTCCAGAATCATCGGTGGCTTTCATTGTGCTTTCAAATTGGCTGGCATGCTTGAGTAACGCATCAAGTTTGATATCGACGAACGCCGACACGTCTTCTGCGTGATTCGCCGCATCTGCTTCCCATAGCAACAATGCGTCAGGACGATGATGCTGAGCACCAAGTTCTAAAATTTGATGACGCAAAAAATGCGGGTCGCGAGCAGCGACAATCGCATCGCAGGAGTTCAGTCCGGCGTTGCGATGATCTGGGTGCAAGCGGTATCGCTTCCAGGGATCATGGGTCAGGACAACATCTGGCTTCAGTTGTCGAATATGTAAACAGATCTGTTCAACCACGGCAGGGGAATGCACAAGTTCTCCGTCAGTGTGACCAAGAAATATGACTGAGCCTGTTGCTCCGAGAGCACGTGCGGCGTTGGATTGCTCGATTTGTCGCTGGGCGACGAGTGCCGCAATGTCAGCATCGGGATTCCAGGTGCCCTTGGACCCGTCGGTGAGCACGAGGTGATGCACAATGGATCCTGCAGATGACCATTTTGCAAGTGTTCCACCGCATCCAAATTCAATATCATCTGGATGCGCTCCAATGGCCAGAACTATTTTTGGAACGGAGATGTTGGTGGTCCAAGCAGCAACGGACTGCAGGGGTGTTTGGCCAGGATCGTTGGCGTTCATGTTCGTTTCCTCAGTTCGGTGAGATCATCGGCTGTATCAAGATCGAGTGACAGTTCGTTATCATTGACAACAACGTATCGATGTCCAAGTGTTGTCAAAATTTCTTGATGGCGCATAAAACTTTGGGGACCGTATGCAGTTGCAAATCGCATATCGGCCGGAAAGCTCAAGACGTTCGTGCCGTCCATGTGACGGTCTGGCACCAAAGCCACTTGTGCGTCTAGGACGAGATGTTGATACGTGTGAGCAAGTGGAAGATCTGCGTGCGCCACCACAATGTGTTGTGCGCCATCTGTGATTGCTGCGGTTATTCCGGCGGCAACTGCTTCATCAAGTCCAGGTGTGGGGCACGACACGACGTGCGCACCTATTTCTTTTGCCCAATTCGCAACGTCATCAGCATCACAAACGACGTATTTGGGCCAGTTTCCGGCTGCGCCAAGAACTACTCGCGCACAATCACGGGCGAGTTGTTGGCGCTCGTTGGTGTCGAGCACGTCAGAGAGTCGCCCCTTAGCAACATTGAATGATTTCATTGGGACAACAAGCGCTACTCGCACCTCGTCAGCCTAGAGGGAGGCAGTGGGAGTACTCCGACAGTTATCCTGATGCCATGACGAATTCCACTGGTCTACGCGTTGCTGTAGTCGGAGCTGGATCATGGGGAACTACCGTTGCATCACTGTGCGCGGCGAACGCATCGGTCATGTTGTGGGCCAGACAACCGGATGTGGCAATGAGCATCAATCGGACTCATTGCAATCAGGAGTATTTACCTGACATCGTGCTGCATCAAACATTGCGGGCATCTTCAGACCTCGCAGAAGTCGTCGGGGGGGCGGACCTTGTCTTGATGGCAGTGCCGTCACACGGATTTCGCAATGTTGCACAGCAAGCAGCGCCATTTATGAGTGCCAAAGTGCCAATCGTGAGTTTGGCCAAAGGTTTGGAGCGTGGCACTTTGTCGCGAATGAGCCAAGTTGTTGATGATGTCATGCCAGGACATCCGGTGGCAGTTTTGACAGGCCCAAACTTGGCGTCGGAAATCGCTCTTGGTCAACCAGCAGCATGCGTGGTAGCAGTCAATGATGCAGACGTTGCTGTTCAGTTACAGAGTATTTTGTCTTCGGCAACATTACGCGTGTATACGAATTCTGATGTCGTTGGATGCGAAATCGCTGGCGTTGTAAAAAATGTTATTGCAATTGCGGCTGGTATGGCTTCTGGGATGGGATTCGGGGAGAACTCAAGGGCGACCTTGATCACTCGCGGATTGGCTGAAATGACACGGCTAGCCATGGCAATGGGTGGTAACGCTCCGACGTTGTCCGGGCTTGCAGGTATGGGAGATCTGATTGCAACATGTTCATCAATGAAAAGTCGCAACACCACAGTTGGTGTGCGATTGGGTCAGGGAGAATCACTTGATGATATTTTGGCTTCAATGTCAATGGTCGCAGAAGGGGTGAAGAGTTCTCCGTCGGTTCTTGAACTTGCCATACGTCATAGCGTTGATATGCCAATCACTGAACAAGTTGTTGCAGTGTGTCGTGATGGAGCAACTGCTAAGGAGGCGCTCACTGCGCTGATGTCACGTACATCAAAATCAGAAACAATATGAGCGGGCACTCCCATGACACGATTGGTGTGCGCGGAACTCATTGGAGAACTCAGGTCACCAACAGCGGAATGTTGATTCCATGTGATGGTTCGGCTCCGATATTGTGGCGAGTTGCTGCCGATGATCGTTGGTATGTTCCAGAAAACGAGCCGACGCTGCGACAAAAGTGGCTGGCCGGGACGCCTGTTGCCGAGACTCGTCTGCATGTGCCGGGAGGTGACATCGTGCAGCGCATTTTTTGCGTTGCGGACATGGGCGGCATGACGGTGATGGAGTTTGTCAACGAGTCAACTCTGCCAGTGGTAATTGCTCTTAGTCGCAACGATGTGCTGACAACTCATCCACCAAGTGATGTTGTGCCACAAGGTATTGAGATGCCAAGCAATAGCCTCGTTTTGCCGCTTGGTCATCAGGCAACCGTTCGCACTGCCTTACTGCACAACAAGCCCCATGCCGGCCAACTGCCGACTGGAATTGCTGGATACATGCAAGTTTTAAACGGATGGGAAACAGCATGTGAGGTCGCGTCGCGAATGGTGTTACCTGATCAGTCGCTCTGCTCTCGACTTACTGCGGTGCGTAGTCGTCTGTTATTGGATGAGGGCGATCTCAATATGGCAGCCGAGCACGCAGTTATTGAGCGCATCCGATTAGGCGACTTTAGTGCTGACAGTATTGTAGATGTTGTGCGCGTTGTAGAACAACGCCTTAAGCGTGAACGCAAAACAACCCAGTTGGCATGGGACACAGCACACTTGCTGTCAACTGCAGCAAGTGTCTGCGCACGCCATCACGAAGATGCAGCAGTTGATGACATTGCGCGTGCATGGTTGCGCTTGGCTGATCATGCTGTTGAACCAATTCCAGTCGAGGCACCAGAAGATCATTTACTGGCAGCGTGGCTCGAATCTTTACTGGCGCAGCCATCAGCAAGCGGTGGGATAGTTAAGTTGTTCCCCAGAGGCATTCCAGAACCGTGGTGGGGACAAAACTTTGAATGTCACCGGTTGGTGGCCGACGCACATCGATATGTGTCGTATGCAGTCAGATGGCATGGCGCACGACCTGCAGTGTTGTGGGAAGTCCATGGTGAACCAGGCCTCGTTGTCACCGGTGGACGCGCTGACTCGTCCTGGTCGTCGACTGAAGCATCAGGGGAGGCGCTGCTTGAAGCGCCGATGGGCGCCCCGTAGTGTCGAAGTCTTCGTTGACGCGCATATATCCCACGTGTGAACTCGAGAAGTCTCTGTGTGTCTCAGACCGCACTGTGGTGGCCGGTATTGACGAAGTAGGAAGAGGCGCACTTGCTGGTCCAGTGATGGTGGGCATCGTGGCGATGACACGCACGTGTGCTGAGCCACCAGCGGGACTTGCAGACAGCAAATTACTCACGGCGAATCAACGCGAAGAACTCGTTGCACCTAGTCGTCAATGGGCAACGGCGTGTGCCATCGGAATCGGAACCTCGCAAGAGATTGATGAATACGGAATTCTTGTTGGATTGCGTTTGGCTGGAGAGCGAGCATTAGCGGCGTTGGGAATAGTTCCGGACGTTGTGATTCTGGATGGCAATTACAACTGGCTTGTGCGGCCACAGCGACCCCTATGTGCCGACGGATTAGTGTGTACCTCGCGCATTATTGTGCGACAAAAAGCAGATCGTGATTGTTCGTCGGTGGCGGCGGCGAGTGTCATTGCCAAGGTCGAACGCGATGCGTTGATGCGCACTTTGCATGAGCAACATCCCGTGTATCAGTGGGCATCAAATAAGGGATACGGCGCCCGTGTTCATACGGATGCAATCAAACAATATGGGCCAACTCCCCATCATCGTCTTTCCTGGAACTTAACCGGAAAATCCAAGTAGTTGGGCGCGGCGAACGAATCTATTTCTGGGTCACGGAAATTTTGAGATCTCGGAATGGTGAGACTGAGTCGATGCCAGGTTCTTTTGGCAAACCAAGCACGCGCTCACCAACGATATTGCGCATGACTTCGTCAGAACCGCCAGCGATTCGCAATCCTGGTGTGCCAAGCAGGAGAGATCCCCACGAGTAGGTTCCCCACTCGCCAGTGTCGGCTTGAATTCGTGGGCCCAACACGCGAGCAGCAAAGTTGCCGAGTTTTGTTTGGTTGATCGTGAGAGCCATCTTGGCGATGGACATTTCTGGACCAGGAGTCTGCCCTGACCGAATCTTGGCCATGGCTCGTTGGTTGTTGTAGCTCGCCACGCGATAACCAGTGATGAGCGCGGCTAGTTCATCTCGAACGAGGGGGTCATTATTTAATCCAAAGTGTTGCACCATTGCGATCAGGCGCACGATAAGTGGGTTGTCAGCGTTTGATGCGGTACTGCCACCGCCTCCGATGGATGCGCGTTCGTTCATGAGAGTTGTCAGTGCAACGTTCCAGCCATTGTTTTCGTCGCCCAGTCGGTGACTATCTGGCACACGAACTTCGTTGAAGAAAACTTCGTTGAAACTTGCGCCACCTGTCATCTGACGAAGTGGTCGAATCTCAATACCAGGTGCGTGCATATCCACAATGAAGCCCGTGAGACCCTTGTGCTTTGGCAAGTCAGGATTGGTTCGACAGATAATCTCACCGATGTCTGAATACTGTGCTCCAGAGGTCCAGACTTTTTGTCCTGTGATGATCCATTCTTCGCCATCACGAAGTGCTTTTGTGCTGAGAGAAGCAAGATCGCTACCCGCACCTGGCTCACTAAATAATTGGCAACCGACAATGTCGGCGCTCCACATCGCGGTGAGGTATTGCTCCTTTGCTTCTTCTGTGGCGTGAGCCAAAATTGTTGGGGCAACCATTCCTAAACCGATTCCAAATATTGACTCGTTGGGCGTGCGATATTGGGCCTCAAGTCGGGCATAGGCCTTGTCAAACGACCCGGGCAGTTCGCGTCCACCAAACTTTTTTGGACCAGTGATCCAACCGAATCCGGCTGCAAACTTTTTACCGCGCCAGGTCTTGGCATCACCAACAATGCGTTCTTCGGATTCGCGCGAGCGTTCCTCAAACGCGCCCATCATGTCTGCACCTTCACCCCAGACAAAAGCCTTCTCTTCTTCGCGACGCTCAGCGTTGGCATCCAAAAAACTGCGTGCTTCTTTTTCAAAATCTTCAAGCGTGATCTCGGCCATAAAACCCCTTTATTTGGACGAGAAGAATCTCGTTCGGTGCACTTTTATCGTACTGTCCAGCAATCTGCTCCGCGAAGCCGTGCTCGTAGGTCGTGATTGACTATCGTCTTGAGGGTGGGTCAGCCAGTCGCCGTTGAAGAAAAAGCCAGTGCATCAGCACGAATGGTCCGATTTGAGACCAATCGATCATTGACAGGGCAGGGCCATGAGAACTTCACGACCGTCGAGGACTGCAAAGGAACCAGACCTGCGGCAGTTATCTCGAGGCGGTTTTTAGAGTCAGGGCAAGTGGCATCTGTTCATGTCTTTAGCAATATCGTCACGGTGCAGCTCGCGCGCGGCGCATCTCAAGTGGGCTTGACAGACATTGTGCGGGATCTCTATCAATACTGGAAACCCGGAATGGAGCCACCGAGTATCGAATCACTCATGGCACAGGTCGAAGCACCTGCGGCTGAAGCAGCATCAACGGTTGCCTCGGATGGTGCAGTCCTTGATCCTCGCGTGCCCCCGCATCTCTTTCAGCGCAGTAAAGATGCTCGTGCGCGATTGACAGGGGCATAGCAAAATCTTGGAAAATTTTGCCCAACATGATGAACATTTTGGGCAAAGTCGCAGCAGTTGCTCACACTGAACGTAATCTGCCTGTATGAGTGAGTCTGAGCAGCGGTATGTCTCGCTGCAGGATGCCGCTGACATTTTGGGCGTTCACTACATGACTGCATATCGATATATGAGACATGGTCGACTATCGGCCATAAAAGAAAGTGGCGTCTGGAAAGTTGCAGAAGTAGAACTTCAGCGATTTCAGGCCGAGCAAAATGAAAGCAAAGAATCGTCATCGCAAACGGTGAAGAAAAATCAAAGTAGAAGTCAGGCACCGTGGCATGATCGCCTTGAAGCATGCTTGTTGACCGGTGATGGCGCAGGTGCATGGTCGGTACTAGAAGCAGCCATCGATTCAGGAACGGAGTTCGAAGAGGCGTATCTCGATGTCTTATCGCCGGCTATGGCAGCGATTGGTGAGCGTTGGCACCGAGGTGAACTTGATATCTACGTCGAACATCGAGCCACCACTATTGCTACTCGACTTGTTGCTCGCTTAGGTGCTAAAACTGCTCGTCGTGGGCGCACACGCGGAATCGTAGTGCTTGGTGCTCCACCCGGAGAACGACATTCATTGGCAATCGCGATTTTGGCAGATGTCGTTCGATTGGGAGGCTTTGAAGTTCACGATTTAGGTGCAGACCTACCGGCTGAGTCGTTTGTGTCGGCTGTGCGGCATTACGACGATGTTCTGGCGGTAGGAATCAGTGCGACTTCTGCTGAATCCTGTGTATTGGTGAGTGACTTAATCGTGCAATTGCGAGATGTCATGGCAGTTGACACCTGCGTGTTTCTTGGAGGTCGAGCAATCACCTCTGAGGCAGCCGCACATGAACTGGGCGCAGATGAGTGGGCCTCAGATGCTCGTTCATTTGTTGCGGCGCTAGATCTGGTGGCGAGTTCTCGAAATAAAGCAAGAAGAACACAGGGGTCTATTTCGTAAATACGAACATATGTTCGCTACGATGGTGAACATGATTCGTCCCGGCTTGGCGGCCATACCAACAAGCCCCCATCTCATGTCTGGGCGTGATCTGGCAGAACGAAACACAGAGCACGGTCTCTTACCCGTCAACAATGCGCTGCATGCGGTCTTGCCGCGGGGTGCACTTGAGCGCGGTTGCGTGTATCAATGCACTGGTGTTGGTGCTTCGTCACTGGCGTGGGCACTCGTTGCACGGGCAGTATCTGAGGGTTCATGGTTGGCGCTTGTTGACGTGCCACGTGCAGGTTTGCTTTCAGCTCGCGAATACGGCATAGCGCTCGAAAGATTGTTGTGCATTGACACCAGTCGGGTAACTGCGCATTGGTCGCGCATGATGGGCGCACTAGTTGATGGTATTGATGTTGTCGTGACTGCATCACCACGGTGCAGCACTGCAGAAGCACGCAAACTTTCGGCACGTGTTAAAGCACAATCTGCAGTGATGATTGTGATTGGTAATTCATATGATTTTCCGGTCGACATCACTTTGCGTATTGCATCACTGCGATGGATATTTAGTGGCCACGCTCGTCAGCGTGAAGTCACCATTGTCACCGAAGGTCGTCGTGCACACGGCATGCAACCACAACTTGTGCTGTTGCCGCAGTCGTCTGAACAACTTGTGCAAACCACATGTTGAGCGCCACGCGCACTGCAGCAATTATTTTTCCAAACTGGACCAAGTTGCCTGGTCATGACGATTCAGATAGGGCACACCGCGCTTTTGAGCCCATCGTTCGTGCGCTGTCTAGCGTTGCTCCGCTTATTCATGTAGATACTGCTGGTGTTGCATTACTTGCAACGAGGGGCCCTTCGCCGTATTTCGGCGGCGATGATGCTCTCGGGGATTTATTACACGGGATCTGTGCAGATCAAGCGTTAACAGTGTCTCACGGCGTCGGAATTGCTGATGGTCGCGTGGGTGCCTTGGCGGCGGCACACCAATCATGTTTTTCTGGTTCACCCTGTGTTGTCTCAGTTGGCGGATCAGAAACTTTTCTTGGTCTGCTACCCACTGGCGTGCTTGGCATATGCGCCGACATAGACCCAGACACAATTGATTTATTGCAACGGCTCGGCCTCACAACAATACGAGCAGTCGCTGGACTAACAGAACGCGAACTTATCGACAGATTTGGCCTGCTTGGTGAACGCTTGCATTGCATTGTCCACGGTTTTGATATCAGCGTGTTGGTGCCCGACATTGCGCCAATTGATTACGTCATTCAGCATGTCTTTGAAGACCCAGTCGCGACCAGTGGCATAGTGGTGGCAGCGATGAGTGAACCATCGCACGATCTCATCAAAGTACTTGAGCGCCATGCCGTGCAGTGCATTCGGTTACACATGCTTTTTGAGACAGACCACGGTGAGCACAATGAGCGGATGTGGCATCAGCCTCGTGGGTTCAGTGAGGCAGCAATTTTAGAACGTATTCGGTGGCAACTAGATGGCTGGCTCGGCGCTGACACTGATACAGCAGCAACGGCTGGCATTGTGCGAGTGCAACTTTCGCCCATGGATGTGCGTCCTATTGATGCCCAGCAGCAGAGCTTGTGGGGTGGTCGTCAAGAACATGTTGAACGCGCACTACGAAGTGTTGCACTTGCTGTTTCTGTCCATGCAGATGTTGAAATAACTGTTCCAGAGTGGCAAGGTGGACGTGATGTCGCGCAAGTTTTTTTGCAAGTACCAATAGGTAGTGTCGATATTCGAGATCATGTCGCATGTTCAGAACGTGTCAATAGCGGACGTGGAGCAGAGCAACACTGGACAGGTTCAGTCCCTGCTCCTTGGCCAGCAATTGTGTTTTCACAGCCACAAAAAGTGCAATTGCAAGACAAGGACGGAGCGATAGTAGTGATCACCGGGCGTCACGAACTACTACAAACACCAAGCGTTCTGCGCGTGCAGAGCACATTGCTTGATGGCAGTGCACGCTCAGCAGACGTAGGTAATTATGCAGTACAACAATTCGCTGGTCCGTGGCCCATAGAAGAACGATGGTGGGATCCGATGCGCCGCCGCCGTTTGGCGCGATTACAAGTATTGGTTCAGCATCCCTATACACAAGTGCAGTATCTAGTGCTATTGACGATTGAGAATCGTCAGTGGTATATCAGTGCGTCATACGACTAGCGTGGGGAGCATGATGCAACAACTCCTCAGTATGTTGCGTACACACAAGGCAATCGATCAGCGAGAACGCGATTCAGTACAGCACTTTTTAGATGTTGTTCCCACTTTGTTGCGCCCATGTGATGAAGACGCAGGACCATTGCATGTCACAGCTTCGGCAATCGTTGTCGATTCGTTCATCGATCCAACGGCCACTGTCTTGCATTTGCACAAACGTCTCAATCTCTGGTTGCAGCCAGGCGGGCATATTGAGATCGGAGAAACTCCTGCCGATGCAGCGCTTCGAGAAGCACACGAAGAAACTGGTCTTGTCGTGGCGCATCCCATCGAGGGCGCACGCTTCATTCATGTTGATGTGCATCCCGGTCCACGTGGTCATACGCATTTTGATGTGCGCTATGTCGTGACAGCGCCGTACGAGACCCCAAAACCTGGGCCAGAAGAAAGCCAAGATGTCAAGTGGTTCGCATGGGAGCAAGCCGTAGCAATTGCTGATAACGGATTACGGGGCGCATTGCTGGTCTGCCGGGCAGGGATCGCTGGTTAGAAACGAACATATGTTCGCTACGATGACCAGATGGTCGCATACGCAGAGCTGCATTGTCGCTCGAATTTTTCATTTTTAGCCGGGGCATCTCATCCCGAACAACTCGCTGAATGTGCAGCCCAACTTGGGCTAGGGGCGCTGGCCCTGACCGATCGCAACGGATTTTATGGCGTTGTTCGGTTTGCTCAAGCAGCACGAGCAGTAGGCCTGCCAACTGTCTTTGGTGCAGAGATGTGGTGCAGTGGTTTTAGCGGAGCAGTTGGGGCTGGCGACGTGGTGTTCTTGGCCAAAGGAGTGGGTGCTTATGGGCAGTTATGTCGAGCGATTAGCGAAGCCCAACTAGCAGGTGCCAAAAATGCACCGCTCACAGAGGTACGAACTTTTGCTGCGCATGTTGCCAATCATTGCTGGGTGTTGACGGGTTCATCAAGTGGTGCAGTAGTGCGTGCATTAATGCAATTCGGACCAGCCGCAGCAGATCGAGTGCTGGCGCAACTCTGTGAGTTATTCGGATCACAAAATGTTCTTGTCGAATTATGGGATCATGGTGACCCACTAGATGTTGCGCGCAATGATGCACTTGTGCAACTTGCCGCGCGCCGCAACTTGTTGTGCATTGCCACCAACGATGTGTCCTACGCAGTACCTGCACATCATCGTGTTGCGACGGCTTTTTCTGCTATTCACAAACGTTCTGCACTAAATACAGTCGATTATCTTTTAGCGCCTGCAGCCACTGCATATTTGCGTAGCACCACAGAACAGCACCGTCGTTTTGCGCGTTATCCGGGCGTTGTCGAGATGGCTGGCAGTATCGGTGCTGCTGCTGCGTTTGATTTATCACTCGTGGCGCCACGACTCCCACCGTTTCCGTGCCCAGACAATATGTCAGAGATTGCGTATTTGCGATATTTGACAGAACAAGGCGCAACACATCGCTACGGCACACGCCCCACACACAGCGCAGAAGACCTGTCACTTCGTGCTAGGGCATGGCGAGTTATTGACCACGAACTTGAAGTTATCGAAACACTTGGTTTCGCCGGATATTTTCTGGTGGTGTGGGACATCGTTGAGTTTTGTCGGCGCTCAAATATTTTGTGTCAAGGTCGCGGTAGCGCAGCCAATAGCGCAGTGTGTTATGCCATCGGTATCACCAAGGCAGATGCCGTGTCGCTGGGCTTGTTGTTTGAGAGGTTTTTGTCTCCAGAGCGTGATGGCCCGCCCGATATTGATATCGACATCGAAAGTGGCCGTCGCGAAGAAGTGATTCAGTACGTCTATCAGCGACATGGACGACACCACGCTGCACAAGTAGCAAACGTCATTACATATCGCGCCAAATCTGCAGTGCGTGACATGGAGCGAGCGCTTGGCGTTGCTCACGATCAAGAGCACACCGACCCATTAGTGCAAGAACTAGCGACTCTCATCCAGGACATGCCCCGCCATTTAGGTATCCACTCAGGGGGCATGGTGATGTGTGATCGACCTGTCATTGAAGTGTGTCCGGTGGAGTGGGGTCGGATGCATAATCGAAGTGTGCTGCAGTGGGATAAAGATGACTGTGCTGCTGCTGGGCTCGTCAAGTTCGATCTCTTGGGGCTCGGAATGCTGTCAGCACTGCACAACGCCACAGACTTCATCTTGCAGCACCGCGGATACGAACTAGACCTAGCAACACTGCCCCAAGAAGACGATGTATACGCCATGTTGTGTCGCGCAGACACGGTTGGTGTTTTTCAGATTGAGTCACGGGCGCAAATGGCAACACTGCCGCGACTCAAACCTCGACGATTTTATGATTTGGTAGTCGAAATTGCGCTCATTCGCCCAGGCCCCATTCAGGGCGGTTCGGTGCATCCCTACATTCGGCGGCGCAATGGCAAAGAACCTGTCACGTATTTACATCCATTACTTGAGAACAGTTTAGGAAAAACACTTGGCGTGCCATTGTTTCAAGAACAACTCATGCAAATGGCAATTGATGTTGCCGGATTCACGCCATCAGAAGCAGATCAACTGCGCCAAGCAATGGGCTCAAAGCGATCTCGAGCGCGCATGCAACAGTTGCGAGAGCGTTTATATGCCGGTATGGCAGAGCGCGACATCAGGGGAGCAATCGCTGATGAGATTTTTGACAAAATGAAGGCGTTTGCTCATTATGGATTTCCTGAAAGTCACGCAGTCAGTTTTGCGTATCTGGTGTATTCATCGTCATGGATCAAACTGCACGAGCCAGCAGTATTTTGTGCAGCATTGTTAAACGCACAACCAATGGGATTCTGGTCGCCACATACGTTGGCCCAAGATGCACGACGCCACGGAGTGGTAGTGCGCTCACCCGATATCAATGAGTCATCAAACAACGCGACACTAGAGCCATGTGCTGAGTCAAATGGTCAACTTGCCGTGCGAATGGGAATTGGTTCGGTGCGCGGAGTCGGTGCTGAATTAGCCACACGTATTGCTCTAGGCAGGCCCTATCACAGCATCGATGACCTCAGCCGCCGAGTGAGTGGACTATCACGCGCCCATGTAGAAGCGATGGCCACTGCTGGTGTATTTCAGAATAGTTTTGGACTCAGTCGCCGAAGTGCACTTTGGAACGCAGGTTCACATGTGTCCAGAAGTGCAGAACGATTGGCGGGAGTAACTGCCGTACAAACGACACCGCATCTACCGGGCATGGAGCCCATTGAAGAAGCCATTGCAGATTTGTGGGCAACCGGAATCTCTCCCGACGGACATCCCACAAAGTTTGTGCGTGAACAATTATCTGCGTTGGGGGTGGTGTGTGCTGATGCTCTTGGGCGTGTCTCAAACACGCAACGAGTATGGGTGGCCGGAGTCGTCACACATCGACAACGACCAATGACTGCCAACGGCGCAACATTTATCAATCTTGAAGACGAAACAGGGCTCATCAATGTGGTGTGCTCGATCGGGTGTTGGGCACGGCACCGCAGCGTGGCACGCAACGCACCAGCATTATTAGTGCGTGGACGAATCGAAAATGTTGAGGGAGCAATCAACATTGTTGCTGAGGTTTTGTCTCCGTTGCATGCCGTGACATCAACAGGTAGTCGGGATTTTCGGTGATATTTATTCTGACGGCGAGTCACCTAGGTGCTCATTAAACATGCGGTACGTGTCGTAGATGTCTTTGCATTTTTGACACATCGGTAGTTGTTGAGGATCACGCGACGGCACCCAGACGTGTCCACACACCGCTTCGAGAGGCGTGCCATACACTCGAGCTTCAAGCACTTTTGCAGCAGCCGATTCACCCGGTTCTGTTTTGACGATATGAGCTACAACGGGTTCACCTGTTTGGGGAGTCAGTTCTGTCTCTGGCACCGCCTGTGCTGGCCTGGTCTGCAGGGGAGTAGATGCGGATTGCGACATAGAGTTAGTTAACCAGCCCCGAATCTGCTCTACACTCGCGGTATGCCTTTATATGAATTTCGCTGCCGTACATGTGACACCACTTTTGAAGAACGCCGACCAATGGCACAAGCCAATAGTTCAGCGACATGTCCAAGCGGACATGACAATGCTGTGAGGTTGCTGAGTGTCTTTGCCTCGGTCGGAGCCTCGACATCAACCGCATCAACGCCAGCACCAATGCCCACGAGTGGCGGCGGTTGTTGCGGCGGATCCTGTCACTCTTAAACGAGACGGCGCTACAGCGTCATGTTGGCAACAAAAAATGCGCCGACGATGGCAATCACCGGAGCAGCCCAGGACAACCATGGCATTGAGCGTTTCCAGTTTGGTTCAACCATGACCCAACTCACGGCTGCGCCGACGAGTGCGCCACCAACGTGGCCACCAACAGAAATACCCGGAATGGCAAAAGTGATAACCAAGTTCAGCACCAATGTTGCGCCAAGACCTGTTTGCATCGGATTGATTCCGCGTTGATGCAAGACCACCGCAGCCGCAGTCATCAGCCCGAACACTGCCCCAGAAGCACCACCCGTCAGACCATTGGGGCTTGAGATAATTGCACCCGCAGATCCTCCTACCAATGCCGCAAAATAAAGCAGCGTGAATTTGCCGCGACCCAAAATTGGTTCAAGCAGGTTTCCGAGTTGATACAACAACAACATATTCATGCCGATGTGAAATAACCCAAAATGTAAAAATCCTGCTGACACCATGCGGTACCACTCACCTTGGCGCAAAAATACACCAGCAAGTCCCAAATCAACGTGGTGCTGATTAATGGTGCCGCCCATGAGTGAGCCCTGTGATCCGCCAGCAATGATCCACATGAAGACAAGTGCGTTAATGCTGATCAGAATGCGAGTGACAACGCCTTGTTGGCCAGCGTTCCAGAACCGAGCACGAGTTCGTAAATTTGGTTGTAGTTCGCGCACACAACCAACACAGCGAGAACCGATATCGGCCTGCACTAAGCAGTCACCGCACGCAGGTCGACCGCAACGAGTGCAATGTCTTCCGGTTGTGCGACTGGGGTGTCGATAACAACTAGGCAGTGTGGGTGGGGGGAGCGACACGCCTCAAGTGTAGGACGCATGCCACTCGCAGCACTGTGACGTGTCAGTAGAAATGTGGCTGCACTAACTCGGTTCGGCTTCGGCGATGTCCCGGTGAGCAAGAAACCAATCGAGAGTATTTTGCAGACCTTGTTCGAAGTCCATCGTGGCGCGCCATCCAAGTATGTCGTGGGCGCGTGTGGGGTCGATGCGACGACGAGGTTGACCATCGGGTTTACTTGAATCCCACACCACATCGCCAGTAAAGCCCGAGATTGCTTTTATTGTCTCGACTGTTTGACGAATTGTGATTTCGTGGTCTGTTCCTAAATTGATCGGGTCTGTCCCGTCGTAGATTTCAGCAGCCAAAAGAATTGCTGCTGCTGCATCGACAACATACAGATACTCGCGACTTGCGGCACCTGTTCCCCAGACGTCGATTGTGGCGGAGCCAGATTCGCGCGCCTCGACACATTTTTTAATCAGCGCGGGAATGACGTGTGAAACAGATGGATGAAATTTATCGCCTGGTCCGTAGAGGTTTGTTGGGATTAAGTATGCGAACTTTTGTCCGTACTGCTGTGCGTTTACTTGAGCGTGGATGAGGTGCGCTTTTTTAGCGATTCCGTAGGGCGCATTTGTTTCTTCTGGATAACCATCCCATAGCGATGTTTCAGTAAAGGGCACTGGTGTGAACTTGGGATAACTGCAGACTGTTCCAAGCAACACAGTTTTTTCTACGCCAGATGTGCGTGCTGCCTCAATCACATGAGTGCCCATCATCAAGTTGTCGAAATACAACGGCGCGGGAGCCACTTGGTTGTAGCCAATACCGCCCACGCGAGCCGCAAGATGGATGACGTGTGTTGGTGCATATTTGGCCAGCATTTTTTCTGACACACCTGGCACGGTGAGGTCATAGGCTTGATGTGTGGGTGCAAAAACCGTGGCTCCGGCCGACTCCAAAAGTTGCACCACAACACGGCCCAAGAACCCATGTCCACCAGTAACAAGAACAGGGCGATTGGTCCAGAATGACGACATGAGTGCAAGCGTAGGTCGGAAGCGGTCAGAATGAGAGCCGTGCGTGTCGCCTACACCCTTGAGCAATGTTGGCACCGGGTGCCCGGGGGCACGGCGGTGGCTGCCCTGGAGGTTGCGCGGGCCCTTCAAGAGCGAGCAGACCTTGATGTGATTGGGGTCGCTGGGCGACATCGAGGCACCCCAACGGTTGGATATGAGCCGTCAATCCCGATGCGGTACTTGCCGTTCGGTGGAGCTGTTTTGTATGAATCATGGATGCGGCTGTCATGGCCAAAAGTGGAGTCGGTGGTCAATGCTCCTGATCTTGTGCATGCCACCACAATTATTGCGCCAGCAACAACACGGCCACTCGTGGTGACGCTGCACGATCTTGCGTTCTTGCGTCACCCCGAGTTTTTTACGGCACGTGGGAACAAGATCTTTCGGCGCAGTTTAGAGATTCTGAAAAAAAATGCTCAGGCAGTGCTCTGTTCATCGCGTGCAACAATGACTGACTGTGTTGACGCAGGTTTTAGTGCGTCGGTACTGCACCATGTTCCGCTCGGGGTAAACGATGTCCGAGTAACGCCATCTGATGTGCAACGAGTGCGCAGTACATACTCGTTGCCATCTGAATATGTACTATTTGTCGGCACGCTTGAGCCCCGTAAAAATTTGGCGCGACTTGTTCAGGCTCATGCCTTGATTGCTGATGCACCGCCACTTGTCATTGTGGGTGCGCCGGGTTGGGGGAATGGAACTCCGATTGCATCCGAGAATATTATTTTTCTAGGTCATGTGCCAACTGCAGACCTCGCAGCGTTATATGCAGCCGCTCAAGCACTGTGCTATCCATCAATTTTGGAAGGATTCGGACTTCCGATTCTTGAAGCAATGGTGCAAGGAACTCCTGTATTGACATCTTTTGCAACAAGCACAGAAGAAGTTGCCGGAAATGCTGCAGTTTTGGTTGATCCATTAGATGTGGGCGCGATTGCCGACGGTTTGCATCAAGTACTTGCGCGTCACGACGAACTCAGTCATCTTGGCCGTGTTCACGCGACAACAATGTCGTGGCAACGCACTGCTGCTCTCACGCATGGTGTGTATTCACAGGTGTGTGCATCATGACGAACTCCGTCGCAGTTGGAATGAATCTGTTGTGGTGCAGACCAGGAGTAGGTGGCAGTGAGGATTATCTTGTACGACAGTTGCTAGGACTGAGTGAGATTAATCATGAGTTTGAGATACGAGTCTTTGCTCCGCGTGGATTTAGCGCACGACAACCTCAAATTGCCAAGGAATTCAAAGTTGTTGAGGCGCCATCAAAATGCACAACCCGGGCAGTGCGTGTTGCGCTTGAGCACTTATGGTTGCCAATTGTGTCGAGATCGATGCAGTTGATGCACCATGGTGGAGGTACGTTGCCTCGCGCTCAGCGCAAACCATCGGTCTTGACAGTGCACGATATTCAGTGGGTGGAGTATCCGCAGTATGTCAAGTCTCTGAAGTTGCGCTACTTGCGCATGGTTGTCCCGTCATCGGTCAAACGGGCAACACGAATTGCAGTTCCTTCACAATTCGTAGCCAATAGTTTGGTTCAGCACTTAGGAATTGAAGCAAGTAAAATTCTTGTTGTTCCGCATGGGATGGAGAAACAACTTGGTATCAACGCAACTTCACCAGATACGTTGCGCAGAAAGTATTCGCTTGGCAAAGGGCCTGTCATCGTGTACCCGGCCATCACGCACCCACACAAGAATCATGAGTTTTTGCTGCAGTTACTCGCATCTGATGATGCGACGTGGGCTGATCCAACGCTACGACTGGTGTTGACAGGTTCTCATGGTCACGCCGAAACTGAGGTGATGCAACTGGTGTCAGCGCTGGGTCTTGAAGAACGTGTCGTGCGCACGGGCCACATCACTTCAAACGAGCGTGACGGAATAATTGCCATGGCAGATGCCGTGGTATTTCCGTCAGAGTACGAAGGCTTTGGAGCACCTGTTGTCGAGGCAATGACTCTTGGAACGCCAGTCGTGTGCAGCAACAAAACAAGTTTGCCTGAAGTCGTTGGCGACGCAGGGATCGTGTTGCCCCTTGAGATTCAGGCCTGGAAAGGTGCTCTTGTTGCGGTGCGCGCACGACGTGTTGAATTGTCGTCGGCGGGGCAAGCACGCGCGGCGTGGTTTACCGCCCAACGCTCAGCAGCAGCGCTCCTAGAGGTTTATCGCGAGGCATTGGCATGAAGACATCACCAGCCATGCGCCTGGTTGTTCTGTGTCCACATTTTGCACCAGACACTGCTCCGACAGGTGACGTCATGACTCAGATCGTTGCAGAACTCGTAAAGTTCAATATCGAAGTGCATGTTGTTACTGCGCTGCCGTGGTATCGCGATCATGAAATTGAATCTGGTTGGACCGGACGGCTTATTCGTCATGAGCGCACCTCATGGGGGTCCATTACTCGGGTGCATCCGTTTCCGGGAAAGAATAAGCAGAGTCTTGTGCGCCGTGCGGTTGGATTTATTGCATTCAGCGTGCTTGCCGGAGTCAGTGCGTTGTTCGCTGGTGGTATTCATCGGCGCATTCATGCTGTTATTGCGATGTCTCCACCACTCACACTTGGCCTAACTGGCTGGTTCGCAGGGTTATTGCGTCGCGCTCCGCTTGTATTTAATATTCAAGATGTTTTTCCGGATGCTGCAATAGCGACTGGTGCGATTACAAACCCAGCCATCATCACGTGCGCCAAAAAATTAGAGTCATTGAGTTATCGCCGTGCGCGCAAGGTCGTGGTGTTGTCCCAGGATTTACAGAACAATGTTCAAGCAAAGATCAAACATTGCGCACCGAGCCGAGTAGTTGTTATTCCTAACTTTGTTGACGTCCAAGCCATCAAGCCACAGAATCGAATGACTACATACCGTCAAGAACTTTCTATTGGCGCTGAGCCTGTGGTGATGTATGCGGGCAATGTTGGTTTCTCGCAGTCGCTCGAACTTTTGATTGATGCAGCACGCCAGATGCCTGACGTCACATTTGTGATTAATGGTGGCGGAAGTGCCAAAGACGCGTTGCAACAACAAGCCATCGGAATCTCAAATATTCGCTTTGGGCAATATCAGCCACATCATCGATTGTCAGAAGTCCTAGCAAGTGCCGACATCCATGTGGTCGCGCTTCGCGCCGGGCTTGGTGCAGTCAGTGTTCCGTCCAAGACCTACAGCATCTTGGCCGCGGGACGCCCTGTGGTTGCTGCGATTGATCCAGGCACAGAAGTGCCACGAATTTTGCGTACAAGTGGCGGTGGACTCAGCAGCCCCCCAGATGATGTGTCGGCTTTTATCGGCGCTCTAAGGCAATTAGTGGACGACCCGTTGATGGCACAAGGCATGGGTACATCAGGTCGAGAGTGGGTGGAATCGCATGTCTCAGCCGAGGCTGTGGCAAAGATGTATCTCGAATTGCTCAGCATGGTGACGAATCGCCCTGTAACCTCTTTCCTTCGTGGCTAATGGATCATCTGCAAAACGTGTTGCGCGGCTAGCGCAAAAGGGCAAGGGCAAAAAAGTCCGGTTCCAGGGAGGAACACTGTTTCCTGCTGTCATGACCATCATTGTGGTGCTCGGAATCGTCTTAATCGGATATGCACGCGAGTCTGCACCAAGCAAAAACACACCTCCAACGGCCAACGATCATTGGCATGTTGCCTACGGTTTCTACAGGTGTGCAGATCCATCTTCAAGCACAAACGATGGAAAATTTCTTGACAATCTTGTCGGCAACAAAGAAGAGCCCCTTGATCCAAACTTCATCAAGTACGGAATCCATAGCCACGATGACGGTGTGCTGCATTGGCATCCATCGGCTTTAGCGTCTGGAAATCGCGCAAAACTTGGTGTCTTCTTTGATGTGTACGGGATTTCTGTCACCAAAGACAAAATCGTATTCCCCGATGATCAAAACGGTGGTGTCACCTATGACGTCAAAGTAGATAAGTGCAAGGACTCCAAGGGTAAGACCGTCGATGCTGTCGTCAAGGTTGTTGTTTGGGATCAGTACGACGATCCGTCACAAAAGAAACTGTTCATCACAGACTTTGACAATATTCGAATTAAAAAAGATGGACTAGCAATCACCATCGCCTATGTTGCCGCAGACGCTGATGTGCCGATTCCTCCTACGGCCACAAACTTGCCCGAACTCGGCGCAAAAGATCAAGGCGGAGTCACGAGTACAACAATCGCTGGCGCTACGAGTACAACAATCGCTGGCGCTACGAGTACAACAATCGCTGGCGCTACGACGACTTCGAACGGATAATGCAAGCAGTTATCTTGGTCGGTGGTTTTGGTACCCGACTGAGGCCGTTGACGTATACAACGCCAAAGCCGTTGTTGCCAGTTGCAAACGTGCCATTGCTCGAGCACATCATTGCCGCACTCAGTACTGCTGATGTCACCGAAGTTGTTTTGGCACTCGGATTCAAGCCGGAGCCTTTTCTGGCAGCATTTCCAGATGGCATGTGTGCTGGTGTTTCGCTTCGTTACGCCGTCGAACCACATCCCATGGACACCGCGGGAGCAGTCGGATTTGCTGCACGTTACGCCGCAATCAATAACACTTTTATTGTCGTGAACGGAGACATTCTGACGGATCTTGATGTTCGTGCACTCGTGGACTTTCATCGACAGCAGCGCGCAGTTGCAACCCTGCATCTCACGCCCGTTGAAGATCCGTCTCAATTCGGCGTAGTCGAAACAAACGACAGCGGAGTAGTGCAGCGTTTTCTAGAAAAGCCCCAAGCGCATGAGACCACAAGTAGAGCCGTCAATGCCGGAACATACGTCCTTGAACCATCGATTCTTGACCACATTCCCATCGATCAGTCGCTGTCAATCGAACGCGTGGTTTTTCCGGCCCTTGTTGCGACGGGTTCACTCTCTGCCATGTCTACGGATGATTACTGGATCGACACTGGTCGTCCAGAGACATATCTCAAAGCCAACCTGGACCTCATTGACGGATCTCGTTCACGCATCCTCGCTTCAGTTGCTGCTCAAGCCCACATTGCCGGCACGGCCGTTATCACGCACTCAGTGGTGGGGGATGGTTGTCAGATCGGTGGGGGAGCAATCATTAGTGACTCGGTACTTTTGCCTGGTGCGGTGGTTGACAGCGGTGCACGCGTAGAGGCAAGCATTGTGATGGGGCACATTGGCCAGGGAGCCACGGTGACAGATTGCGTTATCGGAATCGACGGACGAGCTGATCCACGCACGACACATGTTGGAGAGAAGATTCCAGACCCTGCGACTCTGTGAGAATGGTGCCATGACACAATCTCGCATCATGGTGTGTGGCGGCGCTGGCTTTGTCGGCTCCCATCTCGTTGATCGCCTTCTTGCACAAGGTGCCGAAATTGATGTCGTTGACAATCTTTCGTCAGGGTCACTGAGCAATTTGGCAGATGCCCGACAATCAGGCGGAAAACTTAAGTTCCAACATGTAGACATCTTGGGTGATTCATTCGCTGAACTCGTGAGTTTACGCCGACCCGATGTGATGTACTTGCTAAATACATTTGCGCCGTCAAACTCGCAAACAACTGGTGCAATGACTGCAATGGCAAGTGCAATTGCCGTGCTAGAGGCGGCGCGCATAGCAGGTGTTGCAAAAGTTATCACAACACTTCCGGCCAAACTCTTATATGGAGAAGTAGCAGTACGTGACTTACCAATTAAAGAAGGCCATATGTCTGAGTCGCGATCTGTCCCTGAGATCGTGGCTCGTGCAATTGCAGATATGCATAGCGTGTATCGAGATCTCTCTGCCGTTGAATATACGGTTCTTGCAACTGGTCACACATATGGTCCACGACAGCGAGCAAGTGACGGAGTTGTGGCGGCATTTATTGATGCGCACATGAATGGTCGTGCTCCGGTGTTGCACGGAACCGGAAAACAGACTCGTGATTTTATTTTTATTGATGACGTTGTCGACGCACTAGTGCGTGCCATTGATCGTGCTGGTGGCTTGGTAATCAATGTTGGTACCGGAGAACAACTCACCATCCGAGATGTCTGGAAAGCAATCGCAGGTTCAACTGGTTTGACGCCCCGCAGCAGTGCAGCACGCCCAAGTGACATAGTGCGTCTTGCTGTTTCACCAGTTCGAGCACGTATTCAGTTGGGTTGGTCACCATTTACATCATTTGAGGATGGTCTTGCCACCACGCGAGGAGCTTGGACTTCTGCGGAGTAAATCCAGATAGCCGGACTAACGAAACAGATCTTCTTGTGGTGGTCGCACGATTTCATCCATCGAAGAATCACGAAACCAATCAGCGTCAGCGCCCCGTATGACGGCCACCGGAACACCCGAGGACTTACCCATGACGAGTTCTGCTGCACAAGCAAGTTCGTCTGCAATACAGACCTCTGTGACTTGCATCATGCGACCTAGTGCATCCTCGGTACCGCGCAGGTCAACGACGGCAGCAATGCCAGCGACACCAATGGCAACATCGGTGAGGCCTTTGCGCCACGGACGCCCAAACGTGTCACTAATAATTACACCGACATTGATGCCTAATTTGGCACGAACAATATCTCGAATACGTCGCGCTGAACGATCGCTATCAATTGGCAACAGCGCTGCGAACCCGCGTTCAACGTTAGACAAGTCAATGCCACTGTTGGCGCAGACAAAACCATGTTTGGTTTCTGTAATAATCAAATCACCACGACGTCGAACAATGCGCGTGGCTTCTTGTTCGACAAGAACCTTGTGTGAGAGTGGATCATTCGGGTCGATTTGGACCAGACGACCTTCTGCCTTAGACACAATCTTTTGCGTGACTACTAAAACATCATTGTCGAGTAGTGGTCCATTTGGTTCGGCGCTGCATGCTTCAGAAATAATGTCGCCAAGTTGTTGTCCTGGCACGATTTCACCGATTCCGCTAACACCCCATGCAGTAATTTTCATTTCGGTTCCTTCCGGGTTGTGACTGATTCAATAGTGACACGAGCCAAATTATCGGCGATTGCAGTATCTGACATCACAGTGTTCGTGACAATACAACGCATCCCAGTGGCCTCAATTTCTGACATTCGATCTTGGTCGGCAGTATCTATGACCAATGTTGCACAGATGTCGCAGTACAGCCGTGCTACTCCAACGACAGAGGCTTCGTGGCCAAGTTCTACCAACATACGATCCGCCGGTCCTTTGAGAGCAGCACCCGCGATGATAGGCGATATGGCAACGACGCTTTCGCGGCGTGCAGACAAGGCAGCGTCAACGCCCGCCAACGCACGCAACGGACCGATAGACACAATCGGATTAGAAGGTGCGATGACAATGACATCAGAAGTTTGCAACTCACTAAGCGCACTGAATACTGCTGTTTCTGCTCCACGGAAATGTACAGACTGCACCGGAACAGAGTGTCGATAGCGAACGAAATATTCCTGAAAAGAAATCGTCTGTCCGCTAACGACTGAGTCGCAATTTGCAACAGTGACTTCAGTGCTGACAGTGTCATCAGACATCGGAATGATTTTTACTTGCAGATCGAATGCACGCCTAATCTCGTCGGTGACTTGGGTCAGTGAGGCACCTTCTTGCAGGCGAGAGGTTCGATAAAAGTGAGTCGCTAGATCTGCATCCCCCAAGTTGAACCACGTGGGAGCAGCAGTCGAACCAATCGGACGTATTGATTCGAATCGGGCAAGAGATTGCATTGCTCGCCATGTCTCGTCGCGTAATCCCCATCCGCGTTCGGGATCGATGGCGTTGGCAAGCGTGTATGTCACCGTGTCAATATCTGGAGAAATATTGAGACCGTGTAAAACTGTGTCATCTGCTGTGTTGACGATTGCTGTCACTGACCGAGGATCGACAATTCGAACGAGGCCAGACAAGAATCTGGCTGCGCCAACACCACCTGCAAGGACGCTAATCATGGTGGCATCGTACTTGCCCATCAAACTCGTCCCTCGGTGCTAGCGTTGTCTGATATGCCGAGAGCTTTTATTACCGGAATCACAGGTCAAGACGGACAGCATCTCGCGGAATTCTTGCACGGCAAGGGGTATCAAGTTTTTGGCATGATAAAAGGCCAAAACAATCCGCGTGCGATCCAGTTGGCAGAAGAGTTCCCCTATGTCGAACTTATTCCAGGAGATCTTGCTGACTTAACAAGCCTTGTGTCGGCTCTTGAATATGCTCAACCGGATGAGGTATATAACCTCGGGGCAATTTCGTTTGTGGCTATCTCGTTTAATCAAGCAGAACTCACAAGCAATATCACTGGCCTTGGCGTCTTGCGCATGCTTGAAGCCGTTCGCATGGTGGGCGGAGTACAAAATAATCCAATCCGTTTTTATCAAGCATCATCGTCAGAGATGTTCGGACAGGTGCGCCAGACGCCTCAAACTGAACTCACTCCGTTTCATCCGCGCTCACCATACGGCTGTGCAAAGGTGTTTGGCCATAACATCACGGTCAACTACCGCGAGAGTTACGGCATTTACGCGTGCTCTGGGATTTTGTTTAATCACGAAGGTCCGCGTCGGGGACTTGAATTCGTGACTCGCAAAGTGAGCAATGCGGTTGCCCGAATCAAATTGGGAGTTCAGCAAGAAATCGTGATGGGCAATCTTGATGCCAAACGAGATTGGGGCTATGCCGGAGACTATGTGCGAGCAATGTGGATGATGCTGCAACAGGACTCACCAGATGATTATGTTATTTCTACAGGCGAGACACATTCCATTGAAGAGTTCTTGACACGTGCATTTGATGAGGCGGGCTTACCTGACTGGCATCAGTTTGTGCGCCAAGATCCACGATTTTTCCGTCCTGCCGAAGTTGATTTGCTGATTGGTGATTCATCTAAAGCGCGCAAAAACCTTGGATGGACTCCCGAGGTTGATTTCCCATCGCTTGTCACGATGATGGTGCAACATGATTTGGCACTTGAAACCGCCAAACTTCGTAAGTAGTTACCCCTCTAGCGGGTGGTCAAGGGCGCTATCAATCACCCAGTCAAGATCTGGCTGCACTCCTGTGCGCACTCTTTGACGAAGCGCATAAGCAAACAAGAGCAATGACGCAACCGACGCACTTACCAGACCAAGTTCAACACGCAGGTACAAGTCGTCACTCGAAAACGCAGTAACCAACAGGAACATGGCCATGCCGATTGCCCAGCCCACCGTGACGAATGCGTGTCCGTGAAGTGCGATAACGGCTTGTGCTGTGGCAAGGGCAACCATGTATACCGCGCTTGCGAGTGCCAATAATGTCAGTGTGCGCCGATCGAGACCGCCGTCGTAGATTTTGTCAAGAATGTATGGCCCAAGAGCAAATGACCCTACGGTGCCAATGACGCCAACGCCGACCACAACAATCAATAGTTGTCGAAATGCTTTGACAAAGTCGCCAAGGTCACCGCGCGCTGAAAGTCGCGCAAGTCTTGGCAGCAAGGCCGCTTGAACAGCCTGAAACAAAAAGAGTGGCACGCGCGATAACAACACACCATTGGCAAAAGCAGTGACTTGCTCTGCTTGATCTGCGTGAGCCAGCATGTCAATTCCGAGTGGTCCGGCATTAACGAGTGCAGCACCAAGAATTGAACCCCCGAGTAGCCAACCAAGATTTGGGGTGATTTCTGAGTAATCAGCTGGTGGCCCTTCTTGCGTTGCAAGATCTCCGCGCAACCAAACAATCAACACACCAACAGAAGGGGAGAGTGCAACAACAAGCGCATATGCACCGATCGCTTTAACTCCAAGCAACCACAGAGCGATGCAACCCAAAATACGCACTAGGCCGTCTGCTCCCATGATGATTCCGTACGCAGTGAATCTTCCAGAACCCGAACAGATTCCGCGCGCCAAATGAACTGGTGCATAACTAATAAATGCCAAGATCAATGTGAACATGATCAGGTTGTGTCCTTCAAACAGATCATCTGTGAGCCACGGGCCAGCGATGAGAACAAGGACACTCACAATGGTGAGCAGCCCGAGCACCAACGGGATGATGCGCTTGACCACTGGTTTGCCGCCTTGGCCAAGTGCGCGGCGATGAGCGAGTGCTCGACCGACTTCTTGTTCGACGGGCATAAAAAAGCCCGGAGCCAAAGCAAAAGTTGCAAACCAAAGAGCCACGATTGGCTTGAAGTCTTCTTTGCCGAGCGCTTGCTGACCTACTTTAAAAAATGCGTAACTTGCAACGCCAGAAATAAGCAATCCAATTCCGACAGGAAGGGTTCCTTCTGGCAGAGGCGTTCGAGAATTTTGTTCGCTCTTCTGTTCGAACTGTTGCTCGTCTGACACCTTGGTGAGGTTAGTGGAGGCTGAGTGTTATTGAGCGGTGTTGGTGTGTGCCTTGCGCGCAGTTGCCATTTCTTGGCGCATTACTTGAATCTTTTGAAATGCAAGAACGCCAAACCCGACCGCTGTGTAGACGACTTCTGTGGCCTGTTTTGTCAGATCTGAGTCCCGGATTGCCTGCAGATTGATGTCGTCACAGGACATCTTGGAGAGATTCATTTTTTGAAGTTGAGAAAATAATGAACATTTCATCACGTAAAGTCTATATTTTAGTACTAATTTTAGCAAGTGCTGCTGCAATCTTTGGAAACCTGCATTTCCATGTATTTGAGCACTCACCACTAGCCTGATATGGGCGTGACTGAGTTTTTCGATACCCCTAGCGAACTCATCGCTCCACAAGAGCCAGTCGGGGTTCCGCCTGTCGTGGCGGTGGTCGTGGTCCATGAGTTGGGTGACTGGACAGCGGACTGTTTGGCTGCTTTGGCCACTCAGGATTATCCGAATCTTCAGATTTTGGTTCTTTCGACGAGCCAACAGACAGGTGAAGCCGCAACTGCAATTCTTGATGTCTGCGCCAACAATGCTCCCGCAAGCGTGCTGCGCTTTATGGATTCCAACCCCGGCTTTGGTGCGGCATGCAACAACGTGTTGGTGATGGTGGACGGAGAAAGCGGCTTCTATCTATTTATTCATGATGATGCAGTTCTGGCCGCAGACGGAGTCTCGCGTCTCATTGAAGAGTTGTATCGATCGAATGCCGGAATCGTAGGACCAAAAATTGTGTCACGCGACGATGTTCGCCAACTACAAAGCGTTGGCATTGCCGTGGACCGCTTTGGGGAGCGTGATTCAGTGGTGAGCGCAGACGAAATTGACCAAGAACAGCACGATGCCGTTCGAGACACATTTATGTTGCCATCAACTTGCATGTTGATTCGTGCCGATCTATTCCGCTCTCTTGATGGATTTGAACCATCCCTTAGCCATGAAAGTGCAGACCTTGACTTGTGTTGGCGCGCCCACACAATTGGCGCGCGAGTTGTTGTGGTGCCAGCAGCAGTTGCAAAACATCTCCATCGCAGTAAGAGCAGCAACCATTCACCTCAACAAGTACGAGATCTAGTTGTACGCGCTGAAAAAGAGCGAATTCATACGACAATCGCGCTGACCCAAGGAATCTATTTGCCTCTCGTGCTGTTGCAGTTATTGGTGCTCTCTTTTGCACAGCTTGTCATCGGAATCTTCGCCGGAAGTCCAGCACGCGCATGGAGCTCTCTCTCCTCACTTGTTACGAGTCCACTCCACATTCCAGCACTCAGGGCTCGAAGGCAAAAGGTGCGTCATTCTCGCATTGTCGATGATGGAGAAATTCGGGCGTTGCAGAGTCGCGGAAGTGCGCGTTTTTCTGCCTATCTGCGCAAGCAGGCTCGCGTTACCGGAAAAGTTGAGGCGGACAACAGTGCCTCAATCGGAGATGTTGCAGTTCGCCAACGCGGAACCGTTGCGTTTTGGCTGACGCTGTTTATTTTGACCCTCGTCGGATCGCGTTCGTTGCTCATTGATGGAGTTACGCGAGTTGGTCAGTTCGTGCCGTTTATAGGCAATGGACGACAGATGGCAAGTCTGTATGCATCTGGCTGGTGGCCAAGTGCATTTGGTAAAGCAGTGAGTGCTCCCACCGGAATCTCACTGAGTGCGTTTGCTGCAGCCATGTCATTTGGCCGGGTCGGGCTGTTGCAGACATTGGTCATTGTGGCGTTGCCGTTTATCGGATATATCGGTGCGTGGCAGTTTGCGTCGGTATACGCAACGCGGCGAGCGCGCATTGTCACCGCATTGATGTATGCAGCAGTTCCTCTTCCGTATGCATGCATCTCGATCGGGCGGTGGGGTGGACTTCTTGTGTACGCCGCATTTCCGTGGCTCGCTCACATCGCTCGTCTGCTGGTGGCACATCGACCAGTGGTTGCTTCATCTCGTGAAGACGCTTTGGATTACTTTGTCGAGCGCAATCAACGTGTCTTTACGCGACGGGTCGCAACACTGACGTTAATTCTCGCAGTTGTGACGGCATTCGAAGTAGGAGTGCTGATTGTCCTAGCAGAACTTGTCATTGTGTGGTTTTTGGTGACGTGGCTACACGGAGCACGACTGCGTGATGCGGTGATGTGGCCGCTGATGTTTGCGATAGCAGGGCTCGGCACTCTCGTATTACATGCTCCCTGGCTGGAGTGGTTTACGACAACAGGATGGTGGTCGAGAGTATCGGGTGCACCCATTGAAGGCGGACGAAACATCGGTCTGTTGAGGCTCGCTTCTTTTGATATCGCAACAGTCCCAATCGCTAGAGTCGCAGTGTTACTTTTTGTACCCGCCGTCGCCGCATTATTTATCGTGCGGGGTAGTCGTGCTCCGTGGGCGTTGCGAGGTTCTTTACTTGCGGTCGCTGCGCTGCTTGTTGCGCTACTAGACGATCGTGCAATCCTGCCGATTCATCTTGGAGAACCAGCAATCATGTTGGTTCCCGTTGCGTTTGGACTGAGTGTGGCGGCGGGATCGTTGGGAGCATCAATGGCTGTCGATGTTCGACACGCGCGATTCGGTTGGCGTCAGCCACTGAGTGCGTTGGCGAGTATTGCTTTCTTGATCGGAATGTTGCCAGGAATATTGAGTTCTCTTGACGGTCGATGGAATCAAACGTCGACATCCACTATGGACTTATTGGAGCAACTGCCAACAGAGTCTGATGCGGGTTCGTATCGCACTGTTTTTCTTGGTGATGCACGCATACTTCCGGGTGCACCAATCAATGTTGGATGGGGAGTGGCATATTCAGTAATTACTGGATCGCGAGTGTCGACCGTAGATCTTTGGGAACCACCGAGATCGCGAGCAACCGATGAGTTGGCCCAAGCAGTTCGCGGCATTATTAGGGGAAACACTGCGCGTGCAGGTCGACTCGTTGCACCTCTTGCAGTGCGTTTCATTGTTGTTCCTATCATCGATGACGCTGCATCCACGCGCAACAGACCGTTGCCAGTACCGCGAGGCTTAGTGACGGCGCTCGGGGACCAGTTGGATCTGCGCAGAAGGTATTCATCACCTGATCTCGTGATCTTTGAAAACGCAGCATGGGTTCCGGTTCGTTCGACTTTGTCAACACTTGGGGCAGAGGCCAGCAAGTTGGCTGGAGCGACATCAACGATCGTGGCAGATCTAGCAGGAGCGGCACCAGTTCTTTCTTCGTCACGTCCAGATTTTGGAGCCACGGCGCCAATTGAAGCGGGCACGCTACATCTGGCTGTCCCGTACTCGCCCGGCTGGAAACTTCAAGTGGGCGAAACATCGATCTCTTCGCGCACAGCCTTTGGAATCACGACAGCTTTTGATGTGCCAACCGCTGGAACTGCCACTCTGACGTATTCATCTTCGGCTGTGCGATTACTTGCAATTTTGGCCGAGATGGGTCTGTGGGCAGCAACAGTATTCCTAGCCCTCGCGCGTGCGCGCAAAAAAGAAATAATTACTACTTCAACAGGGCAGATGCAGATTGATTCGCCCGTGCTCTCATTTGAGGAGATGACGAAATGAATCTGAGTGCGGCACCGCGTGCACACATGTTGCGCAGAATTCTCGGGACATGTCTTGTGCTGGCATCAATTGGCTCGTTGATTTATGTCGAATCACGGCGACCTATCGTGCCAGAGGGAGCATCGGTTGCGTATTCAGAACTCGATGCGTTTGCTCAAGTCCCAATGCGAGCGCGAATAAGTACATCGTGGTTTTGTCCAGGTGTTGCAGCAGGTGATGGGGTAGATAGTGGTCGCGTGGTGATTGCTAATCCCACTGATGTCGATATCACTGCAGCAGTCACATTGTTAAGTGACGGCAATCCAGAACAGCAGGTCGTGATCGTGCCAGCACGGTCTCGAAATAGTGTCGATCTTTTGCGTGGTCGCACCAAAGGTGTCGTGGTGCCGATAGTCGAAGTCATCGGATCACACGGAATTGTCGAACAACAGCTCGAGTTTGCAGCCGGCGACACCACATCGCTGTGTGTGACGGCCACATCATCATCGTGGTTTTTTGCGGATGGTTTCACGCTAGAGGGATCACGAGAAAGATTGATCTTGGCTAACCCGTTTCCGGAAAGTGCTGTTGTAAACATGTCGTTTTCTACTGCCGATGGTCAGCGTCGTCCGACGGCACTACAAGGGTTCATCATGCCAGCACGCTCAGTGAAAAGTTTTGACATGAGCAAAGAGGGCGCGAACGAAGAACAGCTTCTTGCAATCGAGGTGCGTGCGACAACTGGCAAAATAATTGCGTCACGAGCTCAGCACTACTTGGGCGGGGGACGACTCGGATACAGCACGACATT
>BJGC01000008.1:64433-86244 GCA_014190235.1 Actinomycetes bacterium | reverse complement strand
CGGGCTCGATGACAGTTGTAGATGCAACAACAGCAGGAGGTAATGGTTGTGTTGCTTGCCAGAGTTTTTTCTTTTTCACCACACCACAGACCCAGACAATGTTTGACTTCTTACGAATCGCTCCAGGAGTTGTGCAGGGTTGGGCTTTGCCTGTGGCTTTCATGGTGGCATACCAAAGTGATCCTGTATTTGTCTTGGCACACACAACTGATTGTTTGGACACCTTGGTGACTTGACCAGGCTTCGTGCAAGGAGTTGCCACAACAAGAGCAGCATTACGTGTTGTTGACGACGTGTCTCCAGATGAAATGAGTACGCCTACTCCCACAAGTAGAGCAAGAGCCACAATGCCGGCGATGATTTTGTTGGACAAGAACTGATTCATGAGGACTCCTTGTTTCTAAAGATGTCTTCACCATAGGGCATATCGGACGGGATTACTTGTCAGGGTTGCTGGGTATGGGGCGCAGGGCGTAGAACTGAGCGCAAGCCAAGAAGCCCTCGTCTCTGAATCAGTGGCCGGCTCTGTAAGACTCTCTTGGTTATGAAAATTCGTATTGGCTATGGACTCGGTGTTCGCACCACACTGAATGATCATGGGTTCCTTGACGTCGTTGATGCGCTTGAAGGCTTACATTTCGACAGTTTGTGGCTCAGCGAGCGTATTGGTGGCGAAGCGCCAGATCCGCTTGTTGCCATGTCGATGGCGGCTGGGCGCACCAGCAAACTCAAATTCGGAATGAGTGTGATGGTGCTTCCTGGGCGTAATCCGATTGTGCTGGCAAAAGAGCTCGCAACATTGGATCGCATGTCTCGCGGTCGCTTGTTGCCCGCGTTTGGATTAGGTGTCGCCGATCCACATGAACAACAAGCATTTGGTGTTGAACGCTCTCAACGAGCACGCATCTTCAACGAGGCAATCGAGGTCATGCGCCAATGCTGGACACAAGATGCAGTTACGTTTCACGGTGAACATTTCCAATATGACAACTTGCGAGTGCAGCCAAAACCGCTCCAACAGCCACCAGATATTTGGTTGGGCGGAATTGCGCCAAGCGAACTCAAACGAATCGGTCGACTTGCCGACGGTTGGTTGCCATCATTTGTGACCCCAGAAGATGCTGCTGCTGGATGGAACACCATTACCGCAGTTGCTGCTGAGCATGATCGCGTCATTGATCCTGAACACTTTGGCGTGTTGTTGCCCTATGCGCATGCACAACTACCAGATGCTCTTCTTGCAGGTCTAAAGGCGCGACGACCAGACCTTGATGATGTCAACACGCTCGTGCCTCAGGGCTGGGATCAACTTGTCACTGTGATTAATCAGTTCATCGCAATCGGCGCGAGCAAGTTTGTTGTTCTGCCAATTATTGAGCCAACATCACCAATAGAGTGGGTCCGTCACCTTGAAGAGTCTGCTCAGGTTTTGCTACCGCTTGAGAACTAAGAGTCAGTTATTTACGCGATGGTTTGCGGAAATTTGTCACTAGATCGATAAGCAGCCGCGTTCCAAAAGCGGTAGCTCCGCGATTACGCCATCCTTCGTCACTCCGAACGTCCATTGTTCCGGCAATATCAAGATGCGCCCACGGCACATCTGCGACGAACTCTCTCAAAAAGAGCGCTGCGGTAATTGAACCGGCACCACCACCACTGGTGACATTGCGCATATCTGCAACAACAGAGTCGAGACCTTTTTTATAGTCATCAATTAACGGCAATTGCCAGACGGGTTCATCAGTGCGTGTCGCCGACGCCTTGACTTGCTCAATGAAGGACTGATTGTTGCCCATGACTCCGGCAACTTTTTCTCCGATGGCAACAATGATCGCGCCGGTCAGCGTTGCAATGTCAACAATTGCGTCTGGCTTTGACTCGGCAGCAAGGGATAATCCATCTGCCAAAATAAGACGGCCCTCTGCATCAGTGTTGTGAATTTCTACCGTTTTACCATTGCGCATTGTTAAGACATCGCCGAGTTTGAGCGCACCGCCAGAAGGCATGTTGTCTGTGCACATCAAATATGCAGTCACCTTAGTTTTGCATTTCAGCGATGCAAGAGTGCTCATCGTTGCCAATACAGCAGCGGCACCACTCATATCCATCTTCATGATGGCATGCGAGTCGTTGCTCGGCTTCAGGCTGATTCCGCCTGAGTCATACATCACGCCTTTGCCCACCAGCACAATCTTTGCGCCTGAGCCCGCTGGTGCGTAGTCGAGTTTCACCATGCGTGGCGGTTCGACGCTTCCCTTGTTGACGCCGATCATTCCGCCGCAGCCCATTGCTTTGAGTTGGTCCCGGTTATATACGGTGACGGTGAGTCCTGTTGATTGCGCAATCTCGACTGCTTTGTCTGCAAACATTTTTGCAGTGAGATACGCGGGTGGCATGTTGGCAAAGTCGCGGGCCTGACACACGGCGTCAGCAATAACTTTTCCGCGTGCGACTCCTGCTTTAGTTGCAGCAGATGTCGCGTCCGTCGCAACCAATGTAAGCGACGACAACTTGGCCGAGAAATCTTTGTCGTTCTTTAGTGCTCCATACCGATGTGTTGCAAGTGTGATTCCTTCGACTACTGCTTGTGCTGCTGTTTTGCGATTCATTTTTGAGATACCAGCCAATGTCGTGGCAAGTGACTCACTTTTTTTGGCGGCACGGGCCAATGCGGCAGCGATCAAACGCATCGATGACTCATCAATTGATGCAACGTCACCGACTCCGATCAAGATACGGACTGCATTCGAACGGCCAGCGGGTGCGAGCACAAGTGTTTGTTCGCGCTTTCCCTCAAACCCAATGGACTTCAGCGCTGCGCGCGAGAGTCCGACAGATGCCGGTATCGGACCATCTGACGCGACAGGGATGCCGACAGCATCAACCTTGGCTGGAATGGAACGAGAAACATTACATGCGATTGTCATGTCCGCAACGCTAGACGGTCTTGCCTATACAGAACGGACGGGGCGCGATGTGCCTTCTTGCCAACGAGCCATTGTCCACAATAAGTCAGACAAACGATTGAGATACGGCACAACTTGGGACGGTGGTGGTGCCGCTGAAAAAGAGTGTCGTTCTGCTCGACGCACCACGGTGCGAGCGAGATCAAGCCATGCCGCGACAGGATGTTCTCCTGGCACGACAAACTCTGTCGGCGGATCGAACCGAGTATCAAGGTCGTCGATGATGGCCTCAAGCCGTAACACCATCTCTGCAGAGACAGAACTTTTATCGGGAACCAACTTGGTTCGGTTTACGGGCAGTGTGGCCAACTCAGCCATTAACACCCAGAGTTCACGCATAATCGAGACGCAAATATCGTCACACTCCGTGCCATGTCCAGCGGCAATTCGAACCAGTCCCATGACCGCTTGTGCTTCGTCCACTGCCCCGTACGCACGCGGTAGTTCGCTGTCCTTAGCAACACGGCCTCCGTAGAAGAGTCCAGTAGTTCCGTCGTCACCCTCTCGGGTGTAAATGCGATCACGTGCCATACCACTGTGACGATAGACGCAGCAGGCGCATTTTGCGTATCTATACAGACAAAAACTTTCTCTTTCCACTATCGTTAAAGGGTCATGCCACGCCAGCCATACCTTGATGCCGTTCAGGAGCGCGTCATAGTTTTTGACGGCGCCTTTGGAACCTTTGTCCAAGACCTCGATCTCGGACCAGACGACTTTGGTGGACCATCTCTTGAGGGTTGTAATGAAATGCTCTGCGATACCAGGCCCGATGTCATCGAGTCGATGCATAATGCGTTTCTTGAAGTCGGTGTTGACGTGCTCGAGACAGCAAGTTTTGGATCGTTTAGCACAGTTCTCGCGGAGTACAACATCGCTGATCGCGCCTATGACCTCAACGTCAAAGCAGCATCCATCGCACGACGAGTCGCCAGTGACTACGAAACAGATGGTCGCCCCCGATACGTGGCTGGTTCGATGGGCCCCGGAACAAAACTTCCGAGCCTCGGACACATCACATTTACCGATTTGCGCAGCACCTACGAAGAACAGGCACGCGGCCTACTTGACGGGGGCATCGACTTATTCTTAATTGAAACCTGCATGGACCTACTGCAGATCAAAGCAGCGATGCAGGCGTGTCGTATGGCAATGACATCAGTTGGCCGACAGGTTCCGTTGCAAGTACAAGTCACAATGGAAACAACCGGACGCATGTTGGTAGGAACAGAAATTGGCGCTGCTGTGAGTGCATTATCTGCGATGAAGCCCGATGTCCTTGGCATCAACTGCGCCACTGGTCCGTCTGAAATGCAAGAGCACCTGCGTTATCTCAGCAAGTATTGTTCTCTCCCAATCAGCGTGTTGCCTAACGCCGGATTGCCAAGCATCGTTGACGGCAAGACACATTACGATCTCACCCCTGCTCAGTTGGCTGAGTTTCATCGTCACCATGTCACGGATTTGGGCATCGGAATCGTCGGCGGTTGTTGCGGAACCACTCCAGAGCATTTGCGTCAGGTTGTGCAGGCCGTTCGTGGCCTTGCGCCAATGCAAAGAACTACCGAAATCGAGCCAAGCGTGACATCTCTTTACTCTCCAGTCACGATCGAACAAGAAAATAGCGTGCTCATTATTGGCGAGCGAACAAATGCAAATGGCTCTCGGGCTTTTCGTGATGCAATGTTGCGCCAAGACTGGGACACGTGTTCCAAGATTGCCACCGATCAAATTCGTGAGGGCGCGCATGTGCTTGATGTCTGCGTCGACTATGTCGGACGCGACGGCCAAGAAGACATGAACGAGATTGTTTCGCGCTTCGCTACACAAGCAAGCGTTCCTCTTGTCATTGACAGCACCGAATCAACGGTGATGGAAGTCGCCTTGCAACATGTCGGTGGTAGGGCCATTCTCAACTCGGCCAACCTTGAAGACGGCGAAGGACCCGGCAGTCGCCTTGACAGAGTGTTCGGACTCGCTCGTGACTACGGCGCAGCAGTTATTTGTCTACTTATTGACGAAGTCGGACAAGCTCGCGACGTGGAATGGAAAATGGAGATCGCGCATCGCATTCACACCATTGCCACCACGCAATATGGTCTCTCCGCAAGTGATCTCATCTTTGACGCACTTACATTCCCTCTCAGCACCGGCGAAGACGACCTACGTCGCGATGCAATGGCAACAATGGATGCGATTCGTCGCATCAAGGCAGAAATTCCTGGTGCCTATACCACGCTCGGTGTGAGCAATGTCAGTTTCGGACTAAACCCCGCCAGTCGCCAAGTTCTTAACAGTGTGTTCTTGCATGAATCACAAATCGCCGGACTTGATAGCGCCATCGTGCATTCATCCAAAATAATTCCGCTTGCTCGTATACCCGAAGAACAAAAACAAGTTTGTCTTGACCTGATTTACGATCGTCGCACGCCCGACTACGACCCGGTAAAAAAACTCCTTGAAATATTTGCCGACATCACGCTTGTCAAAGCAGAAAAAGAAGACCGATCCGGCTGGACCGTCGAACAAATACTTCGAAGCCGTATTATTGATGGTGACCGAGAAGGTCTCACCACCGACCTCGACACTGCAATGAGTCAAGGAATTACGCCGCTAGACATCATCAATAACATCTTGCTTGACGGCATGCGCGAAGTTGGTGAACTTTTTGGTTCTGGCCAGATGCAATTGCCGTTCGTGCTCCAAAGTGCTCAAACCATGAAAGCGGCCGTTAGTCATCTTGAACAGTTCATGGAAAAAAGTGCCAGCAATGCCAAAGGCGTATTGGTGTTAGCGACAGTTAAAGGTGATGTTCATGACATTGGCAAAAACTTGGTTGACATTATCTGCACCAATAACGGTTACGACGTGCACAACATCGGAATCAAAGTCTCAATATCTGACATGGTGGCCAAGGTCAAAGAAGTCGGCGCAGATGCAATTGGCATGAGTGGCCTTCTGGTCAAGAGCACACTTATCATGCGCGAAAACCTTCAAGAGCTTAATTCGCTTGGCCTGTCGCATGTGCCAGTGTTGTTGGGCGGGGCGGCTCTCACTCGAACATACGTCGAGCGTGACCTGCGCGAAATCTATGAAGGTCGACTGTTCTACGGCAAAGATGCTTTTGAAGGTCTCAGCACACTTGATCGTCTAATGGACATCAAGAAATCTGGTGATGACAGTGCAGACGACGGCCGAGTGCCAACAGTGCGCATGATTCCAAAACGAGAAAAAGTTGAAGATTCAGAACTTAACCTTCCAGCTCGATCGCCCGAAGCAGAAACTGATAACACGGTCTTTGTTCCACCTTTTCTTGGTTCAAAAGTGGTTAAGGGAATTGCGTTAGACGACATTGCCGCATACATCAACGAGACAGCACTTTTTCGTAATCAATGGCAGTTTCGACCAGAAAAAAATGAAACAGACGAACAATTCAAAGAGCGCCTGCGTCCGATGTTGCGCGAACAACTGGCTGCCGCCAAAGCCTCCGGAGTCTTGGTTCCGCAATTGGTCTATGGATATTTCCCAGTCAACGGTGACGGCAATGAACTTGTGGTCTGGACAGACGAAACGCGCACTACGGAGCGCACCCGTTTTGCATATCCCCGCCAAAAAGTAGAACCGTATTTGTGTATTGCTGATTTCTTTCGACCTATTTCTTCTGGTGAAATCGACTATGCAGCATTTCATATTGTCACCATGGGTGCCACTGTCAGCGAAAAAGCAGCAGAGTTATTTGCCGCTAATGAATACCAAAAGTACCTAGAGCTACACGGAATCGGTGTAGAGATGGCGGAAGCACTTGCTGAATACTGGCATCATCGCATTCGCACCGAGTGGGGATTTGTCCATGAAGATGGACCAACAATTGCCGGACTCTTCCGCCAGCAGTATCGCAGTGGGCGTTATTCATGGGGATACCCTGCGTGCCCCGATCTAGAAGACAATGCGCGAGTGGCAGAACTACTTGAAGCAGGTCGTTTGGGAATAGAAGTGAGTGAAGAAACCGGATGGCAATATCAGCCTGAACAAACAACGTCAGCGATTATTTGCCACCACCCTAAAGCAAAATACTTTGTCGCTCGCTGATCGCCGTTGGCGCTCTTAGTAAAATTACTGTGGCTGCGACTGCGCCCACGTGGCCGCTAACACCGAGTAATGCCCGCCGAGCGAGATGAGTTCGTCATGCGTGCCAAATTCTGTGACCTGCGCATCGCTAACGACTGCAATTCTGTCGGCTCGGCGCACGGTTGACAATCTGTGGGCAACCACTACCACAGTGCGACCTTGCATTAGTTTTTCAAGCGCTCGTTCAATGTCGTGCTCGGTTCCAGGATCAAGGTTTGATGTCGCTTCATCAAGCACCAGGACAGCGGGGTCAATAAGTGCTGCCCTAGAGAGTGCAACTAGTTGACGCTCACCGGCAGACAAACGTGTCCCTCGCTCTTGTACTTCAGTGTTGAGGCCTTCTGGAAATGCTTCAAAGCGTTCTAGCAACTGAAGATTTGTCAGCGCTTCAATAATCTGAGCATCTGTTGCATTGGGCTTGGCAATTAATAAGTTCTCACGAATTGTTCCGTCAAACAAGAAACCCTCTTGGGGAATCACCACGATGCGATCGCGTAGCGATACGAATGATGCCTGCCGAAGGTCGACGCCACCAAAAGTTACGATTCCGATGTCGGGGTCATACAGGCGTGCCATCAACTTTGCCAGAGTTGATTTACCTGCGCCTGTTGGACCAACAAGTGCAAGTCGCTGACCAGCCGTCACAGTAATACTGACATCTTGCAATGCAGGTCGCGTTCCGGCCTCGTATGTAAAGGTCACAGAGTCAACCACAAGATCGCCATCTCTTGGCAACTCGATGGGTGCGGGCGCTTCGCCTACGTCTGGCACTGCGTCAATGATTGTGAATAATTTATGCAGTGCAGCAGTTGCTGACTGCAGAGTGTTGTACAACTGTGACAATTGTTGCACAGGGTCGAAGAGATTTGCCAACAGTAGAACAAAAGCGACAACGGTTCCGAGTGATACATCTTGGCGATGCACAAGCCACCCGCCAATGCCCACCATTAATGCTGACGCAGCAATGCCAGAGAATTCAACGAGCCCGAAATACCAGGTGGTGACACGCACACTGTGCATATGACTTCTGAAAAGATCTTGATTTGATTCTTCAAATCGTCTGATTTGTTCGCCTTCCCGCGCATACGCCTGAATAACGCGCACTCCCGTTATTCCTTCTTGTAGTGCTGAGAGATTACTGCCGACCTTCTCGCGAATTTCAAGGTATGCCTTGTTGGAGTCCCGCTGAAACTTGACCGACGCAATAACAAGAATCGGCAAAACCAAAAGCGCAACAAGGGTGAGTTGCCACGACAGAGCAAATAGCAAGACCAATGCAAGCACAAGTAGCAGAAATGCCGCCATGAACCCCAGTAGTCCCCATTGCACAAGTTCAGCCATTGATTCGATGTCGGCTGTCATGCGCGAAACCAAGACTCCAGCTTTTTCTCGGTCAAAGAAGCTCATTGATTGCTTTTGTATCTTGTCAAAAACGCGCAACCGAAGCAGCCGCAAGAAACCTTCACCGGCGATATTGACAGAAATGATCTGACCGCGGCTGACGACATATGAGAGCAGCGCCACACATGCATAGCCACCAACGGCGATATTGAGAGTTCGGCTGTTGTTTTTACGGATACCAGAGTCGATTCCGTATCGCACCAAGAGTGGCCCAGCGAGTGTGCAGATAACAGAAACCATGACGAAAAGAAATACAGCAGCAACTGATCGCCGAAATGGTTTTGCCATACGCAGACTTCGACGCAACACTGCTTGAGTTTGCGTGCGGTTGAGTTTGTCTTCTTCGGAGATCGCGCTATCAGACCACATATTTACGACTCTTCCTTGGCCACAGACCACGAGGCGAGAACCTCTTGATACCGATCATTGGATGCCAACATCTCAACATGGGTTCCGGTTGCCACGATTTTTCCGTCGTCCAGAAGCGCTACTCGATCAGCCAACTCAATCGTGGCTGGTCGATGAGCAATCACCAATGTGGTTCGACCTCTCATCACCGTGGCAAGCGCATCACGGATTTCGTGTTCTTTTGTTGGGTCTACTGCAGACGTTGCGTCGTCTAGAACCAACACTCGTGGGTCGGCAACTATGGCACGAGCAATAGCAATACGTTGCCGCTGACCACCTGAAAGTGAATACCCGCGTTCTCCGATCAAGGTGTCATAACCATCTGGCAACTGACGAATAAATTCATGCGCGCTCGCTAACTTGGCAGCATTTTGCACAACAGAGAAATCGACATCGGGCTTAGCAAAAGCAATGTTGGCAGACACCGTGTCATGAAAAAGCAATGTGTCTTCAAAGACGACGCCAATAGAACTACGTAAATCACGCAGACGAAGCGCACGAAGATCAACTCCGTCGAGCGTAATCAGACCAGATTGCGGGTCATAAAAGCGCAAGAGTAAGCGCGTGATGGTACTTTTGCCTGAACCAGTTGCCCCAACGATTGCCAGCGATTCGCCTGGAGCAATATCAAGTGTCAGTCCCCCCAATACGCGTACATCGGTGTGACCAACTTCGTAACTGAACGAGACATCTTTAAATGACACGGCGCCAACAGGCTGCGCTAGTGCGGGCTTCGGAAGAACAACAGGTGATTTGGGGTCAGTGATGATCGATTCTTCAGACAAAATCTCATGAACTCGCAGCAATGCAGATGCTGCACGTTGGCCCATCGCCACTGTCATCCCAATGTTTCGTAGCGGCCATACGAGCAATGTGAGATATGCATTAAACGCAACAAGTTCACCAACCGACATGTCGCCGTTCATCACTCTGTGTCCACCTACACCCAGAACCGCAATCAATCCAAGTGTTGGCAAAAGATCAATCGCCGGTAAAAATCTGCTGCGAATTCGCGAAGCCTGTAACGACACGGCTTGAATATCATCCGCTTCTTTTTGCAATTTTCTGGCTTGCACCAACTCCGCTCCGAATCCTTTGATGACTCGTACGCCCGAAACCGTCTCTTCAACGACGTTGGCAAGTTGGGCTTGCTCTTGTTGGACCTTGAGAACCGTCTCATGTATTCGGTCGCTGAACCGTCGAAACGCAATGTTGACAAATGGAAGTGGCGTCAATGCAAAGATCGCCAGTACGGGATCTGTGGCAATCAAAATGATGACAGCACCAATAATCATTCCGACATTAGAAATCGTGATCGGAATCATCACCACAAAACCCTGAATTTGTTGGAGGTCGCTTGAAGCCCTGCTCATGAGTTGCCCTGTTTGAGTTCGATCATGAAAACCGACGTGTAATCCCTGCAGATGAGCAAAGAGTTTTTCGCGCAGAATTGTCTCGGTGAGGCGGCTCTCTCGAAAAGCAAAGAATCGCCGAAATCCAGAAAAGAATCCGGCAATGACCGCTGCTGCCAGAATCAGCAATGTCCACGACAAAAGTGATCCGCCACGCTCGATGCCGCGATCAATGGCAAATCGCGTGAGTTGCGGTACTGCAATTTTGCCAATTGTCCAGAGCAACCCAACAGCAATGCCGGCAGTTAAGCCACGTTTTTGTTGTTTGAGAGTGGCGCGTAAGAGGCGCCACCCCTCTTTAGTTGTTGCGTCGTCGTTCACTCGCTGTTACTTATGCGCTGACGGCGACAAATCACGCACGGCTTGCCAGTGATCTAGTTCTGGATCGAGTGCCAAGATTGCCAATGACGATGTGGTGACTCCGTTATCAAAATATTGGCGAATACGATCACGGCACTGCTCTGGAGAACCGTGCACGATGAGATCATCTACGACGTGATCCGGGATAGCAGCCAATGCTGCTTTGCGATCGCCAGATTTCCAGGCATCCCACATTGCGCGGAGGTCATCTCCTCTGCCCAGCCATTCGTGAAATGCCGCATACACCGGAACATTGAGATAGGCGGCGATTGCAAATTTTGCTGCCGCGCGCACTTGATCGGTGTTGGTGCTTGGGCACACAAAAATACGGCACACGATTTCTTTGGGGACGCCACCACTGGCATCGCGAACCACATCGGCCACGCGGCTGACGTCATTTGCCGACAGCCAGTTGATGATTGTTCCGTCTGCTTCTCGAGCCGCAAGACGCAACATGCCTTCACGCAATGCTGCAATAAGAATCTGTGGTTTTATTTCCGGGCGAATTGCCATTTTGAAGCCATTGACTTCAAAAGTGTCATATTTTTTTGTAATCTTTTCGCCCGACAATGCATCGTTTAAAAACCGCACAACATCACGAACTTTTTTGTAGGGCTCTTCAAACGGAATGCCATTCCACTTTTCGACAATGACATTGCTTGATGATCCGATGCCGATTGCGAAGCGCCCAGGTGCTGCATCGGCAAGGGTTGCTACCGACTGCGCAAAACATGCGGGGCTTCTTGTATAGGCCGGAACAATGGCGGTTCCGAGGCGCAAACGGGGCTCCCAAGCAGCCGCTAATGCCAGAGGTGTAAATGCGTCAGCGCCGTCCGCTTCTGCAGACCAAATATCGGTGTATCCCAAATCAGCGAGTTCGCGAAGTTTGTCTTGTTGAGCATGAAGATGACCCGGGAGGGGCACTGTCATGCCTGGGCGGACTGGCATTCCTGCATGAGATTGTGCGCCATATGCGTTCATAGTGGTCTTTCGAGTTCTGTAGAAACCGAAGTCTAGTTGTGCTTGATTTTCTCCGACGGGTTGTACATCGGGCAATGTCGGCTAGTTTGCGCTGATATGGAAAACACACCATGGCAGGGGGACGCCTGCTCCCTCGTTGATGAGTTCAGGGCAAAACGTCGCTCACCGCTTGAGGAATTGCACGCCACATACGGTGCAATCTCGAAAAGTTCTCTCAACGCTGTTTCTTTTATAGATTCAGCGTCTGCTGAAAAAGCGGCAAAAAATGCCAACACAGACCTGCCTTTTGGCGGTGTCCCGGTGGGCATCAAAGAACTCGACAGTGTTGAGGGATGGCCTGACACGAGCGCATCAATTATTTTCGCCGACAGAATCGCCCAATACACATCTATTCATGTGCAACGAATCCGCGACCATGGTGGAATGGTGCCACTTGGACTGACAACTGCGAGCGAGTTCGGTGGAGTCAATGTCACGCGAACGGTGCTCAATGGTGCGACACATAATCCTTGGCAACATGGTCGCACGCCTGGTGGATCTTCAGGTGGTAGCGCATCAGCCGTGGCAGGTGGTTTGTTTACATTGGCAACTGCCGGTGATGGCGGTGGATCAATTCGCATTCCAGCTGGCTTCACTGGATTAGTTGGTCTCAAATCTACGTACGGACGAATTCCTCGGGGTCCATTTTCGCAGTACAGCAATCTCACCGTCACCGTTGGATGCGTGTCACGAAGTGTTCGAGATACTGCTCGATGGTTTGATGTGTCTAACGGACATGACACGCGAGATCCACTCAGTCTGCAGCGTACAAGCGGATGGGAAAACGATCTTGGAACTATTCAAGTTGCTGGTCTCAGAGTTGCAGTCGTCCCAGATTGGGGTGGCGCAGTCGTCTCGCCTGAAATGTGGAATGTTCTTCTTGACACGGCAGATGATCTCATTAGCGCTGCTCAACTCAAGCGCATCGACGGAGTCAACACGGCTCTTCCACGAATGGGTGGGGCATGGTCTATTTCCGGAACAATCGAACTCGCTGCAGAACTCGGCGACAGATGGCCCGCATGCGCAGACCAACTCACTCCCGAGATGCGCCTTGCACTTGAATTCACACACGGCAAATATTCAAGTGTTGCACGGGCCCGCATTGAAGCACGTCGCGCTGACCTCAACCAACGCATGGCCGAAATTTTTGACCAAGTCGACATTGTGATTACCGCAAGCAATCCTGACATCGCATTTGATGCACAAGGCCCGCTGCCCAGCACATTTGGTGGCATCAAAGCAGGCGGAGGCAATAATGGTTTACTTACATTTCCATGCAACCTGCACGGAAATCCTGGCATCTCAGTTCCGGCTGGATTTGTCGATGGTCTTCCGATCGGACTTCAAATAATTGGTCGACATTTTTGTGAACAACAACTTCTTGAACTAGCCCGCATCATCGAACAACGTCGACCATGGCCACTCGTTGCACCAGGAGGACCACAATGAGCACACCCAAGGGACCTCTTGACGGGATCCGCATCGTCGATATGTCCGTCATGATAAGCGGACCACTATCGGGAATGTTGTTAGCAGATCAAGGTGCTGATGTCATCAAAGTTGAATCTCCTGGCATCGGTGACATGATGCGCTATCTCGGGACAAGTAAGAACGGAACCACCGGAATCTTCGTGCTCAACAACCGTGGCAAACGCTCTCTCGTCGTTGATCTCAAAAAACCCGAAGGCATTGAGATCATGCACAAACTCATTGCTACAGCCGACGTGCTGATTCAGAACTTTCGACCTGGTGCGCTTGATCGCTTGGGTTTGGGCTACGACGATCTCTCTGCCATTAACAAAAATCTCATCTATGTGTCGATCAGTGGATTCGGACCAGATGGACCCAACAGCGGCTTGCGCGTGTATGACAATGTCATCCAGTCAGCGAGTGGCTTGATCTCAATTCAGACCGATCCACGCACAGGCGAACCAAGCGCTCTGCGCACGCTCATCTGCGACAAAGTCACAGCCCTTACTGCATCGCAAGCCATTACCGCTGCCCTATTTGCTCGCGAACGAGGTGCTGGTGGACAACACATCACATTGGCAATGCTTGATGCGGCTATTGCATTTATCTGGCCTGACGGAGCAATGAATGATGCAATTCTTGATGATGACGCCATGCGCACGCCCACCATTGCTTCTAACTATGGCATTAATAAACTTCAAGACGGATACTGCACGATGTCCGTTGTAACCGATGCGGAGTTTCGTTCACTTTGCAGCGTGCTCGGGGTTCCTGAGATTGCTGACGATGAACGCTTCTCTACAGCAGTCGCACGTGGTCAAAATGCTGGAGCATTTGTCGAACTCATCGGCGGACGTCTTGGCAAACTGACGTGTGCCGAGTTTGTCGAACGCGCGCGCAAGTTTGATCTTCCGGGATCAGTTGTCATTAGCCTTGAAGAACTTCCTGACACTCCACAGGTCAAACACAATGAAGTCTTTGTTGAGCGCCAACATCCCACGGCTGGACGTGTGCGTGAAGTTCGAAGCGCACCGCGCTTTTCTAAAACGCCCACTGTTGTGTCTTCGCCTGCTCCTGCATATGGGCAACACAGCGACGACATCGTCACTGAACTTGGACTTGATGCGAGCGCTCTTCGTGCGGCTGGAGTGATTCTCTAGCGAGTCAAACTGCGGCCAACAATCTCTTTCATAATCTCAGTTGTGCCACCGTAAATAGTCTGAATGCGACTATCAGCCCATGCCCTGGCAATCGGGTACTCGCGCATATAGCCATACCCGCCGTGTAATTGCAGGCAACGATCAACGACTTTATTTTGTAATTCGGTTGTCCAGAACTTGGCGGCAGCGGCCTGCTCAGCGTTGAGCTTCTGCGCGCAGTGCAACTCGACGCAATGATCAACATATACCTGTGCAATCTGGACTTCTGTTGCTAACTCAGCAAGCAAAAACTTACTGTTTTGAAATTGTGATATGGATTGACCAAATGCTTTTCGCTCACGGGTGTAATCAAGTGTCCAGTGCAATGCAGCATCAGCCACCGCAACGGCCCCAACTGCAATGCCGAGTCGTTCTTGAGCAAGATTACGCATGAGGTAAGTGAACCCCATTCCTTCATCGCCAAGCATATTTTCAGCGGGTACTTCGACGTCCGTGAAAAACAATTCAGCAGTGTCTTGTGCGTGCATGCCTAGTTTGTCGAGATTGCGACCTCTTTCAAAGCCTTTCATCCCTCGCTCCAGGATAAGTAGTGAGAATCCGGCATGGCCCTTTTCTGGATCAGTGCGACACACTGTCACAACCACATCGCTATTGATTCCGTTTGAAATAAACGTCTTTGCACCGTTCACAACCCACGTATCACCGTGACGAACGGCAGATGTCTTGACACCCGCAACATCACTTCCGGTATTTGGTTCAGTAATTGCGAGTGCGCCAATGATCTCGCCAGTGACCATGCCAGGCAGCCAACGATTTTTCTGATCCTCATTTGCCAACGAGATGTAGTACGGCAATACAATGTCGTTGTGCAATGTGAATCCATTGGCACTTCCGATGACGCCTGTGTAGCCAACTTCTTCTGCCATGATGGCCGCAAAACGATAATCATCAGTTGCACCGCCACCGTATTGCTCGCCAACTGTCAATCCCAAAAAACCATGTTTTCCGGCTTCAAGCCACAATGATCGCGGCGTGATTCCGTCTTTTTCCCATTGTTCATGATTTGGAACAACTTCTTTGTCTAGCCAGTTGCGAAATGTCTTGCGAAACTGGTCGTGTTCGTCAGTAAAAATTGTGCGCTCAAAAAATTCCATGACGAAACACTATGCCAGAACTGCGCGAGCCACGAGATCGGTGCCAAAAGCAGTAAGAATTGCTAGGTACATCAGGCCCGTTGCTGCCATGACGGCTGAATAACTGCGCTCTCGCAGAGCCGCCTTAGTGACTTTGACCAGTACTCCAGTTGTGACCACGCACGCCAACCAGAACCAACCCAGGACGCCGTTCCATCCGTCATCAATTGAGCCATTCAACACACTGATCATGCCCGTCGGGAGCAAAAGCATCACCGTCTCAAAGGGCAAAATCCAAAACACTGTGTCGACGAGTTCGTTTAAAATCTGTCGTGGTAATCCTGGCTGTACCAAATACCAATGACCTAGCAACATTGCATCTGTCACTGCTCCTAAAAATATAGCGCCAACAAAAATGCGTAACAATGCAACGGTTGTAGCGCCAGGGCCACTTGCTGAGTTAAAGCCCGCAGCAATTAAACCCACGAATCCGATACAAGGGGCCAATAGATCCCAGCGCATGTTCTTTCGTCGAACTGTCAATAACGAAGAGACCGCAACAAGTGCTGCGGCGGTATCGCGAACAGGAGACGAGCCAAAAGCCAAGCCACTTGCACACGCACCAGCACTTATAACAAAAAAACTGCCACGCAATAACCATCCATAACCGCGACCTACATCATGGCGATGAGTTGTAAACCACAAAAATAGCAAACCACCTGTTGCCCATTGCAACAAGACAGTTGCGGCGTCAAGGTGAATCACCGAACGGTAACGGTCTCAGTGTCACGTCCAGAACGCAAGAGTGTTCCGGGACGGGCCTCGAGGGCAACATTGTTACGCACGCAAGGAACTCCGTTCACGAGCACATGCTCGATGCCGATTGACTCACCATAGACGCGACCCGCACCTGCAGGCAGGTCAAATCTCATGAGTGCTGGACCTGGTCCGACTGTTGTTGGGTCAAGAAGACAAATGTCTGCAGCCCATCCTTGTTGAATACGACCGCGTCCCTTGAGCCCGTACAAACGAGCGGGTCGATCAGTGAGATGGTAGATCGCTTCTTCAATGGGCATCAGTTCGCGCTCGCGCACTGCACGCGCTAGCAGAGTAGTGCTGAATGCATAACTGTCGATCATGTCAAGATGTGCACCAGCGTCACTCGCTCCGACAACTGCTCTGTGATCGCGCCACACTTCTACTCGTCGGCGCCAGGTTTCGTCGTCTTGACCACGGTCTTGACTAGCAATCACCGTCAACAATCTGTCGTCCAGCACGATGTCACACAAAAGATTCCATGCATCAACGCCTAATTCGCGGGCAATTTCGCCAATCAGGCGACCTTCAAACGGCTTCCACTTTGCCGTAAATGTTTGAAGCAAGAAATACCCGGCCCAGTTTGCAATTGTGCGGGTTGGGCCCTCGGTCGTTTGAGCAAGACGATTCATTTCGGCACGACCATCTGGATCGCGCAACATCGCGGTTTTGGCGTCATCTGGCAATGCCATCAATGAGTCCCAGCCGTTCAGAATGTCAAGAATAAAACCGCTCTTGAAATTCAGTCGCACACGAAACGTATCTGGCAATGTCAGTGCCAACACGTGTCCGCCGCGTGCTGCTGCAATGTCAAAACCCGCAAGTTGATGCTGCACGAGATCCCAGTTCTGTGCAAATACTTGCAAGAGGTTCCAGTTGAGTGGACGATTAGCAGCAGCACTCATGTCACCCATGAGCTCAAAAACTTCGTTAGGAAACTCCCCCACTGCTGGAATGAACTCAAGAGTTGTTCCGTCGTGCTGTGATACTTCAGCACACAATGCCAGGAGTTCCTCGCGGGTTCCGTGACGCGATGGCACAGGTGATCCGGTGTGATCGTTATGACTCGGAGACCATGTCGAAGAAAAGCCCAATCCGCCGGCGCGTAATCCATCACGCAATAGCACCACCATCAACTCGATTTCCGCCGGTGTCGCCGCACGTTGATTGGCGTCGTCGTGCATCACGACACGCCTCAAAGCGCTATGCCCGACCAAGAATCCGGCATTGGGTAAAAGTTTTCCGTCAAGAGAATCGAGGTACTCAGCAGTTGTGTGCCAGTCCCATGGAACGCCTTGCTGCAACGCCTCAAGTGGCATGCCTTCGACTCGCGCCAACATTCGCATGAGATAATCACCATCTTGTGGCGTCAGCGGAGCAATCGTGAATCCGCAGTTGCCGCCGATAACAGTTGTCACACCGTGCATTGGTGATGGGCTCAATGTTGTGTCCCAAAACGCTTGTGCGTCGTAGTGAGTGTGCAGATCAATAAAACCCGGAGCCACAACGAGGTCCGTTGCATCAATAACTTGTTTGCTCGAATCTTTAAGTTCACCAATCACAGCAACTTTGCCGTTGACAATGCCTACATCGGCACGACGAGGTTCTGCGCCTGTTCCATCAACCACCATTCCACCAGTAATTGCTACATCTAACATTTCAGCCTCCGTCCTCTGCTCGTAGTCTTGCCGACTTTATCGGTTTGACAAAACGCAGGGACAAGTTAGAGGACAACCAATGAATGGTCAGCGAAGTTCATGGACTCAGGACCCCCTGGGGTTGCCACAACGATGTCCTCTAGTCGCATTCCCCATTTTGCGGGCAAATAGATGCCAGGTTCAACGCTAAATGCGTGTCCGACCTCCAAAAGGCGCTTGTTTCCACTCACCATATATGGGTCTTCGTGCGCTTCCATGCCAATGCCGTGTCCGGTGCGATGTATAAAAAAATCACCGTAGCCCGCGTCATCAATCACTCGTCGAGATGCCGCGTCAATGCTCTCGCACGGCGCACCCACAACACCCGCGGCAACTCCGGCAATTTGAGATTCATGCAACACTGCGTAGGCGTCGGCAATATCAGACGGGACATCTCCAAGATGAACGCACCTTGTCATATCACTGCAGTAGCCATTCATTGTTCCGCCAAAGTCACACAACACGATGTCGCCATGTTTGATGACACGCGGACCCGCATGATGATGAGGGCTTGCTGCATTTTCGCCGGCAGCCACAATTGCAAAGTTCACAATGTCATGCCCCTCAGCAATAAGCCGCGCAGAAATATCTGCGGATACTTGTGCCTCTGTCTTTCCGATAAGCGGGATATCGCCAGCCTGTAATTGCACGGCAACCCTGTCTGCTGCTGCACCAGCAGCACGCAAAGCGTCTACCTCGGCTGCATCTTTAGCCATGCGCAATGGCCCAACGACATCAACGGCGCGGCGATAGTGCGCACGTGGACAATGTGCAAGCAGTTCTACGAGAAACCGTGCCCACATCTGATCGCCCACTGCAATCGTTGTGGCAGAGCCAATGAGTTTTGCAACTATTGCTACTGGGTCATCTGTCTCGTTCCAGGGCACAAGTGAAAACACGGAAGGCATCTCTGTTACTCGCGGCGCCTCAAGGCGCGGAATCACCATTGATGCCGCTGCATCAACTGGAACTACCAACATTGTGAGTCTCTCAAGTGGCATCGCATAGTAGCCAGTGAGATACGGCAGGTCGTGTCCGACTGAGAGCAACAACACATCAACGCCTTGTTGCAACATCGCTGCCCGAACTCGCGCTAGTCGGTTCTCAAACACACTGGAGTCATGGACAGAGATCACTTCACCCCAATGCTGACAGGTACTGCTGCACTAATGGCGTGTTCTGCTGATTCTTTGGCGTGATAACTACTGCGCGTTAATGGGCTGGACTCCACATGGCCGATTCCGAATGCCTCGCCAACTTCTTTGTACATCTCAAACACGTGTGGTTCTACCCATCTCGCCACGGGCAAGTGATGCGTTGTTGGTCGCAAGTATTGACCGATAGTAACGATGTCAACACCAATAGCAGCCAAGTCAGCAAGAGTGCCCACGACCTCGTCGTCTGTTTCGCCCATCCCGACGATGAGCCCAGATTTGGTCACGAGACCTGCGCGCTTTGATCTTGCCAGTACCGACAGACTGCGTGCATAACCAGCAGATGGTCGGACCGCACGCTGTAAGCGTGGCACTGTTTCGACGTTGTGATTCAACACATCTGGCCGCTCGTCAATTAAAATCTGCAGTGCGTCTGTTCCGCGAACATCTGAGATAAGTGTCTCGACACTGATGCTTACGTCGTTGGCACGAATCGCCCGAACGCATTGTGCAACATGTTCCATTCCGCCGTCAGCAAGATCATCACGAGCCACCATCGTGAGCACGGCATACGACAATCCCATTTTGCGCACGGCCTCGGCCACTCTTTTTGGTTCGTGATGGTCTGCATCAAGTGGCTTTTGTGTATCAATGAGACAAAATCCGCAGGCTCGAGTGCATCGTTCGCCAAGCACCATAAATGTTGCCGTGCCACTGCTCCAGCACTCTGACAAGTTCGGACACCCAGCTTCTTCACAAACCGTCACTAGCGATGCATCGCGCAAAGTTTTTTTCAAAGCAAGAACTTCTGCTCCATGATGAACCCGGGGGCGTATCCAGTCAGGCTTCCGTGCAGAGATATCGACGCCCCCTTCAACACCCGCACGCGCAAGTCGTCCCATCATTCGCACGGGCTGGCCGGGGCCGTCGCCGCGCGAAAATGCCGACAGGTCTGAGAGTGATTCTTTCCATGCAACATCTTGTCGTTCAAGTTGGGAATTACCCCACAGTTTTGCGGCATGACGCGATACAACATCAGCAACATCCTTGATCGATACATCAACACCTTCTTCGTGCATTGATGTCACCGAATACTCAGAGATACCGCACGGGACAATGTGCTCTCGCATGTACTCAAGATCTGTACTCACATTGAGAGCAAACCCGTGCATCGTGCGACGCCGCGAGACACGCACTCCGATGGCACAAATTTTCCGTGGGTTATCACCGTTGGGATTCACCCAAACACCTGGATACTTTGACATCGTGCCAACATCTTGAAGACCGAGCTCGCGCAATGAGTCGATAATCATTTGCTCAACGGAGTGCACATACGCCACCGAATCTGCAGGACCTTCGCTGTCTGCAAGTTTGGGCGGCAATGTCAGTAATGGATATCCCACTAATTGCCCAGGTCCGTGATATGTAATATCCCCACCACGATTTACTGCAACAAATTCTGCACCTACCTGAGTAGGGTCGCACTTAAGATTTCTGGACAAATCTGCTGACGGACCGTAAGTAAAAACATGGGGATGTTCAAGCAAGAGCAATCGATTATCAGAGCCGTTATGAAAAATGGATTCCTGCAACGCGAGGGCTTCGGAATACGCAACGCGACCAAGCCAACGCACTCGCAATACTGAAGACGACATGCTTATATTTCCGCTGACCAATCTCGGGTCTCTAAAATGTGTTTAATCTTTACCAAGAATCGAGCAGCGTACGCACCATCAAAGGCGCGATGGTCCCATGTCAATGACAAGTTGCCAATGGGATGAATTGCAATGCTTTCTCCGCCATCGGCTGTTTCGATCACGACTGGCCTCTTGATAACGGCGTCGGTTGACAAAATGGCCACTTGGGGCTGACTGATGATTGCCATCGTCAACACAGAACCGGCAGATCCGTTATTGGTGATAGTAAATGTTCCGCCCTGGATTTCGTCGGGGGATAGTTTGCGCGTGCGCGCACGCTGAGCCAGATCATTTATCTCGCGCGCAATCGCCCGAAGCCGTTTTGTTTCGGCATCACGAACGACCGGAACAATGAGTCCCTGATAATCCAGATCAACTGCTACTCCGAGATCTATGTAATGACGCACAATCAATGTGTCTCCGGCAACTGATGCATTGAGATGCGGAAACTCAACTAGTGAATCAATGACGGCACGTGAGATAAAGGGCAGATAGGTCAGCGCGAAGCCCTCGGCTGACCTGAAGTCATCTTTGAGAGGCAACCGCACGGAGTCAACATTGCTGTAATCAATTTCGACAACACTCAAGGCATGTGGGCTCGTGTTCTTGCTCATCAACATGTGCGCACCAGTGAGTTGTCGAATCTTTGAAAGTGCCACAACCTCATCTCGCTCGCCGCTCACGACTCGTGGCGCAGCAACAGTGCGCGCTTGTGCAGGTGGCTCTGTTGGAGTATTTGCCGCGACAGGCTCTGTCGCGGCGGCCGTGGTACTGCTTGGCGCAGTGGCGGGAGTTGACACAGCGCCTTTTTCGATGACTGCGACAACATCATCTCGAGTAATACGTCCGCCAGGACCTGTGCCAGCGATTTGAGAAACGTCGACGCCATTGTCGGCGACAAGTCGGCGCACGACGGGTGAAAGCAACACGCCTTTGGCGACGAGTCGCGATGACGCAGCAGCGACTGGTGCAGCAGCGACTGGTGC
>BJGC01000008.1:0-64378 GCA_014190235.1 Actinomycetes bacterium | reverse complement strand
GGTGCGGCAGCGACCGGTGCAGCACCCGCCACCCCGACAACACCAATCACGGTCCCAACGGGCACAGTGTCGCCTTCGTTCACACGAATCTCCAACAACGTTCCGGCAATCGGAGACGGAACCTCAGTATCAACTTTTTCTGTTGACACTTCAAACAACGGCTCATCAAGGGCAATGGCGTCACCAACTTTTTTAAACCATTTCGTGATGGTTCCTTCAGTGACGGTTTCGCCTAATTGAGGAAGCGTGATATCTGCCATGTTGTAATAACTCCTAGACGTTGATTCCGCGACCAGTGAGTGACATCACAGTCTCGCCGAAAAGCTCAGACAAACTTGGATGCGGCTGAATGAAATGCGCTATTTCTTCTACCGATGCCTCCCAGTTCACCGCCAAGTAACCCGCCGCCAACTGTTCAGTCACCCACGGTCCCACCATGTGCACTCCTAGGACCTGACCCGCAGTGCCATCTGGATTCTTCTTGGCGATGATCTTGACGAGGCCATCAATCTCGCCCAATATCTGTGCCCGACTGTTGGCACGAAACTGATGCTTGGCGACCAAAACATCGTGCCCTGCTGCGATTGCAGCCTCTTCACCTGGACCAGCCCACGCAACTTCTGGATGGCAATAAATTGCCCACGGTACGCGATCGTAATCAACCGGAATCGCTGTCTCGCCGAGCATATGTTTGACAACAAGGATCGCCTCGGCATACGCAACGTGAGCGAGTTGTGGAGTATTAATAAGATCACCAATTGCATACACGCCGTTCTCGGTTGTTGCGCAGTATTCGTTTACTTCGACAAAGCCCCGATCAGAAACTTTCACTTGTGTCGCCCCAAGACCAAGGTTGTCTGCAAATGGACGTCGACCGACCGACACAATGACAGCATCAACTTCGAGTGTTTCTCCGTCACCAAATGAAACAACTGTTCCGCCGCTCGCAGTTGGCGTATGCCCCGTCACGCTTACTCCAGTGCGAATATCGATTTTCTTTTTTTGGAAACTGCGCACCACTACATTGGCTACGTCAGCATCGAGCCCAGGAAGGATTTTGGGCAGTCCTTCCAAAATGGTGACCTGCGCTCCAAGGTCTATAAACGTCGAAGCAAACTCGCATCCAATTGCGCCACCGCCGATTACGGCAATGCGAGCCGGAATACGATCGAGCATCAACACTTCGTCCGATGTCATAATTGGTCCACCAATTTCGAATCCCGGAATTGTTCGCGGAACACTTCCGGCTGCAAGCACCACATTGTTGCCGCGCAGTTGAGTCGTTGTGCCGTCTGCGGCAGTCACGGTGACGGTCTTGTCTGCACCCAAAGAACCGACTCCCAAGTGGTATGCCACTTTTTTGTTTTTTGTGAGACCAGTCAGGCCTTTGACGAGACCATTGACAATTTTTTGTTTTCGCGCCTGCGCCACCGCAAAGTCTGTGACACCAATTACTGAATCAATTCCAAAATCTTTGGCGTGCTCCACATGGCGACGCATAGCGGCAGTTTCTAAAAATGCTTTGGCCGGAATACATCCGCGGTTCAGGCATGTCCCGCCAATTGTGTCTTTTTCTACGAGCGCCACTGTCATCCCGGCAGACGCAGCATAAAACGCGGCCGCATAGCCTCCGGGTCCACCACCAATAATCACCAGGTCGAATTGATCGGCCACGGGCACCCTTTCTCTCTAAAACCAACATTTTCTCTTTTAAACGAACAACTTTGTTCGCCGTTATCAGTTCCTACGGTAGCGGGACAGACATCAGCGCAGCGTTGTTGGTTATTTAGACCATTGCCTTTGCAGCCCAGAGCGTAGATACGCCACCGTTATGCGCCCCGTTGTGGGCGCAAAAACTACATCACACTGCACGGGGATATCAACGCTGACTGTGCCACAGGACACGCCACCTTGGGATGTTTGTTTGGCTGGCTGCAACACAGTTGCTCCAGTCAGCAAGCGCCAACCTTCGCGCGCATCGGCTCCGTCCACGCCCATCATCTGCACGGTCGCGATGGTTTCTTGATCGCCCTGAATTATTGCCCTCACTGACACGGTCATATCCCCGAGCACTACCTCTTGCCCGACAGCCAATATCTCGACTTTTTTCTCATTGTTTGCCGTCTGAAACAACTTGACGCCACCAGCCAACATAATGGCCAATCCACACATCAGCGCCGTCAAGATCAGTTTGCGGGTACTCATGCTTTGGCAACTCTAGAGCCTGTCCCTGGAGTCCGTCTTGCTACGGTGGGGGAAATGAACGAACGCCGCGCCCAAAAACCAGACCGCAACCTTGCAATGGAACTAGTCCGAGTCACGGAGTCCGCCGCACTCGCCGGATCTCGGTGGGTAGGACGCGGCGACAAAATTGGCGCAGACGGAGCGGCCGTTGAGGCCATGCGCACAGTTCTTGCCACTGTGCCAATGGACGGCATCGTCGTCATCGGTGAAGGAGAAAAAGACGACGCCCCAATGCTTTTTAATGGAGAAAATGTTGGTGATGGTTCTCAACCCCGCACGGACGTCGCAGTCGATCCAATTGACGGCACTACTCTGACATCTCTTGGCCTTGGGAACGCCATCTCTGTCATCGCAGTTTCTGAGCGCGACACCATGTTTGATCCGGGTCCATGCATGTATATGGAAAAAATGGTCGTTGGTCCTCAAGCTGTTGGCCATATTGATATCACTGCGACTCCAACCGCAAATTTGCGGTGGGTGGCAAAAGCAAAAGGAGAATCTGTTCGCGACCTTACGGTCATGATCCTGGATCGCCCCCGGCACGCAGAACTGATTGAAGAAGTTCGCAGCACTGGCGCCCGAATAAAACTCATTAGCGACGGAGATATCTTTGGTTCAATTGCAACATCATGGCCAGATGCCGGTGTTGACATTTTGATCGGCATTGGTGGCACCCCGGAAGGAGTCATCTCCGCAGCCGCTCTCAAATGCATGGGCGGAGAAATCCAAGGTCGCCTGTGGCCACGAAACGAACTCGAGCGCAACGCAGCAGTCGCTGCTGGATACGACCTCAGCAAAGTGCTCACCTCTGATGATCTCGTCAAGGGTGATAATTGTTTCTTTGCCGCAACTGGAGTCACCGACGGAGAACTCCTCCGTGGTGTTCGCTTTGATTCACGCGGTGCTCGCACGCAAAGTCTCGTGATGCGTTCTTTGTCTGGCACCGTGCGCCTCATTGACGCCCAGCATCGCCTGGACAAACTCGCGAATTACGCGTCAGTTGACTACGCCTAGTGCCCTCTCATAGAAGTACAATCTTTTAGTCGTGGGCTCAGATAACACAGCAGGACCAGAGTCAGTCGACTTTGCGAAAAAAGTCATTGCCGAGGCAACTGCCAAAAAAGCCGCGCGCGCCCAAAACCTCGCAAATGCCAATACGCACGGAGATCATTCCTCCGGAAAAACTGGCGCACTCGCCTTAGGAGCGATCGGCGTGGTGTTTGGTGACATCGGAACAAGTCCTCTGTACTCACTCAAAGAAGCATTCACCGAAAGATCCCATGTGATGACGGTTGACCGAATCAACGTCTTTGGCGTCTGTTCGCTCGCGTTCTGGGCGCTCGTCATTATTATTTCAATTAAATATCTACTGTTCGTCATGCGCGCTGATAATCACGGTGAAGGCGGAATCCTGGCGCTGACGGCGCTAGTGATGCCTCAAAATGTTTCCGCCGCAAAAAAAGCAAGCGTCCTTGTGGCACTCGGTGTCTTTGGAACTGCGCTTCTTTACGGTGACGGAATTATTACTCCGGCAATTTCAGTTCTGAGTGCCGTTGAAGGGCTCGGGGAGGTGTCAGCGTCGTTCGACTCATGGGTTATCCCGATTGCGATTGCTATTTTGTTCGGACTCTTTCTTGTGCAGAGTCGTGGGACAAAGGCCGTTGGAAGAGTTTTTGGACCAGTCATGGTTTTATGGTTCGGCACGCTCGCACTTCTTGGTCTTTCAAAAATTATTCCAGATCCCGGAATCATCGCTTCGGTAAATCCGATTTATGCAATTCGCTACTTCACACATGAATCAGGCAAGGCTTTCTTATCGCTTGGATCTATCTTTTTAGTTGTCACGGGTGGTGAAGCGTTGTATGCCGACATGGGGCACTTCGGCCGTCGACCAATCACGATGGGATGGTATGCGGTTGTACTGCCCGCTCTTGTCCTTAATTATTGGGGACAAGGGGCATTTCTTCTTGCGCATCCAGAAGCAATTGAAAGCGTTTTTTTTCGGATGGCTCCAGAGCCTTTGTTGTTGCCACTTGTTGTGCTCGCAACATGTGCCACCGTCATCGCGTCGCAGGCTCTCATTTCTGGTGTTTTCTCACTCACAGCGCAGGCAGTTCAGCTTGACTATTTGCCTCGCATCCAGATTCGTCACACGTCACAAGATCACTCTGGGCAGATCTATGTTCCGCTCGTCAACTGGGCCCTTATGGTCGCGTGCATTGGCTTAGTGCTCGGGTTCAGATCGTCATCTAATTTGGCAGCAGCATACGGAATTGCAGTCACAATGACGATGGCAATTACCACTCTGATTTTTTTTCGAGTTCTTGTTCATCGCTGGAAATGGCATAAGTACAAAGCACTTCTGCTGTGCATCCCATTGTTGGTTGTAGAAATCGGATTCCTTGGAGCAAATGTCGTCAAGATTCCACACGGTGGGTGGTTTGCACTTGCAATTGGCATCATCCTGACTGTACAGATGCAAACGTGGCGTCGTGGGCGTGCGCTGGTTGCACTTCGTATTCATCGCGGAGAACGAAAACTCGTTGATTTCCTTGACGAAACTGATGGCATCAAACGTGTTACCGGAACTGCTGTCTTCATGTTTAAAGATCCTGCTGGCACCCCACCAGCACTTGTAAATAACTTGCGACACAATAAAGTGCTCCACAACACCACTCTCATTGTTTCTGTTATCACTAGTGATAGCCCGCGCATAAACGCTGCCGACCGAGCAGCCATTACTAAGGTTGCTCCTGGCGTATTTCAAGTGCAACTCAATTTTGGTTTCATGGAAGAACCTGATGTCTCACAAGCCCTAACATCAATCGAGCACTTTGGCCTTGATTTCACCCCAGATGACGTCACCTATTTTCTCGGCCACGAGTCGATCATTGCCGGAAAAGTCCCTGGCATGAGCCCACTGCAAGAACATCTCTTTGTCTTCCTCAATCGTGGTGCTGATAGCGCCGCTCGATTCTTCAACTTGCCAATTGACCGAGTCTTCGAAGTAGGAACGCGAGTAGAAATCTAGCTAGTTTTGGTATTCATGGGGGCATGATTAGCCACTACTTCTCAACCCTCGTAACCTGTGTTCTATGAAAGTTCTTGTCACTGGCTCGTCTGGACTAATCGGCTCCGCATTGTGCGAACGCCTCAACAAAGATGGACACACTGTGATTCGTGCGGTGCGAGTTGCAACGACGCAGGCAAACACCGTTTTATGGAATCCACATGCCGGGACCATTGATGCCGCTGCACTGCAGGGAATCAATGCGGTCGTTCATCTTGCTGGAGCCGGAATCGGCGATAAGCGTTGGACCGATGAATACAAAAAAGAAATCCTGCAAAGCCGAACTCTTGGAACATCGCTCTTAGCAAAAACTCTTGGCGCAATGGATACTCCCCCATCGGTATTTTTGTCATCTTCTGCAATCGGAATCTATGGTCCACGCAACGACGAAGAACTGACTGAGTCAAGCACAACTGCCCGCGGCTTTTTGGCTGATGTCTGCACGGCATGGGAAGAATCAACCACCCCCGCAGTGCAAGCCAAAATCCGCACCGTATTGTTGCGAACAGGAATTGTCTTGTCACCAGACGGCGGTGCTCTAAAAAAACAACTGCCATTATTTAAATTAGGTCTTGGCGGAAAATTTGGCAATGGTCGCCAATGGCAAAGCTGGATTTCAATCACAGACGAAGTTGGTGCGATCATTCATCTCTTGAACTCAAGCGTCAGTGGTCCGGTCAATCTCACTGCACCAGAACCCGTCACCAACTCTGTATTTACAAACGTTCTCGGTTCGGTTCTTGGTCGTCCTGCGGTGTTACCAATTCCGACATTTGGTCCAAAACTCTTGCTTGGAACGGAGTTGGCAAACGCTCTACTGTTTACGGGGCAACGAGTACTGCCACAGGTATTGCAAGCAGACGGATACGCATTTGAGCATCCAACACTCGAGGTTGCTCTGCGCGCACTTCTGAACAAATGAGCAATACTGCGGCTTTGCCAGACTCCGCCGATGTTGTCATCGTTGGCGCTGGTTTAGCAGGATTAGTTGCTGCAAAAGTTCTTGAGCAACACAATCTCAACACCATTGTGCTTGAAGAAAGTGATGGAGTTGGTGGTCGCGTGCGAACAGATCATGTCGATGGTTTCCTGCTGGATCGCGGATTTCAAGTCTTGCTCACTGCGTACCCAGAATTACCTCGTCACCTCAATCTTGGTGCACTTGACTTGCAACTGTTTGAACCCGGCGCAATCGTTTGGAGAGACGGCAAAGGCACGGTCGTTGGTGACCCTATTCGCCGACCAAAAACAGTGATGTCGACGGCACTCGCTCCAATTGGAACAGTCGGTGACAAGGCTCGGGTCGCACTATTGCGCAGTCGATTGCTGCGCGCCGAACCCCGTTCTTTATTGCGTGGAGACGATCTACCCACAGCATCGGCACTTCGTGCTCAGGGATTTTCTTCTCAAATCATTGAGCGTTTCTTTCGGCCACTAGTTGGCGGTATCCAACTTGATCCATCACTCGGAACATCACGACGAATGTTTGACATTATATTTCGTACTCTTGCTAATGGTGACGTCGGTGTTCCGGCAGCGGGCATGGGTGCGATCTCTGATCAGCTTGCTTCGCGTATTTTGCGCACACCAATTCATCTCAATACAACAATCACATCTATATCGCCCCACGAAGTCACCGTGTCAGGCGGTCACCGCATTTCATCTCGTGCCATCATCGTGGCAACGCAAGGTCCCGTTGCATCGCGCCTCTTGGGCCTGCCAGCAGTTGCATCTCGATCAGCAGGCTGTGTGTACTTTGCAGCAAAATCCGCTCCCGTGGATGGCTCTTACATTGTTCTTGATGGCGGCGGTCAAGGACCCGTGCTCAATCTCGCCGTGATGTCAAACACTGCGCGTAGCTACGCGCCGTACGGCCAACACTTAATCGCAGCGGCAATGCCTGGCGTTTGCGACGGTGATCTTGAGCATCTTGCACGCGTGCAATTACGTAGTTGGTGGGGATCTCAAGTTGATTCATGGAAACACCTGCGGACATATCGCATTCCCCATGGTCAGCCAGGACAAGATCCACCGTTCCATCACAAAAAATCAGTCTCCCTTGGCGATGGACTGTTTGTCTGCGGCGATCATCGCGACACTGGCTCGATTGAAGGAGCAATGTTTTCGGGCCGCAGATGTGCTCAGGCTGTTGCGGAGTCTGCCAAACTGTGGACATGAGTTCACCTAATCCAGCAAAAATAGTTTCACGTAGTCGCGTCGTTGCATCACCACCTGGAGCAATCTTTGATCTTCTTGCCGACCCCCGACGTCATGGCGAGATTGACGGCAGTGACACCATCAAGTCTGCCCAATCTGGCGGACCAGAACGGCTCGCCCTTGATGCAACCTTTGGGATGAGCATGCACATGGGAGTTTCATACAAAATAACCAACACTGTTGTGGAGTTTGTCGAAGGAAAACAAATTGCATGGCGTCACATGGGCGGTCATATTTGGCGCTACATACTCACCCCTGCTGACGGAGCAACTGAAGTCACCGAGCAGTTTGACTGGAATAATTCTCGATCTCCACTAGTGCTCCGTATCATGCGGTCTCCACAAAAAAATGGCAAGAACATCGAGAAGACTCTCGAAAAACTTGTCCAAAAGTTCGAGTAGGTTGCGTTAACGTAACAGCGCAGGCACTCGCCTTCGCAAGTAGTTACCACGCCCAGCGCTAGCGCTCACAACTCCTCGATCAACGATCACGTCACCGCGCGACATGACAGTGCGTACGCCACCCTGCAGGACAAATCCTTCATACGCAGAATAATCCAGATTCATATGATGCGTTGCTGCACTGATCGTTGTGCTTGCTGTCGGGTCATACACCACGATGTCGGCATCGAACCCCACGCCAATTACTCCCTTTGTGTCGAGGCCAAATAATCGTGATGGTGCAGTTGCGCACACTTCAACCCAACGCTCAAGACTGATCTCGCCACTCACTACTCCCTGATAGATGAGATCCAATCGATGTTCTACTCCACCAATGCCATTAGGTACTCGGTCAAAAGACTCACCGTTCATGAGTTTTTGTTCGCGCAAACAAAACGGACAATGATCGGTGCTGACCACCGCTAGTTCGTCTTCTCGAAGTCCGCTCCAGAGATCAGTGTGGTGCGTTTCGTGTTCGGGCCGCAACGGAGTTGAACAGATGTAGCCCGCTCCTTCTGGCCAACCTTTGCCTAATGTTTTTTCTAGAGACAGATGCAAATACTGCGGGCAGGTCTCTGCAAAAATGTTGGTTCCGTTACGACGAGCCGCTCGAACTTCGGCTAACGCATCAGAGCTCGAGACATGCACAATGTAGAGCGGTGCTCCACCAGCAACGCGCGACAGCACAGCGGCACGATGCACTGCCTCTGCTTCAAGTATCGCTGGACGAGTGAGAGCATGAAATGCGGGAGCGGTGTTTCCGGCAGCAATGGCCTGTTCGATCAATACGTCAATGGCCAGACCATTTTCGGCATGCACCATGGCCATCATCCCAGTCTCTGAACACATCTGTAATGCCCGCAGCATCTGTCCGTCATCGCTATACAAACGACCGGGATACGCCATGAACAACTTGATTGACGACACGCCTTCGCGCTCAATCAATGAGCGCGCGTCAACAAGTGACTGAGCATCGACTCCACCGAGAACCTGATGAAGTCCCCAATCCACAACACATTGCGATTCTGCCTCGGCATAGCGGCTCTCAAAACTGGCCAGAACATTGCCACCTGCGCGCTGCTCGGCAAAGTCCAAGATCGTGGTGGTTCCGCCACAGGCTGCCGCCACCGAGCCCGTGAAAAACGTGTCAGATGAAACAGTCTTGCCCGTATCAAGTTGCATATGAACATGGGCGTCTACCCCGCCCGGAATCACAAGGCAATCTGTGGCATCAATGACGACATCTGAACTGCCCACAAAAACGCCCGATCCGCCATTGCGCTCAATGACAGCCTCAATACGACCATCGCTCACCACCACATCGGCCTCAGAGCGCTGCCACGCGTTGATGACATGGCCATTCTTGATGACTGTGCGCATCTTCACAGCGTAAACCGTCAGACACTGCCCGTGGGTGCTAAACAACAATGCGTGACTACACCACTGCCAGAGGGATTCACCGCCTACGTTGCCAATGTTGGCGTCAAGGACGACTCGGATGATTTCACGGTAGTTCTTGCCCGAGGTGAACCCACTTCTGCGGCAGTTTTTACACAAAGCCGCTTTGCCGGACCAAGCGTGCTGGTATCTCGCCAACGACGCTCATCCGCCCACGCTGTTGTCGTGATTTCTAAAAACGCCAACGTCGCCACTGGTCAACAAGGACTCAATGACTCAACCGAAATAAGCCATCTCGTGGCAAAACAACTTGGTCTCGCAGATGACAATGTTCTGATTGCATCAACGGGCGTCATTGGTCGAACATTGCCCATGAATCATATCCGCACCGGAATCGCTGCGATGCAAGGACACAACACCACAAGTGCTGACGATATTGCACGCGCAATCATGACAACCGACACTGTTGCAAAAATTGCAAGTGCCACAATTGCTGGTTCTGCTGCACGCGTGGTGGGAGTCGCAAAAGGCGTCGGAATGATCGAGCCGAATATGGCGACTTTGATTGCACTGGTTTTTACTGATGCAGCAATAGACCCACCAGCACTCGACCTTATGCTTCGCGGTGCCATCGATCGCACTCTCAATTGTTTGTCGATTGACACCGATACATCAACAAGTGACACAGCCATTATCTTGTCAAGCGGCGTGGTAGCAGGAGTCAGCCACTCAGCCTTTGGTACTGCGCTCCACGACGTACTGCTCTCCCTCACGCAACAAGTTGCTCGCGACGGAGAAGGTGCAGAAAAACTCATTGAAGTTATCGTTGACGGCGCTCGCGACCACGACCAGGCCAAACGTGTAGCAAAGTCAATCGTCAACTCGCCGCTTGTCAAGACTGCCGTACACGGAGCAGACCCTAATTGGGGTCGCGTTGCCATGGCTATCGGCAAGTGCAGTGACGACACCGATATCAATCAAGAGACCGTCGTGATCAGATTCGCAGATCAAGAGGTCTATCCCACCGCCGTCACTGAAGTGGGCCTTGAACAACTCTCTGCATACATGAGAGGCGACACCGTGCGCATTCATGTCAGCCTCAATATCTCTCAAGGTGAAGCAACGGTTTGGGGCTGCGATCTCACCGCGGGCTACGTGCGAATTAATGCTGACTACACCACGTAATCAGTGACTCACGATACGGAGCAATACTTTTATACTGCGCCACATTGTCGGGCAGTGAATCAATCAACTGTGCAAGCACTTCTGCCATGCGTGGTACGCGTGCCACAAGATTGCTGAGCTGTTCCTGAAACGTGCGAATTGTAAATACCACCGCACCAGATGTTGGCAAGCGGCGAAGCGTCTGAAACTCCACACGTAAGAACAGATCACCTGGACTCATCTCGGGTGTTGGTGGCGGAATCAGGGGTTGAAAAAAAGTTGCGTCGTTGACGATTCCCCAATTCGTGCGCCACATTGGGCGATCAACTGCTAACCGAGTCAAAAACGCATCAACTGGTCTCGCCAAATCAGTGTCGTAGCGAGCAACTGGCGCATGAACAGCCTGCATTGGTCGGCCCAACTTCTGAGCAAGTTGCCAGCGGTTCGGCGCACACAATACGCCAGCAGACAACACCAACTCGGCATCAGGATTAATTGTCAAGATGCACACATCGTCTGCCACGCGTGCAACCACATCCTCCAAGGCATTGATTCCGCGTTTTGTTTGGTCTTGGGCAAGACCAAGTGACTCTGCAATACCCTGAGCTGTTTCTTCACAGGCTTCATCGTTTCCGGCAACGTAACCCACTACATCGGCATGTCGACTGGTTAACAGATGTTTTTTTAGATCAATGTTGTGTTGCCACTGCTCGTCAACTTCTGACACCCACTGATTGATCGGCAAAGGTCGCGCACCAACACGCAGGCGAGCATCGTTTTCATCTGGCAATAAGTGATCAGGAATGGTCACGGCACGTTGGAGAAACTATCTAGCGAGCACTCATTTTGGCGGCATACGAATGCCACCATCTACTCTGATTGTTTCAGCGTTCATGTAACTGTTGGTGATGCACTCAACAACCATCGACGCCAACTGTGACGGATCTCCGAGTCGCTGTGGAAACAACACACCCTTTTGCAAGTTTGCCTTGAATGCTTCGCTTCCTTCACCTTCGCCATAGATCGGTGTATCAATCAATCCGGGAGCAACTGTATTGACACGAATGCCAACCGCTGACAGATCTCGAGCAACTGGCAATGTCATTCCGACGACGCCACCTTTTGATGCCGAATACGCACTCTGACCGATCTGTCCATCAAACGCAGCAACAGATGCAATGTTGACTATTGCTCCGCGCTCACCAAACTCAAGTGGCTCAGTTTGACTCATTGCAGTTGCTGCAATACGAATGGCGTCAAATGTTCCGATCAAGTTGATCTCAATGACTTTGCGAAATGCGTCGATGTTGGCAGCAGACTCGTATTGTCCATCTCTGCCGACTGTGCGCTGTGCCCAGCCGATGCCTGCTGAGTTCACTAAGACTCGCAGTGGCCCCATTGACTTGGCCATCTCAACCGCACTAATCAGATCTTGTGTCTTGGTGACATCAACTGCACAAAAAGCACCACCAGTTTCTTTTGCCAAAGCGTTTCCTTGCTCTGCTTGGCGATCAAGGTCTGCAATCACCACCTTTGCTCCTAGTGCCGCCAACGCCCGAACAGTGGCCGCTCCAATTCCTGATGCTCCACCTGTGACAATTGCGCTAACTCCTGAAATATCCATGCCTCATAGGCTACGCAGTCAGGGCATGAATTGTCTAAACGGACCCAATCGCGGCCACAGCCAGCAGATCTACGAGATCATTCATGGGGTCTCCGCTGTGTCCCTTGACCCAGATGAATTCCACGCGACCCCGAGTGGTGACGAGTTCGATAAATGGTTTCCAAATATCTTGATTCGCCACTGGCTCACGCTGTGAGTTCTTCCAGCCCCGCCGAATCCATCCCTCCCACCATTTGTCGTTGAAGCATTTCACAACATATGTGCTGTCGGAGACAATCCGAATAATGCAATCATTCGATGCAAAATGCCGCACGGCAAAATACGCTGCGCTCACCTCCATGCGCTGATTCGTGGTGTGAGCTTCGCCTCCGGAACCCATTGGGTCACCAGTTGGCGACACTGCCCACGCCCATCCGCCAGGTCCAGGATTGCCAGAACAGGCACCATCGGTATACACCACCACAACATCTGTGTCTTCGTTAGCGACATTTGGATGAACCACGCCAAAAGTATTCACCATCGCAGCACCCCGATGGTGTCTTTGCTGACAAGTAACGGTTGGCATCACGGTAAATCGTGTAACAATGCGAGGGTGATATTTGACGGTTCAATGCATCAACTCCCCGACACTGATCCTGGCGAAACACAGGAATGGCTTGACTCCCTTGATGCGGTCGTTGACGCGAGCGGAAAGAACCGAGCGCGATATTTGCTTTCACGACTGCTCGAACGTGCCCAACAATCCCAAGTGAGTTTTCCGGCGACGGTGAGCACGCCATATGTCAACACCATCCCTCGTGAGAGCGAGCCATGGTTTCCGGGCGACGAACATATTGAGCGAAGAATCCGTGCCTACATCCGCTGGAACGCAGCCGCCATGGTGTCACGTGCTAATCACATCGCCGAAGGAATCGGTGGACACCTTTCAACATTTGCAAGTTCAGCAAGTTTGTATGAGATCGGTTTTAATCATTTCTTCCGCGGCAAAGACGACGGCAACGCAGGTGATCATGTGTATTTTCAAGGCCATGCCGCCCCAGGCGTATATGCCCGTGCGTTTCTTGAAGGCAGACTCACAGAGGACGACCTAGATCATTTCCGTCGCGAGATTGGTCGGGGCGGACACGGACTCAGCAGCTATCCACACCCACGTTTGATGTCTGATTTCTGGGAATTCCCCACAGTCTCAATGGGACTCGGACCATTGACTGCGCTCTATCAGGCTCGCTTCAATCGATACCTACACAACCGAGAAATTGACGACACATCGGCGAGTCGAGTGTGGGCTTTCATCGGAGATGGTGAGACCGATGAACCAGAAACACTTGGCGCGATATCTTTAGCCGCGCGCGAACATCTTGACAATCTTGTCTTTGTCGTGAACTGCAATCTGCAACGTCTCGATGGACCTGTGCGCGGTAACGGCAAAATCATCCAAGAACTCGAGGCTGTGTTTCGTGGAGCAGGCTGGAACGTCATCAAAGTCATTTGGGGTTCTAAGTGGGACGATCTTTTGGCTCAAGACATGGACGGAGTGTTGTTGAATCAGATGAACTCCACTGTGGACGGCGAGTTTCAGCGCTATTCAGTAGAAGACGGCTCCTACATTCGCGAACACTTCTTTGGTCCTGACTCACGATTACGACAAATGGTGTCGCACCTGACAGATGATGAACTCATCTCGTTGCCACGCGGTGGACACGACTATCGCAAGTTGTATGCGGCATATCGCACCGCTGTTGAGAACCTGGGTTCAGGTCGTCCGACAGTTATTTTGTGCAAAACAATCAAGGGCTGGACACTTGGACCCGACATTGAAGGGCGCAACGCAACACATCAAATAAAAAAAATGAACCTCGAGCAGTTGCGCGCAATGCGCACACGTCTTCACCTTGAAGAAGAAATCCCAGATGCCGCACTAGAAGCCGAGGACCCACCATATTTTCGACCAGCCGCTGATTCAGTTGAATACCAATACATGATGGAACGCCGTCGTGCCCTAGGTGGTTCGTTGCCGCGACGAATTGTGCGCATCCGCCGACCAATCTCGCTTCCGCTCGACAGTGCCTTTGAAGAGTTTGATGCCGGCTCTCACGAACAAAGCGTGAGTACAACAATGGGATTCACGCGCCTGTTACGCAATCTCGCTCGCGACGAAAACATCGGACAACGCATTGTTCCGATTGTTCCCGATGAAGCACGAACATTCGGCATGGACTCACTGTTCCGCGAACTCAAGATCTATGCATCACAAGGACAAAAATACGAACCAGTCGATCATGCATTGCTGTTGTCATACGCCGAGTCAACAAAAGGACAGATCCTTGAAGAAGGCATCACTGAGGCAGGCGCGATGTCGAGTTTCATTGCCGCTGGCACTGCATACGCCACGCGCGGTGTTCCGATGGTTCCTTTCTACATATTTTATTCAATGTTTGGATTTCAGCGCGTTGGTGATCTCATCTGGCAAGCAGCAGACGCACGCACGCGAGGTTTCTTGCTCGGGGCAACTGCAGGTCGCACCACGCTTCAGGGCGAAGGTCTGCAACATCAAGATGGTCATAGTTTGTTATTGGCATCTACTGTGCCTGCATGTCAGGCATATGATCCCGCATTCGCCTACGAAGTGAGCGCGATTATCAAAAGCGGATTAGAGCGAATGTATGGCGATACACCAGAAGATATTTTTTATTACATTGCCCTCTATAACGAGAACCAACCAATGCCGGCGCGACCAACTGGCGTCACCGCCGCCCAAATTACTTGTGGTCTCTATCAATGGGCACCGAGCCCCACCGCTCATGTTCACGCGTCACTTGTATTTTCTGGCTCCGCCAATCTGGCTGCCCGCGAAGCGGCATCAGTATTGCTTAATACATATGGCATCAGCGTTGACCTCTGGTCGGCAACTTCGTATAAAGCGCTGCGTCAAGACGCCATGTCAACAGAGCGATTCAATCGCTTGCACCCCGCAGAAGAACGACAGGTCTCACTTGTTGCCCAATTGCTAGGTGAATCGGACAGCCCCGTGATTGCCGTCTCAGATTTCATGCGTATCGTGCCAGAGCAAATTGCAAATCATGTCTCTCGGCCATTTGTTTCGCTCGGAACAGACGGTGTTGGCCGTAGCGACACCCGAGACACTCTTCGCCGCTACTTCGAAATCGATAGCGCCCACATTGTGGTGGCCACTCTCAACGCTCTTGTTGGCACCAATGGCGTCACGTCCGATATTGTTGCTCAGGCAATCGCCACTAGTGGCATCAACCCCGACGCAGCACACGGACTTGTGCTCGACTGACATATGACATCATCTTCAACATCTGGAACTCTTTTCATCACCGGCAACGTAAAAGCCGATGCCATGCTCAATGCCAACCCATCTGCGTTACTGATTGGCTTGTTGCTTGATCAGCAAGTTCCTATGGAGTGGGCTTTTGCTGGCCCGTTCACATTAAAAACTCGACTCGGTCACTTCAACATCAAAAAAATTGCCGAGATGAACCCTGATGATTTGCTTGCTGTGTGTCTACAAAAGCCAGCAATTCACCGTTTCCCCGCCTCAATGGCCAAACGTATTCATGATGTCTGCAAGGTACTTGTGCGTGACTACAAAGGCAAAGCAGAAAACATGTGGGCCGACATCACAACTGCTCAAGAACTGATGGCTCGCCTTCGCGTTCTTCCGGGCTACGGAGAAGAGAAATCACAAATCTTTGTTGCGCTCCTCGCTAAACGCATGGGCATCAAACTGATTGGCTGGAAAGCTGCTGCTGGGGAGTTTGGCGACACCAAGTTCCGCACGGTTGCTGACATCACGTCTCCCGAGACCCTGCTCAAGGTGCGGGCAACAAAAAAAGCGCAAAAAGCAGCAGGTCGAGACAAGCAAGACAAGCCCCTGCGATAGCGTCTTGGGCGTATGACTACCCTTGTTACCGGCGGTGCTGGATATATCGGCTCCATCACCACTCGACTCTTGCGGTCAACAGGTCGATCCGTCGTGGTACTTGACTCACTCGAAAACGGCCATGCTGTGGCTGTCGGTGATACTCCCCTAATTGTGGGCAATGTCGCCAACACAGATCTTGTGACTCAAATCTGTCGCGATCATGACATAGACGAAGTCGTTCACTTTGCCGCCTACAAAGCTGTTGGCGAATCAATGCAAAATCCTGGCAAGTATTTCGACAACAACGTCACTGGTTCACATAAACTCATTGACACAATTACTGCATGTGGAGTGACGCGTTTTGTGTTTTCATCAACTGCAGCAATCTATGGCACGCCTGATTCTGTTCCCGTAAGTGAGGCATCTGCTGTTCGCTGCGAAAGCGTCTACGCCGAAACAAAACTCATGATTGAACACTTGCTGCATTGGTATGGCCAAACGCACAACTTGCATAGCGTCAGCCTGCGATATTTCAACGCCGCCGGAGCAAGCAGTGACTCAACGCTCGGAGAAGACTGGCGCTTTTCTCAAAATTTAATGCCGCACGTCATGAAAGCAGTATTAGGTGCGTCACCTGCCCTCAATGTCTTTGGCAACGACTACCCCACGCCAGACGGAACAGGTGTGCGTGACTACATCCACGTAGAAGATCTCGCCGCATCACACGTAGCAGCACTTGACTATTTATCCAACGGTGGACAAACTCTGGTCTGCAATGTTGGCACTGGTCATGGAACTTCGGTATTAGAAATTCTTCAAGCCACAGAACGCATTACCGGAAAACCTGTTCCGCATGTCATTCAACCGCGACGTGCTGGTGATCCGTCTGAATGCTACGCCGCAACATTCTTGGCAGCCGAAAAATTAGGGTTTGTTGCGACACGTTCACTCGATGACATCATTTCATCGGCATACGCATGGCATGTTGCACACCCCAACGGACACAGCACTCACTAAGTCGTCACACGCTGACGGTCGAGCCACCCCATCAGCACAGCAATTGCTCGTGGATCGTGACGCAATCGATGTCCAGCACCCGTAATCACACGAAGTTCTGCGGTGCCGTGTGACTCAACGAGCGATCGGGAGTCCGTGATCGGCACGCTCTCGTCGTCAGCACCATGCATGACGAGTAATGGTCGCGGCGCAAAACGATTCGCAGCATCAATCGGACGAAATCGTCGTAGTTCGCGAGTCCATTCATCAAACGCAGGCGGAAACGACGGGTGACGAATTGCACCTATCTCTCGTGCGTGTTCTAAAAATCGCCGCGGCTGATCTGCCCAGTCATCAAAGTCGGCACGTGGACCCAACAAGACGCATCCCCGCACGCGTGGATCGTCAGCAGCCGCACACAATGCCAACGAGCCCCCAGTGTTTGTTCCGATCAGCCACACTCCGACCGGTGCAACTTCTTCTTCGATGTGATCAATCGCCGCGCGCAAGTCGTCGATCCATCCCTGCAACGAAAAATCACCTTCGCTCTCGCCGCAACCACGAAATGTAAACGTCATTGCCGCCCAACCCAGATCGTTGGCGATGCGATCAATGAGTTGGGGGAAAGTAGTGGCCGACTGACGAGCATCGAGTGGACCAATCGGAAATCCATGACACAAAATAACTGCAGGAAGATTGACATGTCGTCCAGGGGGCCGCACCAAATATCGAGTGAGCGTCAAGTCGCCCGACTGAAATGTTCCGTTCATGTCTGCCATTGGATTAGAGGTTCAGCACATCTACTTTTTGTCGGCGATCACGAGCGAGGTTTGCGATGGCGACGTGACTCGCCAGATGTGGCTTGCGTATAGCCACGATTGCGAGCTTCTGCCAAAGTGTCTGGTCCAAAACTCAAACCCACACCAGCCTCCACGATGTCGTCAATGATGCCAACATCTGACCATTCATCTAAGTCATACACCAGTTGCGTGCGCTTATCGCCCAAGTATCGGGAATGTTCAAATCGTCCAGGCCGTTCCATGTGTTCCACGATAGCCCCAACTGCGTGACGGGACCGTTCTGGGCGTACGGTATCTCTTACTGACAAGGGAGCAAACAATGGTCGCAGCGACAGAGCAGCCAACACACATCGAGTTCTTCTTTGACCCAATTTGTCCATACGCATATCAAACATCACTCTGGATTCGCGACGTGCGCAAACAACTTGGATTCTCTATCAACTGGCGCTTCTTTAGTCTTGAAGAAATGAACAGGACGGGTGACTCTAAGCATCCGTGGGAACGCGAGATCGCATACGGATGGTCACAGATGCGAGTGTCGGCCTGGTTGCGTCGACAGAGCATGGACTGGTGCGACCGCCACTACGACGTCTGCGGAAAAGCCTTGCATATCGAAGGACGTCGCCCATACGACCGAACTGTCGCTATGCAACTTTTGTCAGAAGCCGATCTTCCGACCAACGCGTGGGACGATGCACTTGCTGACCCCACCACGCATGACGATGTTCGTCGCGATCATGATGATGCAGTCAATATTCATGCGGGGTTTGGTGTACCGATCATCATCATCCCGGGCGCACGCGCAGTCTTTGGCCCAGTTGTTGTGCCGGTACCACCCGCCGACAAAGCACTTGAATTGTGGGATATGACCGTTGCCTACAGTCGGTTTCCCGGATTATTCGAAATCAAAACTCCAAAGACAAACAATGACCTGCAAGTCATCGGCAATATCTTCAAGCCATATCTCGAAGCGCGTCAATGGCCATCAATCATGAATCCTGCCCCATAAAAACAACTCGACCAAAGAGACTTCTATGATCCCCACCGACCTTATTGACCTATTAGAAAATACATGGACATCAACGAGCGCACTTGGCGCTCAACTCACTGAGGCGCAATGGAAAATGCCATCAGAATTGCCTGGCTGGACCGTGCAAGACACACTCTCGCATCTCATTGGCGGTGAACGAATGATGCAGCGACTCCCGCCAACAACTCATGTTGCTGCGTCAGCAGATCACGTCAAAAATCCCATTGGAGCAAACAACGAAAACGATGTTGATTCTCGTCGGTCATCTTCTGGTGCACAAGTGATTGCAGAGTGGAACGACCTTGTCGCGCTTCGACTTCACACATTGCGCAATGCCGACGACGCATATTTTGCAGTTGAAACTATGACTCCAACTGGCCCAGGTACGGTGGCAGACTTTTTGCACATTCGCATTATGGACTGCTGGTTGCACGAACAAGAGATGCGCAGAGTGACGGGTATCGTCGGAAACGAAGCCGGTGGTTGTGCCAAACATGCTTTGAATCGACTCATTCGCACGATCCCCATTGTCGTTGGCAAACGTGCCGGCGCCCCAGAAGGCGCGACCGTCGCATTCAACATCGCTGCACCTGTACCCCATTCACTGCACTGCACCATCACCAACGGCCGTGGCGCTGTCTCAGATGGCCTCGGAACTGACGCACTCACCACTATCAATCTTGATAGCACTACTTTTTTTCAACTTGCGACAGGTCGTGTCACTGCTGATGACAGCAAACACAAGTGGAGCGCCACAGGTGATACTGATCTTGCGTACCGCGTGGTGAGCCAATTCAACATGATGATCTAGTCATCACAACTTTTTTACAATGATGTCTGCGGACCAACTGCACCGATTGCAGCAAAGTATTCAAGATGCGCATCGACAACATGTACCACATCAACATCATCGAGCACAGTGACGCCGATCTTTTCTGCCTCGCCCAGCAAAAATGCTGCAGCAGTCGTTTCATCAACCACCACAACATCTGTGATTTCTTGACGAAGCTCCATAATGCGATCTGGCTGCAGACCTCGTGCTCGCAACCATTGCATATGTGCCAACAGCAATTGATGGAGTTCGTCTTGGGTGAGCCGTGCTTGAGTTGACTCTGGCAGACGTTCTGCTACAAACTCCATCGCCTCTGCAAACTCATATACCACTCGTGGAGAAAATGCATCCAGCCGATGGGCTTCTCTGCCAATTGTGCCTGCCGCAATCAAAAACACACCAATCACTGCAAGCGCAATAAAAAGTACGATCACCAAGTCCATCTGTTCAGCCTATTGTGGACACGTATGTTCCGTGATCTACCTGCACTCTGGAAAATCAAGCGCTATCGCTTCCTTCTCACGGCACGCGCAATCTCTAATATCGGCAACGGCATGTCTCCTGTCGCTCTGGCCTTTGGTGTGCTGGGATTGCCTGGCTCAACTCCGGCTTCTCTCAGCCTTGTTACGACAGCCCAGATGGTGCCCATCGTGGTGTTCTTACTCATCGGCGGTGTGGTCGCAGATAGATTCGGCCGCGCCCAAGTCGTGGGCACCACAGACATTATCGGGAGTGTTTTTGTTGGGGCATCAGCACTCCTCTTCTTATCTGGTCACGCCACAGTGCTACTTTTATGCGTAATTGCAGCCATCATTGGTGTACTTAACGCATTGTGGTGGCCAGCATTTGCAGGATTACTTCCTGAAATTGTTCCGCCCGAGCTCACACAGTCGGCGCTCTCAATTCAGGGACTCAGTTCCAATTTAGGATTCACTATTGGAGCAAGCATCGGTGGTGCAATAGTGAGCATCTCTGGTGCGGGCTGGGCGATTCTCGTTGATGCATTGTCATTTCTCATCGCGGGAGTGCTCGTTCTACAACTAAAAAATGTGGCCACAACTTCTGAATCAGATGTGCCTCGTGAATCAATGTTTGCTCAACTCAAAGAGGGGTGGGCTGAGTTCTCCTCACGTCGTTGGCTCGTCACGCTCGTCGTTGCATTTGCATTTATCAATATGTGCTTCGAAGGATTCATTGGTGTGCTTGCTCCCGTGCAAATGAAAGAACAACTTGGTGGCGCCAAAGATATGGGAATTCTTCTCTTCGCTTTTGGAGTCGGCAATATTTCTGGCGTTCTCATTTCACTCAAGATTCGACCCAAGCACCCATTGCGAGTCGCCATGATCTGGATGCCGTTCGTTGGCTTACTCGTGCTTTCGCTTGCCATCCCGCTACCACTTCCTCTTATCGCATTGATCGCAGTTGCAGCCGGAATATCCTTCGACCTCTTCTTTGTGCTTTGGATGACAACGTTCCAGACTCAAATACCCCAAGAAGCTCTTTCTCGAGTGGGGTCCTATGATGCATTCGGTTCAATGTTGTTTGCGCCTATTGGCCTATTTGTTGCAGGTCCACTTGCGCAATGGATTGGCGCGCGCGACGCACTGCTCATTGCGGGTTCGGTTGTCTTGATTGCATCCATCAGTGCTCTGCTTGTGAGTGACGTTCGCAATCTTGAGAGTGTGGTTGACCAGTTGTAGTTACGTGAGATAGTCCCGTAACAGTGCGGGCTTTAATCCGTTTCTTTTAATCTGCTCCATAAGATGCACGAGGGATCTCTCAAGACTTGGTAAAAAGTGCATCAAAATAATGTCACCTGGTCCCAGTTTTCCTCTGCCGGCCATGCGAACAACTCCGCCATCTGCCTCAACGTTCCACATCACCAAATACTTCATTCCACATTGGGCCACGGTGTCAATCACTTTGCTATTAAATGAGCCACCAGGTGGCCGAAAATACATCGGACTCTCCTTTGCTACATTTCTTGCCACTTGCGACGCACCACATACTTCGTGTTTTCTCTGGGCTGCCGAAACTAACGTCATATGGGCATGATTCCATGTGTGATTCTCAAACGTCATACGCTTGCGATCTCGAAACCACTCACGATGTTTCCAGAGCATCACTGACACGGCAAAAGTTGTCACTGGAATTTTATTACGATCTAAGTATCTGGCCAATGATGGCGTCACCGTGCTTCCGTCATCAATCGTGATGAATACAACTGGATCTGTTGTCGTTACTTTGTAGACAACCTTGACATCTTTACCCTTCAAGACTTTTGGTTTTTGCTTGACAACTGTTGTTGGCACTTGCGGCACTGCGGTCGTAGTCGTTGTGGTGGTGGTGTCAACTGGCACGCCTTGGGCTAGGACTGTCGTCGAACACACTGCTGATGTCGCCATAGCCACGGCAATTCCGAGTGGGTAAATGATTCTGATCCAACGTCTGTGTTGGCGAGTCAGCACAAAACAACACTAACAACACTCCAACACGCAGAGCAGCCCCAACGGGATTCGAACCCGTGCCGCCACCTTGAGAGGGTGGTGTCCTAGGCCACTAGACGATGGGGCCAAGTAGCACAACACACGATACCGCTACTGGCGAGAGGTTTAGTTGGGGAACAAGGACTCGAACCCTGAATAACAGTTCCAGAAACTGCTGTGTTGCCAATTACACCATTCCCCAGTGGAACATCGCAAGTGTAGCGGTGTGCGCCAAAACTACCCACAAGATCGTTAGCCAGTCATGCGCCAGAGGCGCTCAAATCCAATGAGCCGCCCAATACTCACACCCGCGGTCTCTTTGATGCTGCGCCCGAACGCTTCCCATCCCCTGACCGGACTCGTTGATGTAGCCGACCCACGTGCACGAAAGCCAGACTCGCGCAATGTCAATACGATGCGTTGAATATGAAAGGTGTCTGAGACAACTACAACTGACGCAATCTTGCGTGCATCTAAGATGGGTTTCAAATTTCGCACGGACTCAAATGTTGAATGCCCCTCGTCTTCAGAAATAATTTTTTCTGGAGGAACACCTAGTTTTTCAAGATATTTCCGTGATGCCCCTGCTTCAGTAAAACGATCTCCTTGTTGCTTGCCGCCAGTAACCGCAATAAGTGGCGCTTGATTTTTCTCCCACAAGTCAAAAGCGTGGTCAAGTCGAGAGGCAAGTAGTGGCGAAGGACGTCCATCGTACTGTGCGGCACCCATAACAACAATGGCGTCAGCATGTTGAGTATCTGCGTACCTTCCGACACTCAGCACCGATATAAACGTGATGAGGAGATAGACCATCACCGTCAGTATTTTGGCAGCCGCAACAACAGCACAAAATCGAATGAACTTCATTGCTATCGATCAGCCAAGGCGTTGTAAGGCAACACCAATACGCGCAAGCGTGCGCTGGCGACCCAAGAACTCGATACTTTCAAAGAGTGGTGGCCCAACAGTGCGACCAGTAATGGCGACTCGCAGCGGAGCCTGGACTTTGCCTAATTTCAGATCACGGTTGGTGCCGATTGTCTCAAGCACGAGTTTCAGTGAATCATGGTTCCAGTCACATGTTGCATACTCGCGTGCGCATTCGTTCAAGACATCATGTGCCCACTCTGGGGTCATGGCTTTCGTCCAAGACGCATCGTCCGTAGGTGCATCAGGGAGAAAAAAGAAATCAACCATGCTGGCAACTTCGCTAAAGACGGCCACACGTGTCTGAATCAGAGAAGCAATTGATGCGAACACATCTGCATCAAATTGGGCAGGGCTCCATGCGACATCGCTTGCCGTTAACCACGGCTGACATGCATCAATAAAGTCACTAAGTGAGAGTGCCCGAATGTAATCGCCATTAAAAGCTTCTAGTTTTTTGACATCGAAAAATGCTGGAGAGTGATTGACATCCTCAAGACGAAACTGCTCAACCATTGTGGTCCAAGGGACAATCTCTGTGTCGCCGTGCGGGGCCCATCCAAGTGTCATCAAATAGTTCACCATCGCATCAGCCAAGATGCCATCTGATTTGTATTGCTCGAGTGCCACTTTGTCACGCCGCTTTGACAACTTCTTGCGTTGTTCGTTGACTAACACCGGAACATGAGCCCAGATAGGAGGAGTCACCCCCAATGCATCCCACACCATTTGTTGTTTTGGAGTATTGGGAAGATGTTCTTCGGCTCGCACAACGTGAGTAACGGTCATGTCGATGTCGTCAATGACATTGGCCAACAAAAACATTGGCGAGCCGCTGCTGCGCAGCAAGACAAAGTCCTCAATGGTGTCATTGGCAAACTCCACTTCGCCGCGCACGAGATCATGAACCACGGTTGTGCCTTGGGGTACACGAAAACGCAACACATGTCCGGGGCCAGCACTCAATCCCCTATCGCGTGAGTATCCGTCGTAGCCCTGTTTGCCCGACGCCTTTGCCCGCTCCTGAATTTGTTCTGAAGTCAGATCACACCAATAGGCGTTACCTTGCTCAAATAATCGATGTGCAGCAGCAATGTGCTTATCGGCATTCTGAGACTGAAAATACGGACCCTCGAACTGTGGTGAATCAGAGTTGATGCCGAGCCAGCCAAGCGCGTCAATAATGCCTTGCGTCCACTCAGGGCTATTGCGTGATTCGTCTGTGTCTTCAATACGCAGGACAAATGTGCCGCCTAGGTGTTGTGCCAGGGCCCAGTTATAGAGCGCTGTTCGCGCGCCGCCGACATGGAAAAACCCCGTTGGGGATGGGGCAAAGCGAAATCGTGGTGTACCGGTCATGTGACATTTCTCATCTCGTAGTCAGGTTAGTAGAGCAACGCATGTATTCAGTGCTGACGAGTATGGTCAAGGCATGGCACGCACCAAAGATCCACACCCAGGGCATCGTTCTGTCTCAGGCGGTTTGGCCCGCGCCGCAATATTTGGCATCAGTGATGGTTTGATCTCAAATGTGTCGCTGGTGATTGGTATCGCGGGTGGTGGAGTCAGTACATCAATCGTGCGGCTCGCTGGTCTTGCAGGTGCAGTTGCTGGTGCCGCCAGCATGGCCGCTGGTGAATGGGTATCGGTGTCGGCACAAAATGAACTGATTCAGCGCGAAGTTGAGATGGAGCGCCGCGAGATTGTTAATAACCCCGAATTCGAAACACTCGAACTTGCAGCGTTCTATGAAGGACACGGGATGTCTAAAGAACAAGCGGCGAGTGCTGCTCAAGAGGTGATGTCAAAGCCAGAACTCGCGCTCATCGTGCACGCCCGCGAAGAATTTGGCATTGATGTTGATGATTTGGCCTCACCTCCACGTGTTGCAGCCGTTTCGTTTATCTGCTTTATTGTCGGCGCTCTCTTGCCTGTTCTGCCGTGGTATATCGGATCTGGCGCAGCAGCCAAAACAGCATCGGTATTGATTGGCATATTCGTTGCCGCCATCGTCGGCGGGTTCATCGGCAAATCAGCCGAGCGTTCGATTGCGCGCACGAGTCTTCGACAAGTACTGATTTTGCTGGTTGCGTGCGGCGTAACATATTCCATCGGACTACTTCTCAACACCACGGTGATATGACATGACTATCTACTCTCAAACAGAACAACTCAATGTGTTAGGCGAAAGACTTGAGTCATGTTGCACAGACCCGATGACAGGTTTTTATCGCACCGGCTGCTGTGAAGTCGGCGGAGACGACGTTGGTGTGCATGCAGTGTGTGTGGTGCTCACGAAAGATTTTCTAGAATATTCCAAGTCAGTCGGCAACGATCTCTCAACGCCAATGCCTCAGTATGGTTTTGCTGGGCTTCAACCCGGAGACCAATGGTGCCTGTGTGCTCCCCGTTGGCACGAAGCCTTCGAGGCCGGAATGGCACCACAAGTCAAACTGGCATCCACTCATCTTGCTGCACTTGAATTTTGTTCGCTTGGCGATCTGCGCCAGCATGCACTCGATGCCTAATTAGGCACCGGTCAAAGCACGCCAAGACATGGGCATCTGAGCAGTCACTAACTGCACCGATAAACGCAATGTTGAAACTGGAACCATGTCCGCCAAAGTGCGACCTTGAGAGTAGTGGTGCAAGACATTGTCCACACCAGAAAAAAGTTCGGTGCGTGTTGCAACTAAGTCTGCTGGCACATCAGTACTAAGAAACCCCCAGATCGTAAGTGCGAGTGTGAGGTCATGTATAACTGGCGCACGACCAAACAATGATGCCCGCCGCAATGCAATCAAGGTGCAACCTCTCAAGACATCTTCGACGCGTTCGTTTTTTGTGACTACTACTTTGGGGCGCAGATGCGATGCCAACGTCAAGACATATCCTTGGTCAGGACCTTGGTATCCGAGACGCTCGCCAGTTGGTTGTCGACCTGTTATCTCTGCAGGACGATCAGATGTCCACGAGAACGGAACATGCTGAGGAGACCCATAAATGCGCGTGGTGTCAACTGTTGGCGGAGGTGAGTACTGAGGAGCAGCCATGACGACCTACCTTAGGCTGACGCGTGCAGCAAGCCATAGACAAGCGACTCTTCGAGTGCTCGCCACGATGCTTCGATGATGTTTGTTGACACGCCAATGGTGGTCCAACTGCGGTCACCGTTGGTGGCATCAATCAAAACTCGTGTCACTGCGCCAGTTGCTGTGGCTCCATCCAAGATGCGTACCTTGTAGTCGGTGAGATGCACTTTGGATAGTTGCGGATACTTTGCAGTGAGTGCTGCTCGCAGTGATGCGTCGATGGCATTCACGGGGCCGTTACCTTCGGTGGCATGGACAAAACGCTCGTCCCCCACCCACACCTTGACAGTTGCCTCTGTTGTGAAACGTCCGTCAGTGGCTTCGTCAGTGATGACTCGCATTGATTCAACACGGAAGAAATCTTGCTCCCAACCGGCTGCGCGTCGCATCAATAATTCAAGCGATGCATCCGCAGCCTCAAAGTGATACCCCTCGTGCTCAAGTCGCTTGAGGTCATCAATGACTTGATTAACTGCTGGTCCATCCATCGGAAGACCAAGTTCATCAGCCTTAAGTTGAATCGTGGCACGACCCGCCATCTCGGACACAACAAAGCGCGTGCCATTGCCGACGAGTTCTGGTTCGATGTGCTCGTACGCATCTTTGGCACGAACGATTGCCGACACATGCAACCCAGCCTTGTGCGCGAATGCAGATGACCCCACATATGGTGCCTGCGGATTAAGTGGGCGATTGAGTACTTCTGCAACATGATTACTCACGGGGGTGAGTCGCTCAAGATTGCCAGCAGGCAAACAGATGTAACCCATTTTTAGTTGCAAGTTCGGGATGATCGTGGTGAGGTTTGCGTTACCGGTTCGTTCGCCGAGTCCATTGAGGGTTCCTTGCACATGACGCACACCACTTGTCACTGCAGCCATCGAGTTTGCAACAGCGCAACCAGCATCGTCGTGACAATGGATTCCCAAAATGGCATCGCCTCCGACATGAGTACGCACAGCAGCCACGATGCGCTCAATTTCGTGTGGCAATGAACCACCATTGGTATCGCACATCACCAAGTGGGTTGCACCTTTCATCACTGCTGCTTCAATCACTCGAAGTGCAAACTCTGGATTATTCTTATACCCATCGAAGAAATGCTCGAGGTCAATCAGCACTCGACGTCCGTGTCCTGTCAGAAACTCCACGGAGTCAGCGACCATTGCGATGCCTTCATCAAGTGTCGTTTGTAGAGCTTGCTCAACGTGGTAATCCCAACTCTTGGCGACAATACACACGGCCGACGTATTGGCCTCGATCAAGTTGCGCAGAGTTGCATCGTCATCTACTTTGCCGGCAGGACGACGAGTGGAACCAAAAGCCACCAAAGTTGAATGACGCAACTGCAGTTCAGTTTGTGCTCTCGCAAAAAACTCAATGTCTTTAGGATTAGCGCCAGGCCAACCACCCTCAATGAAATGCACGCCAAGATAATCAAGTTGTTCAGCGATACGAAGTTTGTCGGCAACAGTTGCCGAGACGCCCTCAACTTGCATGCCGTCGCGCAATGTGGTGTCAAAAACTTCTACCTGTTCGGGCGTGTGTTGCGTGTTGTGTTGTGTGCTCATGATCAGCTCCAGTTGATATTCGGGAATGAAAAAGCCGCCCTAGTGGGCGGCTTGTGGCGCACGTCGGATTGACGTGCGCTAAAAAATAATGATGATTGCGTTGGTTGACGAAGCAGCACGTTGCCCAGCGGCATGTGGGATGGCCTGATTCGTCATGGTCATAGTCTCGCCCCTTTCGGGCAATTCGTCAACACCAGTTGTGGATTTTCCTGTGGACAAAGTGGGGAAAGCGTGTGGATGGTGGCTTTATTGTCCACAGACTGTGGATTACCGGGCTAGTTCGCACCAATCTCTATAGCGGTCATCTTGACCCCGGACGGCTTTGCCATATACCGCACCAATTGCAGCCGTCATCGGACCAGGGCACGGGACGATGCGGTCGTCGACAGAGTTGACAGCGCTGACTTCTGCGGCAGTGCCACAGACAAAAATTTCATCGGCGATATACAAATCAGATCGTGCCAAGTTGCCCACTTGAACCTCATAGCCCAAGTCATGCGCGATGCGCGTGACGCTACTTTGAGTGATTCCCTCTAGGGCGCCAGCAGAGAGCGGCGGGGTGATGATGACACCGTGGCGAGATACAAAAATGTTTTCTCCCGTGCACTCGGCCACAAAACCATGTGGGCTGAGCATGATGGCTTCGTCGTAGCCGGCTTTGAGTGCCTCTACTTTGGCGAGTGATGAGTTGACATAGTTGCCAACGGTCTTTGCTGCTGGTGGCATTGTATTGTGATCATGGCGCGTCCATGAAGAAATCTTCATGCGTACACCTTTGGTGAGTGCGTCTTCTCCGAGATACGCACCCCATGGCCAACAGGCAATCGCTACATCCACGGTGCACGGCAAAGTATTGAGTCCCATTTCTCCGTAGCCGTAATAGGCAATCGGGCGAATGTAGCAACTCGGCAGACCAGTCGACACCACGGTTTCTTTGGTGGCCGCAACAAGCTCGTCGACCGAATACGGCAATTCCATTCCCATAATCTTGGCGCTTGAATGCAGCCGTTTGATGTGGTCTGTCAAACGAAAAATGGCCGGACCATCACTCGTTTCGTAGGCACGTATACCTTCGAACACGCCAGTTCCGTAATGCAAGGTATGTGTCAAGACATGAACTTGTGCCTTGTCCCAATCGACAAGTTTGCCGTTCATCCAGATTTTCGGTGTTGGTATTAGCGTGGGCATTCCAGGCTCCTCATTAATTGTGCTGTGCGTAGGCTACTTGCCTGAGATACGCGCAGTGATGGTGTTTGCGATTTCCGTAGTTGAACCGCTCGTTGGTTGTGAGCATGCGGCACGCACTTGGTCGGCTGCTGAGTGTTCACCCAAGAAGTCCAACATAAGAGCCGCCGACAAGATAGCCGCAATGGGGTTTGCTTTGCCGGTGCCAACAATGTCTGGAGCCGAACCATGGACAGGCTCAAACATCGATGGCCCTGTGCGTGCTGGATTGAGATTGGCAGATGATGCCAGTCCGATTCCGCCACTGACTGCCCCGCCGAGATCGGTGAGGATGTCGCCGAACAAATTGTCGGTAACGATCACGTCATAGCGATGTGGATCTTGAACGAAATAAATGCACGCTGCGTCAACGTGGTTATACGCAGTTGTGACCGAAGGGAACTCTGTTGCTACTGCATCGAAAGCACGTTGCCATAAATCTCCGGCGAAGGTCAGCACATTTGTTTTGTGCACGAGGGTGAGATGCTTGCGCTCTCGCGACTGCGCTAATTCAAACGCATATCTCACGCAGCGCTCAACTCCCATGCGTGTGTTCACACTTCCTTGTGTTGCGACTTCGTGTTGCGTGCCTTTTCGCAAGACGCCGCCTTCACCAACATATGGTCCTTCAGTGTTCTCGCGGATCACTACGAAGTCGTGCGGCGTGACGTGCCCCGGCGCGGTGCCAATGAACGGTCGTTGGTTGATGTATAAATCAAGTTCGAAACGCATTTTTAATAAAAGGCCTCGCTCGATGACTCCGGGCGCAACTTCTGGCGTTCCGACCGCACCAAGCAAGATGGCGTCAAACCCACGCAATTGCTGCAGCACCTCATCGGACAAAATTTCTCCGTCACGCAAATATCGAGCACCCCCCAAGTCAAAGTCCGTTGTGCTGATGTCCACCCCAGTGGCGCGCACCACTTTGAGGGCCTGCTGCGTCACTTCTGGACCTATTCCGTCTCCGCCAATGACTGCAATACGATGTGCCATAGGTATTCCATCGTAGAACCCGCCGATAGTCTTTCCCCCTATGGTTAAACATCTGCTGTCAGAGGCCACATACCAGCGCCTTGTTGCTGAAATTGCACATCTTGAGCACACCCAACTGCCCGAAGTCGCTCAAAAAATCGGACGGGCCCGCGAAATGGGAGATCTCAAAGAGAATGGCGACTATCACGCCGCCAAAGACGAATACGGATTCCTCAACGATCGAAAGAATCTGATTCAGGGCGTCATTGACGAGTCCGAGGTTGCTCCCGCACCAGTTGCCGGAGTCGTGGGCTGGCTGAGTTCGGTCACGGTGTTATTTGATGGCGATGATCCATCCGATGCTGAGACATATCTGATTGGTCATATCGAAGAACGAGTCAACGGAGTCGAAGTCATGAGCCCTTCATCACCAATCGGCGGCGCACTGATGGGACAAAAATCTGGTAGCACAGTAAAAGTAACGCTCGAAAATGGTGCCACAGTGATTGTTGAAATCATCAGCGTTCAATAGCACAACATGTCACTCCTCGACGACGAACCTTCGATCCCCAACTTGCCGCCCGGGCAGCACATTAATTTGCCTGGTCGAGGCACAACTTACATTCGCCAGTTAGACGGTCCTGCCGGTGCGCCGACACTTATGTTGCTTCACGGATGGACCGCCACGGCAGACCTGAATTGGTTCACGTGTTACAACGAACTCGCCAAACATTTTCGTGTAGTGGCTATTGATCATCGCGGCCACGGTCGCGGAATCAGATCAACTCAACCTTTTCGGTTGTCAGATTGCGCGGACGATGTCGCTGCATTGGCAGATCAACTTGATATCGCGACATTTATTCCAGTTGGATATTCCATGGGTGGAGCAATTGCTCAACTGATGTGGAAGCGCCACGAATCTCGGGTCCGCGCCTTGGTGCTGTGCTCAACGTCTGGATATTTTGCAGAGTCTCGCGAAGAACGCATTGGCTTCTTGGGTCTGCAGGGTCTTGGTGCATTGGCAAGACTCACTCCAAAAGCAGCACTCGATTGGATCAGCGAGGAGTTGTATGTGCAACGCAAGACTGCAACCTGGGATCCATGGGCGATGCAACAAGCAGCAAATCACGATTGGCAACAAGTTCTTGAAGCAGGTGCGGCACTTGGCAACTACGACGCTCGCGAATGGCTCGGCACCATCGATGTGCCGACATCTGTCGTTATCACGGGACAAGATCATGTTGTTGCCACAAGTCGACAAGAAGAACTCGTCGTCAGCATTAATGGTGCAACCAAGCGCCGACTTGAGGCTGATCATGATGCCGTCTATACACACTCAGCAGAATTTGTACCACTGCTAGTTGCCGCCTGTCTTGAAGTCAGCGATGCAAACAACCCGCACACAGCGACTCCGCTCTGATGAAACTCGCTATCCAATCTCGTACCCGACTGCGCCGAAACGCACGATTAGCAGCGCTTGGCACTCGCGTTGGTCTTGGTCATGCCAGCACCGCCGCACGCAAAATATTTGCTGGCTCCAAGCGACGTGAAGAACTGTCGCGAGCTCGCGAGCTACAGACTGCCGAACAAATTGCCGATGAATTAGGCAATATGAAGGGTGCTCTCATGAAACTCGGACAGATGGCAAGTTACCTAGACGAGGGATTGCCTGAACCATTTCGCTTGGCCTTGGCACAATTGCAAACGAATGCACCACCGATGGCACACGAACTTGTTGAAGCAGTCATTTTGCAAGATCTTGGTGCATCAATTAGCGACATCTTCGTTGAGTTTGACCGCGACCCAATTGCTGCTGCATCTATCGGACAAGTGCACCGCGCCTTAATCCAGCAATCAGACGGCACATTGCAAGCCGTCGCAGTCAAGGTGCAATACCCAGGTGTTGCCCAAGCAATTGCTGCCGATCTGCGAACCGCTGACTTACTTGGAACATTATTGGCTTTCGGATTCAAGAGCCTTAATCCCCAAGAAATGGTAGAGGAAATTAAAGAACGACTCACAGAAGAACTTGACTACGAACAAGAAGCTCGTCATCAAATGCTGTTCCATGAGTTTTACCTCGGTCATCCTTTTATTCACATACCAGCAGTCATCCCGCATCTTTCTTCATCTCATGTGCTGACATCTGAATTAGTAGAGGGTGCGACGTGGGCTGAAATGCTGACATGGGGCCAACACGAACGCAATCAGGTCGGTGAGGCAATTTTCCGATTTGTGTTTCGTAGCCTTTATCGTTTCCGGGCATTTAATGGCGACCCTCATCCGGGCAACTATCTCTTTCATCGCGATGGCAAGGTCACGTTTTTGGACTTTGGCCTCGTCAAGCATTTTACAATCCCAGAGATGGATGCTTTTCAAGGCATGGTCAAGGCCGCAGCAATTGACAATGACGTTGCCGAGTTTCGACGCATCATCGAAGAAGCCGGAATGCTCAGCCCTGATGCACCTGTCACAACTGAAGATGCCGGAGAATACTTTTCCCATTTCTATGCACCAGTACGTGAGTCACGAGTGATGACATGGTCGGGAGAATATGCGTCATCTATCGTGAGACACACTTTTGATCGCACGTCGCCGATTGCGCAATACTCCACTGTTCCTCGTGCTTTTGTTTTTATTCAGCGCATTAATTTGGGCTTGTATGCCTTGCTTGGCCAACTTGGCGCAGTCGGCAACTATCGCTTAATGGCAGAAGAACTTTGGCCAATGACAAACTCTGCTGCATCTACCCCAATGGGCGAACAAGAAGAAAAATGGCTACAGGCACGTGCCGGCGGCTGATTACAGCACCGTCTCGAGGTCGAGGCCAAGATCAAGAATCGGCGCGGAGTGCGTTAGTGCGCCAACAGAAATAAAATCAACACCAGTTTGAGCGACTTCTTTCGCACGATCAATTGATAAACCGCCACTTGCTTCGAGCACGACTGCTGCTCCGGTGCGAGCGGTGTGCTCTTTTGCCATTTTGACTGCCTGCACCATAATTGCTGTCGACATATTGTCGAGCAAAACCAAGTGTGCGCCAGCCAACATTGCTTGCGTTAACTGCTCAAGTGTGTCAACTTCTATTTCAAGGGTAATTGTTGGCGCATGTTGGCGTACTAACTGAAATGCCTCGGCGACTCCACCTGCTGCAGCGATGTGATTGTCTTTGACCAAAGCAGCATCGCTCAGAGCCATTCGATGATTCTGGCCACCACCACATCGCACTGCATATTTTTCTAAAGCGCGCAGCCCTGGGGTTGTCTTGCGTGTGTCTCGAATGATGGCGTTCGTTCCGCGCACAGCGTCCACCCACTGAGCAGTCATTGTCGCAATGCCTGACATGTGACACATTATGTTCAAAGCGGTTCGCTCTGCAGTGAGCAATAACTGCGTCGGAGCAACGACTCGTGCCACGATGTCTCCATTTTGTACGCGCTGTCCGTCAGTTGCCAATTTTGTGAACTCACTTGCGAGTGGGCCACACACAACCTCAATCACGCCAGATGCAACATCAAGGCCAGCGAGACATCCGTTCGCACGCGTGCCAAAAGTGGCAATGCTGCGTTGCGTGATTGGCACTGTTGACGTGCTTGTGATGTCGATGCCCCCAGCAAGGTCTTCTAGAACGGCTCGCTGCACAATGTCAAGCACGTACAACACATCTAGCCCTGCACTCTGTAAGCGTTGGGAGAGGTGGTCTGAAAAAGAATAAAGTTTCATTGCGCAACAATTGTCCCGTCGGCGTCAACGACAAGTAGATGGCGTTGCCACTCGGGCAATGCTTCTGTGAAATCAGTACGACGGTGACAACCCCTGCTCTCTGTGCGAGCAGTTGCAGCAGCAACCACGGCCACAGCCACGGTGAGCAAATTGGTTGCTTCGAGAGATCGTCGTGTCGTGATGACATCAGACCCCACTTTGTCCTGCAATCTCTCAAGCGTGTTGCGCGCTGATAACAGACCATTTGGGCTGCGTAACACACCAACATGTTTTGACATCGTGCTGCGTAACTCGGCTCGCCACTCTGCTGGCAAGAGCCCGCTTGTGCGATCATCAAGACCCGGAGCAACAGTGATCGGAAGTGACCAACTGAGCGCTCGCCCAACTCGAGTGCCAGCAACGATGCCTTCTGTCAGGCTGTTTGATGCCAATCGATTTGCACCGTGTACACCTGTGCATGCGGCTTCTCCGACAGCAAATAGTCCTTTGAGCGACGTGACACCATCAAGATCAGCCCGAATTCCGCCGCACGCGTAGTGCGCAGCAGGAGCAACAGGAATGAGGTCGTGCGCTGGGTTGATGCCAGCAGCGAGACACGCTGCAGTAATCGAAGGAAAACGCGTGGCGAATCGTTCTCCGATTGAACGTGCGTCTAAGAACACATGGTCATCCACGCCTGCGGGTGCCTCTGACATGCGCTTGCTGATTGCAGCAGCAACGATGTCACGAGGTGCAAGATCTTCCTGGGGGTGCACACCTTTCATAATGCGCTCGCCGGCAGCATCAACCAAGACAGCACCCTCACCACGAACGGCTTCGCTGATGAGTGCTTGTTGTCCAGTTGCATCGGCACTGGTCCACAACACGGTTGGATGAAACTGGATGAACTCAATATCGGCAATCTCAACACCGGCACGTAATGCAAGAGCAATGCCATCTCCTGTCACTGCCGATGGATTCGATGTCGATGCATACACTTGACCAAACCCACCAGTTGCCACCACGACTGCTCGCGCCGTAACGTCACCAACACTTTCAACATCGCCGTTCTCGTCCAAAAGTGCAACTCGCACACCGGCGACGCATCGTTGTCCCTGATCATTGATACCAATCAGTAGATCGATACCAAATGCGTGCTCTACAACGCGCACTCCCGCGAGGCGAACTGACTCGTCAAGAGTTTTTTGTACTTCTGCTCCAGATTGGTCGCCTCCGGCATGCACAATTCGATCATGGGAGTGACCACCCTCGCGAGTGAGTGCTATGCCTCCGTCAACGCCAGGGTCAAACGCTGCACCAAGACGCGACAGATACCTGATTGCCGTAGGTGCTTCTGTGACAAGCGTGCGCACTGCGGCTTCATTACAGAGTCCAGCACCTGCGGCCAATGTGTCACGCACATGATTTTCGATTGAGTCGTTGGGATCTAATACGGCAGCTAATCCACCTTGAGCCCACTGAGTACTGCCTGCAGCAAGCGTGTCTTTTGTAATTAAAATCACATCGCGAACTGGTCGTGCAGCAAGCGCTACTGATAACCCTGCAGCACCAGACCCCAAGACCACGACATCGGTGTCGACCTCCCATGTTGCTTCTGGCACAGCCAGTCGTTGCGACATGATTTATTCTCCCGTACGAGACGGTGTGCCAATCGCAATCATGCGTTCTACTGACAGCCGCGCCTGATCAGCAATATCTTGGGGCACATCAACGACATCGTTTCCGTGCATAAGTGTGTGTTCGAGTTTTTCGGGGGTAATCATCTTCATGTATTTGCAAATTGCCGCCGGGTTCACAGGCTGAAAAATAGTCAGAGTATTCGCTCTACGCAACTGATGCAGCATTCCGGTCTCGGTCGCCACAAGAACTTTTCGTGCCGTTGTTTTTTGAGCGGCGTCTATCATTCCCGAGGTAGACAAAATCTTTGTGCGTTCTGCTGGCACAACACCAGAAGACGCCAAGTACATTGCACTCGTGGCGCAGCCACACTCTGGATGAATAAATAGTTCTGCGTCTGGCTCAGTGCCTACTAATTCTTTGAGTTCTGCGCCGTTAATGCCAGCGTGTACATGGCACTCGCCCATCCAAATGTGCATGTTCTCGCGCTGAGTCAAGCGTTGCACATGGGCTCCCAAGAACTGATCGGGGCAAAACAGAATCTCCTTGTCAATCGGAATTGATGCAACGACATCTACGGCGTTAGAACTCGTGCAGCAAATATCTGTCTCGGCTTTTACTGCAGCAGTTGTATTGACATAACTCACCACAACGGCTCCAGGATGCTGCGCTTTCCAGTCGCGTAATTGATCTGCCGTGATTGCGTCGGCGAGTGAACACCCAGCCCGTTCGTCAGGAATCAAGACAGTCTTGTCATACGACAAAATCTTGGCGGTCTCCGCCATAAAGTGAACTCCGCAAAACACGATGGTGCTTTGTTTGGCGGAGGCTGCGATTCGTGACAGCGCAAGTGAGTCACCCACGTGGTGGGCGACATCTTGTATTTCGGGAACCTGATAATTGTGCGCAAGTATCACTGCGTCGCGTTGATCAGCAAGCGCCCGAATTTTCTTGGCCCATGCGCCGTCCGTGTGGTCTGCCACACCTTCAGGCTAAAGGCTGGCTAGCGACTTTCAATGACTGCTGGACCCTGTGCCCAATAACCATTGATGGCATCGGCGAGTGATCCTGTTGCCGACCCAGCATCTGTGATGATCTCGTCTGGCTCATCAGCAAAGCGCACAACTGACGCGACGCCTTGATCAGAGACCACCACAGTGAGGCGGACGCGACGGCGTTTGGCGTGTTGGCTTGGCGCACCTTCTACCTCTCCATTTTCACCAAGTGGCGCTGCCCATCCGGTAGTGACTACTGCAACAGCGTCAAACATGCGGCCGAGCGCACTTGATGGTGCTTCAAGTAATTCATATACGTCTGGGTGCTCTGCCAAAAAAGAGAGCCGAAATGCTGCATCAGCATCGCTATCAAAACATTTTGAGTCAACCACCGTTACTCCATGTAGATGGGCTCCTGGCAACTCAAACGTGTCGAGTGTTATGTGTAGTCGCTGTTCGACAAATGTCGCAAGTGAGACAGTGCCTGGAAGCTGTGGGCATGGTTCTGGAAGGTCTAAGTTCATATAGACAAAGTGTGCGATGTTGCATACTTCGTGGAAAAAGATCTCATCGTTGTACTCTGACGGGAGCAAAATACTGCGAGTAACACCTCTGGGGGCACATGAGCACGCAACGTCCGACAACTCGACCACTAACACCCAACGATGTCAGCGCATCGTGGCTCTCGGCAGCGCTGCAATCAAGTGGCGTGCTAGCGGCTGACACAGATGTCGTCTCGGTGCGCAACGAATCCCTTGGCGGTGGCACTGGGGTGTTCGGAGTTCTTGCGCGCCTCGTGGTGCAATACAGCAAGCCGACATCTGCTCCTACTCAGATGGTTCTCAAATTACCCACGACTGCACCAGAGAACAAAGCGGTTGCACTTGCGCTTGGTATTTACGTTCGCGAAACAAATTTCTTTCGCGAACTTGCCGCACGCACTCCCACTGCCTCGGTGCACTGTTTGTACGCAGACATGGACATTGCGGCTGGTGAGTTTGTTCTTATCTTGGAAGAAATCGCACATCTTGAGGTTGGGGATCAGCTGAGTGGAGCAAATATCGCTCAACTCGAACTCACCTTGCGACAAATAGCAAAATGGCATGCTGCGTGGTGGCTGCATCCAGACCTTGACACCTATGACTGGCTGCCCACAAATGACAGTCCTGTCCAAATGGCAGTAGTGCCCGACATCATGCGCGGTGCGATGCCCGTCATTGAAAACGAATGGGTCTCAAAGTTGGGACAAGAGGCCGTCTCTCTCGGACGAGATACAACAGACAAGTTCGAAGAAATACTGCAACGCACAGGCGCCGCCGCAAAAACGCTGTGTCATGGTGACCTGCGACTTGAAAATATTTTCTTCAACGATGATGCAACCGACATGATGATGATTGATTTTCAGATGGTTCTTAAGGCAACGCCGGCACAAGATGTTCAATATCTCTTTAATTCATCCGTCGAACCAGAGATCTGGCGTTCTGACGGAATGCGATTGTTGCATCTGTATCACGATGAACTCCTTGCTCTTGGCGTGAGCGATTACACATGGGCTACATTTTGGTCAGAGTTTCAATTGCAATGTCTCTGGGGGATGGTTGCACCAGCATCCACAGTTGCTGGATTCGATATGGGAGACGAAAAAGGTAAAAAACTTGCTGAGCGGTGGATGATGCGCGGTTGGCTGTTGCCAACTGCGGTGAACGCACGCGAAGTTCTCTAAAGCCTGTTAGTCAAGTTGCTCAGAACTGCTTAACGCAACAACCTCGCTGCTTTTACTAACTTTGCACCATATTTTTTGCCAGGTGTTCGCGACAATCGTTCAAGCGGACCAGACACGCTGAGTGCGGCGATGACGTCACCATCACTATCAAAAATTGGTGCGCTGACTGACGCCACTCCTTTCTCGCGTTCTTCTACTGACTCAATCCATCCACCGACTGACAGCTTGTGTCCTGCCAACAATCGGCCGGCGCTTCCTCGCGACAGTGGCAACAAAGAACCTTCCGGAACAATCCATCGCAGGCCGTGTGTTGACTCGAACGAAACAATGCATCGACGACCTGCTGCTTCGGCTACATATACCTGCACGCTCTCGCCAATTGCATCGCGAAGATCGTGTGCAACGCGTCGTGCTTGCTCAACAAACGGATACTGCATCTGAGCACCCACCCCAAGACCGATGAGCGCCGTGCCAAGACAAAATTGTCCATCTGCCATGCGACGCACGGCACCATGTTGCTCAAGCGCCAGTAACAGTCGATGCGCAGTTGCGCGAGGCATGTCGGTGGCCTGCACAATCGTCACCAATGAATGAGGGCGCTCCGCTAGAGCGTTGAGCACCACAAAGGCCTTGTCAATGACGCCGACTCCCGATACAATGTCCATCAGTTGAGAAGTCTATCTCATATAGTGAGATAAAGAGAGCAAAGGACGCATGTGATGTCACCCAAAACATTGCCGCAAAAAGTATGGGACGACCATGTCATCTATCAGGCGGCCAACGAACCTGATTTGCTTTATATCGATCTCCATCTCGTACACGAGGTGACGAGCCCTCAAGCATTTGATGGATTGCGTTTATCAGGACGCACAGTGCGCCGACCAGAACTCACTCTTGCTACAGAAGACCACAATGTGCCCACCGCAGATATTCATCTGCCCATCGCCGACCCGATTTCAGCGCGACAAGTACAAGTGTTGCGCGACAACGCCAAAGAGTTTCACGTCACGCTCTTTCCGATGGGCGACCCTAATCAAGGAATCGTTCATGTCATCGGGCCAGAACAAGGTCGAACATTGCCAGGAATGACAATTGTGTGCGGAGACAGTCACACTGCAACACACGGAGCATTTGGGGCGCTGGCGTTTGGCATCGGAACCAGCGAAGTCGAACATGTTCTTGCCACACAGACCCTTCCCCAGTCTCGCCCTCAATGGATGGCCGTCAATGTCGAAGGTCTTGCACCAAGTGACGTCACTGCTAAAGACATCGTCTTGGCAATCATCGGCACTATCGGAACAGGTGGCGGTATCGGACATGTCATCGAATACCGAGGTGCCGCGATACGTGCGTTGTCAATGGAAGGACGCATGACGGTATGCAACATGTCAATCGAAGCAGGCGCTCGTGCTGGACTCATCGCACCGGACGAAACAACATTTACATACCTCAAGGGTCGCGCTCATGCACCAAGTGGCAAACAATGGGATGAAGCAGTGGCAGCGTGGGGATACTTACACACAGATGATGGTGCTAAATGGGATCGCGAAGTCACTATTGACGCATCCACATTGCGACCACAGGTTTCATGGGGAACAAATCCTGCTCAAGTAATCAGCATCGACTCAGTGTTGCCCTCACCTGCTGACGCTACTGATGCCACTGGTGCTGACACCATTGCGCGAGCACTCGAATACATGGGACTCACTGCCGGAACTCGAATTCGTGACATCACGGTTGACACGGTTTTTATTGGATCATGTACCAACAGCCGCATCGAGGACTTGCGTGCTGCTGCTGCAGTGCTAAAGGGCCGCACAGTCACAGTCAAGCGCGCGATGGTTGTGCCTGGCAGTCATGCCGTAAAAAAGCAAGCAGAAGCAGAAGGCCTCGACAAGATTTTCATTGCAGCCGGAGCGGATTGGCGCGAACCAGGATGCTCAATGTGTCTGGCAATGAACCCTGACAAATTAGCCCCAGGAGAACGAGCCGCCAGTACAAGCAATCGCAATTTTGAAGGACGTCAAGGTCGTGGTGGTCGCACTCATCTGGTGTCACCCGCTATCGCTGCAGCCACCGCTGTTGCTGGTCACTTCGCAACACCAGGAGACTTATCATGAAAATCGTTCGCATTGTTTCTGGAACCGCGATTCCGCTCAAACGCAGTGATGTCGACACAGATCAAATCATCCCTGCGGAATGGCTCAAGCGAGTTGAGCGAACTGGCTTTGAGGCTGGTCTGTTTTCGACATGGCGCGATGACCGCAGTTTTGTGCTCAACGACGAGCGATACGTTGGCGCAACTATTTTGGTTGCGGGTCCAAGCTTTGGAGTTGGCTCGTCTCGCGAACACGCTGTGTGGGCAATTCAGCAGTACGGATTCAACGCAGTAATAGCACCAAGCTTCAGTGATATTTTCAGAAACAACTGCACTAAAAATGGTCTCATCCCTGTAGTGCTTGACGAAACGATTGTGCACCAGTTGTGGGACCTCATTGAGTCTGATGCGTCCACAGAAATCACAGTTGACATGGAACGGCTTTTAGTTGAAGTTCCTGCTGCAGGATTATCGGTTTCATTTCCGATGGATCCGTCGACCCAACATCGCTTTTTGAATGGTCTTGACGACATCGGCATCACCCTGTCACATCAGAATGAGATTGATTCATTTGAGACCAAACGTCCGGCCTGGCTGAGCAAATAGTTTACGAAAGAAACTTGCGCAAGTCGCTTAAACGCCCATCATTGCTAAACACCTCAGTGGGCACGTCAGTCGGGAGTCGTAGCGCACGCTGAATGATTCGACATGTCGTGTGTTGATTGTATTCAGCAAGCGTGACTGCCCAACCATCTCTGCCAGCGCGTGCCGTTCTGCCTGATCTGTGTAAATAGTTTTTTGGATCAATCGGCGGTACATAGTGAATAACAACACCGATGTCATCAATATCGATACCGCGTGCTGCAACATCTGTGGCAACTAAAATATTAATTTCGCCTTTGGTAAATCGTGCCAGCGCTTTTTCGCGAGCAGCTTGCGTAAGGTCACCATGAATTGCTGCAACTTTTGTTCCAAGATCTTGCAAGTTCTCCGTGACACGATCACATAAACGTTTCGTATCGCAAAAGACAAGGGTCTTTCCGCCACCAGCAGCGACCACGTTGATCACCCGATCTTTGTCTAGTTTGTGCACCGCTAGAAACAAGTGATGCATTGTTCCGACTGTGTCGGTGGGTGCATCAATTGATACTTCTGTTGGAGATTTCATGTATCGACGAACTAGGTTTCCGACCTGACCATCAAGAGTTGCCGAGAACAACATCGTTTGGTGTTCGCCTGTGACATGTCGCAGGATCCATTCCACTTGCGGCGTAAAACCATCGTCGGCCATGCGATCTGCTTCGTCAAGAACGACAACTTGAATATCTTTCATGGATACTTCGCCGGCTTTCATCAGGTCAATCAAACGCAGTGGTGTCGCCACAATCAGTTCGATTCCTTTATCGAGCGCGTCGATCTGATCATCACGAGAGGCTCCGCCGTAGACCGCGAGCACGCGACGTCCGCATGATTTTCCGATTGGTTCGAGCACCTCTGCTACTTGCAAGGCCAATTCACGAGTGGGCACCAACACCACGCCGCGTGGTGCACGCACCTGCGCTGCAACATCCATCCGCGCCATCATCGGCACTCCGAATGCAAGTGTCTTGCCAGAGCCAGTTCGGGCGCGTCCACACACGTCGACACCACTCAGTGCAACAGGTATCGCTTCTGTCTGGATTGCAAATGGGGCAGTGAAGCCGGCTGCGAAGAGGCCGCGATCGACATTCTCGGGTACGCCGATTGACGCAAATCCGGTGGGTTCGTAACGGTCAGCATCGGCCTGAGGGGTCTGATGGCGCTGAGGCATGTGTGTCACAGACTACCTGCGACAATCCCCTAATGGCTGACTCACTGCTCAGTATCGGCTGATAGGTCAGACAGTAGATAAATGTTTTCAAAACAAGTATGGTCACTTTGCCTGTTGCGGAATCTCTCCGCACAGAAAGGAAACATCAACGGTCAGAGCCCGATAACACATCGAGCAAAGCCACCCCAGGTTTGGAGTAATTCATGAATGCAGTATGTAATGGTTCACAGACATGTGGCCGCAAAGGACAGCCCTACGATTGGCAGTCACTCTTAGTGCCAACAGAGCCCGCATTCAGCGATGAACTCGACGATCTCGTCACCCGTCACTCCCCAGTCGGGGCAGACGCGAGATCTGACATTTCCTGATTTCTCCCCCAACACGCTTACTGGTGTTGGGTTCTAACGAAGTACTGCAGTATCCGCGTGGCAACGCCGGCGCGATCCACAAACCCTCTGGCGCTTTGTCGGTTTCTCGGTGTAGTTTAGAGACGTGACGTACAAGAGCCAGAACCTCCTACTTATGTGACGGCGACAGCCCCATACTGCTGTTGTCGAAACCTCCTGCGCTCTGGCCAGGAGGTTTTTTATTTATCCGAACTCATTAATTCTCTCGACTGCAAAACCAACGAACATCAGACCCACAACAAGGACTAGACATGCCACCCAATAACGTGACTCCCAAGAAGATGGCTTTTGATAAATATGCGCCAACGATTCCGGTGGTGCTCACCGACCGCACATGGCCCAACACGATCATCAAAAAGGCGCCATTGTGGTGCAGCGTCGATTTGCGCGACGGCAATCAAGCACTGATCGACCCAATGGACCCAGAGCGCAAGCGTCGCATGTTTGACACTCTCGTCAAGATGGGCTTCAAAGAAATTGAAGTCGGCTTCCCTTCTGCTAGTCAACCTGACTATGACTTTGTTCGTCAATTAATTGAAGAAGACTTGATTCCTGACGATGTCATCATCCAAGTGCTCGTGCAGTGTCGCCCAGAGTTAATTGAGCGCACATACGAGTGCATTAAAGGTGCACCACGTGCGATTATGCATTTTTATAACTCAACGAATCCATTGCAGCGCAAGGTTGTCTTTGGACTCGAAAAAGAAGGCGTGATCGATATTGCAGTCAACGCCGCAAAATTGTGTCGCAAACTCGAAGAGACTATTCCAGAGACAAAGGTGCGCTACGAATACTCACCAGAGAGCTTTACGCTCACCGAGCCTGAGTTCGCCATCGAGATTTGTACGGCTGTGATGGATGTTCTCGAACCAACGCCAGAGAATCCACTCATTCTCAATCTGCCAGCAACTGTCGAGTGCTACTCCCCTAACGTGTACGGAGACGTTATTGAGTGGTTCATTCGTCATATTCCACGACGTGACTGTGTCGTCATTTCTTTGCATCCCCATAACGATCGTGGCTGTGCAGTTGCGGCTGCAGAATTCGGCGTCATGGCCGGTGCTGATCGTGTTGAAGGAACTCTTTTTGGCAACGGAGAACGCACTGGCAACGTTGATGTTGTGAACTTGGCCATGAACTTGTTCATGAACGGCGTTGACCCTGAGCTTGATATCAGCGATATTGACTCCTTGCGTCGTGTCGCTGAATACTGCAACCGTTTACCTGTTCATCCTCGGCATCCGTATGTAGGTGACTTGGTGTACACCGCATTTTCTGGCAGTCATCAAGATGCTATTAAGAAAGGCTTCCAAGCGCTCGCAAAGGACTACGACCAATGGGGAGTCCCATATTTGCCAATCGACCCCAAGCATGTCGGTCGCAGTTACGAAGCAGTCATTCGTGTCAACAGTCAGTCAGGAAAAGGTGGCGTTGCCTACATCATGCAAGCAGAGCATGGATTCGATCTGCCGCGTCGATTGCAGATTGAATTTTCGCAGACTATTCAGCACATCACTGAAGACTCAGGTACTGAGATTAGTCCTCCTTTGTTGTGGGTGACATTTCAAAATGAGTACTTGCCTGTGGAACCGGCATGCGTCCTGCACGGACATGAACTGCATAGCGACTCAGACTCTGGTCTCACCAGCATCACGGCGCAGTTGGTGATTGATGGTCAACATCAAACTCTTCGCGGCGAAGGCAATGGACCAATCGATGCCTTTGTGCATGCACTCCGAACAGGGCTCGATGCTCAGATTGATGTCGTGGACTATGCAGAACATGCCATCGGCCAGGGCTCAGAAGCCACGGCAGTTGCCTATGTCGAGACCGTCGACAATGATGGCAATACTCGTTGGGGGGTCGGAATTGACCCAAACATCATCTCTGCCTCACTGCGCGCCGTGCTCGCAGCATACGAACGTCAAGGTCGCGTCTCTTGAAATACACAACTTGCGTGTTCTGCGACTAGTTTTAAAGTAGACCTTGTATATCAATACGCAGGGCCAACAAATCGACCAAAGAATACCCAGGAGGATTCAAGATGAAAGTAAGCGTTGATTTTGATATTTGTGCGTCAACAGGAGCATGCACGCAAGTCGCTCCGGAGATTTTTGAAGTTCGCAAAGATGGATACCTCTATATCTTGCAAGAAAACCCCGGCGAAGAACTGCGCGAGAAGGCAACTCAAGCAGCAGACCTCTGCCCAACCGCAGCGATCACGATCGAAGGCTGATACTCGTCCGTGAGTTTTCTTTCTACGCTTAACGCGCGCTGGGCAGCGACCGGCTCGCTGTTGTGTGTTGGGCTAGACCCAGATCCAGACAAGTTTCCGAGTGCGCTGCGCAATGACGTTGGCAGTATCGCCAGATTTTGCGTTGACATTGTTGATGCCACTGCTGAGTTTGTCTGCGCATTTAAACCCCAGATTGCCTACTTCGCAGCAGTTGGAGCAGAAAAACAACTCGAAGAACTTTGTCACCATATTCGCGCCAATCATCCCACTATTCCACTGATTCTTGATGCTAAACGCGGAGACATCGGAGACACTGCAGCACTTTATGCTCGCGAAGCGTTCAATCGATACGGCGCACATGCTGTCACCGTTAGTCCGTATTTAGGCACAGACAGCATCGAACCCTTCTTGGCGCATGCCGGAAAAGGTGTATTTGTTTTATGCCGGACGTCCAATGTCGGAAGCGGCGAATTTCAGTCTCAAGTCAGCAATGGCCTACCCCTCTACCAACACGTCGCTACTCGGGCGGCCACTGATTGGGCAACGAAAGGCGAAGTTGGACTTGTCGTCGGGGCCACGTATCCAGAAGAACTTAAACTTGTTCGCGAGATTGTTGGCGATATGACATTGCTTGTTCCTGGTGTTGGGGCTCAAGGTGGCGATCCGCACGCAGTTGTCACTCATGGCTCAAACAGCGTGGGTCGTGGTTTGATTGTCAATTCTTCTCGCGCAATTTTGTATGCAAGTGACACAGACTACGCATCTGGTGCACATGATGCGGCCCGTGCAACGGCAGCATCGCTGGTGTAATCGTTGCTCGTTAGGCGTGTAGCGCCGTGACTTCAATGATTCCGGGCGCTTGACGAAGAGCATCTAACACATCGTCTGACACTGCACCCGACGGCGAAATCACCATCAGTGCTGTGCCTGCAGTCAGGGCACGACCAACGTCCATGTCTGCAATATTGACTCCAGCGTTTCCGAGCAATGTTCCGACTAAGCCAATCACGCCTGGACGATCATCATTGCGAACAACCAACATGTGATCAGACGGTGGCATATCAGTGATGTGGTCATCCACCATCACGATGCGAGCCTGTCGTCGTGGTCCAACAAGAGTCACTGCCAAGCTATGGCTTCCGGCACGCAGTGTCACCAAGTTGACATAGTCGCTATTAGAAGAACCAGTTGCTACTTTTGTCTCTTTGATTTCTATTCCTTCAGCCGCAGCAATCTGGGGAGCATTGACATACGTCACTGGATCGTTTTGCACAATCGAGAAGAATCCTTTGAGAGCGCTCAGCGTCAAAATGCGAGTGTCATAGCCAGCGATTTCGCCTGTGGCAATAACTTCGAGTTGTCCAGGCTGAGAGCCAGCCATCGAAGCAAACAATCGACCAAGACGTTCGGCTAGCGGCAAGAACGGTTTCAGAGTTTCGTTTGCATCTGCGGCAGAAATGTTGACGGCATATGGCACGAAGTCCCCGGCCAATGCCAAATTAATCATGTCGGCGATGTCATCGCCAGCCTTATCTTGTGCTTCGCGAGTGCTCGCACCCAAATGCGGAGTGACAACCACGCCGTCTAGGCCAAAAAGTGGCGATTGAGTCGTTGGTTCTTTATTGAATACATCAAGTGCAGCACCCGCGATTACTCCAGACTTGATTGCTTCGGCAAGTTCTGCCTCGTCAACGATGCCACCACGTGCAACATTGATCACCCGCAATGATGGCTTTGCCTTCAGCAACATCTCACGACCAATGAGCCCAATTGTTTCTTTGTTCTTGGGTAGATGCACTGTCAAGAAATCTGCTTCTGTGATGAGACGATCGATATCCATCAACTCAATATTCATTGCACGTGCACGCTCTTCTGAGACATATGGATCAAAGGCAATAATGCGCATTCCAAAAGCGGCAGCGCGCTGGGCGACTAGTTTTCCAATTCGCCCGAGTCCAGCGATTGCAAGTGTCTTGTCAAGAAGTTCGACTCCTTCCCATTTGCTTCGCTCCCATCTGCCTTGCACCAGTGCAGCATGTGCTTGCGGAACATTTCGAGCAACGGCCAATAACATCGCCATTGTGTGCTCTGCCGCTGACACGATATTTGATTCAGGAGCATTGGCTACCATCACTCCGCGCTTTGTCGCAGCTTCAACATCAACGTTGTCGAGCCCAACTCCAGCACGTCCCACCACGATGAGATCTGACCCTGCCTCAAGCAAGACCTCGTCTACTTGTGTAGCAGAGCGCACAATCAATGCTCGTGCCCCTTTAATGGCTACACACAACTGCTCAGGAGTGAGATCTATTTGTACGTCCACATCGTGCCCGGCCTGGCGAAGTCGATCAAGACCGCGTTCGGCGAGTTCTTCAGAAACAAGGATTCGTGCCATCTCTCTAGTCTCGCTGACAAACGACCCAAAATTGCTATTGATTAGGTCCGCTTAACAAAACGTTCACATCTGCCACTAGCGTTTGGGAGCGTTCAGACCACATCTCAAAGGAGAACACCATGACACATAGTTTTTTATCTGATGACTGGATGGCCGCAGCGCGTGCAATCCGCGAAAAATACGCCGCAGAGGCAGCCAAAATTACCGTCTCCCTTCGGATCAATCAGACCATTACGGGAGTTCCGTTTGGTGATGGCACTGTCTATGCATTTATGGATACGTCAAGCGGTGCACTCAATACAGATCTAGGTGTTCTTGAAAATCCTGATGCAACAATTATTACTGACTACGACACCATGCGCAAACTTTTAATTGATCAAGACCAGGCAGCCACCATGCAAGCATTCATGGGCGGAAAAATAAAAGTTGAGGGTGACATGATGAAAATTATGGGAATGCAAACCGCAATGCCCCAAGACGCGATCGCCATCAAAATTGCAGCAGAAATAAAAGAGATCACCACTTAATTCTTTCTATGCAATTTTTCTAAACTCACTCCGGTCAGTTGATGTCACTTTTGATGCAATAAGCATCCCTGCCCCAGCGCACACAGCACCTGCCAGCAGTGCGTATCCAAAACTTTCTATTTCACCATGCGACATCGTGGATTCATGAATTGAAATCATCACAGTTGAACCCACCACCGCGCCCATCTGATTCATGAGTTGTTGCATGGCTCCAGCGACTCCAAGATGATTGTCGTCCACCGCATTGGCAACAAGTGCTGTGAGCGCGGGTGACGCAAGTCCAAGACCAACTCCAGATAATGCCAATGCTCCTGCAATAAACACGTCTCGTGTTCCGAGTCCAACGAGCGAGAGTGACACCATTGAAGCCATTACAAATCCAGCACCGACCATGCTCGACACTCGTTCACCAACACGCATAGTGACAAAACTTCCCAACGGAGCCACGATCGAAAACGTCAGTGGTCTCGCAATGACGAGCCAACCGATGTGGCCACTTGTCATTCCTAAACCTTTGTCGAGTAATTGTGGCACAATAATAAATCCGCCCATATAGGCAAAATTTGTCAATGACTGACTCATGATAGGAAATGCAATATTGGGAGTGCGTAACCAAGAGAGTGGCATTAACGGTTCCTCAACACGGCGTTCTACATGAACGAATTGACGCAGCAATAGCAGTCCGAGTGCGATTGAAATAATTATGCGCGGGCTCGTCCAACCCCACGCATGGCCCCTGCTGATTCCGAACAGCACTGCCGTTGCTCCACCACCAAGTGTCAATGACCCCCACACATCAAACTTGACATTCTTCATCCGACTTGTTTGAGGTAATAACCAAAATGCGACAGCTGCTCCGATGATGCATAACGGCGCCTGCACAATAAAAATTGTTCGCCACCCAATCGATTCCACAAGAGGCGCGCCCAATACCACCCCTAACACTGGTGCACCTGCTGTAGTGAAACTCCAGAGTGACAGCGGCATCACCCTGTCTTGGGGCTCAAACAAACGGTTAATATATGCCATTGCTGCCGGTCCCGTGGCTGATCCAGCACTCGCTGACAAGATTCGAAACGTGATCATTGACGCAGCATTCCATGCAACTGCCGTCAAGATTCCAAAGAACCCGGCGAATAAAAGTCCCAGCACAAATACCCGCTTGTGACCCCAAAGATCGCCAGCTTTGCCATAGGCGGGTCCGACGACACCAAATGCCAACATTGGACCGATGATTGCCCAATTGAGAGCACTCACCGATGTGTGTAGGTCAGTTGCAATTCCCTCAAGCGACACAACCAATACCGTGATCGTAAAACTTGTCGCAAAGAGACCACCTAACACCACCGACAATGTTGCCCACTGACGAGTGATGCCTACCCTGCGCGCAATCTTGCGCGGGAGCATCATCGTCCACGGAACTACCGAGACTTCATCGACTCCAGCATTCTCAACGGTGATCGTGTCTCGTGGACGAAGGATTGAGCCACTGTTATCGCTGGAATTCACGACATCATGTCTAGCGCAGTGAGGCAGCCATTTCGGCGAGGGCCGCTGTGAGTTCTGCCACGCTCCATCTGTCTTTGTGATCAACAGACTCCGCCATCTCCCATGAACGAACTCGAGTGACTTCGCCACCTTTTACAAAAAATGTTTCACCAGTAAAAGCACACTCTTCAGACGCCAAATACGCAACAAGTGGTGAAATGTTTGCTGGATCCCACTCATCAAATGTCGCGGCGTTTTGCGGAACAGCAATATGATCGCCAAGACCAGGAGTAGCAAGAGTCAATCGCGTGCGAGCAGCAGGAGCAATGGAGTTGCTCTTAACATTGAAGCGCGAAAGTTCTTTGGCCAGAATCTGTGAGAACGTGGCGATGCCAGTCTTGGCCGCACCGTAATTTGATTGACCAGGATTCGACATGAGCCCCGATGTCGACGATGTGTGTACCAAATTACGTGCACGAGTGTTTCCGGCTTTGAACTGTTCGCGCCAATATGCAGCGGCCCATCGAGATGGCGCAAAATGACCCTTGAGATGCACTGCAATGACAGCATCCCACTCAGCCTCTGTCATGTTCACCAACAGTCTGTCTCGCAAGATTCCGGCGTTATTTACCAAGATGTCAAGATCGCCAAATGTCTCGACAGCCATATTTACCATTCGTTGCGCGCCTTCCCAATCTGCGACATTGTCGTAGTTCGCTATGGCGCGACCACCCATCGCAGTAATTTCATTCACGACTTCTTGTGCAGGGGTGGCGTCATTGCCCGTCCCGTCATTTGCCCCACCCAAATCGTTTACCACCACTTGCGCACCTTCATGGGCAAATAAAAGCGCGTGCTCGCGACCAATGCCACGTCCTGCTCCGGTGATAATTGCTACTCGACCGTCTAGTGCACCCATGATTATGTCTCCCTGAATTTATGGGTAACCAAAACGTCACACCACTGACTACAGATTAGAGATGCGACCTAGGGGAACACGAGGTCAACGGTATTTCCAAGAAGCATTTTGGTGTAATTGCGCACCACCTTGCCCTTGACCAGTGCCTTCGACAAGCCCTTGGCACCGTTACCGCTGACTTTGCCAACGATGAGACCCTCTTTTTCTAAACGCTCACGCACAACTTTTAAGGTACGTCCGTATATCGCAGGCAAGATAACTTGTTTTTGTCCTGAGGAGACAGCGATCAAGACTGCGGATCCGCGTGGCACTTTTTCGCCGACACCAGGCAGTTGGGCGTAAATGCGGCCACGGCCGATTGCGAGCGTAGGTGATTCTCCTAAATTGGTCACGGTTAAGCCCAACTCAGTCAACATCGTCGTTGCTTCTTCAACTGATAGTCCAACTAATTTAGGAAGCGTGCGGGGCGCCGGACCAGACGACAACACAAGCGAAACCGTGGTGCCCTTCACCAATGTGTCTCCCACTTTAAGAGTTGGTTGATCAGGAATAGACCACGAGAGCACTGTTCCGATTGCAATGAGTTCATCTGCCAAATCGGTTGTTGCTGGCACTAATCCAAGTTCGGAAATCTTTGCCCTTGCCGCATCAACAGTCAAGCCAGTGAAATCTTCTAGCGCTGTCAGCGTTGGTCCTTCTGACACAAAGAAAGTTATCGAGTCTCGCTTTTTCACAGATGCACCCACAGCAGGATCGGTGCGAATGATCTGATCTTTTTGCACAACATCACTGCGCTCTTTAGACACCAGCACAGTCCAGCCATATTTTGACAGCACATTTCGTGCTTCGGCTTCTGGTATTCCGGACAAATCTGGAACTAGGTGTGATGGATTCAACACTGTGTTGTACGCAACGGTGCCACCACCAGCAAGTGCCATCACGGCAAGAACAGCGAACGCAATTCGTTTCTTCCAGCGACGTTTTCTGGGAGTCGGGGTTTGGCTTGTGGGGTCTTGAGCCTCAAGCGATCGCAGAAAATCAGCATCAATTACTGTGGGTTCTGTCGAATCACGACCAATCGTGACGGGGTCTGGTGATACGGGGTCTACATGCATCACGCTCGCGCCCGCCAGGACATGGATATCTGGCATTGGCAGAAGCGGAGTTGTCCGAATAATAATTGGTGCACCCTGTTCTGTTTGCGGCACACCAAATGTTGGTGGTTTTGTTACGGGACGTTCAATTGGTTTGGACGGATCTGTGCTGGCAACTTCGTTGTCAAATAATCCAGTTCCAACAATCTCAATGGGTGTTGGACGTGGCAAATTTTCTGCTGCTTGTACAAGTGCTTGACCAAATTCGCGAGGCGTAAAACGCTCTGACGCATCGGGTCGACCTGCGCGCTCAAGTACTTGTGCCAATGCTCCAAAATCCGCGTTCACTGGCAAAAGTTTTCCGATTCGATTACTTAATGCAGCCGCCGCTGAATCACCGGCAAACGGAATCATTCCGGTGAGTGCTTCTACAAGTGTGAGCGCTAAGGAATACACATCGCTACTCGCCGAGCGACCCGAGCCTTGCGCCAACTCTGGTGCGGCATAATTGGCTTGCTCGATTCCTAAATTGTCAGCAGCGCGAAGTGGCGCACCAAACCCCACAACTCGCACGCGTCGATCAAGCCCGAAAACGAGTCTTGACGGTCTGATGTCTCCGTGAACGATGTCTTGCTGGATGGCTGCATCGAGGGCGCGACACACATCGATGCCCACAATCAACGCCTGTGACGGAGTCAGACGACGACCTCGATCCAAGAATTCTCGCAATGACCCCCCGGCAATACGTTGTGCCACTGTGAAGACGTATCGCGTGCCGCCAATAGTGACGTCACCGTGATCCAGCATCGACTCAATCACGGGGTGTTGCAACAATGTCGCTGTCTGACATTGGCGCTCAAACATGGCCAAGGCGTCGGCTGGGGTCGTGGAGCCAAGTGAGATATCGACCAAACGGTCCAGTTCGGTCAGGCGCACACCGAGAGTTTCATGAGACAACAGATCGAGTGCATCAAACTGTGCGGTGCCTTTGACAGTGAGACCCGAATCGGCATCTACTCGAACGTGGTCCAGTCGATACCGCCCTGCAAGGACAGTTCCCAGCACACTCTCCGACCCACTCATGACCCATGAAATCTACCGTTATTAGGCTGTCCATTGTGCCCGCGGCCTCCAAAAGAGCCAGAATAGAGGCGTGGTACCTCAGTTTCACCCCAAAAAACTGCTGATTCCATTGGGTTTCATCATTGGTCTTGCCCTGATCGTTCTTGGCCTTAACTCAGCCCAGACCGGCAGGGAGGCGCAAAAACTGCCCGCCGAGGTGTCCAGCATTAATCCTGGACCAGGCGACATCGTGTTGCGTCAGTCCGAAATTTTTGTTGACTTCACCGATGGTTATAACGCCGTTCTTATTCTGGATGGTCTTGAGTTGCCCGTTACTCGCCTCGACGAACTCTCAGGCGCAACCCAGATGATCCAGCCCGGTGCACAGGTGGATATTCCGGCAACAGCAATTTATGACCCCGGAAACTTTACGATCTCGTTCCAGCCGCAGGTTGGAGCAGCAATTACTGGACTCTTTCAGGGCAAACACACTGCATCAGTTGTGTTCTGGAAAATTGATGCGACTCGCGATAAGGCCAAGTCGTTTACATGGGAGTTCAGCGTCAACTAAGTGTTTATCGCACTGGTGGCAGATTGCCAGTTTCTAGCAAATACTCAAAGCCCTCTTGATCCAAAATAGGGATCTGCAACTCTTGAGCGCTCGTCAGTTTGCTCGCTCCAGCTCCATCACCAACAACGACTGCAAATGTTTTTGCACTCACTGACCCGGGACTTTTGCCGCCGCGATCAGTAATAGCGCTTTGGGCGCTTTGGCGTGAATAGTTTTCAAGTGTTCCGGTCACGACTACAGCTTTGCCGAGCAGAGTTTGTTTTGCAGTCGAGACAATAACATTTCCAAAGTCAACACCTGCCGTGCGTAGCTTTTGAATAATTTCTATATTTTCTTTTTGGGCAAACCACGCCGAAATTGATTGCGCAATGACATCACCAACACCGTCTACTTGGGCAAGTTGTTCAGGAGTTGATTCAATAATCTTGTCAAGTGTTCCGAATACTCGAGAGAGAGACTCAGATGCAGCGGGGCCTAAGTTCTTGATGCCCAGTGCTGTGAGCAACTTAGGCAACGGTCGTGTCGCAGAACCACGAATAGCAACAACTAAGTTTGTCGCACTGAGTTCGGCGAATCCGTCTAACGTGAGTAATTGTTCGACGCTGAGTGAATATAAGTCACCAACATCGCTCACTAGTCCTGCATCACTAAGTGCAAACACTGTGCGTTCACCTAGACCCTCGATATCCATTCCGGTACGCGAAGCAAAATACATTATGCGCTGATCGCGCTGAAATGGACACGATGGCTCGACACATTTTGTATCTGCAACATCATCTTGTTTTACTAATGCACTGCCCATCGGGCATGGGCATACTGCGGGGAAAGTCCATGCAACGGCACCTACGGGACGCAGTGACAACACAGGCCCAACGACTTCGGGGATAACGTCTCCGGCCTTTCGTACGACCACGGTGTCGCCCACGCGTAGATCTTTTAGCGCCACTTGATCGCGATTATGCAACGTGGCCATTGACACCGTTGAGCCGCCGACAAATACGGGATCAAGAACCGCAAATGGTGTTGCGCGTCCGGTGCGACCAATAGATACGCCGATGTCTTGCAGCACCGTATTGCGTTCTTCGGGAGGAAACTTAAAAGCAATCGCCCACCGAGGTGCACGCGACGTGAAACCTAGGGTTTCGCGTTGACTGAGATTATCTACTTTGACCGCAACGCCGTCTATTTCGTATCCCAAGTCATGACGATTGGTTTGCCAGTATTTACAAAACTCGAACACTTCTTCTAAGGACGAGACCACACGAATTTCTGGATTAACCGGAAACCCCAAACCCTTTACATACTCCATTGTCTCGTGATGGGATGAAAATTCTGGTCCACCGACGACTTCTCCGAGTTGATATGTCCACAAAGATAATTCTCGAGAGGCGGTGATGCGCGAATCTTTTTGACGCAAACTTCCGGCTCCAGCGTTACGCGGATTTACCGGAACTGCAACTGGTTGTTTGCCATCCTTAATTCGTTGCGCATTCTCTGCTTCTTTTTCGGTTCGAAACTTTTGAAACGCAGCAGTGGACATGTACACCTCGCCACGAATCTCTAACACCTCTGGGACAGGTGTCAATAATTGACCACTGATGGTGTGGGGCACGGACGCAATAGTTGCCACATTCGCCGTGACGTCTTCTCCGACTTGTCCGTCACCGCGAGTTGCGGCTTGCACAAGAACGCCTTGTTCGTATCGAATACTCATTGCAAGACCATCAATTTTTAGTTCGCAGACATATTGCACGGAGACATCGCCCAAGATTTTGGTGACGCGATCACCCCATGCCTGCAACTCAGCAGGGTCCATTGCGTTATCGAGACTCGTCATTGGCACACGATGCTTGACGGGGTCAAATGTTGTGTGCGCGACAGGACCTACTGATTTTGTTGGTGACGTACTTGCGTTGAATTGAGAAAACTCTGCCTCAAGGGCGCGAAGCTCTCGCACGAGAGTATCGAAATCGGCATCGCTGATTTCGGGTGAATCACTGACGTGATACAGGTCGTTATGACGCGCGATGAGTTGACACAATTCGCCATATCGCTGAATTTGCTCAGGAGAAGGCGTCGTCAAAGGTTTTGGTCTACTTGCCATCCCCTACAAACTACTCATTGGCTGTATGACAATCCTTGAGCAATATGTGTACTCAAGAGCCAAGCGTCAACCGCGAGGCAGTGGACTGTTCTTGCACTTTCAGAGAAATCTCATCAACGAGCGCCATCACCTGAATTGCAAGATCATCCGTATGCATTCCAAGACCGCATACCGGAGTCACGATGCTGTTGCGTCGCAGTAAGACCGGATCGACACCTTTTCGCACCAACGAGCACCACATATCGGTCAATGATTTCCAGGCTCTATCCGCGGCAGTCGGAATCGGCCCATCCGTTCGCAGCACACCCCACGCAATCACGCCTCCTAACTCAAGATACTCAGAGATGCGACTTGCGACGGCCTCTATGTCACCGATTGCGTGACCGGTCGGAGCGGGAATCGACAATACGGCTGCACCCATCGAAAACATTGCGTTCCATTCGGTATCTGCACAACAATGGATTCCGTTCAGATTGTGTGAAGAACTCGCGGCTAACGCTCCTGATACCAAGTCAACGATTGCATCAGGCGATAGATCGCTCTCGCCCGCCAGTGCCTCAGTGAGTAGCGGCTCATCCACCATGATGATTTGTGTGCTCATTGGTAATGATGCCGACACAATTTTTTCTAGTGCCTGAATATGTGAACGTACCGCACGCAATGCCAGATCAAAGGCAACGGTTGCAGGAACTCCGGTTCGCACGAGTGTCATCCCTAGCGTGACGGGTCCAACAAACTGCCATTTCACCCACTTCGTGTCGCGACGTGCTCCGGCTGCATCAAGAAATGCCCGATAACCCACGAATGCATCATCGGTTATGTCTGTGACAATTGCAGAATCTTTCTTGAGCGCTGCAACATCGACGCTGATTCCGCCGTACTGTCCAACTGTCACACCTTCAATGCCTACAAGTGCTTGAGCAATCATGGCTTCGGCCGGCGAGCGCCGAGGCAACGTGGGCATCGTTGGAATAGTTGTCGCGCTCCATGCAAACTCAGCAGCGACGATTGCATCCCGATGAGGCAAGCTTCCGACTCCCATTGATTGCCCGGGACGCAATGTGGGTAATTGATTTGGGATCAACACTGCCTCCTTTACACTTGGGCTATCTCAATAGCGCGAAATCCTTCTTATTCATTAGCAAATACTCCAGTGCTTCAACGAACCGTGGAATCACCACCTCGACAGAGAAGTATGTGGTGATGCGCACGCACGCGGTCAATGCATTATGGGTTCTTCGTTGTCTCTGGCTAGTCGTTGCGATTGCTGCACCATGGGACCTTTTGGCATGGCATTCCTCACCCGTCAATGTGGTTCTCGAAATCACCGGATGGTTAATTTGGGCCATCGGAGCAGTCAGTCTTTTTGCCGTTGTACCTGTCGGACTAACTGCCATTCGACTCATCGCACCAATGATGTTTGTCGGCGCTGTCGTTGCGCTTCCCCATTGGCTGAGCGACAACAACTCACCACTGTTGTCCCTTGTCGCATTACTCAGCACAACTCTTTGCCAGTTTGTGCTCTCGCAACCAAGCATTATTAACGCAATGGTGCAGGGTGGTGCATATGGCAACGAGACGCGTCTTGCATTGCGCATTCCAGTTCCGTATCTTGCACCCGCCATTGTGACATGGGTATTACTGGCATCGTCATTGATGAGTGGACCACTTTTACTTGCTAGCAAGCAGTGGATACTTGGGGCTTGCATCACCGCGATTGCTCTTGGTCTTTTGTCGGTGGTGCCGTCACGCATGCATCGCCTATCACGACGTTGGCTGGTTATTGTGCCATCTGGAATCGTCGTTCACGATCATTTGGTTCTTGCAGAGACAATGATGCTGAAGTCATCAAATATTTCACATGTCACTCTTCGTAATGCGCCTTCTGACGAGGCAGACCTCACGGGTGGCATATTTGGCTCGCGGCTTGTCATTACTTTGGGCGAGTCTGAAAAAGTTGTAATTTCTGCGATGACGATGAAATTTTTACACAGCGCAGAGGCACTTCATGTGCATTCTTTTGCCATCGCGCCATTAAATATCACACAAGCTCAGCAACACATCCTAAATCGCATGTCGGGCTTAATTAGCGAGTGACAACGCCTCCACCAAGAACATATCGATCAGAGATGTCATAGAACACCACTGTTTGTCCTGGCGCAATTCTTTTCTGCGAAATTTTCCAGTCAACCCGGGCCGTGTGTTTGTCAACCACGGTCAACGTGCCTTCATGACGTGCTCCATGGGCACTTCCCTGCACCAAAATTGTTACAGGCGAAGTGTCAGCATCTTTTTGATGTGGCCATGACAACCTATTGAGCATTACTGAGTCAACATAAAGATCTTGTTCTGAGCCAACGACAACTTTTTGGTTATTGACATCAACGTCCACCACGAAACGTGTTGGACCGCCACCTAAATTGAGCCCACGCCGTTGTCCGACCGTCACAAGTTCTACAGCATCAACTCGTCCCGCGGCAGTGCCATCAATGTCCACGACCTCAGCAGTTCGAAACGCAATTCTGGATCCAAGAAATCCCTCTCGGCCGGTGGTGCTGCCAATGAAACACACATCTTGGCTGTCAGGTTTCGTGGCAGTTCGTAATCCGTGACGTTGTGCGATCTCACGCACCTCTGACTTGTTCATTTGGCCCACCGGGAACAGGGTGTATGCCAAGTCATCGCCTGCCAGCATGTGCACAACATAACTTTGATCTTTTTTAGGATCTTCTCCTCGCACAACACGCAGATCCCCCTGCGGTGATGGCTCAATTCTTGCATGATGCCCTGTGGCTACTGCGTCAAAGCCCAATGCATGCCCCCGTTCAATCAGTCGATCAAATTTCAGGTGACGATTGCACTCAATACACGGATTTGGAGTGATTCCGTCCACATGTGCCTGCACATAAGGCGCAACAACATGCTCGTTGAATTCTTCGGAGAAGTTAAAAACAAGATGGTCGATGTCTAGTTGCTGTGCCACACGGCGAGCGTCATCAACATCGCTCACAGAACAACATCCTGTGTCACTTTCGCCGCCCCATAAACGCATTGTGACGCCAACGACTTCGTGTCCTTGTTCGCGCAAGATCAACGCTGCCACAGATGAATCGACACCACCAGACATTGCGACAAGCACTTTCATTGTGCTGTCACTTTGCGCTTAGTGGATTGCTGTAGACGTGTGACGGCCTGATCAACAGAACTGATTGCAGTATCGATATCCGACTCGGTTGTTGTATGCCCAAGGCTGAAGCGCAATGCTCCTTTGCTTTTCTGCATCGGTACGCCCATTGCGGCCAACACATGCGATGGCTCCATTGCTCCGCTCGCACATGCCGAGGCAGCAGACGCACACACTCCATGCTCATCAAGGAGATACAACAGTGATTCGTTCTCTAGACCCTCAAGACAAATGTGCGCGATTCCGGCAACGGAGTTTGTAGTTAATGTTCGCTTGGCACAATCAATTTTGGCCTCAAGTCCGTCCAGCAAACGAGATCGAAGAATGCTGATGCGCTCTACTTCAGAAATACGTTGTTCGTCAGTAATTCGCAGGGCAGCCGTGGTGCCGACAATTCCGGCCACATTATGTGTGCCACTGCGACGATCACGTTCTTGACCACCGCCAAAAAGTAGAGGCTCGAGCACGATACCTTCGCGCACAACCATGATTCCCATCCCTTTGGGCCCACCAAACTTGTGCGCAGACAATGTCAAGACATCAACATGCGGCCAAATGTTTCGCAAATCAATCCAGCATGCTGATTGCACGGCATCTGTGTGCAGCACTGCATCCGGAAACACTCGGCGCACAGCGCGCGAAACTTCTTGCATATCTGTGATTGATCCGACTTCGTTATTGACAGCCATCGCCGACACGAAAGACACGTCCGACATTTCTCGTAGAGTCTGTCGCAACGCGATTGGATCAATGACTCCATCTTGTGTCACTGGCAAAACGCGACCACCAACATGCTCGACACAATGCAGTACCGCATGATGTTCGGCTGATGAACACACAGCAATTCCGCCACGGCGACGGATGGTTCCTAGAACTGCTGTGTTAGCACCCTCGGTGCCACCACTCGTGAAAACTATTTCTCCTGGTCGACACCCAATTATCTCAGCAACATTGTCTCGTGCTTCGTCAATCACACGTCTGGCATCTCGCGCAAAACGATGAGAGCCAGACGGATTGGCATAGACCTGATCATGAAAAGGCTCCATAGCGCGAGCCACGGTTGGTCTCATCGGAGACGTGGCGGCATGATCGAGGTACACATACTCGCGGGTCGTCCCAATGTTGCTCACACCATCAGGCTACCGATGCTTGTCGCCGACAGGTGGCGTGGTGTACTGAAGCAATGCTCGATTTACCCCACGACGGACAGGCCCATGAATACGGCATGCCAGGATACGGCGCCGCCACATATGGCGATGCGTTCGCTGACGTCTATGACGAGTGGTACGAGTCGCTCGATGATGCCGACTTCGTGCGGTTCATCACAACACATCTCAACACCCACTTTGCGCAGCGGACTGCTTCTGTGCTCGAGCTAGGCGTGGGCACTGGTCGGCTCTTGGCACAACTTATTTCTGCCCGCAAAGAGCATGACGTCTACGTTGGCGTCGATTCGTCAACAGCAATGCTTGCAGTGCTCGGCTCGCGTCACCTGCCGGCACACGTCAGCACAATCTGCTGTGACATGTCTCGCGATTTGCCCCCTGGTCCGTTTGATCTTATTTTTGCTGGCTACAACACAATCTTTAACTTGCCATCTGAGCACGCCCTCGGCGCATGTTTGTCGCTTGTTGCTTCTCGGCTGCGGCCAGATGGATATTTTATGATTGATGCAGTCATCCCCAATGACGACGGCGGCGACAATGTGTCGGTTCGCAGTGTCGCTACTGACCGTGTTGTTTTGAGCGTCAGCACACACACCAGAGAATCCCAACACATCAGCGGGCAATTCATTGAGTTCACTCACTCTGAGGGCGTGCGTTTGCGACCATGGGTCGTGACCTACTGGACACCCTCGCAACTCGACGCAATTGCTCGTGCCGCAGGGCTTGATCTTGTCGATCGGTATGCCACAGGAGACGGTGAACCATTTACCCCGGAGTCAGCCCGCCATATCAGTAGGTACCGAACATCGCGTTAAAGACACGCATTTACGGTGATGTGGTCGTATCCTTGTATCTACCGTGAGCCAATTACGCCTCAACCTCTTAACTGGCCGGTGGGTAACAGTCGTTCCCAACCGGGCCAAGCGAACAAGTGACTTTGCTCCACGAACTCTGCATGTCGAAAACGACCCCGATCGTCTGTGCCCATTTTGTCCTGGCAACGAAGACTCTGGCGTCCCAACGCTTGAGACACGCGACTCAGATGGCAACTGGACAATGCGCGTCGTGCCGAATAAATATCCAGCATTCGAAGGTGACGACACCCTGGCTGTGCGCAACCTCGGACCAGTTCATGTCATGGCAGAAGCGAGTGGCGTACATGAGGTATTGGTAATTTCACCAGATCATGATTCCCGCATGAATAATTTCAGCGATGGCGCAATGAAAGACATGATGCTCGCACTCAAGAGCAGACTCATCGCCCACACTGACACTCCAAATATTCGTTACACCCAAGCGTTTATCAATCATGGTCGCGAAGCGGGTGCATCTCTTGCTCATCCGCACGGACAATTACTGGGCCTGCCCTTTGTCCCAGGCGAAATCCTCGAAGAAGAACGTGCCTTTGAACGATTCAAAGGTGGATGCCTTTTGTGCACCACGATTGAGGCAGAGTCTGTCGACGACAAACGTGTCGTTCTAGAAAACGAACATGCTATTGCAATTTGTCCATTCTGGAGCAGTGGACCATTTGAATTACTGATAATGCCTCGATCACACGATTTGCATTTATCTGACTCAAGTGATGAAGCCCTCGCTGGAGTCGGACGAGCAATTCGCGACGGACTCGCCCATCTGGTGGCAGTTCTTGGAGACATCGCTTTCAATATCGTTTTTCATACAGCACCCGCCCATCACTCCGGCATGTATCACTGGCATATCCACCTGTGGCCAAAACTCACAACAACTGCTGGCTTTGAGCGTGGCACCGGTGTCATGATTAATCTTGTTCCGCCAGAAGAAGCAGCAGCAGAGTTACGCGCTGTGTCTGCAACTGTTTAAAACTGTTGCAATGAGCAGAATCACAGTATCAATCGATATTTCTAGTACGCCTGAAAACCTTTGGAATATCCTCGAACCAATCGAGCGACATATTGACTGGATGGCAGATGCCGTTGCGATTCGATTTATCACCGACAAAACTCGTGGTGTCGGAACAGAATTCTTCTGTGACACAAAAGTTGGTCCAATTAAATTAGTAGATCAAATGAGCATCACCGCGTGGGAGCCAGGCCGACGCATGGGAGTTCGACATACGGGCATCGTCACAGGGTCTGGTGAGTTCACGCTTACTCCCCTTGCAGATGGTTCGAGGACTCGTTTCATTTGGACAGAAGAACTTACTTTCCCGTGGTGGCTTGGTGGTCCAATTGGCGCATTTATTGGTGGGCGGATTGTTCTCTCCGCAATCTGGCGGCGCAATCTACAAGCGTTAAAAAAACTCGCTGAATAGAACTACGCTAACGCTCGCACAAGTGCTGTTGCGCCAACACCCAAAGCAATGACCAGCACGAGCGGAACTTTCTTCCATGTTGCCCCGATAGCCACGATCAATCCAGCTAGACGCGCATCAATAGAAAAATTCTGCACCGTTGTAAAAGTGTCCTTAGCAATCAACGCTCCGAGCAATGCTGCCGGAATAAGAACTAGACATCGTTGCAAAACTGGCGACAGTTGCCGTTCTCCCAGCACCACTACTCCTAATACTTTCGATCCATATGCGCCAAATGCCAACAAAATCACCAACCACCAACTCATGTTGATTCTGTTTCTGATTGATCTGGCGAGACTCCAAATAGAATTCCAAATGTTGCAACCAAGATCGGCAAGCCAACAGGCAGAAAAGGCGCGAGCGCCACTGCGGCAACTGCTCCGAATAAGGCAGCTCGTCGTCCATTGCGAGTGCGCAGATGTGGCACGATCATCGCCGTAAACACCACAGGGAACGCGGCATCAAGTCCAAAAGTTTTGGGGTCAATTGAGTTGCCAATAAGCGCGCCGATCAACGTGCCAATATTCCAAAACGTATACAAAGAAATTCCACACGCCCAAAATGCCCAACGTCGTAATCTCATATCCTCATGTGCTGAGGCCAATGCAGTTGTCTCATCAATCACAAAATGTGCTGCGAGAAGTTGTTTCCCCAACGATCCGCGCAGCGTTGGCGCAAGACTGAGCCCATAAACACCATTGCGTGCAGCCAATAAAAGTGCCCCGCCCAGAGCACTTGCCACGCTTCCGCCAGCAGCAATCACGCTCACTGCTGAAAACTGAGATGCACCCGTAAAAACAAAAAGCGACAATGCACATGTTTGCATAACAGATGCGCCACTCGCCACAGACACAACTCCGAACGACACAGCAAACACTCCAACCGCGACACTGATAACGAGTGCCGAACTGATGATTGGTCGAACATCAGCAGGAATAGATTTTCGCAGTGTCATGCGTTTTATTTACCTGTGAACGTGGCGTTCCCTGGACCTGCTTGACGAAAACTAGCTACACCGATTTGACTATCTTGCGTATAAAACACCTGCTCAAAGACATCGCGTTCGAGCAAGAGTCCATCTTGCAACGCCATGCTGGCCCCATTATCGATCGTGCTCTTTGTTAATCGCTGTGCCTGCAATGCCCCCCGCGCTAACTCAGAAGCCAGTTCTAATGCCCGCACATGAAGTTGTTCTGGTTCAACAACCTCATCGGCTAGTCCGATTCGAAATGCTTCGTCAGATTTGACCTGTCGCCCAGTCATCATGATTTCTTTTGCTCGGCTTGCTCCGACAATGCGTGGCAACCGCTGTGTGCCTCCGCCTCCCGGAATTATTCCGAGCAATATTTCTGGCTGTCCGAACACTGCCTTGTGCGACGCGATGCGATAGTCACATGCCATTGCAAGCTCGCAACCACCACCTAAAGCAAATCCACTCACTGCAGCGATCACCATTGATGGAATCGCGGCGACAGCATCTAGTGCCCCATGAAACGCCGCACCAATCGTGCGCGCTTCGTTTGGACCATCAAACTCAGAAATATCTGCACCCGCAGCAAACAATCGATCGCCACCAGTCAAGACGACGGCTCCAGCAGGAGTGTCCGTCAGATCACGTGCAATCTCGTGCAGACGCACCAAAAGACCCACGGACAGCGCATTGACTTTTGGATTATTGAGGGTGATGACAGCCACTCCATCAGGGCGTCGCTCAAGCAACACAAGATCAGACATTTTCTATGCTCCTATCCCGCGCAACATTTCATCGGCTGCCGCCCATGGATCAGTGGAATGCGATAGCACTTCTGATTGCAACTGCTCCCAACGGTCACCGGTGCAGAGCTCTTTTGCGCGCTGTTCTAATCGCTGAGTCACAATGGCTCGCATTTCTTCTCGCAAACGAAACGACCTGCGCTCTGTCAAGGCCCCTGACGACTCAATCGTTGCTCGATGCTGCGAGATGTGATCCCATAGTTCTGGCACGCCTTCTCCGGTGGTGCCAATCGTTCGCACAATTGGCGGCTGCCACGCATCATGAGGCATGTCACCCAACTCAAGCATCTGTTCAATGTCACGACGGGTTTCTTCGACGCCTTTGCGATCTGCTTTGTTGATCACAAAAATATCTGCAATCTCCATCAGCCCGGCTTTATTGGCTTGCACCGAGTCTCCCCATCCTGGGTTTAAAACCACCACAGTGGTGTCAGCCTTGCCTGCAATCTCTACTTCAACCTGTCCGACTCCGACAGTTTCTACAAAAATATTTCTGCGACCAACTGCGTCGAGCAAACGAATTGCCTCTGGTGTTGCGAGAGACAACCCACCTAAATGTCCTCGAGTTGCCATTGAGCGAATAAAAACTCCGTCATCAGTGGCATGGTCTTGCATGCGCACTCGGTCTCCCAAAATTGCACCACCCGTAAATGGTGACGATGGATCAATTGCCAACACAGTGACATCCATGTCCAATTTGCGCAAGTGGCCAATGATGGCGCTTGTGAGTGTGCTCTTTCCGGAACCTGGCGCACCGGTCAGACCGACCGTGTACGCAGCCCCACTTTTGGGATATGACAAACGCCCCAACACACGGGCTGGCTCGCCGCCGCGCTCCAAGAGAGACAACACTCGAGCAAGCGCGCCGCGATCACCGTTGCAAGCGCTTGAAAAAAGTTCTTCTGGGGTGCTGGTTCGACGACCCACTTAGGCGACCTGCACGACCTCGGTGACGCCATCGATGCGATCTTTCATGATGCGCTCAATTCCGGCTTTCATTGTCTGATCAGAAGCCGGGCACGTTGTGCACGCGCCAACAAGTGTGACCGACACGACGCCTGTTTCTTCGTTGACCTCGCGCAACACGATGTCGCCGCCGTCCGCCTGCAAAGCAGGGCGAATCACTTCAATTGTCTCTTCTACCATTTGACGCATCGTCACATCGCACACTCCATTGT
>BJGC01000007.1:19548-91905 GCA_014190235.1 Actinomycetes bacterium | reverse complement strand
TCCATTTTCATGGCTTCAAGAACGACGACTGTTTGTCCTGCCTCAATGGCTTGACCAACTTCAACGAGAATTTTGACGATGGTTCCTTGCATCGGAACGCTGACCTTGCCGCTTCCGCCACCAGCACCACCAGAGGCGGCTGCCGCAGATCGCACTGGTTTCTTATTTTTTGCCACAGTTGTGGTCGCGGCAGATTCTGGAACCCACAACTTGACGTTAAAACGGCGTCCGTTGACTTCGACAGTGGTCGTGCGCTCAACCATCGGAGCATCGTCGTTATCGGTGGGTGCAGATGCAGGTGGTGCGCCGATGCCAGAAAGATCGAGAGTTTCTTCTACCCACTTTGTGGAGTGCGTGACGGCATGAAAATCTGGATGTTGCAGAATTGCAATGTCTGCAGGAATCGTTGTGGCGATTCCTTCGACGACCATTTCATTGAGAGCGCAGATTGTTCGAGCAATTGCCGTCGGTCTATCTTTGCCCCAGACGATGAGTTTGCCAACCAAGTTGTCGTAGTACTGACTGATCGTGTCGCCAGTTTCGTATCCGCCATCAAAGCGCACTCCGAAGCCGCTAGGAGCAACAAGTTTGACGATCGGGCCAGGGGATGGCAGAAATTTTCCGCCTGCAGGGTTTTCTGCATTGATACGTACTTCGATTGCGTGGCCGCGACGTGCAGCCAAGACTTGTTTTTGAGTCATCGGAAGTTTTTCGCCACTCGCAACGCGAATTTGCCACTCGACAAGATCGATTCCGGTGATCACTTCGGTGACAGGGTGTTCGACTTGCAGTCGGGTGTTCATTTCTAGAAAGAAGAATTCGTTATCTTGGTAGATGAACTCAACTGTTCCGGCGTTGTAGTAACCGACAGCCTTTGCGGCTTTTACTGCAGCGGCGCCCATGGCTTCTTCAACTCCGTCGGGTAGGCCCGGGGCTGGAGCTTCTTCGATGAGTTTTTGATGTCGTCTTTGGGCGGAGCAGTCACGTGTGCTGATCCAGACGACGTTTCCGTGTTGATCACCAACAAGTTGAACTTCGATATGTCGTGGCCACGTAAGGTACCGCTCAACATAAATTTCGTCACGTCCGAAAAAGTTTTTTGCTTCTCGTTGTGCAGAGTCCATTGCTTCTTGTACTTGCTCTACGGAGTGCACAACTTTCATTCCGCGTCCACCACCACCAAAGGCGGCCTTAATGACTACTGGCCATCCGTTTGCGTTTCCGAAATCTTGAATTTCTTTTGCACTCTTGGCAAATTCTGTCGTGCCAGGCACAATTGGGGCACCACCACGCAAGGCGGCCTTGCGGCTTGACACCTTCTCTCCCATTTCGACAATTGCGGCTGGCGGTGGTCCGATAAAGGCAACTCCGAGGTCGGTGATGGCTTGTGCAAAGTCGGCGTTCTCGCTAAAGAATCCATAGCCAGGGTGCACTGCGTCGGCGCCACTTTGTTTGATGGCGTTGAGGATTGCGTCTGTGTTGAGGTAGCTCTCGGCGGCTGTTTGACCGCCAAGTGCGTATGCCTCGTCGGCAAGTCGCACGTGAAGGGCGTTGCGATCCAGTTCGGAATACACCGCAACAGTGGCGATTCCCATCTCTTGGGCAGCACGAATGACTCGGACTGCGATTTCACCTCGGTTGGCTATCAGAATTTTTTTGAGCACGACTAGATAGTTTGGTGCAATGGACACCCCCACAGCGAACCAATCCGTAGATTGGCTGATTCAGGGGGTTCTAGAGACTGGCAGCACCAACGCCGATCTGCTTGAGCAAGCAGAATCTGGAGCCGCCAATGGCACTGTTCTGCGGGCAGATTTTCAAACAGCGGGGCGAGGACGCCTTGGTCGTGACTGGCAGGCGCCTCCAGGGGCGAATCTCTTGGTGTCGTTATTATTTCGGGTCGTTCCTGAGCATGTTCATGCTTTGACTCAGATAGTGGCGCTAGCAGCAAGCCGCGCAGCAACTCGCACGACTGGGGTGCAATCAGAATTGAAGTGGCCAAATGATCTCTTGGTAGGAAACAAAAAACTGGCGGGAGTTTTGGCGCAGTCTGGTGGTCGAGTTATGGACTCGGTTCCTGAATATGTTGTGGTGGGAATTGGCATGAACGTCGCATGGTCACCCCAGGACGCCACGTCTTTGCGCGAAAGTGGTTGGACGACGGAGATTAGCCCGCAGGAACTTTTAGTTCAGATGCTCAAAGATCTGGACATTTTGTTGGCAATGTCTGGCGAGCAACAACACGAGGAGTATAAAAAAGCACTTGGCACGATTGGTCAACGCGTGCGTGTTGATCTGCCGGACGGGTCTGTGATGGTGGGTGAGGCAGTCGATGTTCAGCGAGATGGTCGGCTTGTCGTGCGTGACGACAATGCTGTATCTCATTGCATTGATACAGCCGATGTCATTCACCTGCGCTTGGCGTAGGGAGCAACACGCTGTCTTGACGAAGTAACCCAGTTATGGGCTGGGCATTGGCTACCGTATGTAGGTGCTGTTCCGCGAACGCCTCGATCAGGCCGGAAAACTTCCGCGTTGGGTGCTTATTGGAGTTGTCGCAGTTGTCATTGCGTTGGCCGGAGCATTGGGCATTGTTCGTGCAACGGCAACTCAGTTCGATTCAGTCAAACGCGTGCCCTCGGTGGCAGCGGTGTTGTCGATGCCAACAGTTGGTCTTGAGAACTATTTGTTAGTGGGTTCTGACACGCGAACAACCGCTGATCCAACCGATGCAGACTATAAAAATATTGGTTCGGCCGACACCACGGGTGGTCAGCGATCAGACACGATGATGATTCTGCGATATGACGCAACAACACACGATGTTGCGCTGTTATCTGTTCCGCGAGATCTGTGGGTAAAAATCGGAGACAGCGATCGCTCTAATCGTCTGAACACGGCATATCAAGTTGGGCCAGAAGTATTGATACGAACAGTGCAACGGGCATTGAACATTCCGATTCATCATTATCTAGAAGTTGATTTTCAGGGATTCAAAGGAATCATCGATGGCATTGGCGGTATCGATATTTGTGTGAAGCGACCTGCTCGCGACCGACACACTGGTTTAATTATCCGGCGTCGGGGTTGCAGTCGCTTGGGGGGAACACAAGCGCTTGCGTTTGTGAGGAGTCGTTTTTATGAATCCAAGATAGATGGCGTCTGGCAAATGGATGGCTCGTCTGACATTGGTAGGTCGACTCGTCAACGCGACTTCGTCTCTGCGCTGCTAAAAGGTTCAGTAAAATACGTTGCACAAAACCCGATGGCCGCTCACGATGTGATGGCGTCATTTGCTGATTCGCTCACTGTTGATCCGTCGCTCAAGTTGGTGGACATGGCTCGCAAGTTGCGACCCGCGGCAGATGTCGGTACAGCATCGTATTCATTGACTGTTGTCAACGACGTTGTTCGTGATGCCGAGGTGCTGCGCTTGAGCACAAAATCAAATGATGTGCTTGCTTATTTTGCAGGCACAGGACCTGCGCCAGTCCCTGCACCCAAATAACGTTCCCGCAATTTGTCTTTCGTGAGTGGTTCAGAGATGTGATTGCCTTGCAAGATATCGCATCCTAAAATACGCAAGCGATCAACTTGATCTGATGTGCTGACCCATTCTGCGACCACAGTCAGATCCAGAGAATGAGCCAACTGGATAAGTGAACGAACGATCGGATCGTCTCCGCCGTCTGTGCGGCCAACATCACGAACAAGGGTGCCGTCAAGTTTGAGTTGATCTGCAGGGAAAGTTCGCAACGAGGACAAAGATGAGTAGCCAGTGCCGAAGTCGTCAACAGCAATCCGCACGCCTTGTCGTTTGAGGGTTGTGACAGTGCGCAAGATGGTGGGATTATTGTCGATCAGCGTTGACTCAGATGTTTCAAGAACAAGTTGTTGGGCGTCAAGACCAGCCTCAGAAAGAATCGTGCTCGCTCGATCAACAAAAGTGGTGTCAGATAACTGTCGCCGTGAGACATTGACATGAAGAGCGCAATGTCGATCAAGAAGCCCAGAGTTGATCCACTCGCGCATCGCTGTAGATGCTGTGCTAAGAACCCAGTCACCGATAGGGCTGATTAATCCAGATTCTTCGGCCAGATCCAAGAACGCAGCAGGAGTCAGTTCGCCACGTTCTGGATGGTTCCAGCGAAGAAGCGCCTCGACAGCAACAGTGCGGCCGGTATGGGCTGAAATGAGCGGTTGATAGACGAGGCTGAATTGACGAGCAGCGAGTGCTTGTTCGAGTTGGCTCGAGAGCACGAGTCGCTCGCGGGCTGCGCTGTGCATTTCGTTGTTGTACAACTCGCACCGGCCGCGACCTCTTTGCTTTGCGCGATACATGGCCGTATCAGCGCATCGCAATAATGTGATGGCGGCATCAACTGATGATTCTGTTTGCAACATCTCTTGGGTGGCTAATGCGACACCGATGCTGGCCCCTGATTCGATCTCAACACCTTGCAAAATGAGCGATCCACTAATTGATACACGAATTCGGTCTGCGACCTCCATTGACACGTGTTCATCGAGGAGACCTTCACACAGCACCACAAACTCATCACCACCGATGCGCGCAACAACGTCACTTGGTCGAGTAGCCGCTACTAAGCGCTGCGCAATAGTGACAATAAGTTGGTCGCCAACGGCATGACCGATTGTGTCATTGACATGCTTGAGTTTGTCGAGGTCGATAAACAAAACAGCAACGGTATTTCTTGTTGTTCGACTTCGCTCAAGGGCTTCGGAGATTTTGCGGAGTATTAGCACTCTGTTGGGCAAAGAGGTGAGCGCATCATGTGTTGCCTGCCTCGTCAGCTCTGTTTGAAGTTGGCGGGCCTCTGTGATGTCACTCGCAATCGCCGACCAATGGTGCACAGAGCCGTCACGATCACGGGTGACTTGCACGACGACGGACAATGTACGAGGTAGTCCGTCAGGGGAGCGGAAGCCAATCTCGCCCTGCCACTTGTTGATTGGTGATGAAGGGTCATAGTGTTCGAGCAATTCACGAGGCAATTGATCTTTGATGGCTTGCATAAATGTGCGAGCAGCGACATCAGTGCTCGTCAATGAAGATTCAGTGACTCCGATCATTGTCGTGGCAACTTCATTGGCAAACTGCAGATTGCCAACACGATCAAAAACGAGCACTGCATCGCCAGATGCATCAAGCAAACTCACTAATTGTTGAGAGAGCGCACTCTGTTGCACAATTGCAGTGCAGTCAATTGCTGTGCCGATGTATTTTGTGACACCATGAGAAGTAATTGGCTGCGCTGACACTTGGACCCAGATTGTTTCTCCGGTAGATGTCCCAATCCGAAACTCAACCAAGAACGGGGTGCCCGATTCTTTGTGCACGCGCCACTTTTGTTCGCAGTCTGTGCGTTCTTGAGGTAATGCATTGACCCAGGGCGCGGTGCCCGCAACGATTGCAGCACCACCTAATACAAGCGTGCGGTATGCATCATTGGCCCACGTCACCCGACAGTCGATGTCGGCGTCAAAGACTCCAATCGGGAGTGCCGCGGCGATGTGCTCGGAAATATTGGCGATGCTGACAGTCTCTCAGATTGCTCACCCTCGGCGGTGGAACAACCCCGCAGTGTGATCGGCTCAGCGACGAAAAGTAAATGTGCTCACAGTGGCATCTGTGCTGGCGGCTTCAATCGCATCACGAATGGCTGAGGCATCATCGCCAGAAGTGGCCTTGATTGTTTGGTCAAGGGCATACAGGGTCAATGCATAGGTATGGGTGGTTCCTGGGGGCGGACACGGCCCCGAGTAGCCAACGACCCCACTCGAATTTTTTGCGACCACAGATTCGGGGCTGACCTGTCCAGCGGCAAAGCCCGTGGTGGTGGGGGCGATATTGCTCACTACCCAGTGCACATATTCTGGTGCATCATCATCGGACAAAACAATGGCCAGTGATCCCGTTGTTGGGGCGATGCCCGTCCAACTGAGAGCAGGGGATGAATTGGCGCCGTCACAGGTGAACGAGATATCGATTGCGGCATCAGGTTGCCACGGAGTGGTGAGTGTCATCTCTGGCAAGTCATTTCCGGCACTGACTGTCTCGGGGATCGGAACCGTTGTCGCGATTGCAATTGTTTCGGTTTGATCTGCGCGCGGTTCTTTCATGGTGCGTCCGTCGTTGCGAGAACATGCAGCAAGCCCAACGCTTAGTAGAGCCACGCACACCATCGGAACATATTTTGGGTGACTCATATCTTCAAAGACTATTCACTAGCGTCTCCATCAGTGGCAATCAGTGGATTTTTACTAGCCTGCTGACATGACTATTGCGCCATTGTCTATCGATCAGGATCCACTGTGCCTGCTCACGGTGCATGCCCACCCCGATGACGAGGCCAGCAAAGGAGCCCCAACCGTGGCAAGCTATTTTGCCCAAGGAGTGCGCACAGTTCTGGTGTGTTGTACTGGTGGAGAAGAAGGCGATCTAAATAATCCGTCACTGCGTGAACCCGGGCAGCCGTTTCACGGACTTACTCCAGAGCAGGAGCGTCTAAAGATGGGGCCAATTCGCGCCATCGAACTTCAGAACTCTTGCGATGTCATCGGGTTTAGTGCGCTGCATATGTTGGGCTACCGAGATTCTGGAATGGCTGATAGCGACACCAACAAAAATCCAGAGTGTTTTCATATGGCCGAGATGGATGAAGCGGTTGGTCGTCTTGTGCGAATTATTCGTCTCGAAAAACCTCAAGTAATTCTGACGTACAACGATGACCAAACCGGATACCCGCATCCAGATCATCTCAAAGTTCATGACATCAGCATTTTGGCATTTCAGCGTGCAGGTGATTTCAGTTGGTATCCCGAATTTGGAGAACCATGGCAGCCACAAAAGATGTATTACAGCGTGTGGTCTAAAGAACGACTAATGGCAGTGCATCACGCCATGATTGCCAAACTTGGCGAGTCTCCGTATGACGAGAAATGGCTCAATCGACCATCTCAAGATCACCGAATTACGACTCGACTCGAGATTGGTAAGTATCTTGGCGTACGCAGTGCGTCACTGCGTGCTCATGCCACGCAAGTAGACCCATCAGCCACGTGGTGGTTTGGTCTTGATGATGATGAAATGGCAAAACTGTATCCGTGGGAAGATTGGGTTTTGGGCGTCTCGACTGTGTCAACAAATGTTGATGGCACATTAGAAGATGATCTCTTTGCGGGCGTTCGAGAAAATGCCCTGCACGAAATGAGACAATAGATATGCACACAGTTCAATACCGAGTGATGTTCTCTAAGACCGACGAAGCAGTTGAGGGTCCAGACAACGCCGATGTTGTTGTGCGAATCGCGTCTAAAGATTCGGGTCTGAATCTGTCGCTGGCGTTTATGACCGGAAAACTAAAGGCGCAGGGCCGCACAGGTGTGCTATTTAATGTGTTGTCAAATGGCGACGCAGATGCAGTTATTTCGCGGCTCGCATCGCGTGCCTGAGGGCGCGATAGCCAATAAGAGTTGCTCCACTATTTTTGACGAGTGAGATAAATTCTGAATCGGTAGTGACAAGAGCAAGGTCATCCACCCATCCGGTCGCCGTGTCTCCCAGAGCGCGAAGTTCAGGAGTATCAATTGCTGGCTGAATATGAATCTCAGTGACGCCTGGCTGCAATTGCGTGATTGCCTGCACAACTCGATCACGGCTGCCTGCGCGCCAGTCGTGGTCGAAGTGATCGGGGAACAAGATGTTTTCTTGGGCAGCAAGTTCTCGAAATGGGAACCCTGCTTGTTCTGCGGTGATTGTTGAGGGCAGACGAATCGGTAGCGCAAATTCAACAGCAAGTTCAAGATATATATCAAAGAATTCTGGTCGCAATGTGATGACGCTCAAGTGTGGAGCAAGGTGAGTGACATCGATTCCCCATGCAAGTGCTCGCTCAATTTGGGCGCGGCATTCACGCAAGACTTCGTCGCTGTCGGCATGCTCCCACAAATCTGTCACCGTGCGCGGAAACCCGCCTTCACCTGATAACAAACTGGGTGCATACGTGATGGGGCCCCAGCGGTAGTTGGCATGTTCGGCATTGAGAGTGAGGTGTACGCCGATGTCTTCGTCGCGATATTGCTGAGCGGCGTGATTAGCCCACGGTGCTGGAACCATCAGAGATGCACATGTCGCGATGCCGTCGCGCAACGCCATGTACACGCCTTCGTTGGCGGCATGACATGAGCCCAGATCGTCGCAACTCAAAATGACAAGACGTTCGTTGTCGTCATACCCAAGCAGGGAATTGAGCGTGGGAGTGTGTGCTCCGACGTGTGTGACCATGCCTAAACGCTATCGGGGACACGCTCCCCATAGACCTTGTCCTGAAGCCTCAGCGCTGCTCGCAGCAACGGCAAAGTCAGCGGCATGGGCTGTGTTGGGGGCAATCGACATAATGCGTGCGAAACCTTGCTGTACTAATTGCAAGTTGATAAAGACATTGTCGGGCAGACGATAGATGTACAGCAATAGTCGGCGATATCTGTCGCGGGCTTCTTCGTCTCGTTCAACGCGAACTGGAGTGCCCTTGGGCAACATGGACTTGAGCGCGTTGGATGCCTCTGGGCCGTAGCACTGCACTGGCATGTTGGGTTTGACAGTTTCTGGAGTGTCAACGCCGATGAGTCGTACTTTTTCTTTTTTGCCGTCAATCATTAACACCACGGTGTCGCCGTCAACGACACGATCTACGGTGACAGTTGCAGTTGAAGAAGATAACGAAGTTGCGGCGTTATCAGAAGAACTGCATGCGCCTACGATGAATATTGTTGTCAGAAGGACACAAGAGCGAACGAACGTAAAGGGATTATTCGTCACGCCCGCCTTGGATTAGATGCGTTCGATGAGTGTTCCGGTGCCGAGTCCGCCACCACAACACATTGAGATGAGCGCGTATCTGCCACCGATGCGCTCGAGTTCGTATAACGCCTTTGTGATGAGAAAGGATCCGGTACAGCCAAGTGGATGTCCAAGTGCAATCGCTCCACCGTTGGGGTTTGTTTTTTCAAGGTCTGCACCAGTAGCACGTGCCCATCCCAATACAACTGACGCAAACGCTTCGTTAATTTCGAACGTATCGATGTCGTCGATGCCAAGTTTGTTGCGCTCGAGCAATCGCTTAGTTGCTTCGATCGGGCCCGTGAGCATGAGTACTGGATCGACGCCAACCAGACATGTATCAACGACGCGGGCACGAGGAGTGAGACCAAGTTTTGTTGCCTTTTGCTCTGTCATCATGAGAAGTGCTGCTGCACCGTCAGAGATCTGCGACGAGTTGCCTGCTGTGTGGACACCATTTTCTCGGCCAACAGGTTTCAGTTTGGCAAGTGATTCGAGTGAGCTTTCGCGGATGCCTTCGTCTCGAGACACAGTGTGAGTGGTGCCGGTTGGCTTACCTTCTTCGTCAAGGTCTGGAGCAGTGACGGGTATCCATTGTCCGTCAAAGTGTCCTTGAGCCCATGCTCGCGCAGCACGTTGTTGTGACGATAATGCGAGTGCATCTGTGTCGTCTCGGGTGATGTTGTACAACTCAGCGATTCGTTCTGCGCCTTCAAATTGAGAAGTGAATTCGTATTGTGAAAAATATGATTTTGGAATCGGAACACCCAGACCAAGTTTTTTGCTGGAGTTGATACCGATCGGAATACGCGTCATGACCTCGACACCGCATGCCATGGCAATATCTACGACGCCAGAGCCCAGCATCGACGTTGCGACATTGGTTGCTTGTTGGGATGACCCACATTGTGTGTCGAGTGTTGTGGCAGCAGTTGTGAGGGGCAGTCCTGCTGCCAACCATGCCGTTCGGGTGATGTTGAAACTTTGCTCGCCAACTTGACTCACGCAACCACCAACAACTTGTTCGACAAGCGCAGGATCGAGTCCGGTGCGGTCAAGCACACCCTTTTGGACGAGACCCAGTAGGTCTCCGGGGTGCATTGAGCCCAGACCGCCTCCGCGGCGACCAACTGGAGTGCGGAGAGCATCGACAATGACGACAGAAGATGAAGTTGACATGCGATGCATCTTATTGGTCTCTGCGACAACTACCGTCAGTGGGCGATGGCTGCTCACGAATCTGACTTTGTCCCGACGATGCAACCCAGCAATGACGCCTCTGGTCACCGCTATGTGCATGTCGTGGGCAGTTCGGTGTGGGTGCACGAATCCTGCGCCGATACGCAATGGACGACACATTTTTTGGGGATGCACGGCGACACGGCGTGTTGGGGGGTCGATGTTCCGCACGGACACGACCCTGCCGACGGAGCAGCCGTTGATCTGCGCACTTTTTTTGGCAGGGCGACAGAGACCGAATGGGCAGTAGCGGGACGTGCGGTGCAGTTGGTGGAGTGGGGGCGCACTCACAAGTTTTGTGGTCGTTGTGCAACGCCCACCCAGATCGCCGATCATGAGCGTGCCTATACGTGTCCAACATGTCGGTTGATGTCGTTTCCGCGACTTGCACCTGCAGTGATCACCCTTGTGACTCGTGGTCAAGGAGACGACGAAGAAGCATTGTTGGCGCGCGGAGTGCAGTGGCAAATTCCGATGTATTCGTGTCTGGCTGGTTTTGTTGAGCCCGGTGAAAACTTGGAGCAGGCCGTGGCGCGTGAAATTTTGGAGGAGGTTGGCATCTGGGTCGCCGATGTGCAGTATGTGGCGAGCCAGCCATGGCCGTTCCCGCACTCTTTGATGCTTGGATTCCGCGCACGCTACGACCATGGAGACATTGTGTGCGATGCCACAGAGATAATGGACGCCAACTGGTATCGGCGTGATGCATTACCAATGATCCCCCCAGGAATCTCAATTGCACGTCGACTCATTGATGATTGGGTGGCTAGCTAAGTATCGTCAGTGCGTGTTCGGTGCGACGCGCTGATCTCGAAGCCTTTAGTGTTGAGACATGAGCAATCTTGATCTTGGACGTGTTGGCCTGTGGGCATTTGACTTTGATTTGCAGCCCATGGCGGCTGCTCAAAAAGCAGTAGCGCGCATTGAGGAAATGGGATTCGGCACTGTGTGGGTGCCCGAGGCTGTGGGGCGCGAGCCATTTGCATCAACAGCACTTTTGTTGTCGGCAACACAGAATCTGATTTTGGCAACTGGCATCGCAAGTTTGCATGCACGAACAGCAATGACAATGCAAGCAGGATGGAAAACGCTGACCGAAGCGTTTCCCGAGCGGTTTGTGCTTGGAATCGGAGTCAGTCATCAGCCCATGGTCGAAAATATTCATGGCCATGCATATGACAAGCCGTATTCCACGATGGTGCAGTTTCTTGACGCAATGGATCGTGGAATGTATTTTGCTGCTCAACCCAGTACGCAGCCACGTCGAATGCTTGCGGCGTTGGGTCCAAAAATGCTGAAGTTGGCAGCCGATCGCACAATGGGTGCGCATCCGTATTTTGTTCCCGTTGAACACACGGTGATTGCACGTCAGGCTTTGGGGCCAGATGCAATGTTGGCCCCTGAAACGGCCGTCGTTTTTGAAACGGACCCCACTAAGGCGCGCAACGTGGCGCGACAACACATGAAGACATATCTGGGATTACCTAACTACACGAACAACTTAAAACGCCTCGGATGGACTCAAGAAGATATTGACGGACCATCTGACGCGCTTGTTGATGCCATTGTTGGGTGGGGCTCAACTGAGCAGGTCGTCGCTCGCATCAAAGCCCATCTAGATGCTGGTGCAAATCACGTCTGTGTGCAAGTACTCACCGACACACCAGGAGTTCTTCCGATGGCGCAATGGAAAGAACTTGCTGACGCAACAAAAGGTCTGTAGTCCATTATGGAAAAAGCAGAATTGATACGAGCACTTCAGCGCGACGGAACAGTGCTTGCGACTGCGGCCGATCAACATCTCACACGTGTGGTGTCGTCGTGTCCTGGCTGGACAATGTCGGATCTGGTGTGGCACACCACGCGAGTACACAACGCGATAGTTCAGATTATTCGAGACGGAGTTCAGGGCTTTGACAAGTTGGTTCCTGTCAAACGTGCTGACGACGATGCTCTAATTAAGACATATTCAGCAGGTCTGCAGGATCTCATCAACGTCGCAACTCAGGCAGATCCAACGGCGATGATCTGGTCTTGGACTGGCCCAGTGGTGTCAACTTGGGCAGTTCGACGAATGGCGCAAGAAACCGCAGTGCATGCGTGGGATGCAGTGAATGCGACAGGCACAAGCACCACGATCGAAGCAGCCCTGGCCAGCGATGGCATTGATGAGTTCTTGTCTAATTTCTTGCCGCGTGGTCGAGAAGGTGTTCCGGCGGTGGGAGGCAGTGTGCATATTCATTGCACAGACATCGCAGGCGAATGGACAATTACTCAGCCTGATGCGAGGACATTTGTTGTGGCTCGCGAACACGCCAAAGGAACCTGTGCCATTCGAGGAGCGGCGAGTGATGTGTTGTTGGCACTGTGGCGCCGACTACCGCTGTCACAGGTAGAGATAATTGGAGATGCTGGAGTTGCGCAAAGGTTTATTGAACACACTGCGCTCTGATTAACGAAACTCGATTGTTCTCCAAGCGGTTGCATTGCCGGCAAGGTCGATAACCCTGAATTGAATACTGCGTGAACCTACTGGCACTTTGACTGAGTATCGAGCAGAATTGCGCGGAACTGATGAACGAAGAACGGTCTTCTTTTTGGATGCGTCACGCACTTCGATGCGAGCGACACCAGATGCTGCGTCGCGAGTGGACACTGTTAAGCGAGTGCGCACACTCGAAGTGGCTACACCTTTTTTAAGGGCAAACTGCGGACCAACTGTTGCGGCCGCAATAGTTGGGGCCACAACATCAGTAGTCGGAGCAGCAGTGGTAGTAGTGGTACCCACCGGTGAGTCAGGGTCGCGAGGCAGACTTGTCGGAGTCGTGAGGGTGATGCTGTCACTAAAGACTGGTGAAGTGGTGTCGTCGGTAAGAACAAATTTGACATACACCGTGCGCGTGGCTGCTTCGGTACCAGTTAGCGCAACGAGTGTCCAGTCGATCTTGGAATCGAGATCAAAGACTCGTTGGTTTGTAAAGGTGCGGGTGTGAGAGATGATGACAGAGTCGGCGTTGTCTGGCGCAGTAATACTGAGAATCACACGGGCAGAATCGGTGCTGGAGTCACCATTGTTGATAGAGACTCCGATTGGAGTGCGCGTGACAAAGCTCGTGCTCGCACTTGTCGTAGAGCCCCTACTGTTAGTGGCAACAAAACGTGCAAAGTAGATAGTGCGTGGCGTGAGGTTGTCAACGGGGATAATTGCTTGGCGCGTTGATCCCGCAGGTGTGCGGGCGACGTAGTACTCGCTGACGTCATCGACAAAAGAACGATCAGTTGATAGTTGCATTTTGGTAAATGTGCTGAACTCGTTGGAGTCGATGGTTGCTTTGACAGTGACACCAGTTTGAGTGATGTCTGTGGCAGAGATGGCACTAACAATTGGAGAACCGCCGCGGGTGCGCAATGTGCGAGTGTCGCCAATGACAGTGCCCAGGTTGTTGGTGGCCACGACTCGATACGAGTAATTAGTAGCAATCGCGAGATCGGTGACGGCAAATGAAAGGGATTGATCTGTGGCGCCATTGATCACGCGGCTTGTTGTGTGTTGTGCGAGATCGGGGCTTGATGACGTGAGCCAATATTGAACAGATGCGGTGACCCGAGTGTCCATTGCATTGACAGTGGCTTCGATCGTGGCACCTGTGCCTGTGGTGGTTGCTGCGCCGGTGGTAGCGGTGGGTAATGCACCAACCGTCGTAAATGAAATCACCGATGAAAGAGTGGTACCGAGTCTGTTGGTGGCGCTGATTCGCACGAAGTATTGAGTGCGTGCATCTAGTTCGGGCATGAGTGCGCTGAGAGCGACAGCGTCATTGCCCCTAAGTGTTCCGAGACCGATGGTGTGGACGTCCCGCGTGAAAGATGCATCTTGGGCATAGGTGAGTTCTGCGGTGGTGGCGAGCTCATGTGGGTGCACGCGCATTGATGCCATGCCTGAGTCACCATGGATATCAGAGATTGGATCAATGTTGACGGCGGGAATATCACCTGTAGTTGTAAAAGAACCAATTGCAGAAGTGGTAGAGCCGAGAGCATTAGTTGAACGAAACTCGAAGTAGTAGGTGGTCTTTGGATCTAGATCGGTGAGCGAAGTTCTGATTGCAAAAGATGAAAATCGCTTGGCTGGCGTATTTTGCAAAGAAGCCGACAACGCGATGGTGCGAACCGTTGATTCGGCAAGTGTTGAATTTTTTGATAATGCCAACACGACAGATGCAATATGGCCATTGGGACTAATAGTTGCACCGACGGTTGCTTGTTCGGCACCAACACTGGACGCAGCAGGCGATGCAACGGTAGGTGTACCAACAGGCAAGATTTTTACTGGAAGTTTTGAGCCAACAAGGGTTCCTTGTCCAAGTGAACCGAAATAATTAACTCCCCAACACCATGCTTCGTGGGTTGTTGAGAGCATGCAGGTTTGGCCGAGTCCGGCACTGATGCTGGCGGCAACGACTCCGTCTGGCAACACTGTCTGGCGAATTGTCTTGCCACCAAGCGTTGTGCCGGTGCCGAGTTCGCCATTGTCGTTGGTGCCCCAGCACAATAATGTCCCTGTTGTTGTCAAGCCACATGTGTGATACCAGCCAGTTGAAACGCTTGACAAAGAAGTTCCTGCCGGAAGTAGCACGCGCTGTGGCGAAGAGTTGCTGTCGTATGTCCCATTGCCAAATGTTCCGTTGTAGTTGTGGCCCCAACACCATGCACCTCCGGTGGAGTCAACAGCACAGGCTCGATTAAGACCGGTTGTGACTTGTACGAAGTTGACGCCGTCGGGAACCACTACAGCAGTTGGCACCATGATGGGGGAACTCTGATTGGATTTGTATCCGATTCCGGTTTGGCCGTCTGTGTTTGTGCCCCAGCAATATGCCGAACCAGTTGTTGTGGCGATACACGTAAATGCGACGCCGGCTGCAATTGAAACTGCAACTTGATTATTTGGCAATGTGACATGCACGGGAGTAACAGTTGGTTCGATTTCGCCAACACCCAACTCGCCGGTGCTCCAGTTGCCCCAGCAATACACGCCGTCGTTGCTGATCACACATGCATGAGTTGCGCCAACACTGAGTTGCGTGGCCACAACACCAGAAGGAAGATCGACCAACACGGGGGTGATTGATGGCGCACCTGTCCAGCGCCCAAGAGCAGATTCTCCCCAGCAATACACTGCGCCAGTTGTGGTGAGACCACATGTTGTGAAATAGCTTCCGGCTTCGATTGAAACAAATCGCACGCCGGCGGGTGTAGCGACAACTGATGGCACTGTGACTGATGTTTCTCGACTGCCGATTCCTAAGTACCCCTGGTAGTTCCAGCCCCAACACAATGCGCGACCGTCTGTGGAGAGAGAGCAACTGCTGTGAAAACCAGCCGAGACGTCGGAGTATGTGAACGGATCAGCTAACGCAGTGTTTGGGGCGACTGCGACAAGTGCTGACACGGCTGTCAAAAAACTGACAAGACCAAGACACAGGGACCGACGAATATTGCTGAAATGAATAGCCATACGCCCACCCTAAGGCGGCGGTGTGTCGGGGGAAACCAAATCTATTCAGCCAGCCCCACAGGAGATCCGTCGATGATCTGGTCAAGGTATTCCGACAAGCCATAACCCACTGCACCAGAGTGCTCACCAGAGGTCATGGTCCACTGGGTCATGCCTTCGCTGATGCGGGTCATGAGCCAATTGCCGTCTGTGTCTTGGCGACGATTGCGCAACGGAATCAGGCTCATCACGTTGCCTTCAAAGCGCCACTCTTTACTGGAGCGAGACGAACGCAAGATGCCTGTGACTTTTTGATGGTATTGATCGTCTCCGACAAACTCGGTGCTCACTTCGCAGTCGTCACAGAGGTGCATTTGACCTTTGTCCCACACAAAACCCCCACGAGATCCGGGACCATCTTTTTTGGCGACACGAGAGGCCATAAAACCTAAGTCGCTTCCAAAGTTGGCAGTCAGCCAACGGTAGTACCAAGGTGCTTGCCAATATCGTGGCCCCCACGAATGATCGCGTAATCCGCAGCCGTTAATCTGCCATTCTTCTGATCCAACTCTGATACTGCCAGTTGCTTCGACGAGTTGTTCGTAGTGTCCCTTGGCGAACTCTTCGCCTGGTTTTTCGTGCGCAACATCAGGTTCTCCGCCAAACATGCTTGGCTTTCCTTGTCCGGTAAATGTGAGATGGACTTCTGCTTCGGAAAATGGATTGTTAGCGAATGCTTCTTTTGGATTTGCCATCTGATGTGGTTCATCAAGCACGACAACTTTGCCGACATAATCGATGCGCAATTCTTCGAATGGTTTCACCATTGTCCAAGTCAGTCCACCAGCATCGAGTGCGTCGTTGTTGTCGATGCTCGGACGTTTAAAAATAAAAGCAACTCGACCATCGGGCAAGTAGATACAGATTGTCATCTCTGCAGTGCCCTCGTTGGCGCGATTGCCCATCCGAAACCAACCACCAATTTTTGATGCGGGATCGAAACAATTGATGTACATGCTTTCGTTGAAGTTGGACTCGGGTCCTAACTCGTGCATGTATTCGTCAGCAGGATCTAGTCGTATTGCCATGACCAAGACATTACGACCCCGACGGCGGGGTTAATTCATCAGAACTACAGGGTCCCAAATACGCGTGCTTGTAGTTTGCGCATGCCAGCAAGCCACCTGTCACGGTCGGCGGCCTTGCGCTGCTCGTAAATGGCAACTTCAGGGTGGGGGAGAATCAAAAAGCGCTCGTCGACAATGGCTCGATAAACGACTTCAGCGACATCACTAGGCTCAAGAACCACTCCAGCAAACTTCACAACGTCACCGCCATTTGGCGCAATAGCGCTGCTTGCATTTGGCGCAATAGCGCTGCTTGCATTTGGCGCAATAGCGCCGGCTGAATCTGTCGTGGGTGGGTTCAAAAGATTGGTGTTCACCCCTTGAGGGCACAAGCAACTCACGCGCAATCCACGATCTCCATATGTGATTGACAGCCATTCAGCAAATGCCACCGCACCATGCTTGGTGACCGAGTACGGAGCAGATCCGATTTGCGAGAGTAACCCTGCAGCGGAAGCCGTACTGCAAAAATATCCGCGCCCTTCGGCGAGCCATTCACCGAGTAAGTGTTTTGCCGCCCAACGATGTGCGTTCAAATTAATGTTGAAGGTCGCTTCCCACATTGCTTCATCAGTTGACTCAAGGTCCGTTCCGCCACCGATTCCGGCGTTTGCATAAAACAGATCAATGAAACCAAACTTGGCGCGAGCAGCATTAATGAGTGCAATGTTTCCGGACTCGGTTCCGATGTCAGCAACAACGCCAATCGCGCTTCCGAGACGAATGTCGTTTAGTTCTTGTGTCACCCGCTCAAGAGGGGCCGCATCTCTGTCAGCAAGAACCACGTTTGCTCCGGCAGCATGAAATCGCCTCGAAAGGGCAGCTCCGATGCCGTTTGCTGCTCCAGTGACCACGGTTGTACGTCCTTGAAAATCCATAATCTGAGACTAGAAGGTTCAACATGATGACCATGCACTGCGGGTGACGGAAGTCCTGAGTACGATGCGGTATTAGGGATCTCGCACGAGATACCGTAGAAGCAGTTCAGAAAATCTCTGAATCAAGAGCACACCATACGAAGGGCGACGCAAATGACCGATCAGCAAGAAGCAGCGGTAATTACTGAGGCGCTTAGCGTCATTGATAAAGCGCTTGCAGAAATGTTGCGTCGAGAGTTGGTGTCATCTGGTGAAGTCGCAGATGTGTTGCTTGATGTTCGCAGTTTGTTGACTGCAACTAGCACAAGTACCGTCGCTTAATCAGCGTTGTGGAGGACGCTCCACACGATGTCAAGAAAACTGATGAACAAACGGAAGTGCAATCAGCCCTAGAAGTGCTCCGATGACGAGTCCTCCGAGTATGTCAGAGAAGTGATGAATCCGAACAACTGCTCGGCTTAGGGCAACAATTAATGCGATGAAAACCCACAGTGCACCGAGTGGCCATCCAGAAAATGCGGTGAGCACGATTGCTGCACAAACAGCAGACGATGCGTGTCCGCTCGGAAAACTTGACGTCCGTGGCTCGCGCACGGCGAAACGATCATCGCCAGACACGGTGGGACGTTGGCGTTTAAAGAGTCGCTTGACTCCTTGATTGACAACCAAACTTTCAATGCCCAAGACGACAGATAGCACGAGGGCCTGGCCGAATCGATGAACGCTCCCGATGGAGCGGATCAGTCCAATGGCATGCCAGATGATGCTGAAGTCACCAATTGTGCTTGCCGCGCCAAAGATCGCCACGGACACTCGGTGATTGCGCAGTGGTTCGAGCAGACGATCGCCTAACGAGTCGAGTCTCACGAAATTATTCTCTCTCATCGCAAGGTCATCGCCGTGCGACCCACAAAACCGGCAATGTGGGCAGGATGTTCGAATGGACCAAAGTGTCCGAGCTCATCCCATTGAACATAAGTACATGAGGGCATCTCAGCGGCCGCCAGCGGAGCAATTGACGATACTTGAAATGGTTGTTGTACTCCGGCCATTACCCATGTTGGTGTGGTGATACGCGACAACTCATGCCACTGCGGAGCACTGCCACCTGTTTCGTATGTGCGTGCCTCTGTATCGGGACGACATTTTAGTTCAACTGTTCCGTTGGGCATTTGAGCAAAACCATGACGAACGTATGATTCGCGAGCCACTGGATCGAAACTTATCATCGGCGGTTTGGATGCAAAGTTTGCAATTGCTGCGTCGTAGGAGTCAAACGTGGTGCGACGCTTTCGGGCTGCTTCGATCATTGGATTTGGCGTGCCTTGTGGGCGAAAACCGTCTGGCGGAAACACAATTGGCTCGTACACAAATAACGCGCGAAATAGATGTGGTTCATGGAGAGCCGCGTAGAGCAACGCAGCACCGCCCATTGAATGTCCGACTCCAATGAGAGGTGTGTTTGCGGAGTTGGCAAACATCACACGTGCAGCAGCAATGGCATCGTCGCCATAGTCTGTCCACTGCAGGTCTCCTGGATCAATTGTCTCAGAATCGCCATGCCCTCTGTAGTCGATACCCATGCAATGAAATGATTCACGGAGCAGTGTTGCTATTGGATCAAAACAATGCGCATGAAAACCCGTGGCATGCGAAAGGAATACTGGACCACCAGAGCCGCCGAAATCGTGAAGGGCAAGTTGTACGTTATTTGTTGAACTGATGTACGTAGTAGTACTCATGTGCAACGAATCATGCGTCTTTGAGGACGTTCCAGAAGAGTTTTGTTTCGTCCGGAACTCCATTGGGAATTTCGTATCCTTCGGTGTTGCGAATTTGTTCCCAGTTATCGCGAACATCTTCAAGAGTGAGATCGCGCTTGAAATAACCGGGCGTTTCGCCAATGAACACGCGAGCAACACGACCGCCACCGACCGAATACACCTCGCCGCTGACATCGCAGTCTTCGTGGCTAAGCCAAGCAACGATTGGGGAGATCAAGCCGGGTTCGAGTTTTTCTCCGAGTGGTCCGAGCAGTGCTTCTGTCATGCGAGTGAGCGCAAGTGGCGCAATGGCATTTGCCTTGATGTTGTGCTTGGCTCCTTCTTGAGCCAACACGCGAGTGAATCCGACGAGCCCCATTTTTGCTGCGCCGTAGTTGGCCTGACCAAAATTACCAAATATTCCGGCGGCAGATGAGGTGCTAATAATGCGCCCGTATTTTTGTTCGCGCATCAAGATCCATGCAGGGCGCGTGACATTAAATGCCCCGCGTAGATGAACATCAATTACTGCATCAACGAGATCAGGCGTCATGTTGTGAAATGTTTTGTCACGCAAGATGCCTGCGTTGTTAATCACAATGTCGACGCGACCGTAGGCGTCAACAGCAGTTTTGATAATCGCTTCGCCACCCTCGGGGGTTGAGACGCTGTCATGGTTGGCAACTGCCTCGCCACCCGCGGCCACAATCTCATCGACAACTTTTTGTGCAGCGCTGGCATCGGAGCCGCTTCCGTCAACAGAGCCACCAAGATCATTGATGACCAAAAATGCTCCGCGACTTGCCAACAGCAATGCGTGTTGACGGCCAAGGCCGCCTCCGGCGCCTGTGATAACGGCAACTTTTCCATCAAATCCGAGTGTGCTCATAATGTCCTTGTGTGGTCAGCTCAGAATCGGAGATTCTGAGGGGTTGTGCGAATTATTAGAGTAGTCCGAGTCGGTCCAAGGCTTCTGATTTGAGGCGCTTGTAATCCAGTTTGCCGTTCGGAGCGCGTCCGATCGTGGCGATCTCAAGGATCCGCTTGGGCGATTTATAGGCAGCCAGAGTTTGGCGCACATGATTAATCAAGGTGGCCTCATCAATGGTGTGTCCGTCGCGAGCTTCAACAAGTGCGGTGATGGCCTCACCAAAGCGCTCATCTGGCACGCCAACGACTGCCGCATCAGCAACTGAGGGATGCAATTTAAGGGCTTCTTCAACTTCTTCTGGATACACCTTTTCACCACCAGTGTTAATGCATTGACTGCCTCGACCCAAGAGTCGAACAGTGCCATCGGCGTCAACTTCGGCCCAGTCACCCGGAATTGTGTAGCGAATGCCGCCGATTTCTATAAATGTTCCAGCAGTCTTTGCTGGGTCCTTGTAGTAACCAATCGATGTTCTGCCACGAAGGGCAACTCGACCACGCTCACCAGAACCAGGAACAACTTCGCGACCATCTTCGGTGATGACTTTTGTGTTTGGCGACAACTTAAATTTGGCAGTGTCGGCTTTTCCGTCGGCTGTTGTCGTAGAGGATGCCATACCGACAGCTTCAGAAGAACCAAGACTATCAATCATGATGAGTCGCTGATTGTGCTCAAGTAAGCCTGCTTTGGTCTCGGACGACCACATCACGCCACTCGAAATAATTACGCGCAAACTTGTGATATCCCACTTGTTGGGATGTTCATTGAGTGCTCGCAGGATTGGTTTGGCAAATGCATCTCCAACAATTGAGATGCTGTTGACGCGATGTTGCTGCACTGTGTCGAGCAATTCAATGGCGTCAAAACTTCGGCCCATCATTGTTGTGACAGAACCGGCGAGAACAAGGTTCCACATTGCGTTGAATGCTCCGGTGCCGTGCATGAGCGGCGCAGCAGGCAAGTTCATGGGACCAGGTTTTGTACTGCGTGCGTCGAGTGCGCTCCAATCCACATGAGCTGGCAACGGATTTTTGGATGCCGCATCAAGGCTTGACACCATGTCGTCTTGCAACCACATAACCCCCTTTGGCATTCCTGTTGTGCCACCGGTGTACAAGAAATACATATCGTCACCACTGCGGCCCCACGGACCAGTCACGCGTGTTGTTGCGCTAGCCGCTGCGGTCTCGTATGGAATCGCCCACTCTGGACACGCAGACGTTGCATCGTCGACCCAGATCCAGGTCTTGACTCTTGGGACACGAGAGCGAACCGTGTCACAGGTATCAGTGAATGATCCGTGGAAGATCACTGCGACCGCGTCGGAGTTATCCCAGATGTAGACGAGTTCATCTTGGGTGTATCGGTAATTAGTGTTAATCGGAATCAGTGCTGCTTTAAACAACCCGAACATCGACTCCACATACTCTGGGCAGTTAGTCATGTATTGCGCAACTTTGTCTTGGTGACCAACTCCGGCGTTCAGAAGAGTCAATGCAATGCCGTCTGCCCGTCGGTCAAACTCCGCCCATGTAAATGTTCTGTCTCCTTGGGATTGCGCGAGTGATAGAGGGTAACGATCTGCTTGGTGCTCCCAGATGTCGGCAAAGTTCCAGCCGATTGAACGATTTTCCATGACGCACAATCTTAGAGAAAAAACTAAGGTGACACACTATGGAACTTCTGCCTGGCCAAGACGACGCTCGTCGGCAAGCGATTCAGAAGTGGCTCACAGATAATCCGCGACCAGGCGCGGAGCAACTTGCTCAAGCAGGTCTTGTAGCGCCGCATTGGCCAGCGCCATACGGTCTCGGCGCTGATCCCGTGCATCAACTAATAATCGACGAAGAACTGCAGATAGCAGGAGTTTCTCGACCATCAAATCCAATCGGAATTGGATGGGCGGGGCCGACAATTTTGTTTGCTGGAAGCGAATATCTCAAAGAGCGCTACTTGCGACCGATGTTGTCGGGTGCAGAATTTTGGTGCCAACTATTTAGCGAACCCGGAAGCGGAAGTGATTTAGCGAGTCTTGGCACGCGCGCAGTGCGAGACGGTGATGAGTGGATTGTGAACGGGCAAAAAATTTGGACATCCGGAGCGCAGTATTCGCAGTTTGGAATTTTGATTGCACGCACAGACCCGGATGTCTCAAAGTACAAAGGAGTCACATATTTTATTTGTCCGATGGATGCCCCCGGAATTGAGATTCGACCAATCAAGTCAATGGCCGGCGCAGAATCGTTTAACGAAGTATTTTTTACGGACGTTCGGATTCCGCACATCAACGTGGTGGGAGATGTCAATGACGGATGGAGACTTGCCAAGGTAACTCTCGGAAATGAGCGAGTGTCTTTATCAACAGGCGGCGTGTTGTGGGGCGGGGGACCAACTGCACTTGATTTGATTGAATCAGCAAAACAACAAAGCCCGATTACAGATCCCGTGATGCGCCAGCGCATTGCTGCTTTGTATACCGAACACACTGTGCTCGAAATCATTCGAATGCGAACGCTCACGGCGCGTTTGCGAGGCGAGCAACCAGGCCCTGAGTCGAGCGTGCGCAAAATAATTGCTGACGAGCACGGGCAACACACAATGCAGTTGGCTCGAGATTTGATCGGGGCACATGCTCTTTTAACTGGTGATGACAGAACAGAAGAGTTTTCACAGGCCAAGACCTTGCAGAGCCGAGCCTGGTATAGCGGGTATATGTTCTCGCAGGCACTTACTATTGGCGGCGGCACCGGAGAAGTGCAACGAAATATTTTGGGAGAACGAGTATTGGGCTTGCCGAGCGAGCCAAATACACAACAGGGAATGTCGTGGTCTGAGTCTCGTCGCCCTGAAACGACTGCCTAAGGCAAAGACTGTCTAGGGTAAAGCTATGAAACAATCGGACGTTGCAACAGACAGACCGGAAGTTGATCTTTTAGACCCAGCGTTGTATCAGCGCAATCCTCACGATATTTGGACATGGATGCGCGCCAACGAGCCGGTGTATCGCGATGAACGCAATGGTTTGTGGGGGCTCTCGCGCCATGCCGATGTGATGGATGTCGAGCGGCGGTCAACGGTGTTTGTATCAGGCCTTGGATACCGAGCGGTGTGGGCCCCTAACGAATCAAACATGATTGCCCAGGATGATCCGCGACACCGTCAACAAAGAATGCTTGTGCAACCCAAACTCACTCGTGCAGGCGTCGAAGAACGCCGAGATGAGATCGAAGACACGGTAAAAGAACTGATTGACGAACTGCTTCAAAAGCGTGAGTTCGAAGTAGTAGATCAACTTGCTGGACAGTTGCCTGCTCGATTGACGGCAAAGTTGTTGGGTTATCCAGAAGACATGTGGCCACAATTAAAGTCATGGAGCGAACGCCTGATGCGCACTGATATGCGTGATCGCAGCGGTGAAGTCTTTAGTGAATTTGTTGCGGCAAACCAAGAGTTCATCGGTGCGATGCAACCAATCGCAATTGATCGCATGACATGCCCTAAAGATGACTTTTTGTCAATCTGGCTGCACGCCAAAATAGATGGACAACCATTGCCGCCTGAGTCGATTGTGCACGAAATCGGTCTGTTCATTGCTGGCGGGGCAGAGACAACACGAACAGCCATCAGCCACGGTCTGCGAATCTTTTGCGACCACCCCGAGCAGTGGGAGGCAATGTCGACAAATCCAGATCTTGTGGATAGTGCAGTCGAAGAAGTTCTGCGCTGGGTGACGCCACTGAACAACTTCTTTCGGCGCGCAATCGCCGACACTGAAGTAGGAGGACAAGCCATCTCACGAGGCGATCGTTTGATGATGATCTATCCCTCGGCTAATCGTGATGAAAATGTGTTTGACGAACCCTTTGCTTTTGATATCAGCCGTCATCCCAATCCGCATCTCTCTTTTGGGTTCGGAACACACCTATGTGTTGGAGCCAACATGGCCAGACTCGTGTTGCGGACAGTGTTTCGAGAACTGTCTGCGCGGGCGACAGAGTTGACCGTGGTCACCGAGCCAGATGTCGAAGCAAATATATTTGCGCGAGCCGTAAAATCTTTTACTATTTCGCTAATACCTCGCTAGGTATAGAAATCTTGTGCTATAAAAATAATCATGACAAGCCAAATTTCCTCAGTCGTTGACATCATTCGCACGCACGGGGCACAACGCTCAGACCAGGTCGCTCTCATCGAAGGCACAAATTCCGAGACATGGGGTCAGCTCTATTCGCGGTCAAAACAGGTAGCAAACGGGTTGCAAGCGGCGGGAGTAGGTAGTCAAGATCGTGTCGCATTTCTCGACAAGAACAGCATTGAGCATTTTGAGGTTTTCTACGGATGTGCACTTATAAATGCCGTCGCAGTCGACGTCAATTGGCGACTAGCACCTCAGGAAGTCGAATATATCGTCAATGATGCAGAGGCAAAAGTATTTATTGTGCACGCTGATTTTGTTGCTGTTCTTGAAGCAATTTTGCCGAATTTGACTCATGCAAAGATGATTCTCGTCATCAATAGTGCTGGTCAGTTTGCTGACTACAACGACTGGGTTTCCTCGCAACTGACCACTGATCCAGCGATTACGAGTGGACCAGATGACGTTGCATTTCAGTTGTACTCAAGCGGCACCACTGGTCGGCCCAAGGGAGTCATGTTGACAAATACCAACTTCCTTTCACTCATACCTCTGACGGTCGACGTGTGGCACTTTAATGCTGGCGCAATTAATTTGGCAGCGATGCCGTTGTTTCATATCGGCGGAGGTGGATGGGCGACTGCAGGTCAATATGCCGGCTGCACGACCGTTGTGCTTCGAGAGATGAATCCAGCAGAGGTAGTCAGGTTGATTGGCGCGCACAATATAACCCACGCATTTTTAGTACCAGCAGTCATTCAATTCATGTTGGCAGTGCCAGATGTTGCTTCTAGTAATTTCTCAAGTTTGGAATTGATTATGTACGGCGCATCACCGATCTCAGAAGAAGTTTTAGTCAGAGCGATAGAAACTTTTGGTTCAATCTTTGGACAAGCGTATGGTCTTACTGAGACAACTGGCTCTATCACTGATTTGCCACCACACGATCATGATCCAAGTGGTCCAAGAAAACACCTGTTGCGTTCGTGCGGAAGAGCAATTCCGAGTGTTGAAGTCAGAATCGTTGACACGGCGACAGCTCTGGACATGCCAGTTGGTGAAGTCGGAGAAATATGGTGCCGTTCGGCTCAGGTCATGAAGGGGTACTGGAACAATCCAGCAGCAACTGCAGAATCAATCACGCCAGAGGGCTGGTTTAAGTCCGGAGATGCTGGCTACATGGATGCCGAGGGGTATGTCTATATTCATGACCGGGTCAAGGACATGATCGTGTCCGGCGGTGAGAACGTGTATCCAGCAGAGGTTGAAAATGTACTGATGGCTCATCCAGCCGTTGCTGATGTGGCCGTGATCGGGGTTCCGCACGAGCGATGGGGCGAGACAGCCAAGGCAATCATCGTCAAAAGAGCAGGGGTTAATGCATCCGAAGCCGAGATCATCGCGTACTGCGTTGAGCGACTCGCCAAGTTCAAGTGCCCCACCAGCGTGACGTGGATAGATGTCTTGCCCCGAAACCCCACGGGCAAGATTTTAAAGAAAGATTTGCGTGCTCCGTACTGGGCAGGAATGGAACGCCAGGTCAACTGACGATAGTTTTGTCGGGCGATGCGGCGCCTCCTAGTCACCTTTGCCATGTTGATTGGGCTGCTGGGTTGTTCGGGCTCATCTACAAGTTTAACCCAGAGCTCAGACGGTGTTGCAACGCTCACAGGGACGCAAATTGCTTCTCAAAATTGTGCGTCAGGAACAGTCGTTGCTGATCGTGCTGTAAATATTGTGACAACTGTTGCGCCGATCACGAGCATCGTGTCTTCTATTGTTGGAGACACTGGCGCAATTATTACTGGTCTCGTACCTGAGGGAACAAACTCACATACTTTTGAGCCGCCGCCAAGTGCGGCAGCAGTTCTCGAGGGAGCAGATGTTGTGTTTATCAACGGTCTTGTTTTAGAAGAGCCCACGAAAAATCTTGCAAGGGCGAACTTGCGCAAAGGCGCGGTTGTCTGTGAACTTGCCACAGCAGTTCTCCCAGAGACTGATTGGATCTTTGACTTCTCCTTTCCCAAGTCGGGTGGCAAACCCAATCCTCATCTCTGGACGAATCCACCAATGGCAATTGATTATGCAACGGTCATCCTCGACACACTGACGCATATTGACCCCACCAACACCGATGCGTACAAGATTAATTATGAGGCGTTTGTCGCCCAGATCAGGAGTCTTGATGACGCGACAAAAGTCGCAACGGCCTCTTTGCCTATTGAGAGCAGAAAACTCCTCACATATCACGACGCATACGCCTATTTGGCCCTTCACTATGGCTGGCAAGTTATCGGAGCGATTCAGCCAGCATCATTTGAAGAACCCACCGCCAAGGATGTTGTTGACTTGATTCGACAGGTCAGGAGCGAAGAGGTTCGCGCAATTTTTGGCTCTGAAGTGTTCCCTTCGCCGATCCTTGAGCAGATAGGCAAGGAAACTGGCGTGAAATATGTTGATGTTTTGCGAGATGATGACTTGCCTGGCGAACCAGGTTCTCCCGAGCACTCCTATGCTGGACTCATGCGTTTTGACTTCGTCACCATGGTCGAGTCTCTTGGCGGCGACGCCACTGCTCTGAAGTCTCTTGAGTTGGTACTTACTGCTCCGGATCGAGCGGAGTATCCGCAATGACAAAACTGATTGAGTGCCGACATCTCAGTTGTGCATATGGCAACACAATAGTTGTCAAAGATGTTGACCTCACAATTACATCAGGCGAGTTTGTCGGAGTTGTTGGTCCGTCGGGTTCTGGTAAGACAACATTGCTCAAAGCAATACTCAAAGCAATTGCGCCCTCTCATGGACACATTGATCACTCGCCAGGCTTGCGACTTGCCTATGTTCCACAGGTAGAAACCGTTGACTGGAACTTCCCAGTTACGGTGACAGAAGTTGTCGTGATGACGCAATCACAAGGACGCTGGTGGCCACGCATCACCAATGCAGAACGCGCTGCAACCGAACAAGTGCTCGAACGTCTTGGTCTTGGCGGACTCGGAAATCGCCACATTCGAGAACTATCGGGTGGACAACAACAGCGAGTGTTTATTGCGCGGGCGTTATTTCATCAACCCGATCTGTTGGTGCTTGACGAACCAACCTCTGGGGTTGATGTGCGCACGCGTCATGATTTGATGCACCTGCTCGCAGAACTCAATGAGGGTGGAATGTCGATTTTGCTCACAACGCACGATCTCAATGGCTTAGCAGCACATCTTCCGAGACTTGTGTGTCTGAACACGACTGTTATTGCCGATGGTGCACCCAATGAAGTCTTAACTTCATCTGTTCTAGAACAAACATATGGCGCACCGATGGAAGTATTGATTCACGGTGGAATGCCAGTTGTCCTTGAGCATGGAGCGGACGAGATCAGTCGTCGACTTAGCCGCCGCAGCGCTTCGTAATGATCCTGCTTGGGCTTGATCTATTTGAGCCGTATCACTTTGCATTTTTTCGCAACGGAGTGTTGGTAGCGACGATTGCCGGGGCGTTGTGTGGAGTGCTCGGAGTATTCGTTGTTCTTCGTGGCATGAGTTATATCGGCCATGGCTTGTCGCATGCAGTATTTGGTGGTGCTGCAGCGTCGGCAGTAATGGGTTTAAATTATTTTGTTGGTGCAGGTGTTTGGGGTGTGTGGTCTGGAGTCCTGATTGGGCGAATAGCGCGCAGGCGCATTATCGGCGCCGATGCAGCCATTGGGGTTGTCACAACGGCATCTTTTGCGCTGGGGCTTGCTCTACTGAATCGCTATGGACAAGCAAAAAAGAGCATTGAGGCAGTGTTGTTCGGGAGCGTTCTGGGGGTCAAGACAAGCGACATCATTGCGGTGACGGTTGTGACAGTTGTGGTTGTCATCATCGTCGTCATGGCGTATCGCAAAATGGTATTTGCCACATTTGACCCAGATGTTGCCGAAGTTACTGGTGTTCAAGTGCAATGGGTTGAAGCGCTCTTGATGGTGATGTTGTCATTGACAATTTTGGTCACGATGCGTGTAATTGGCACATTGTTGATTTCTGCACTGCTCGTCATACCAGCCTCAGTTTCTCGAATGACTACCAACTCGATCGCGCGCATGTTGTGGGTGTCTCCGATTGTCGGAGCCGCATCAGGATTCATCGGAATGAATATGGCGTACCATCTCGATACATCTGTCAGTGCAACAATTATTCTTGTTGCTGCAGCGATGTTTGCCGTTGTCTATGGTGCAACAGGTGTTCGAGGGCGAGTAAGAATCTCGGCCCTACATCACGTGTAGATCCCACTCCACACCATCTGGTGTGTCGCGGACTTCAATACCTTGTGCTGCAAAAATATCTCGAATTATGTCGGAGAGGTCGTATCGCTTTTCGGCGCGCACAATTGTGCGTACTGTAATTAATGCGTCAACAAATGGTGCAAGAACTTGTCGTGGGTCTTGCAAGCCAGTTGTTGCAGCGTCTCCGAGACGGCTAATCATTGATCGCAATGTTGCATGGGCTCGATCGGCAGAATCGCTCTGCAGTGTGTCGGCCGACCACGAACGAATACACGATTCAAGTGTGAGTGCAGCGCGCACCGCCCCTAGTGCATCGGCGCCAGCAATCGCCAGATCAAATTCAGCAATTGCCTTGTCAGTGTCGGCAGCAAGTGACAACGCCTGAGGGTCAACATGATCGAGTGGGACGATGGCCAGTTGCGGGGCTTGGGGTGCATCGGCATTCTGTGCCCATGGATTTCGTAAATATTCCAGTGACAATGTCGCGCCAGTTTCAAAGACATGTGATTGCCCACGCAAGCGCACTGTGACCGTGCCATTGCCAACAACTGTGGCGATCTGGGCATCAAGATCAATGACTAGCCCGGTGTGTTCGTCGACTCCGAGTACGAACGTGTCGTCGTCAAGCATCGATTCAAACATGACCAGACGTGCCTCACCCAGATAACAAAAGCGAGTGTCATGGTTGGCGCCTTCGGCGTTGTCGTAGTGGGGGATGACGGCCGCATTAATACCGATGACGGACAAGAGGTCGAGTCCATCAAGGCGTCGAACGTCTTCACCTACTTTGTAGATCTCATACACAGGGACAGTTGCTTTGCCCAGAGTAAGCGCTGCAGCAGACGCAAAAACAACGATGCCGCCGGTGCGTAATTTGTCTGCAAGCAGAGTGGCCACGGTTGTTCCGCTCCATTGACGCAACGCATACGTCGGCGATCCTGGCCCCGCAAAAATGTAATCAGCATCTGCAAGACGGCGAAGACCACGTTCTGTCTCAACGGGGTCTGCGGCAATGTGCGTATCTTTCATTCGCACTAATCCGGCTACTTGAAGGTCGACGTTGATGCTTGTTTTGAAATATTCGACAGCACGGAGCGCCAGATCTGGGGCATTTTCTTGGAATCCATATGGCGTGTCAAGCACGACTGCCTGAACAGGTGAGGGGAGTAGCGCTGTCAGGCGTCGGTGTGTTGTCACCATCGTGGGAGCAGTTTCACCTGATCCCATAATGGCAAGCATGCGAGGCAAAGTCATGAGAAAAATCCGTCTGAACAGGCAGCGTGGATAACGTCGGCAAATCGCTGCGGATGCTGAGCATGCAGATCGTGATCGGCAGGACGAAACCATTCCACGCGACACGATGAGAGTTGGCTATTAGCAAGATCGAGTGCAGCAATTTTGTTACGTGTCATGTCGTCATCGATCGTGGCAGAACTTGCTGCTGGTGTGAACATCACTGGGACGCTGATTTGAGCAAAACGTTCTGACGGACGATGTTGCCATAAGCCGTGCAACACTAAAATATGTCGGTCAAATGTCAGCCACGGCCTGATTGTGCCATCATCAAGTCGCTCCATGTTGCTCATCGCTCCAGCGATCGCCTCTGCGGACCAGTCTGAGTGAGATGCCGCAATAGCAGCACGTAGCGCGTCGTGTTTCATGCCAGCAATTCGCGGTGGTGCCATTACTTTTTTGCAGTCGTTCCAATCTGGAAAATACTCAGACAACTCAATTGTTCCGCCATCGACCCCACAGACTCCTCGCACGAGCGACGGATATTTCCATGCGAGTTCAATCACGACATTGCCACCCCAGGATTGACCGATAACAACTGGGCGATCCCAGCCATCTGTGCGGAGATCTTCAAGCAAGGTGGCGAGATCATCGGTGATCGTTGCCATGTCGTAGCCAGATTCGGTTTTATCGCTGTGGCCATGTCCGCGCTGATCGATCGCGATCACAGGATGACCCAGCGCAGCGAGTGCACGGGCTGGACCGTCCCACAATCTGGCGTTAGAGGCCAGGCCATGCACTAACACCAGTGGAGTGCCTGAATGCGTGAGCGGGCTTGACCATTGAACGGTATTCAAAGAAAGTCCAGTTATTAGCGAACGCTGAGCGATCTGAGGCACGATTGACACCTAGTGAGTGTCGCAGGACTTCGGCAGAAACGCAATTGCACCCTAAGGTTATGGCACGAACAAAGGGGAATTTTATGAAGTTGTCAATGATGATTAATTACGCAGGTGGTTTCAAAGAGTCTGCCGCCCGTGTTGTTGAACTCGAAAAGGCTGGCCTTGATCAGGTCTGGGTGGCTGAGGCGTACAGCTTTGATGCAATCTCCCAGATTGGCTATCTGGCGGCTGTTACTAATCGTGTCGAGATCGGAACAGGGATCGTCAATATCTACTCGCGCTCTGCTGCGCTGATGGCGATGACAGCTGCTGGCTGTGACTATGTCAGCGACGGCCGTTTTATTTTAGGACTTGGCGCATCTGGTCCGCAGGTGATTGAAGGTTTTCACGGAATCCCGTACGAGAAGCCGATGCAACGCACCAAGGAATACATGGACGTGTGTCGCGAAATCTGGAAGCGCGAGAAGGCGCTCGAATACTCCGGTAAAACAATTCAAATTCCGCTACCAGCAGGCGAAGGAACAGGACTCGGAAAACCGCTCAAGATTATTAATCATCCATTGCGTTCGAGCATCCCTATCTGGTGGGCGTCGCTGATGGAAAAAAGTGTTGAAGCAACTGCTGCATACGCAGACGGTTGGTTGCCGATCATGTTTATTCCGGAGAAGTTTCAAAATGTGTGGGGCAATCCACTCAAGGCTGGCTTAGCAAAGCGCGACCCATCGCTCGGACGTCTTGAAATCAGTGCCGGCGGAATGTTGGCAATTGATGAGTCACTCACCGGAGACGCACAAGCAAAGATTTTAGATTTCGCACGTCCGACGACGGCGCTTTATGTCGGTGGCATGGGAGCGCGCGGCAAAAACTTTTACAACGATATTGCCCATGCGTATGGCTATGAAAAAGAAGCAGTTGCAATTCAGGATCTCTATTTGGACGGCAAGAAGAAAGAAGCTGCTGCCGAAGTTCCTGGCGAATGGCTGGAGCTATCCAACTTGGTCGGACCGCGCGGATACATCAAAGAGCGGGTCGGAGCATTTAAAGAGGCTGGCGTCACCGTGTTGTCGGTTAACCCTGTTGGGCCAGATGCTGTCAAGACAATGGAAACGCTGCGTTCAATTGTCGATGAGGTTGGCTGATGAGTGCCCCCGTCAACGGATATGTTGCCCCTGGCTGGGAAGCCGTCAAAGATGCATTTCAGGCGAACTTAGATAGCGGAGCTGATCTTGGTGCTGGCGTTAGCGCATTTCACCGCGGAGAATGTGTTGTTGATTTAACTGGAGGTTGGTTCGACAAAGACAAAACAACTGAATACACCAGCGACGCGTTGCAATTAGTTTTCAGTACAACAAAGGGAGTAACCGCGATCGCCATTGCGATGTTGGTGCAGCGAGGACTCCTTGATTACGGAGCGCCCGTTGCGCAGTATTGGCCAGAGTTTGCTCAACATGGCAAGCAAGATGCGACAGTGGCTCAGTTGTTATCTCACCAGTGCGGGCTCTACACCGTTGACGGCAAAATTAGCCTGCAAGAAGCATTGGACTGGAACACGATTACGTCTCGACTTGCTGCCACTGCACCAGCATGGCCAATCGGTACAAAACACGGCTACCACGCTCTTACGTATGGTTGGCTTGCGGGTGAACTCATTCGACGTGTTGACGGTCGCGGGCCGGGGCGCTTTGTCGCAGAAGAAATCGCGGGACCACTCGGCGTAGAAATATTCATTGGTCTTCCAGAGCAATACGAACCACGGGTGTCGCGACTGACGAACGAGCCTGTCGACCCCAACGCACCAGCGGTTGACCCCGCTATTGCCAAAATGATTGCCGACATGATGGGTCCAGATAGTCCAGGAGGTCGGGCGCTATCGCTTAACGGTGCGTTTGGTGAGATCACTTCGACTGAGGGAGTGTTCAATACGCGCGCAGTTCATGCAGCAGAAATTCCTGCAGCAAACGGAATCTCAAACGCGCGGTCGCTAGCAACAATGTATGCGGCAACACTTTGGCCCGTGAACGGTGTGCAGTTAATGAACGACAGTATTCGTGAGTGTGTGAGTACCACGGTTACTCCTGTTGGTGAGGCCGATACGTGTTTGATCATGCCGACCACTTTCGGGATGGGATTCATGACTCATGGACAATTCAGTCCGTATGCCGGAAGCGGAAGCTACGGACATCCAGGTGCTGGCGGTTCAGTGGCTTTTGCCCAAGAGTCACGTCAGATGTCATTTGCATATGTCATGAATCAAATGGCTGCCAACCTTGCCGCTGACATGCGTGCGCAACGACTAATGGACGCCGCAGCAAAATGCGCTGACGACGCTCACTAGATTCATTTTGACAAAGAACGAGTGCGAATCTGTCGGACCAGTTTTTTCGTGAGCAGCAAATAGGTTAGTGACGCTGCTGCGGCAGCAGCGGCGAAAATTGCAATCGTAGGGCGAACTCCAATCGCGTCCGATGTCAGTCCTGCCAAAATACTTGTTAGCCCCAACATGAGCGTGACAAGTGCGAAGTCGCCAGCCATTACGCGGCCACGCAAATGATCGGGAGACTCAACTTGTAGACCGTATGTAGAAAGTGTCCACTGCGCGCCACCACCAAGATGGGCAAGTCCAATAAAAAGACATGCGAGTGGCATTACCGGGCTGATTGCTGCCCCAAAATAACAGCCAGAAAAAACTAGTCCGGCAAAACCACAGACACGCAAAAGTTTCGACATGTCGTTGCCGACTAGGCGCATGGCAATAAGAGGACCAAGACCAGAACCAACACCTCGTGCACCAATGAGCAAGCCTCTCCCTGCATCGCCAGTATTAAATGCGTTCGACGCAAGAATCGGCAACTGGCTCACTATTCCGGCACCAACTGCAAAGGTGACCTTAGAACTCAGGAGCGCCAAAATGATCGGATCTTGACGAGCCAGAGTCACGGCCTCTTTCATGTCGGCAATGGGCTGAATGCGTTTGCCGGATCCTGTACCTGTCTCATGACTCTGCATTGCACGATGCACGAGTGCAATCAGCCCAGCGGCTATAGCAAAACTCACTGCGTCAAATAAAAATGCTGCGTTGCGTCCAAATGTTTGGGAGAAAATACCACCAAGTGCTGCTCCTAAGGCCAGCATGACTCCCCATGTGCTGCCAAAGACCGAGTTGGCGGTGCGTAGGTCGTCGTCATTGTCCACCAAATTAGGAATCGCTGCTTCACTCGCTGGTCGTACAAATGCACCAAGCCCCGAAATGATGGATTGTGCCACAAAAGCCAACCACACTCGGCTATCAGTGACGAGCAACATTGACAAGGCAGCCACACCTTGACCAAGAGAGACAACAATAATAATTCGTCGACGGTCGTAGCGGTCTGCCATTGCACCTGCAATCGGCGATGTAAAAAATGCTGGCAATGTAAATGAAACCAGTACTAGCGAGACTAAGAACTTTGAGCCTGTTAAGTCTTCAACTAGTCCAGCAAGTGCAACAAAGGTGAACCAGTCACCAAGGTAGGAAATAACTTGAGCGGCGAAAACTAAACGAATCTCACGATTACGTCGGAGCAGAGAGAGCATTAGTTGTGACGAAGACCAGACATGCGAGACAAAACCTGCTCTGCTTCGTCCATGATTTGCTGAACAAGCGTTGCGGCCGGAATGAGTCCATTAATCGCGCCAGCACCTTGACCTGCTGGCATGAACTCTTTGGTCAAATCTGCAGTCACGCCATCAGATGGTCCGAGATGATTTGCTCCTGCGCGACTTGACACTATGAATTGCTCAGGGAATGACTTGAGTTCTTCAGGATGTTCTTCGTAGTGCTGTGTCCATTCGTTTCGTACGACACGACAGGTCTTGCCAGTGAATCCGCGGCTGATCACTGTTCCGTCTTCAGTAAGACCGATAAGAGTCTCTTTGTATCCGTTGACAGTGCGTGCTTCTGGAGTGGCGATGAATCGTGTTCCGATCCACACACCGTCTGCTCCGAGCGCGAGTGCTGCGGCCAAGCCACGTCCATCAAATAATCCACCAGCAGCGACGACAGGAACTTTGTCTCCGACTGCATCGACAACTTGTGGCACAAGGGCCATCGTGGCAACGGTGCCGGTATGACCGCCAGCCTCCGTGCCTTGGGCAACCACAAAGTCGCAACCAGTCGCAACTGCAGCAATTGCGTGACGCACTTTGCCACACATTGATCCGACGAGGATTCCGTTCTTATGCAGAGCCCCAATAACTTCGCGCGGTACACCAAGTCCTGCTACATAGATGCGCGCGCCTCCACTAATGACTGCAGCGATACCCGCCTCAACACTTGCGGGAGACGCAGTCAGCAGATCAACTCCAAAAGGTTTCTTTGTGAGCCGTCGAACAAGAGCCATTTCTTCGACGAGTTGGTCGGCAGACATTGTTGATGCGCCAAGCGTTCCGATTCCGCCTGCCTCAGAGACTGCTGCGACAAGTTCGTGGTAGGAGACTCCGCCCATGCCCGCCAACATGATCGGAAGTTCAATGTCAAGAAGTTCAGTCAGTCGTGTGCGCATGATGTAACCGTACCTGTTGGCAACACAGGGGTGTCAGTTGGGCGAGTGGGTAGCGTCAAATGCGCCAGATCGGGCAAAAAACTTACGATGCCATCGTCGCGGAGTCAGTAGTACTGCACGGGGTTCGTCTTCAAACATCCATCTAGCAAAGTTTCGTCGTGTCCACGCGCTTGTGTCAGCCACTCGAAGAGCAGCACGCGCACCGATAGGACGTGCCAAAATTTTTCCGAGCAGTTGAGACATTCGATGATCAGCCAGCAGATCTTGGTCAAGCGCTCGAGAATACGCATCGCGTACATCGCGTGGTGTCGCACCAGAGTTGATGACATCAGCAGCAAGTATTCCGGTGAGCAATGCCTGGCCGATTCCTTCTCCTGTCAAAGTGTCAGTGGCGCACACGGCATCACCAACGAAAAGCACGCGACCTGAACTGTGAGTGGCAGTATCAATGCGCGCCGGAATTGGCCATGCTGTGTGACGTCCAAGAAATGTGACATCAGGACCAAGTGCTCCGACAATGTGCGCACGCGTTGGAAGTTCTTGCCATAGCGAGTTCATGTATTGCACGCTGTGGTCAGAAGTTCGCAACACACCGAAACCAAAATTCACACGGTTGCCAGGCAATGGGAAAGACCATGCATAACCTGGCAGAAGGTCTGGCTCAAACCACACACAAAGTTGTGTGCTTGCAGGACCCGTCACATTGCCCAAATATTGACGAAACGCGTGCCACTCGCCCAGATATGACGGTGTGCTCAAGCCAAGTGCGCGTCTCACGGGAGACCACATTCCGTCAGCGGCGATGACGAAGTCTGCAGTCATTGGGCCACCTGAGGTTTGAATCTCGACGCAATCGCTGTCGTTGCGAAGAACAGACTCGAATGAAATATTTTCAAGAATATTTATCCCGCGTGATCGAGCGAGCACAACGAGTGCATTGTCGAGCTGGAGACGCGGCGCAATGGCCGCGAATTGCCCACCGTCAGAGGGCAGTGGTAACAAAATTTCTCGCCCAGACGGAGAGCGCAACCAAGCAGAGTCACACTGATGCCAGTCAGGCACCATGTCAGGAACCAGACCTAGTTGCTCAAGGAGTCGCAAGGCCCCAGTTGTGAGTCCGTCCCCACAACATTTATCTCGCGGAAATTTTGCCTTATCAAGGACGGTGACTGTGTGGCCGTGCTTGTTCAACGTGAGGGCACTAGCGATTCCGGCGGGACCGGCACCAACGACGAGAACAGATCTAGACACGATAAATCAGGTTAGAGCGCTTCTTCGGCTGTGCTCCTGTGGAGCAAGATTCTCTAGGATAAGAAGGTCATCGTCACATTTTGGATGTGGCCAGAAGGGGAGTTATGGCACGGTTATGTGAGGGGCGCGTGGCGATTGTCACGGGTGCTGGTCGAGGAATAGGACGCGAGCATGCGCTGAGTTTGGCCACCCATGGCGCTCGAGTTGTGGTGAACGATCTTGGTGGCGGCATTGACGGATCTGGTGGAGATCTTTCGCCAGCGCAGTCCGTTGTCAATGAAATTCTTGCAATGGGTGGCGAAGCCGTTGCCAATGGCGACGATATTTCAAGTTGGGAGGGGGCAGAGCGATTAATTAATACTGCCATCACGACCTTTGGTGATTTGCATGTTGTCGTTAATAATGCCGGAATCTTGCGCGACAGAATGCTTGCCAACATGAGCGAAGCAGAATGGGATGCTGTCATCAAAGTTCATCTCAAAGGAACATTTGCGCCAGCACGCTGGGCCGCCGCATACTGGCGTGACCGTTCTAAAGACGGCCATGCTGTGAGTGGACGCATTATCAACACCACATCAGTGTCGGGTATCTACGGCAACATCGGACAAACAAACTACGGTGCTGCAAAGGCAGGAATTGCTGCGTTCACCAACATTGCTGCGCTTGAACTTGCGCGTTATGGCGTAACGGTCAATGCTGTTGCACCAGTTGCGCTCACGCGAATGACAGAAGGACTCGGTGCTGCTCCTGAGACAGATCACGAACGCGACATGCGTTCACCAAAATGGATTGCTCCGATTGTGACATGGCTTGCATCAGAAGAGAGCGCTGCCGTTTCAGGATGCGTTTTTGAGGCAAGTGGTCAGGTGCTAGCCATTGCTGAAGGCTGGCATCGTGGTCCGCGCATTGAACCCGTGGCAGACCCTACGCGTCTTGGTCCAATCGTTGAGCAATTGCTTGCTCAATCTCGACCAAACGCGGGCATGGATGGCGAAGAAGGCTCGTATCCCCAGACAACACTAAGAAAATAATTCAGCACATCACTCACGCAATTTCAGACATGCAACACAACACAGAAAGAAACATGACATGGCACTTAATCCAGAAGCAGTAGGAACCGAAGGCGATGCGTTTGAAGCATCGTGGACCAGCAAAGACGCGCTCTTGTATGCCGTCGGCGTCGGCGCTAAAAACAATGAATTGTCTTACACCACGGAAAACACAAAAGACGTTCAACAGCAGGTGCTTCCAACATTTCCCGTCGTTGTCGGCATGGCTGGTGGCGGAGCGAGTCCAATGCGAAATATTGGTCAGTTCAATCCGGCCATGTTGGTGCACGGCCAACAAGCAGTCACGCTGCACCGCCCTCTACCTGTCGCCGGAACAGTCATCATGAAAGGTCGCATCACCGCGATGTACGACAAGGGCAAAGCCGCAGTTGTCGTGACATCTACAGAAGCAGTCGATAAAGCAGATGGCAAGCCAATGTTTACAAATACTTCGTCAGTGTTTATTCGCGGTGAAGGTGGTTGGGGTGGCGAGCGCGGACCAAGCGGACCTCAGAACGTTGCTCCAGATCGCGCGCCTGATCATGTGGTCTCATACAAAACACTTCCCGAACAAGCACTCATTTATCGACTCAATGGCGACCGCAATCCACTGCACAGCGATCCATCATTTGCAGCCATGGGCGGATTTGATCAGCCAATTCTGCATGGACTCTGCACCTATGGTTTCACGGGCCGAGCATTGTTGCACTCGCTCTGCGGGAGCGATTCAGCAAAGTTCACTCATATTGAAGGCCGATTCGCATCGCCGGTTTTGCCTGGAGAAGAGCTCACCGTGCGAATGTGGGTGACCGTGGCAGGCGAGGCCGTTTTTTCTACCTCGGTCGCAGATCGGCTAGTGATTGACCAAGGATTGGTGCGGTTTCAGGGGTAATTAGCCTATTGTCGCAAAACCCGATAGGAATAGTCACCTTTAGGGTATGCTCTCTGGATGACTCAAATCCAGACCTCCAAAGAGTCCTTGAGCCAGTCGCTTGCCCAGATTCATCATGCTGCGCGTGAACTTGAAGATGCCCAGCCACAAGACATCGTGCGCTACGCCTACGACCTGCTCGGCGACGGTCTTGTCGTCACATGCAGTTTTTCTGATGCGGTCCTTGCTCACGTAGCAGCAACTGCAGTGCCAGGCATAGAGATCGTGATGCTCGACACTCAGTTTCTTTTTGCTGAGACTCATTGGTTCGCAACCGAGTTGCGCAATAAGTTCAATCTCAATTTGCGCGTGATGGAGCCACTCGTGGAGTCAGAAAATTTGTGGCAAACAAATATCGAAGGATGTTGTGCTGCACGAAAAGTCGAACCACTTGAGCGCTTACTCGCAGAAAAAACTGGCTGGGTGACAGGAGTCCGACGGGCCGACGCGCCGACGCGTGCAACGACGCCGGTGATGTCGTATGACATTATGCGCAATGTGATCAAAGTGAATCCGTTGGCCGCAATGTCTGATGACGATGTTTCACTCTATGAACGCATTAATGAATTGCCAGAGCATCCACTCGTCGACAAAGGGTATTTATCAATCGGATGTTGGCCGTGCACGCGACCTGTTGATGGTGCGCAAGACAAGCGATCGGGTCGTTGGGCTGGGCAAGACAAGATTGAGTGCGGACTGCACGTTTAAAGAATCGTAAAATAATTTTACGGCAGTAGCAGCAGGTTGCGTAAGTGTTGAAGTATCGCCTCAACGCTGGCATCAATTTCTAGTTCATCTGTGTGGATATGAATTGACGGCGATGTTGGTCGTTCGTAATCAGAGTCAATGCCTGTGAAGTTTGGAAGTTCGCCTGCGCGCGCTTTTTTGTAGAGGCCTTTGGGGTCGCGCTTCTCTGTGACTGCGATGGGGGCATCAACAAAAACCTCAATGAAATTTTCTTCACCGATGACTTCTTTGGCCGATGTTCTTTCAGATTCGAACGGACTAATGAAGCAGGCGAGAACTATGACACCAGCACTGTTGAGGATCTGAGCCACATGACTTGCCCGTCTGAGGTTTTCGATTCGATCAGCAGTCGTAAACCCTAGATCCCGTGTTAAACCGTGTCGCAGGTTGTCGCCGTCAAGAAGATATGTACGAAGTCCCATCGCATGAAGTCGGACTTCGAGCGCATTGGCAATGGTGCTTTTTCCGCTTCCGGAGAGGCCCGTAAACCAAACAGTGGCACTTCGTTGATGATTTAGTTCTTCGCGATGATGCCGCTCAATTGATGTATGTTGCCAAGAAATGTTTGAATCTCGACGCAGAGAGTGACGAATCATCCCAGCACCGACTGTCTTGCTTGTGATGCGATCAATGATGACAAAACTTCCGGAGTATCTGTTGTTGACGTATGGGTCATAGGCGACAGGTCGGTCGGTAGCGAGATTGCAAATAGCAATGTCGTTGAGCTCAAGAGTGGAGGCTGCGAGGTGCTCAAGCGTGTTGACGTTGATCTTGTATTTGGGTTTATCAATCATGACACCGACTGTTTTGGTGCCAATCTTGAGCAAATAAGAACGATGTGGCATCATCTGGTTCTCGTCAGTCCAGACCATAAATGCTTCAAATTGATTGCCGACGTCAGGTACTGACTCGGGTGTGCACAACAAGTCGCCACGACTAATGTCAATTTCGTCATCCAAAACGATCTGGATGCTTTCGCCCGCTACAACGTGCTGACGATCACCATCAAAACTTGGCAGCGATGCAACTCGAGAAATTTTTCCGCTTGGCTGTACTTGGATACTGTCACCGACAGACAAAGATCCGCTGGCAACAAAACCTAAGTATCCACGAAAATCTTGGTTCGGTCTGCTCACGGATTGCACATACATACGAAATGGTTTGTCGTGAGACAAGACATGAGCGTCTGTTTCTTCGAGAATAGAAAGAAGCGTAGGGCCGTGATACCACGGCATTGCTGCGCTCGCAGTCGTGATGTTGTCACCATTGAGCGCTGACACTGGAACAAACGATAAATTCGTGAATCCAAATTCTTGGGAGAACTCGCGGTAGGAAGTCTCAATATCTTGAAAGATTGTTGAGTCATAGTCCACGAGATCAATTTTGTTGACTGCAACAATGACATTGGTTATGCCGAGTAGATGCACAAGAAACGAGTGGCGTCGAGTTTGTGTAAGAACACCCTTGCGGGCGTCAATCAACACAATTGCCAGGTCGGCCGTTGAAGCCCCAGTCACCATATTTCGGGTGTATTGCTCGTGTCCTGGGGTGTCGGCAACAATAAATGTGCGACGATCTGTACTGAAAAAGCGATACGCAACATCAATGGTGATCCCTTGCTCGCGTTCTGCTTGTAGTCCATCAGTGAGCAAGGCAAAGTCAAGGTTGCCACCTTGTGTTCCGACGCGTTCGGAGTCTTGAGACAAAGTGGCTAACTGATCATCAAAGATTTGCTTTGACTCATATAAAAGACGTCCAATGAGCGTGCTCTTACCGTCGTCAACGCTCCCGCACGTTATAAATCGCAAAAGCCCCTTGGACTCCTGCGCAGCCAAAAAATCTGCGACAGGACCTGTGGGTTGAGATGAACGCTGTCTCATTAGAAGTAGCCCTCAATTTTTTTCTTCTCCATTGAGCCAGCACCATCATGGTCGATGAGTCGACCCTGACGTTCCGATGTAGTGGCAGTAAAAAGCTCAGTCAAGATGCCTTCTAGATCTACTGACTCACTCTCGACTGCTCCGGTGAGTGGATAGCAGCCAAGTGTTCGGAAGCGAACCATGCGTTGCTCAATTGATTCGTCTTGGCGAAGTTTCATTCGATCGTCATCAACCATGATGAGCATTCCGTCTCGCTCTACAACGGGACGTACTTTGGCAAAGTACAAAGGCACAACAGGAATTGCTTCGAGATAGATATATTGCCAAACATCGAGTTCTGTCCAGTTGGACAGCGGAAATACACGAATTGACTCACCAGCGCCATGCCGAGCGTTGTAGATGTTCCAGAGTTCTGGTCGTTGATTTTTGGGGTCCCAGACGTGCTTGTCGGAGCGGAACGAAAAGACACGCTCTTTAGCACGAGATTTTTCTTCATCGCGTCGCGCCCCGCCGAACGCGAGGTCAAAGTTGTACTTGTCGAGTGCTTGTTTGAGGCCTTGCGTCTTCCACATGTCTGTGTGCACCGACGACCCATGATCGAACGGATTGATTCCGAGTTCGATGCACTCGGGGTTTTGATGAACCAGAAGATCTGCACCAACAAGGTCGACTATCTTGGCACGAAACTCGATCATCTCTTTAAATTTCCAGGTTGTGTCGACATGCAGAAGCGGAAATGGCAAAGGTGCCGGATAGAAAGCTTTTTGAGCAAGGTGCAACATGACACTGCTGTCCTTGCCAATGGAATACAACATCACCGGGTTGACTGCTTCAGCAACGGCTTCGCGAATGATGTGAATTGCTTCAGCCTCAAGCAGTTGCAGATGGCTGAGTTGAGTCTGCGACTGTGCTTTCACCGCACCATTCTAGAGTGCCTGAAATGTTTTGGCACAGTGTTATTTGGTGACGTGTTCGCGCATTCTCTTTTGAATCAGGTCACGTCGCTGCTGTAATTCTCGGTAGGTCAGAGAATTCGTTGAATTTTCTACACCGAGGCTGGCCTTGACACTGTCAAAATTAAATTCAACGGCGCTTGGGTCGATGCCGAGATCGCGACCAAGAGTCTCACCGTGTCGTTGGGTAAACACCATCGAGATCGTGGCAACCTCAGCAAGCAGATCAAGGTTGGGGGCAAGTCGTGCGATTGCGCCATCAAGGAAAACCATGTTCTTGACATACAGCATTAATTCTTTTGGAAGTTTTGCTCCATAGGCCAAGAGTGCTTTCACAATTCGCTGTACTTCTTTGACTAGTTCTTCGCCCGTGAGTGTGGTGGGGTCAATCGTTGTTTGATCAAGTCGCAGATCGCGGATAACGGCATCGATATCTGAATCAAGCGGAAGCGCCCCAAGATCTCGTAGTGCTGAGACTTGACCATGTAGATCATTTGTTGATGCTCCGAGCATGAGGCGCAAGAATGCGATTCTTCGCAATGAACTCAGTCTTCCGACGATTCCAAAGTCCAGCAAGGCAGTTCGACCGTCATGCATAACAAATAGGTTTCCCCCATGCAGGTCGCCATGAAACACGCCATGAATAAGTGCGCCTTCCATGAACGCAATGAGTCCAGTACGGATGACGTTCTCGGTGTCAATTCCGGCGTCTTGCATGGCAACGACATCATCGAATTTAAAGCCAGTAAGTTCTTCCATCACCAAAACGCGCCGAGTGACCAGAGTTGGGTGTGGTCGGGGAATGACGTATCCCTCTTGGCCGAGATCTCGCATCATGCGAGCAAGATCAAGCATGTTTGCTGCTTCCATTCGAAAGTCGAGTTCTTCGACGATTGTTTCGGCGAACAATTCTACGAGTGCAGGAGGATTAGCAAGTGCTGCGACAGGGATTCGCCCAATAAGGTGCGGGGCAAGCCATGACATGACGCGAAGATCTTTGCGTACCATCACCGACACATCAGGTCGTTGTACTTTGACGACAACATCTTCACCCGTCAGAAGTCGTGCACGATGAACTTGAGCAATTGATGCCGCTGCAAGTGGGGTGGTGTCAAACCACGAAAACACATCTTCGATGCGTGCCCCAAGATCTTGCTCGATTGTTAGCTGCACGGAGGCAAATGTTTCGGCTGGCACTTGATCTCTGCAACGCTTAAACTCGTCGACAAGTTCTGCAGGGAACAGTCCTTCACCACTGCTAATGATTTGACCCAATTTGATGTACGTCGCTCCAAGTTTTTCGACCGCCCGGCGAAGACGAAAAGAAACGTTGGCACGTGAGGCGACATCGGAAGAAAATGACCCGCGACGTTTTCGTACATACCAAGGCACAAGAGCGATCAAAAAAACAATTACAACAACACTCATCCGCATCAGCGGGGGTAGTCGCCGAGATTTTGTGAGTTTGGGAACTTCTGCTTGGGCTTGTTGACGCAGGGTAATTGCCGTGGTGGTCCACGCAATATTTGCTTCGGGAACTTGCCAAGGCGCAGTAGAGGAGAAGGCGCCCCAAACGAGGTCGCCCGAATGTGCGGGGGTCACCTCTCTATTCTGGCGTATCGATTTAGGAGTTGGCTAGCCGTGCGCCACTGTAAGGTTCATTTAATGACACAAGACTCCACAGCACCACTGACTGGCATCAAGGTGGTCGAACTAGGTGTTTGGGTGGCAGGTCCAGCGGCTGGTGGCTTGATGGCTGACTGGGGAGCCGATGTCATCAAAGTTGAACCGGCCCAAGGTGATCCGCAGCGCAACATGTTTCGCGCACTCGGAATTGATGCTCAAATTGGTGAGCCTCAATTTGAAATCGATAACCGAGGCAAGCGATCAGTGGTTCTTGATCTGCGCAGTGACGATGGCAAGCGCGCAATGTTGTCTTTGCTGGCTGATGCAGACGTGTTTATTACAAATGTTCGACTCCCAGCATTGCGGCGACTCGGGCTTGATCCAGATGCGATACGCGCCGCATTTCCGCGACTGATTTACGGTCTACTCACCGGCTACGGATCAGAGGGGCCAGACGTTGATCGACCCGGATATGACATCGGGGCATTCTGGGCTCGTTCGGGGTTGGCCCACACCACGGTCGCGCCTGATCAGTTGCCACCAGCCATTCGGTCGGGTCAAGGTGATCACACCACTGGGATCACCCTCGTGAGCGGCGTGATGGCCGCGTTGTTTGATCGACAACGCACAGGACAAGGTCGACTTGTTTCGACAAGTTTGTTGCGCACTGGTATCTACACATTGGGTTGGGACATTGGGGTGTATTTGCGATTCGCAAAACGTGAGAGTACAAAACCTCGATCAAGACTTCGTGCTCCGTTGATGAATTCGTATCGTTGTGCAGATGGTCGTGCATTTTGGTTGCTCGGACTAGAGGCTGACAGACATTGGCCCGCACTTGTTGCGGCAATTAATCGACCAGATTTGGCAGCAGATGAACGATACGTTGATGCGCGCGTTCGTTTGGTAAACAGCGAAACCTTGATTGCCACACTCGATGAGATTTTTGCGACACAACCAATGGCAGAGTGGACACGCAAGTTTGACGAGCACGACGTCTGGTGGGCTCCAATCAACTCGATTCCAGATGTCGTTGTCGATGCACAAGCTATTGCATCAGGCGCATTTATTGATATGAATCCACGCGAGGGCGAAGCACCGTATCGTGCCGTGAATTCCCCTGTTGATTTTGATGGCTACACATTTCGCCCAGGTCAAGTGCCGCGAGTCGGCGAGCACGAGCCCCGCTGGTAATTACTTGTCGCGCCACTTGTCGCCCCAGAGGGCGTCAAGTACGGGCTCTTTGAACTCTTGGCGGCAAATCAAAAAGTCGGGTAGCCATGTATCGGATTTGTTGTAGACGAGAGGCGAGCCATCAAGACGACTGGCGTGTAGACCAGCTGCCATCGCAACTGCAGCAGGAGCCGCAGAATCCCATTGATGCATTCCGCCATCATGCAAATAAATATCTGTATCTCCCATGACGACCGACATTGCCTTTGCGCCTGCGCTTCCGAGTCGAAATGCGTCACAGTCAAGTTCTTGGGCAACGATGATTGCAGAATACGGTGCACGTGACCTAGATGTCACGAGCCGTGGCTTGGTGCTTGTGCGCAGTGGCAATACTGCAGGTGGCGTCGTGCTGAATACTTTGTCAACTGCTGGCAACGACACTGCGGCCGTTACAAAATGATCAAGATTCCAGAGCGCAATATGCACTGCCCAGTCTTGGCGATTTTCGCCGTATTCAGTGGTGCCGTCAAGTGGATCAATGATCCAGACGCGCTCGGCGCTGAGCCTGTGTTTGCTATCTGCACCTTCTTCGGAGAGTACGGCGTCATCTGGTCGGACGCGCGAGATCATGTCAAGTAAAAAGTGATGAGCACCCATGTCGCCTGAATCACGTAGGTTCCACATGGAAGTCCCCTGAGAAATCAAATCAGCCCGCATAGACACCAGGAGCTGACCAGCGTGAACTGCGAGAGCAGTTGCTAGATCGTCGTCATTGAGATTGTCCCAATCGACTGCAGTGTTCGTACTCACTCAGAACCACGCACAAGATCGATGGTTTGGCGAACAAGTTGTCGAGCAGTGTCTTCGTTCGCTCCTTGAGTGACAAGTTCGTTGACTCGTGCTTCTATTTTTTCGGCGAGTGCATCAGAGAATACATCGATGCGTGGCGTTTTTGTGGCCGCTGCAACAGCAATCAAAATAATGGCAGCAATGGCAGTCAACACACCAAATGTCACGACGTAGCCTTCGTTGTTGCCTCTAATGGACGAGACAATCATGGCTGGAATGCCAGCAATAAAAATACAGATACACACGGACCGAAGCACACGTAGCGACATGATTTAGCGAGCCAATGGTTTGTATTTAATGCGATGAGGCTGTTCGGCAGCGATTCCCATCTCTTTGCGACGCCAGGATTCGTATTCCGAGAAGTTTCCTTCAAACCAGCGAACATAACTGTCGCCCTCAAAGGCCAAGACGTGGGTGGCGATGCGATCCAAAAACCACCGATCGTGACTAATCACGACGGCACATCCCGGAAACTGCTCAAGTGCGTCTTCGAGGGCTCGAAGAGTGTCGACATCGAGGTCGTTGGTGGGTTCGTCAAGCAGCAAGAGGTTTCCGCCACGCTTGAGTAACTTGGCTAAGTGAACTCTATTGCGTTCGCCACCTGACAAATCACCCACGAGTTTTTGTTGATCACTGCCCTTGAAATTGAAACTCGCAACGTAGGCGCGTCCGTGCACCTCACGATTTCCGATCTTCATATGCTCGATGCCGCCAGTGATTTCTTCATAGACACTCAGCGTGTCGTCAAGTGAGTCACGATTTTGATCGACATAACTCATCACGACAGAGTCTCCGATTGTCACCGTGCCCGAGTCAGGTGCTTCTTGTCCAGCAAACATGCGAAACAATGTCGTTTTACCGGCGCCGTTAGCGCCAATGATTCCGACAATGCCAGCAGGAGGTAATGAAAACGTCAGGTCATCGATGAGCATGCGCTCGCCGAATCCTTTAGTTAAGCCGTCGACGGCGATGACAATGTCTCCAAGACGTGGCCCGGCCGGAATTGTGATCTCAAGTCGGTCTGGTCCGTGTTCGGCGGCTGTTGCTTCGGCGTGCAACTTGTCATATGCAGCTAGACGGGCCTTGCCTTTTGCTTGTCGTGCCTTGGCTGACATGCGAACCCATTCAAGTTCACGCGCCAACATGCGAGTTCGTGAATCACTGGCTTTTTCTTCGCTCAGCAATCGCGTTTGCTTTTGTTCGAGCCAACTCGAGTAGTTGCCTTCAAATGGATAACCACGACCGCGATCTAGTTCAAGAATCCATTTAGCGGCGTTATCTAAGAAGTACCTGTCGTGAGTAATAGCGACAACGGTGCCTGAGTATTCCTGCAAAAAACGTTCAAGCCAATCAACGCTTTCGGCATCTAAGTGGTTGGTGGGTTCGTCAAGTAGCAATAAATCAGGACGACTCAACAACAATCGACACAACGCAACACGACGAGCCTCACCGCCGGACAATGTGGTGACGTCGGCATCATTGGGGGGACATCGAAGTGCGTCCATGGCAATTTCTACGTTGCGATCAAGACTCCATGCGTCAGTTGCTGCGATCTTGTCTTCGAGTTGAGCCTGCAACACGCCAACTTTGTCGTAGTCGGCATCGGGGTCTGCCCACATTGCCATGACCTCGTCATAGCGAATCAATAGATCACGAATTGGGGCAACGCCATCCATCACATTTCCAAGAACATCTTTTGAAGCATCAAGGTGAGGTTCTTGCTCTAGTAGCCCAACGCTAAAACCAGGAGTCAGTCGAGCCTCGCCAGTGAATCCATCGTCTAGACCAGCCATGATGCGCAGCAGGCTGGACTTGCCGCTGCCATTGTTTCCGATGACGCCGATCTTGGCCCCGGGGTAAAAAGACAGCGAGATATCCTCGAGAACGGTGCGGTCGGGAGGGTAAAACCGTCCCAATTTGTAACAGGTGTAAATGAACTCGTGTGCCACGGTGAAAAGACGCTACTTGATTACACCCCCGGACACCCTTTCGGTGCTAATTTCTTTATAGGTCGTCACCGTGATGGCCATGTAAGGGATGTATTGACATGACTGCTCTTGAGTTACTGACCCGCGATTACCTCGGCAATTTCGCCTTCCGCTGGCTTCACGTATTGGCCGGCATCACATGGATCGGGCTGTTGTACTACTTCAACTTTGTGCAGGTGCCTGCTCTTGCGGCGTATGGAGACGAGGGTAAAGCGCGCAATATGGCGATTAACCAGATCGCCCGCCGAGCATTGTGGTGGTTTCGCTGGGCATCAGTTGCCACTCTTGTCACCGGAATCTTGATTACTGGATTAGTCAAGGGCTACTTCAAAGATTTTATGTCGGCAGATAATGGCAATGGCATTGGCCACAATGTGGCAATCAGCATTGGCATGGTTCTTGGAATCACAATGGCCGCCAACGTGTGGATGGTTATTTGGAAAAACCAAAAGGTTGTTCTTGCAAATGCCGTCAATGTGCTGGATGGCAAAGAAGCCGACCCCAATGCTGCAGGGTCTGGTCGTAAAGCATTGCTCGCTTCGCGTCAAAACATGGTTTTTTCAGTGTCAATGCTGTTCTTTATGATCGGTGCTGGACACTTTTATAGCGGGGCATTTGAGTCAGCAACGAGCAGCAATGCCTGGACATTTTTCATCATTGCCATCGTGATCGCGGCAATTCTTGAAATAAATTGCCTCGGGCTGATTGGCGGACCAAAGGCTGGCAACAAAATGTTATGGCCATACGAGAGCCACAAGAACGCAATTATTACGTCGTTCGTATTGTGGTTGATCTTGTGGTTGGCGTCAGAAATTCTGCTTGCCTAATAGATTTTCTTACTCGACGGCAAACGTGGCTTTCATGTTGCCATGTCCAGGAACATCGCATATCAACTGATATGAGCCCGCTTCAAGGGTGACCGATGCAGTATCGGTCGAACCCTTTTTGCCAATCACTAGTTTGAAGTTTGCAACTTTGACATCATCTTTGGCGATGATCAATGTGTGACGGACCGTGTCTTGATTGGCATACCCGAACGTAATGTTTCCGGCCGCAACTGGTCCGTACTGTGTCGCGTCAAAGCGCAGGCTTGGGACAGCATTAACAATCACCGCTCCAGGAGCAAATGTGGCCGCGGGGCTACTTGAGCCACCTCCTCCACACGAGGCCACGAGAACACCAAGAGCCAGGGCAGAAATAGTAAAGACACAGCGTGATCGGAAATGTTTCATGTGACGAAATCTAGTGCCGGAGTGGGCAATTGGCACGAATGAGAGGGGTGTTGGCAAGTACCATTTGTCACGCGGACACAAAGGCCCAAGAATGTCGTGCAATAACCACAAGTTCGGGCTTAAAACCTAAAAGGCACCCCACATGGCTGACAATGCAGATCAAACAGAGGAGTTCGGGGCAAATTCCTGGCTCGTTGAAGAAATGTTTGAACAGTTTCAAAAAGACGCGCAATCAGTGTCAGAGCCATGGCGCGAATTCTTTAGTGATTTTCGGAGCGCATCTCGCACCTCAAGAAGTATCAATGGAGTAACCGCTGCTCGGCGCGTGCCTGCAGCAACGAGCGCAGAAGCAACGACAGCCACCCAGGCCAAGTCGAAGCCTCCACAGGTAGTGAGTCCAGACGCTGTCCCTGAGCCAATTCGTGGAGTGGGCGCAGCGATTGTCGCCAATATGGAACGCAGTCTCGGTGTTCCAACGGCGACGAGTTTTCGCAATGTTCCTGCGCGTCTGCTTGAGGTCAACCGCAAGGCGATGAACGAGCACCGATCCAGGCACGGACTCAGCAAGATCTCTTTTACGCACATCATTGCGTACGCAGTGGTTCGATCGATTGCAGATGCAGTTCCCAATATGAACAATGCATATCTTGCAGATTCAGATGGTAAGCCTCAAATAGTTCGTCACCCCCACGTCAATATTGGTCTTGCCGTTGACGTTGACAAGGGCAACGGTACGCGCACGTTGGTAGTGCCTGTGTTGCGCCAGGCCGATCTTTTATCATTTGCAGATTTCTTGGTGTCGTACGACGAAATAATCAGAAAAGTCAAGAGCAACAAACTCACCGTTGATGACTATCAAGGGGCCAGTGTCAGTCTTACAAACCCCGGCACCATTGGCACAGTGCAATCGGTGCCACGACTGATGCCAGGACAAGGCGTCATCGTTGGGGTCGGCAGCATTGATTATCCAGCAGAGTTTCAGGGCAGCGATGAAACCACACTCAATACGTTGGGTGTTTCTAAAGTTGTCACGATCACGAGCACCTATGACCACCGCATTATCCAGGGTGCGGAGAGCGGACTCTTCTTAAAGCATGTGCACGAGTGCCTAGTAGGCGACCATGGGTTCTACGACGAGATGTTCCGCAGTCTGCAGGTGCCGTATCAAGCAGTGAAGTGGCTACCAGATACGAGCCCGCTGAACAGAGAAGAATCTCAGATGCATAAGCAAATGCAGGTCAGCACATTGGTACGCGTACATCGCGTTCGCGGACACTTAATAGCCGATCTTGATCCGCTGCATTTCAAAGAACCGAGATTGCCTCGCGAACTCGACCCCGCCACATACGACCTCACTATTTGGGATCTTGAGCGTGAATTTTTAACAGGTGGTGTTGCCGGTAGCACCAAGATGAAACTCGAAGAATTGCTTGGAGTTCTGCGGGACTCTTATTGCCGAACAATTGGCATTGAATACATGCACATCCAAGACACGGACGAACAGCGGTGGGTGCAGACCAAAGTTGAAGGCGTCACATTTACGCCCACGCTCGACGAAAAGTTGCGAATCTTGGGACGACTTAATGCCGCGGAAGCATTTGAGAAGTTTCTTGCTACAAAGTATGTCGGCACCAAACGATTCGGGCTTGAAGGCGCAGAATCAATGATCGCGATTTTGGACGAAGTTCTCTCTCAGGCTGCAGACGAAAAACTTGATGGTGCGGTGCTTGGAATGATGCACCGAGGACGACTAAACGTACTAGCCAACATCATGGGCAAAAGCTACGACCAGATCTTTCGTGAGTTTGAAGGTCATGTTGATCCGACTTCAGTGCAAGGAAGTGGTGATGTCAAATACCATCTTGGCGCGCACGGCATATATGCATCGCCAACAGGTGCGTCATTGCCCATCGAACTCGCAGCAAACCCAAGTCATCTAGAAACTGTTGACGGAATTGTGCTTGGAATGGCACGTGCGGCGCAAGACAACATCGAGCCGCCAAATGCTTTCAGCGTGTTGCCGATCTTGATTCACGGTGATGCTGCTTTTGCTGGCCAAGGTGTGGTGGCTGAATGCTTGGCCATGAGTGATATCTCTGGCTATCGCGTTGGCGGAACCATCCATCTCATCGTTAATAATCAAATTGGTTTCACGACGTCGCCTCAGTTTGCTCGTTCTTCTCTGTATTCAAGCGATGTGGCCAAAACGGTGCAGGCGCCAATTTTCCATGTCAACGGTGATGACCCAGAAGCATGTGTGCGCGTTGCCAAATTGGCTTTTGAGTATCGTCAACGTTTTCATAAAGACGTTGTCATTGACATGGTGTGTTATCGCCGCCATGGGCACAACGAAGGTGACGACCCTAGTTACACCCAACCGCTGATGTATCGAGCCATTGCAGACCAACGCAGTGTGCGCAAATTGTATGTAGAGACATTGGTAAAACGCGGCGACATTACGCTTGAAGTTGCCGAACAAGTGTTAATTGATTATCAAAGCAAATTACAAATTGCACTGGACGAGACTCGCTCCGAAACAGAAAAAGCTATAAAAGTTGCTAAACCCCCAACGCCAATTGGCGTGCGGGATCATGTCAACACGGGTGTTGCACAAGCAACTCTCGACAAGATATTTTCACAACTAACTGCATATCCAGAGGGTTTCACGCCACATCCAAAGTTGCTCAAGCAGTTTGAACAGCGCAGCAAGATTTACGAGACAGAACACACAATTGAGTGGGCAACCGGAGAAGCACTTGCGATTGGATCGCTATTGCTGGATGGTTTCAATGTTCGTCTGACTGGTGAAGACACGCGTCGGGGCACATTTAGTCAGCGACATGCAGCACTGATTGACTTCGAAAACGAGCAGGACTGGATCCCACTGCAAGAAATTCCCGATGCCACGGGTCGGTTCTGGACATACGACTCGTTGTTGTCTGAGTATGCAGCGGTTGCCTTTGAGTACGGATATGCCCACACAAATCAAGATTCGTTAGTGATCTGGGAAGCACAATTTGGCGACTTCATCAATGGTGCACAGATTGTCATAGACCAATATCTTGTTGCGGCCGAAGATAAATGGAAGCAGAGCAACGGGTTGGTCTTGCTCTTGCCACACGGATTCGAGGGGCAAGGTCCAGAGCACTCGAGTGCGCGCATCGAACGCTTCTTGCAATCATGTGCCGAAGACAATATCCAGGTCTGCAACGCCACGACGGCTGCACAGTATTTTCATCTCTTGCGACGACAGTTGCTCCATGACATCCGCAGACCACTGGTGGTTTTCACACCGAAGCAGCCATTGCGCATGAAAGAAAGCCGATCACCTATTACTGATCTCACGACTGGTTCATTTGAAGAAGTTCTTGATGACCCCTTTGTCGCCGATCGTGCATCAGTGCAAAGAGTTGTGCTGTGCAGCGGAAAAGTTGCGTGGGATGCGATGTCGGAGCGCGATAAGAGAACAAGTCGTGCCGCAATTATTCGCGTTGAGCAGTTGTATCCATTTCCGCTCGAGCAAATCACCGCAGTCTTGAAGGGTTATCCAAATGCCAAAGAGGTTGTGTGGTTACAAGAGGAGCCAGAAAACATGGGCGCATGGCATTTTGTCGAGCACCGCATCTGGCGACTAAAAGATCAAGGCTACGACTTGAGTCAAGTGTCACGAGTAGAGTCCGGAAGTCCGGCGACTGGTTCAAAAACTATTCATGATCAAGAACTCGCCGACTTGATGGATGAAGCACTCACAGGTTGTTAGAAATCAATTCCTGTTATTGCTGCTAATTGCGAGATCGCATCCACTGGATCAGCCACTTTTATTGTGCGCATTCCCATGGCCGCCGCTGGTTTGAGATTTATTCCTAGATCGTCCAGAAACACGCATTCGCCGGGAGTCACTTCAAGCATCTCGCACGCAATCTCATAAAACCGGGGTTCGGGTTTGCGCACTCCGACTTTGCTGCTCTCAACGATGACATCGAAACGGTTCATCACTGCGGCTAATGCCGAGGAACGTTCGTTGGAAGACTCACCGGTAGTCGCCATGTTGTTCGTCAGGCAAGCGGTTTTGAATCCTGCCGCAATGACTGCATCAAGTGCGGCAACCATATTTGGTCTGATGTCGCCAGAGAGCAATGCCAAGACATCGGCACCTGGGACTCGATGTCCGCGAGCAGAACTTTCTTGAGCAAAGAGTTCATCAAATTCTGATGTGGAGATATCGCTGCGTTCGAGCAAGGCCCATGCGTTGGAGTGCGGGTTGGTGGAATTGATCGTTCGAATAAAGTCCTGAGGCAATCCAGCGGCTGACTCATAGCGACGAAAAGCCTCAAATGGGCTCGTCAGAATGACACCCCCAAAGTCCCAAAGCACAGCCCGAAGGGGAAGAATTGCCATCTGAGGCATCGTAGGGGGAGGTCTGCATTTTACCCCTAGCGGGGTGCTTGACTGACGGAGTATGAAAAATCACGTGATTGTCGATGGGTCCAATATCGCCACAGAAGGTCGCACTCAGCCCAGCCTGGCTCAACTCAGCGAAGCCGTGGCATCACTGATGAAAGAGTTTCCCAACGTCACAATCACCGTTGTGGTCGATGCCACATTTGGTCATCGGATCAATAAAAAAGAACAAGCAGAGTTTGACGACGCAGTAAATAACAACGAATTAGTTGCGCCACCAGCCGGAGCAATTGGGCGCGGTGATGCATTTGTCTTGTCGATTGCCAACAAGGTGAACGGAACAATCTTGTCCAATGACAGTTACCAAGAGTTTCACGGCAAATATGAGTGGCTCTTTGATGAGGGTCGTCTGCTGGGCGGAAAACCTGTCCCCAATGTCGGATGGGTGTTTGTCGAGAGACTGCCAGTGCGCGGATCAACGAGCCGTCGAGCGATGAGTAGCGGCGGAAGAGTCGTTGAGAAAAATATGAAGAAGACGAGCGCTTCGGCTAGCAAACCAATGCCTGTTCCAAAGGCCCCGCCTCCAGGGGCGCGCGTGCGAGATACAAACGATGTGATGCCGTTTTTAACGTTTGTAGAAAAATCTCCTGTCGGATCAACGGTCAAAGCAAGAGTCGACGCGTACACGTCGCATGGAGCAAATTTATCAATCGGAGAAGTCTTGGGGTACATGCCTCTGCGTCTCATTAGTAACCCCGCGCCACGAAGCGCTCGCGACCATTTCAAAATAGGAGAAGTCGTCACGGTCGTTGTTGCAGGTTTTAATGCAGGTCGACGCAGTGTTGAACTAGGCATGCCTGAAATGGTTGCAGTGGTCGCAAAGCCTGTCGCCAAGAAAAAGCCAGTAGCAAAGCCTGTCGCCAAGAAAAAGCCAGCAGCAAAGCCTGTCGCCAAGAAAAAGCCAGCAGCAAAGCCTGTCGCCAAGAAAAAGCCAGCAGCAAAAAAGTCTCGCTCCAAGGTTTCAAAAAAGAAGTAGTCCGCTGAGTTTGTGAGACTCATTTTTTACTAGCGTCTCAGTGTGCTGATCGCCACCTGGAACGTCAATTCGCTGAAGGCACGTTTGCCTCGGGTCACCGAGTGGCTTGCTGACGTACAACCAGATATTTTGTGTGTGCAAGAAACCAAGTTGGCTCAAGATGTTTTCCCCACAGAAGAACTCACCGCTCTTGGTTATGAGAGTGCACATTTTGGACAAGGTCGCTGGAACGGCGTTGCCATCATGTCGAGGGTTGGTCTAACAGATGTTGTTTCCAACTTTGATGCGAGCGTCGAACAAGACCATGAGGCACGAATTATTTCGGCAACATGCGGGGGAGTGCGGGTGTCGTCGGTGTATGTCCCAAATGGCCGCGCGCTAGACAACGATCACTACACCTACAAGCTGTCATGGATGGCTAGGTTGCGTCAGCACCTTGATGCAACATGTAGTCCGTCAGATGACGTCATTGTCACAGGTGACTTCAATATTGCCCCAGAAGATCGAGATGTCTTTGACATCACAAAATTCGAAGGAGCAACACATGTCAGCCAAGCAGAGCGCGACAGCCTTGCCACTGTCTGCGAATTTGGACTAACCGACACCTTTCGCCTTTTTCACAACGAGGATAAACTTTATTCGTGGTGGGACTACCGCGGTGGTGATTTTCACAAGGGTCACGGCATGCGCATTGACTATGTATTGGCTAGTGCAAGCGTTGCGAAGCGTTCGACGTGGACAATCATTGATCGCAATGCCCGCAAAGCCGAACAGCCGAGTGACCACGCACCAGTGTTGCTCAAGTTTGAAGGGAAATAGAAGATGTCAGAAATAGAGCCTGGCGCAGGTCTATCTTTTCCAACGTTTCACGAGCGCTCTGAAAAAATGACTCCGCTTGATCTAGCGCGAGTCGAACTCACGGAGAAAATGCGTGAACTCATTAGAGATTCCTTTGTCACTAATGCGGGGCTCGATGCTGTTCAAAAAGCGACAGATCTTGTGTCGTTGGCTGTTGAACAGGTGCGTAGTAATAAACGCCTAACAGGCGAGGATGCATCCCAGATGGTGTTCCTTGATCGCAGTCCGTTGATGGGCGCGATGAACGCCCTTTCGGTACCACTCGTGATGACCATCGAGGGCTCAGGTGACGATCGGTCAATCGTGGGTCGTGCTGTTTTTACTGAGCCGTACGAGGGTCCACCTGGTCATGTGCATGGCGGTTATGTTGCCGCAGGTTTTGATGAAGTACTTGGGATGGCACAATCGTTGAGTGGTCGCCCAGGCCTCACCGGGAATCTGTCCGTGACATATCGTCGACCGACACCTTTGTTTGTAGAGCTTGTTTATCGCGGGGTCTGTACTGAAATCGTGGGCAGAAAAATATTTACTCATGGCACTTTGCATCACGGGGATGTTCTTTGCGCAGAGGCAACTGGCTTGTTCTTGTCAATGAAGCCAGACGTCATGGCAAGATTATTTCGTGACCAGCAACAAGGCGGTCTCACTGATCTGCAATAGCAGCCAAAATTCGGGCGCTATATCGACCGCCAATGATTGGTCCTAAAACAGCAACGATGTCCAAATCATTTTGTGGATTAGCGCGCACGAGGCGCTCGAGTTCGGCGTCAGTGAGCACTGCTTGGGGCTCGCATCTTGAGGCCCGTGCAGCAGTACTACGCCACTGTTTGAGCGCAACAGCAAGTGGGTCGCTCGCGAGTGGCACACTTCTGCGGGATCGAATCTCAGCGGTAGGCGGTGCAAGAGGGGATTCACCCAACGGCAACTTCCGCAGTAGTGCGCTCGGCCCTGTTCGTTTTCCGCCGCGTTTGTCTGTCCACGTGATGACGAGGTGTTGGGCAGCACGCGTGCATGCCACATAGGCAAGTCGCCCTTCTTCTTGTCGAGCCTCAGCAGATATGGCCGACGAATGAGGCAGCAAACCCGTTTCTGCTCCGGACACAATCACGCCGGTCCACTCGCGACCTTTGGCGGCATGGAATGTCAAAACCTCGACTCCGTGGTGTTGTGTCAATGGTGCAGTGGTTGCTGTCCATGTTTGAAACGAGCGACCGTCAGCAGGCCCAGAGGGATGCTCTGCCAAATACATTCGTATAGACATAGCGACTTCCTTAATGTCGTCATCAGTGTCGTCATCAGGCGTATCAATGGCGTCAGCAGCCCACACGGCTAATGCGTGTCTGCTGCTCAGCGATGATGCTTCAGCAAGTGCAGCTGCGTATTTGCGATCAGAGCGAATTTCTTGAACTGGAACACGGGCACCTTGTAATGCAAGCACGATCTCTGATGCCAACTTATTTGTGCGAGACAGTACTGCTATCGAATCCCATGAGCCAGTCACTGCATGAAGTCGTAGCACCTGTTCACAAATTGATGTGAGTTCTTCTTGTTCTGTGGCACAACGCACGGCGGTTATAGGTGCGCCATCGGAGCGTAAAGATTTTTCGTTCGCATCGTGTCCAGCATTTTTTAGGACATGCACTGCAGCAGCAACAATCTGTGGTGTGCAGCGATAGTTCGAAGGGAGTTCAACGACGTAACTTCCGGCCGAGAGATCCGGCAGATCATCAAACAATGTATGGTCAGCACCGTTCCAGCCATAAATTGCCTGATGTGGGTCGCCGACAATAAATAGATCCGGTGTCTTGCCGACAAGAACACGCAGAAATGAATATTGCAGAGGGTTCATATCTTGAGCCTCGTCAACGTGGATATGACGGTATTGCCATCTGATGGATTCGGCAAAGGCTGCATCATATTTGGCTTCGTGCACTACGAGAGAGATGAGATCATTGAGGTCAACAACTCCGCGTTTACGTTTTGCTTTTTCGTAATCAGTAAATATTTCAGTAAACCGCTGAGTTGTGACTGGGATTCGCCGTCCAAGTTCTTGGAAAGCAGTTGTGGCTTCTACTGGACCCAAGTTTCGGGCGTGAGCCCAATCAATCAAAGTCAATAGTTCGAATGCGCCACCTGCACGGCTGTCGGCACCAGCCACGGTGTTTAAGATCTGCATTCTGTTGGTAACGACAAGTGGTGCAACGCGATTGGTGTCGTTGAATCGTTGCTTCAGTAGTCGAAGCGCAATCGCATGAAATGTGCCCGCCGTAAACTCACTTCGTCGCGGGGCATCTTCATCATCAACAAGATTGAGCGTGCGAATGCGCCGCCTGAGTTCTCCGGCGGCTTGGCGAGTGAACGTAATCGCTAAGACGTGTTCGAGATCGGCTGTGTTGTTTGCTACTCGCCACGCAACCCGTCGCGTGAGCACAGTGGTTTTTCCAGACCCAGCACCAGCACGAACAATGACGGTCCCGACGCCCGCCGTGACAGCGTCTAGTTGTTGGGCGTCAAGGCCAAGCAAAATGTCATCAGGAACCACCTGAGACAAACTAGAGGCTGGCTACCATAAACACCATGCCCTTCCCTCGTCGGCTCTTAAACGATTATGAGACCATCACTCTGGATCTTCATCCGCATTGGTGGTTTTTGGCTCCAGCAGGCGCTGCCACCACTGTGTCGGGGGTAATGACGCTCACCGTGTTGGCACAGTTTGATGGCTGGCTGGAGACATTGGCAATTTATTTGATGATTGGGGCCCTTGTCGTATCGGCAGCATGGTTGGTGGTCAAAATGGTGCAATGGCGCACCACATATTTTGTGGTGACGTCTCATCGTGTGATTTATCGCCAAGGAGTTCTGGCGCGGCATGGTGTTGAGATTCCACTTGAACGAATGAGCAATGTCAACTTTAAGCAGACAATTTTTGAGCGCTTAATAGGAGCAGGAGATTTGATTATTGAGTCATCGGGTCGCGACGGACAAGAGAAATTCAGCGACATCCAGAACCCTGAAGAAGTACAAAATATTGTGCATGCGGCATTGCAAAATCGTGACTCTCGAACCGAAGAAAACCATACAAAAGCTGACATCGCCACGCAACTCGAAAAACTTGAAGGCTTACGGCAGCGAGGAACGTTGTCCGCAGAAGAATTTATCGAGCAAAAGAGACGTCTACTCGAGTAGGCGAGCACCACTAGAGGCCTCAACGATCAAGCCATCAATCTTGGCGTCTGGGTCTGCGAGCGCGACGATGCAACCGCCGAACCCACCGCCTGTCATGCGTGCTCCATAGACACCCGGTATTGCACGTGCCGCCAGAACCGCTGCATTCATCTGATCAGTAGACACAGAAAAATTGTCGCGCAGACTGTTGTGGCTATCAACCATAATTAAACCCGCCTGAGCAAAGTCGCAATCTGTCATGGCACTGCAAAACTCTTGCACTCTTTCGTTTTCTGTTATTACATGAAATGCGTATTTTTTGACGATGGGGTCATCAATCGCAGCAAGGTCCGTTGTGTTGGCACTGCGCAGTGGACCAATGATTTCTTGTGCACGAGCACATTGAGTGACGCGGTCGGCGTATGCACTGCCAGCCAATGTGCGCGGGGCGATGAACTGGACAACTATTTTGATATCAGCAGGAATACGAACAGGTGTCATTTCAAGTGTGCTGCAGTCAATGAGTAATGCGTGTTTGGATTGTCCAGCCAACACGATCAATTGATCCATGATTCCGCATGGAACTCCAGTTGCCGCGTGCTCAGCCTGTTGGCAGAGTTGCGCTAAAGCAATAATCTCGTCTCTTGTTCCTGCATGTGCGCCAAGACTAAGTGCAATGGCAACTTCGAGCGATGCGCTCGACGACAATCCAGAACCAATTGGCAGGGTAGAAGAAATCGTTGCAAGAATCTGTGGTGACTTGTGTCGTCGTTGTTCGAGCAACTGTGCCACCGCATGGACATATCTTCCCCAATGAGACGACTGGGGTTCGTCGTATAGGGCTACAACTACATCATCAACATCACTGCTGAATCGACTCGGGGTATTCGTCAACTGCCATGTGATTGTGGTTCCAAGATCAATCGCCATAGGCAAGACAAGGCCACCCGTGTAGTCAGTATGGTCACCAATGAGGTTCACTCGACCAGGAGCCCACACCTTGCCCTGTGTCAATGTGCGTGACTCGTTCATTCTTGTGACACGGTAGCGGATGTACGGGACGCTCCAGATTGACCTGCAGGCGTCAAAGAAGCGAGACTGTCTACATGCCAGTTGCCATTGCCCCGAACGGAATACATATTGAATACGACGTGATGGGAGACCCCAGTGATCCACCGTTGTTGTGGATAATGGGTTTTACGGCGCAATTGATTGCATGGCCAGAAGAGTTCATGCAGCTCTTCGTTGACCTTGGTTATTTCGTTATTCGATTTGATAATCGTGACTGCGGCTTGTCAACCAAACTTGATGGCGTTGTTGTTGATACAAACGCAGTCATCAAAGCTGCCCTGCTTGAAGACCCACTACCTGCTGTGCCTTACACATTGTCGGACATGGCCAACGATGCAGTTGCCGTGTTGGATCATCTTGGCATTGCTCGGGCGCACGTCATTGGTGCATCGATGGGCGGGATGATTGCTCAGACCGTCGCAATAGAGCATCCCTCTCGAGTTCAAACACTGACCTCGATCATGTCTCAAACCGGAGACCCCGAATATGGCCAACCCGGACCCGAAGCGTCAGCAGTTTTATTTGCACCGCCAGAGACCGATCGCACTGCGTACATTGAGGGCTCCGTTAAGTACGCAGTATGGCAATCAAAGAAATATTTTGATCCGGTGGCCACCAAAGAACGCGCGGCGAGAGAGTTTGATCGCAGTTTTTATCCAGAAGGTTCAAGTCGGCAACTGGCAGCAATCTATGCAAGCGGTCGACGCTCTGAAAAACTGAGTCAACTGAACGTTCCAACATTGGTCATCCATGGTCGCGATGACGCCTTGATTACGCAAAGTGGTGGAGAACGCACGTCTCAGGTTATTCCTGGAGCACATTTACTACTGCTCTCCGACATGGGACACGATATGCCACAACCACTTTGGCCCATATTGGTTGATTCCATCGCTGCGCATGTCAAGCGGAACCTCTAATTCTGCAAGAGTTAGAAATCGTAAAGCAACAACTAATAAATAAGAAATAAACAAGAATTAAATAAGGAGTCATCGTGGCTGGTCCGCTGAGTGGTTATCGAATTGTAGAAATTGCCGGCATCGGACCGGGGCCGTTTGCTGCGATGATGCTGGCAGATATGGGCGCAGAGGTCATTCGCGTTGATCGTGCACAATCTGTTCGCGGACCTGCACCTGAGGCCCCTTTTTTTGATCTCTTGCAACGGGGACGCAAAAACATTGCAATTGATCTGAAAAATCCACAAGGCGTAGAAACACTTCTGCAACTCATCGAAAAAGCTGATGCGGTCATTGAAGGATTCCGTCCAGGAGTCATGGAGCGACTTGGCATTGGCCCTGACGTTTGTCTTGCGCGCAATCCCAAGTTGGTCTTTGGGCGCATGACGGGCTGGGGTCAAGAAGGAATGTATGGTCAGGCGGCTGGTCACGACATCAACTACATCTCTCTTGCCGGAGCCTTGGCACATTTTGCTCGACCAGGTGAAACTCCATTACCGCCTCTCAACATGGTGGGGGACTTTGGCGGCGGCGGAATGTTTCTTGCATACGGTGTCGTGTGCGCATTACTCGAGGCTCAAAAATCCGGCAAAGGTCAAGTAGTTGATACGGCCATGGTGGATGGCGCAGCCGTACTGATGACAATGTTTTGGGCATTTAAGAGCATCGGGATGCATGACGAGAACAATCCCGGAACGAATTTGCTCGACACAGGGGCACATTTTTATGACGCCTACCGCTGCAAAGATGACAAGTTCATCAGTATCGGCTCTATCGAGCCACAGTTTTATGCAGAACTATTGCGCCTCACTGGTCTTGATGCTGATCCTGAATTTGCATCGCACATGGACCGCACAAAATGGTCGTCGCTCAAACCCAAGGTAACTGCGGTATTTGCGACAAAAACTCAAGCAGAATGGTGCGCCATTATGGAAGCAACTGATGTGTGTTTTGCTCCTGTATTGACAATGAGCGAAGCAGCCCAGCATCCGCACAACAAAGAACGCAACACATTTGTTGAATCTCATGGCGTGATGCAACCAGCACCAGCGCCTCGTTTCTCGCGCACCAAGACTTCACTTGATCAACCTCCAGCACACCCAGGGCAGCACACATCAGAAGTGCTTACTGCTTGGGGCATTGGTGGTGTCCCAGCCCTGATCGAATCTGGCGCTGTGAAACAAGCATAAATGTCGACCCTTCTCTGTTTTCATGCACACCCAGATGATGAATGCATCGGTACAGGCGGCACAATTGCCCGTGCTGCAGAGCAAGGACATCGAGTCGTATTAGTTGTCGCAACAAATGGTGATCATGGCGAAATTCCTTCTGACCTCGCCGATGGCGAAACTTTGATGGACCGCCGCAAAAAAGAAACTGAAGCTTCGGCAGCAGTACTTGGAATCGATACGGTTCTGTGGCTTGGTTACGCAGATAGCGGAATGACCGGATGGGAGCAGAACTCTCATCAGAATGCGTTCATGAATGCGCCGATCGATGAAGCAGCCGAAAAACTTGCCCAAATATTACGAACAGAAAATGTAGACCTTCTCACCACCTATGACTGGCACGGTGGCTATGGTCACCCAGATCACATTCAGGTGCACCATGTCGGACATCGTGCTGCAGAACTAGCAACCAACGTGCGCGTGTTAGAAGGAACAATGAATCGTGACCGTATGCGTGCACTCATGGACTATGCGCGCAAGATGGGCGCATTTAGTACTGACGATGAGGGTTTTGATCCAGATGGTCCCGCGGACGACGGAAACCCGATGGGCACTACAGAAGACGAGATCAACTTGCGTGTCGACGTGATGGCGTACGCCGCCAAGAAGAGAGAGGCAATGGCATGTCACGCAAGCCAACTCGGCGACTCTGGATTTTTTTTGAAAATGGGCGAAGAACAATTCGCAATGGCCTTTGGAACTGAGTGGTTTATCGACCCAGCAAGCAACGAACCATTGCGCGATGGATGGATCTTTGAATGAGCAAGTTGTATTTAGTTCGACATGGTCGTGCTGCTGCTGGTTGGGATGTTGACCCCAATCCAGGACTTGATGAGTTGGGTCGTGCTCAAGCCGAACAAGCAAGCCTGTCATTGTCTAAATATGCCCCAGCAAAGATCGTGTCAAGTCCGCTGTTGCGATGCCAAGAAACTGCGGCACCACTCGCTGCGCTCTTGAAGACGAGTGTTGCAATCGAGCAACGTGTCGCTGAGATTCTTTCCCCGGAGGGCGTTGAACTTAAAGATCGCGTCACATGGTTACGAGCCGCAATGACGCAGACATGGACTGAATTGGGTCAGCGATACATCTCCTATCGCGACGACATGGTGGCATTTCTTTCAACATGCACTGTTGACACCGTGGTTTTCAGCCACTTCATCGCGATCAATGCCGTTGTCGGGTCAATTCTTGGAGACGATCGGGTTCTGATTCGCAGTTTTGATAATTGCTCGATCACTACGATTCACAGAAGTGACGATGGTCGCTTGTCGCTCGTTGATTATGGTGCCGAAGCAGACACCCTGATTCGGTAGATTGACATGATGCTCAGTCTCATGCTTGTCGATCTCCACAAATCCTGGGCGTGGGTCGTCATCTTTGGCAATGCCCTGGCCGGAATATGGGCGCTAGGCGCACACAAGTTGCCACAATTGCGAAGTCGTGCGCTCTGGTGGTTTACTGCAGCCGTTCAAGTTGCAATATTTGTACAGGTCGCCATGGGAGTTGCTTTGGTGAATCACAACAAATTGGAGTTCCCGCAGTTTCATGCGTTCTACGGTTTTGTCGCGATCATTGTTGTCGCCATCATTTATTCCTACAGAGCACAACTCAAGAAAAAAGTCTATTTGTTGTACGGCTTTGGTGGACTTTTCCTGATGGGACTCTCAATCCGCGCAATGCTCGTGGGTTAATTTCAAACTCACGAACTAAGTGAAGTTTCAAGTTCTTTCAATGACGAAGTGAGTTGAGTCGGAAGAGTAGATCCGAAACTGGCGTAGTGATCGCGAATTTGTGGGAGCGCGTCTTTCCATCCATCAATGTCAACTGACAAAAGTGCTTTGAGATCTGCTTCGTCAACAGCGAGACCACTTGTGTCGATGTCCGTGGTGAGTGGCAAATGTCCAATCGCAGTCTTCGTCGCCTTGGCGGTTCCGGTGATGCGTTCAAAGATCCATTTCAGAACACGGCTATTCTCGCCGTAGCCCGGCCACAAGAAGCGACCATCTTCGTCACGACGGAACCAATTAACGAAAAAGATTTGAGGCAAGTTCTCGGGCGCTGTTTTTGTTCCGACCTCGAGCCAATGTTTGAAGTAGTCACCCATGTTGTAGCCGCAGAACGGCAACATCGCCATCGGATCAAAACGCAAGTTTCCGACAGCGCCTGCTTGAGCTGCAGTTGTTTCAGACGCCATGATTGATCCCAAGAACACACCGTGCTGCCAGTTGAATGCTTGTGTCACGAGGGGAACCGTTGTTCGACGTCGACCGCCAAACAAAATCGCCGAGATTGGAACACCCGCAGGATCTTGCCACTCAGGCGCAATCGATGGACACTGACTCGCAGGAGCTGTAAAGCGAGCATTGGGATGCGCTGCTGGTGTCTCGGTCTCGGGAGTCCATGTGTTTCCTTTCCAGTCGGTGGCGCGTGCTGGTGGACTTGGGCTCATTCCTTCCCACCACACATCGCCGTCAGGCGTTAAGGCCGTGTTTGTGTAGATGCTGTTTCCCCAGAGGGTCTCCATTGCATTGGCATTGGTGTCATAGCCAGTTCCGGGTGCGACACCAAAGAATCCGGCCTCAGGATTGATGGCGTATAAACGGCCATCGGCTCCAAATTTCATCCAGCAGATGTCGTCACCGATTGTCTCGGCTTTCCATCCTTTAATTGTGGGAACCAACATTGCCAAGTTTGTCTTGCCGCAAGCAGACGGAAATGCTGCTGCGATGTATTTGAATTCGCCCTGCGGGTTTGTGAGCTTCAGGATCAACATGTGTTCGGCGAGCCAACCATTGTCGCGAGCCATTACAGACGCAATGCGTAACGCGAAACATTTTTTGCCAAGCAAAGCGTTGCCACCGTATCCGGAGCCATAGCTCCAGATCTCTCGAGTGTCAGGGAAGTGCACGATGTATTTATTGTCTGGATTGCACGGCCACGATGAATCGGCTTGTCCAGGCTGAAGTGGACTTCCGACAGAATGCAAGCAGGGCACCCAATCGTTATTGCCGAGTACATCGAGTGCCCCTTGCCCCATGCGTGTCATAATGCGCATGTTGACTGCAACATAGGCAGAGTCTGTGAGTTGCACACCGATGTGGGCGATAGGAGACCCGAGTGGTCCCATTGAAAAAGGAACGACATACATTGTGCGTCCTTTCATTGAGCCGGTGTATAACGCGGTCAGTTCGGCACGCATCTCTGCTGGTTCACGCCAGTTATTTGTGGGGCCAGCATCTTCTTTTTTGGCTGAACAAATATATGTACGGTCTTCGACGCGAGCGACGTCACCTGGGTCGCTGTGTGCCCAGTAGCTGTTTGGGCGCTTTGCTTCGTCAAGTTTTGTAAAAGTTCCGGCAGATACAAGTTCGTTGCACAAGCGATCGTATTCTTGGGCTGACCCATCGCACCAGTAGATGTCAGTGGGTTCCAAAATAGCGGCCCAATCACTGACCCATTTTTGTAGTCGTGCGTTTGATGTCGTTGCGCTCATTGGAACCTCAAAAAGTAGGGGATGTAGGGAGAAGTCTAGAAAAGAAACTCTTCAGGAACCGGGTGTTGCCATATCTGTTTCTGATCCAAGACGCAATGTAGTCGCATGGCCAGATGCGTCAAGACTAAACACAACTCGTTGACCTTGTCGCAACATGCGAAAGATTGAACCTTCTAAGGCATTGGCTGCAAGTTCGTACTCTGAGAGATCTGTGTCGCGCATGACGACACCGTTACCGCTGACTGGGTCGTAGGCCTTGATCACGCCTTGCATTGCGACTATCGACCGGACTTGACGACTTTGCCAGACTTGATGCACGCAGTGCAGACATACAAACGCTTAGGTGTGCCCTTGACGATGGCACGAACGCGTTGAATGTTTGGATTCCAGCGGCGCTTTGTGCGCACGTGGGAGTGTGATACGGACATGCCCCATGAAGGGCCTTTGCCACAAACTTCGCATACTGCAGCCATAGTGATACCTAACTTTGTTGAACTAACTGGGGACATCTTGTCTGAAGCGCCAAAGGCGCCTCAGGCGTCCTATAAAACTACCAGCGAACATGAAGCGACCCCAACTCCGCACTAGATACGATGACGGCGTGCCTATTTTAGAGCAACTTGGGGCCGATGACCTCCGCCAGACCGTCATCGCTTTTCGCGACACCATGAAAGCGCACGCCGCAGCGATCAATCGCCTCAATGTTTATCCCGTACCCGATGGCGATACTGGCACAAATATGGCTCGCACGCTTGATGCCGTGGTGGCTGAATTAGAAACAGCAGATCACGGAATGGAGCCCACATGTCGTGCCATCAGTCACGGTTCGCTGATGGGCGCGCGTGGCAACAGCGGGGTCATCTTGAGTCAAATCCTGCGTGGGTTGGCGTCGACTCTGGCAGAAGTCAAAGATCAGCGTGCATCGGCGACCAATGTTGCAGATGCATTGAAGAAGGCATCCGTTGCGGCATACGAAGCAGTTCTCAAACCAATTGAAGGAACAATTCTCACAGTCGTTCGAGAGTCCGCAGATGCAGCGGCAGCAGCAGCGTTGCAAGGCGCCACATTGTCTGCCATGTTGCGAACGGCGCGCGTTGCTGGTCGAACTGCACTGGCTAATACTCCTGAACAGTTGCTTGTTCTTAAAGAGGCAGGTGTTGTTGATGCCGGGGGTGCTGGATTTTTATTGTTGCTCGATTCGGCGATATACGTCGTTGATGGCGAACCACTTCCTGAACCCGAAGAAATTGATGGTCCAACTGCCGAGCAACTAGAGCGCATTACACATCGCACTTCATCAACTGGAGAGATTGATGTGAGTGAGTTGCGATATGAAGTCATGTTTTTTCTTGATCTCGATGATTCCAAATGCCGAGATTTCAAATTGGCGTGGGGCGAGATTGGTGACTCCATTGTCGTCGTGGGTGGCGAGGGTCTCTACAACTGTCATGTTCACACCAACGACATCGGAGCAGCCATAGAAGTTCCCCTCCTTTTGGGTGGTCGCCCCCGCGAGATTCGTGTGACCGACCTCTTTGAAGAAGTTGCCGAAGAGCACGAGGCACGTGAGGCGACATTGGGCGGCGTTGCACACAAACACCACGCGCAAAGTGCGCTTCCGCCGGTAACTTGCGCCGTGGTGGCAATTGCGAGCGGCGATGGGCTCGCTGAATTATTTGGACAACTCGGAGTACAAGGCATTGTTACGGGTGGGCAAACACTCAATCCGTCAACCCAAGAACTTCTTGATGCTGTTGAGCACATGAATGCGACTCAAGTTGTGATCTTGCCGAACAACAAAAACATTATTCCTGTAGCGAATCAAATTGATGCATTGACAACAAAAGATGTTCGAGTGGTGCCCACGTGCTCGATGCCCGAGGCACTTGCCGCCTTGGTGTCGTATGATCCAGAGGTATCAGCAGAGACAAATGCGCGCAATATGACAAGTGCTGCTCACTCAGTCGCTACTGGTGAAATCACTCAGGCCGTGCGCGATACTTCAAGTGACGTTGGAGCTGTAACAGTTGGAGATTGGATCGGTCTTGTGCGCGGTGACGGAATAGTGGCGGTGAGTGGTTCGTTAACGGGTGCAGCAACGGCTCTCTTGGAGCAACTTATTTCTGACGGTGGCGAGTTGCTCACCATGATTACGGGTATCGATGCAAACACAACGCAGACAGAGCACATCACAACTTGGGTGTCACAGCATCATCCCAACATCACAGTAGAAGTGCATCACGGCGACCAGCCGCTCTACCCGTATTTATTTGGCGTTGAGTAGCACACAGCCACTCACGCTGGGCGATCTCCAGGGCCTTGGGGTAGAGGTGCTCAAGGCGGTCGGCCCAAAGCGCAAAGACGCTCTCGAGACGCTCGAGATTAGTTCGGTCTTGGACCTTTTGCAGACATATCCGCGTCGCTGGATTGACCGCACAAATGAGGCGCGTATTTCAGACATAGAGGTTGGTGTCGATTCATTAGTGCTTGTCAAGGTGATCAATGTGCGAAGCGTGCGAACCAAGACCAAAAAAATGATGGTCAATGTCAGCACCGGAGACGGTTCGGGCAAATTATCTGTCACTTTTTTTAATCAACCATGGCGCGCGAAGCAACTTGAGCCAGGGATGCAAGTCTCGGTATTTGGAAAACCAGAGATGCGCAACGGATATTTACAAATGACGAATCCGATTGTTGATCTGATCGGTGATCGCACGGGCAAAATTGTACCGATCTATGCCCAGAGCGAAAAGGTTCGTATTTTTACTTGGCACATTGCGGCATGGGTGGAAGAATCACTTAATCGCTGTGTTGCTCGCGGTTTTGCCGAAACACTTCCCGAGACCGTCATCTCGCGCCTTGGTCTTGTCGGACGTAGTACCGCATTTCGAGACATTCACATGCCCGAATCGTTTGTGGCTCGCGACGCAGCACGTCGGCGCTTGGCTTTTGACGAAGTTTTTCGGTTGCAGATGGTGCTCGTTGCTCGCAAACGCGCACTCGAACGCGAATTGCGAGGTTTTCAGCATCGAGTCTCAGGGTCATTGATCGATCGTTTTACGAGTTCGCTGCCGTTTCCGTTGACTGGTGCGCAAGCGCGTGTCATTCGTGAGATCAGCGAAGATCTTGTGTTGGCGCGTCCGATGCATCGGCTACTGCAAGGCGATGTCGGAAGCGGCAAGACCATCGTTGCGGTGCAGACCATGTTGTGTTCTGTGCAAGGAGGTCATCAGGCTGCAATCATGGCACCGACAGAAGTGTTAGCCGAACAACATGCCAGCAGCATTAGACAACTTCTGGATGGACTTCAGATTCCTGATGATACAAATCTGCTGGGTGATCGTCCTTTGTGTGTGGAGCTACTCACGAGTCGAGTGACAGGCGAGGCGCGACGCAAAATACTGACGGGTGTAGCCGATGGCACCATTGACATCTTGATTGGCACGCACGCGCTGATTCAAGAGTCTGTCGTGTTCTCTCGTCTTGGAGTCATCGTGATTGACGAACAGCACCGCTTCGGCGTAGAACAGCGCGCCGCTTTGCGCGACAAGGCTATTGACAACCCCAATGGTTCAATGCCAGACGTATTAACAATGACGGCAACGCCGATTCCGCGCACGGCAGCGCTCACCGTCTATGGAGATCTTGACGTGAGCGTGCTTGACGAACTTCCGCCGGGTCGCACGCCAATCGCAACACGGTGGGTCAATGGTGCTGAATCAGAAAAGATGATGTGGGACGAGATTCGTAAACGTCTTGCTGAGGGACAGCAGGCATATGTTGTGTGCCCGTTAATCGATGAAAGTGAAAAACTTGAAGTTGCTTCAGCAGAAAAAACATTTCACGATCTTCAAGCAGGCGAACTCAAGTCTGTGGTTGTCGGATTACTGCACGGACGCATGTCGTCATCTGAAAAAGAAGTAACAATGAACGCATTTCGCGCCCAAAAAATAGATGTCTTGGTGGCAACTACGGTGATTGAGGTTGGAGTTGATGTTCCTAATGCAACAGCAATGGTGATTCTTGACGCCGATCGTTTTGGTATTGCACAGTTGCATCAATTACGTGGGCGCGTTGGACGGGGAGCCATATCATCCGAGTGCTATCTGGTGACATCTGCCGCAGAGCCAGGTCCGCGCGTGCAGGCACTGGTGGCAACAACGGATGGATTTGAACTTGCCGAAATTGATCTTGACTTGCGCGGAGAAGGAGCGATCAAAGACACGCGGCAAAAGGGTCGCAGTGATCTCAACTTGGCTTCGCTACGTCGCGACCGCGATTTGATTGAACTGGCGCGCGCTGCTGCCTTTGAAATTGTCGATGCAGATCCACTCCTAACATCACACACCACCTTGCGCGATGAACTGGAATTACTTCTCACCGAAGAAGAAATCGAATTCCTTTTCAAGAGTTAGCAACGTCACGGTTTACAGAGACGGCATATCGGGTTGTGGACCAGTGTCAGTGTCTTCCTCGGTCAGTGGTAGGTACCAAATATCACGACAGTCGCGGCAGCGGTAGGAGACCACATCATCCACCTCCCAGACGCCATCTTCAGGGGGATGGGTGAGCAAATGGCACGGTCCGCCACAGTCAATGCAGATGATGGACTCCTGGGGACTAATCACCGACGTAGTCTGCTCTGTATGCGAGTGGTAGCGGGTGACTGGCGAGGACGACGAATTGAATCGCCCCAATCAGAGGCGACACGACCAACCACTGACAAGGTGCGACAGGCAGTTTTTAACGCACTCAACAGTTCTGGAGTGGTGAGGGATGCAAAAATTCTTGATCTCTTTGCAGGTACGGGAGCGATGGGGCTCGAGGCTTTGTCGCGCGGCGCGGCATCCTGCATCTTTGTTGAGAATGATCGTGAAGCACTTGTTGTGCTTCGACGCAACATCCAAGAGATGGGGGCGGCTGCGTTGTGCACGGTGTTGGCGATGGACGCCGGCACCCAAGGGGCACATGGACTCGAGGCAGATGTTGTCATTGCTGACCCACCATATGACTTTGACCAGTGGGATCTCTTGCTCGCTGGCATTTGCGCACCCATTGTGGTGGCCGAGTCAAACCGTGCCATTGTTGCCCCAGAGGGCTGGGAAGCCACTCGGGAGCGCCGTTACGGGCGCACAGTCGTGACATTTTTGTGTCGCACACCCGCCATAACAGGTACGGTAAATGGCGTATGAGTGCCGTTTTATACCCCGGAAGTTTTGATCCGTTCCACTTGGGACATCTTGACGTTGTGGATCAGGCAACAAAGTTATTTGGCGATGTCGTCATCGGAGTGATGCACAATCCTGAGAAATCTTCTGCCAGTTTCAGCGTTGAGCAGCGAATTGCCATGATCGAATCTTCGGTGAGCCATCTCAGTTCAGTGACGGTGCGATCATTTGCTGGACTCGCAGTTGATGCAGCAATTTCGTGTCAGGCGCTCTGCATCGTCAAAGGTTTGCGCACGATGTCAGATTTTGAGATCGAACAGCAGATGGCTCAAACTAATTTTACGGTGTCTGGGGTGCGAACGGTCTATGTGCCGTGTTCGCCTGCTTTTGGGTTTATTAGCAGTCGTTTTATTCGCGAGATTGCTCACTATGGTGGCGATACGTCAGCAATGGTGCCAGGCGCGGTAGCAACTGTTCTGCGCAACACATATCCCCAACGGAGTAAAAAATGAGAGACGACAATTTTGAAGATTCTGTTGATGCAACATTTCCTCAGCCTGTGCAAGCGCAGGCTCGACTGGGCGATAGCGAGATACTGTTGCGACGCACAATGGACATCATCGTCACTGCGCCCAATATGCCATTGTCGAGCACTCCGCGATTAGATCGCGACGAAATCATCGAGTTGCTCGAAGATGCTCTCAGTCGTCTGCCTGAAGAAATCCGTCAGGCACGCTGGATGCTCAAGGAGCGCGAAGAGTTTCTAGAAAAGACAAAACGAGAAGCAGACGAACTACTTGGCGCTGCTCGTCAACAAGCAGAGCGCTTGGTGCAGCGAACCGAAGTTGTGCGTGCAGCAGAGGCTCGGGCTCAACAAGTGATCGATGCCGCAGATGCAGAGTCACGCCGCCAGCGTAACGAGACGGAAGATTTTCTTGATCAGCGTTTAGGAAGTTTTGAAATTTTGTTAGATCGCCTCACTAAGACGGTCGCCAATGGTCGCCAACGATTGACTATCGGAATACAAAATACTCCTGAGCAAGCAGAACCCACCCCTGGAGTCGAGGATGCAGGCGTCACAGGTTTTTTTGATCAAGATCGATCATAAACAGAAAAGTTGCAACTGATGGCTACGCCACTTCTCGTAAATATTGTCGAACTTCTGCGGCGTCCCGGAACAATCAAGGACATCGAAGTATTGATTGCGGTCGCAGACTTTGATTTTGCAGACGAGCGCATCATCGATGTTGCGGTTCCTGTGACGGTGCATCTTGAGTCACTTGCCAATGGGGTGGCCGTGTCCGGTAACGCGCAAGCCCAGTGGCACGGCACGTGCAGGCGGTGTCTGAAGTCCATCGATACAACACTTACGGTTGAGTTTTCCGAGATGTATCAATTGGTTCTTGAAGACCCCGACGCCTTTGCTATTGAACAAGACCAAGTGTCGCTTTTGCCCATGGTTCGAGAGAACATCTTGCTTGCTCTTCCGCTGGCGCCTACATGCCGCGATGATTGCCCTGGGCTTTGTAGTCAATGCGGGGCAGACCTGTCAGAGGCATCCTGTTCGTGTACGACCGATGTGACAGACCCTCGATGGGCGGTTCTGGACACCCTGAGGGAGAACTTGACCAAAGATTCCTGAGAAGCGCCAGTAATTGTCTCATCCCGATAACATCAAAGCGCCAGAGGGACGCAAGTCCCGTTCACAACAGTGGTACGCAAGTCCCGCACTAATTAAGGAAGACCGCCGTGGCCGTTCCCAAAAGAAAAACCTCAAAACGCAAAACTCGCGCCCGTCGCGCAAGCAACTGGCGTCTCGACGCACCTGCTCGCAGCACATGTCCTCGTTGTGGCGTTGCCAAGATTCCTCACACCGTTTGCCCAACATGTGGCTGGTATAAAAACCGCGTTGCAGTCGCTGTTGCAGGCGA
>BJGC01000007.1:0-18728 GCA_014190235.1 Actinomycetes bacterium | reverse complement strand
ATGTACGAGGTATTCGATCCCGACACTTATGGCGGTGCTATTTTGCTCGGAGTCAATGGTGTGTGCATCATTTCTCATGGTTCAAGCAGTGCTCGAGCCATTCTTAACGGAATCAAGTGCGCCCAAGAGATGGTCGAAGTCGCAATGGTCGAAGAGATTCGCGTGGCAATTGCTGCGACTACGCTAGACATCTAAAGGGGGACACCATGTCTACAACACTGCCCGACAGGGCAACTATTTCTGTAACTGTCACTGCATGCCTTGCAGCAGTTCTTGAGGTTGATGCAAATTCAATCTCAGAGACGCAACTCTTCAAAGAAGACCTCAACGCTGACTCATTGCATCTTGTCGAATTTTCCTACGAAATTGAGCGCATTTTTAGTGAGATGACTGGTGACTTCACTGTTGATGATGATGACCTTGCCGAACTCAAAACAGTGGGCGACACCATTGATTATGTGTACGCCGCTTTGCGTAAGTAGTTCTGGTCGAGCGCATGAAATCTGACGAAGTCCACGATGATGCACTGCTCGCATTGAGTGCATCTATTGGACATGCGTTTTCAGACATCTCATTGCTGCGTACTGCCCTCGTGCATCGGTCATGGTTGGCCGAAACTCAAGAGACAAACTCAAACGAGCGACTTGAGTTTCTAGGAGATGCGGTGCTTGGGTGGGCGATAGCCGATATTGCGTATCATCGCCTTGATGACAGCGCAGAAGGCAAGTTGTCGGACTTACGTCAAGCGGTGGTCAACGCCATCGCGCTTGCAGATGTTGCGCGTTCACTCGATCTAGGCGCATATCTCTTGCTCGGCAGAGGCGAAGACAGTGCCGGTGGGCGAGATAAAACTTCTATTTTGTCCGATTGTTTTGAGGCGGTTATCGGAGCGGTGTATCTCGATGCAGGCGCAGAGGTAGCGTCACTTTTCGTGCGCAGACATTTGCTCGAACGCATCGAAGAGGTCATTCCCAATCTTGATGCGTTCGACCATAAAACACGTTTGCAAGAAATAACGGCGCGCCGATCTCTCGGTGCGCCGATCTATCAAACATCTGGCGTTGGTCCTGACCACGACAAAGTTTTTACATCAGTTGTTGTAATCAACGGCGCTTCGGCAGGTGCCGGAACAGGGAAGAATAAAAAAAGTGCTGAGCAAGAAGCAGCGCGACATGCATTTGTGGATCTGATGGCTCAGCCGGGAGCGTAACAATGCCCGAACTCCCAGAGGTCGAAACGGTGCGACGGGGAATTGAAGCCTTGGCTGTCGGTCGGCATATCTCTTGTGTCGAAGTTGGTCGGGAGCGATCAGTACGTCGCGTTGGTCGAGATGCGGTCATTCATGGTTTGACCGACACCACCATTGTCGATGCGCGTCGGCGGGGAAAGTATTTACTTTTTTCTCTTGATACTGGTGATGCCATGATGATTCATTTACGCATGAGCGGTCGGGTACTGATCGATGAACCACATGTGGCACGGCCATTGCACACCCATGTGGTGCTGCACCTTGACCAAACGCCATGTCATCCGCTGCATGAGTTTCGTTTTGTTGATCCGCGCACCTTTGGAGAAGTCGTCGTCTACGACCCCCATGATGAATCTGGGGTTTTGCCAGAGTTAACACGAATGGGGGTGGACCCAATTTGTGACAAGTTTGATGCAGGTGTCCTTGAGAATGCATTGCGGGGTCGCAGAGGAGCTCTCAAGTCTCTGCTGTTGAATCAATCAGTCGTGGCAGGAATAGGCAATATTTATGCCGACGAAATCTTGCATCGCGCCAAGTTGCGCTGGGATAGGCCCGCTGACACATTGACCAAGCGCCAAATCGGGTTACTCGCCGACGCAGTGACGGATATTTTGCAGACCGCAATCACTGCTGGGGGGTCAACGCTCACTGACACGCAATACGTTGACGTGGATGGGCAGGTGGGGTCATTCCAGGATCAACATCGGGTCTATGGCCATGGTGGTGAGATCTGTCAAACATGCGGTATTGGCAGGATTCGACGAGTCATGGCAGCAGGTAGGTCGACTTGTTTTTGCCCTCGTTGCCAGCGCTGAGACATTGCACTAGTCATCGTTATTTATCCACAGGCACGACAAATCACTCTTGGAGTCGGTTTGTCCATTACTGTCAGAGTGCTGTGTTTTTGAAGTCACTTACTCTCAAAGGTTTTAAATCCTTCGCAGACACAACAGTGCTTGAGATGGAGCCTGGCGTCACCGTTGTTGTCGGTCCCAATGGCTCTGGCAAGTCCAATGTTGTTGATGCCATTGCGTGGGTGCTTGGTGCGCAGGCACCGAGCGCGGTACGAAGTCAAAAAATGGAAGACGTCATCTTCAACGGAACATCAAAGAGATCCGCGCTTGGACGTGCCGAGGTGTTGCTCACGATTGACAATTCAGCAGGTCTCCTGCCAATTGATTTCACCGAAGTAACGATTGGGCGAACTCTTTTTCGAAATGGGGAAAGCGAGTATGCGCTCAACGGCGTTGAGTGTCGTCTTCTTGATGTTCAGGATCTGTTGTCTGATGCCGGAGTCGGACGTCAACAACATGTCATTGTCAGCCAGGGCCAAATTGATGCCGTCTTAAATGCACGACCCGAAGACCGTCGCGCAATCATCGAAGAAGCGGCGGGTGTTTTAAAATATCGCAAGCGTAAAGAAAGAGCAGAACGTCGCCTTGATGGCACAGAAGCAAATCTTTTGCGCGTTCAAGATCTCATCCGAGAAGTACGCCGGCAATTGCGTCCTCTTGAACGACAAGCAGATGCAGCGCGGCGTCACGGTCAGATCGTGTCGGAATTGCGCGAACTACGTCTTTACTTGTCGGGTCGCGAAATCGCTGGCTTACGGACACGACTTCTTGCCTTAGCAACAGAAAAAAATGAGAGCGGTTCTAAAGAGCAAGAAATCCGTCGACAACTTGCTGCACTTGACACCACCGTGATGAGTTGCGAAGCAGAACTTTCTGCGCGCGGAGACAGCGGCGTGAGTGACGAACTCGTCAAGGTTGAGCAATTGCGTGAACGGGCTCGCGGACTATCAGCGGTATTGGCCGAACGACAACGCTCAATGGAGCGAGACCAATTGTCACTAATGGCTCAAGATGTTGTTGCAGCACTCGAATCAGAAGCCTCGCGATTGCGCGCCGAACTGAACGAGGTAGAGAGTGGACTAGCCGCCGCACTCCCCGAAAGTAAAGCACTTCAAATTGAAGAAGAAGAGTTTGCAGCGCACCGCTCCGGATCAAACGATGAATCACAAATACCCAGCACCACAACGACGGCTGCATCCGCAGCCGCCGAGGTAAGAGGTGAGTTGCGAACGGTTCGAAATACTGTCGAACTCGGATTAGGCGAGATTCATAGACTCTCCACTCGTCTCGAGCAACTTGCGTCTCGAGAAGAACAATTAGTCGCCGACAGTGAACGGCTACAGCAAGAACTTGCAGCAGCCGAAGCAGTGGTAGATCCACTGCGAGAAAGCCGAAAAAATGCCGAGGAGCGTCTTTCCCAAGCAGAACTTGGACTCGATCGTGCCCAAGTTGCACGCACCGACGCAGAGACTCGTAGCGCGCACCTTGAAGCGCGACTCGATGCGATGAAGTCTGCTGCCGCACCGACGAGGGCGCGACATGCAGCACAGCAACTTGCCAACACACAAGGCGTGACTGGTGCACTCATCGATCTCGTAGAGGTAGACGCTGGCTGGGATGCTGCTGTCAAAGCTGCACTCGGGGAATTGGTGGCAACTGTTGTGGTTTCTGATGCAGCCGCTGCTCAACGAGCGTTGAATGCATTGCGCACCGGAAACTTTGTCGGAGCAGTTCTGGCCCTTGGTGAAGTACTTGCCCCTGCTGCCGGAATTGCCCCCGGAACGAACTCACTGCGCGAGCATGTGACGGTCGTACGAAACGCGCCTCAAAATGTTGGAGCTTTTCTGGACTCATTGTTCTCGCGAATCGGTTATGTTGACGATCTAGACCAAGCAATTGCCGTGGCAATGGCACATCCATCTGCAGTAGTTGTTACTCGCAGCGGAGATCGACTCTCACCAATGGGCTGGCGCATCGGTGCCGCCGATGATGCCGGTTCTGCTGAAGTGATTCAGAATGCTCAAGATAAAGCAACTGAAGCAAAACTAGATCTTGATCGATATTCATCCGGCGTCAATATCTGTCGCAACGAACTACTGGCTGCCCGTCAAAGCCTGTCTGATGCACAACGTGCAGTAAACAGTCAAAATGCAATCGTCGAGGGCGCGTCAATTGCACTGACGCATGCCGTGAGCGATCGACGCATCGTGGCGAGCGAGGCAAAGGTCATCTCTGACTCATCCGAAGACACTCGTCAACGGTTGATCCAGCATCAACAACGCGTGACTGAACTTGAAGAAATCTTGCCAGCGCTTGAAAAAACTGAAGCCGCCGAAGTTGCGGCTGCACACGAACTAGGACAAAATCGTGCCGCTATTGAATCTCGCGCAACTCTGCTACTGATTCGTCGCAAAGACCTAGATGTACGAATTGGTGGTCTTCGTGAAAGAGAGCAATTCCTGCGTGTTCGCTTTGACGAGACTGAGCGACGACTAGAGGCCAATGACCAAGCACGCCGAGAGGCAGCCACGCGACGCACTCAAATTGAACGCTCGTTGTCGGCAGTCACTCGCTTATCAGAGTTAGTGGCGACACATCGGACTGCAACAGAGTCACGTCTGCTTGAGTTGCAAGAAGTTCGCCGCCGTCAAAGTGACGAGGTTCGTCAACTTGCGCTACGTCTTGACGAAGCACGCCGAACACGTCATGCGACCGAACAAGAACTCGAAGCCCATCGGGAGCGTTCTCGTCGGGTAGAAATTGAAGAAGCCGAAGCGCGAATGAGACTTGAAGCGACCGTCGAAACTTTGCGGCGTGACCTCGAGGTAGAACCTGCAGTTGCAGAAGCAGCACCTCTGCCTGAAGTTCCTGAAGGCGTGACGCCAAGCGATCGCGCGCGAGCACTTGATCGTGACTTGCGCCTGATGGGACCAATTAATCCGCTTGCACTTGAAGAATTTACCGAACTTCAAAAGCGCCATGAGTTCTTAGAAGAACAACTCACAGACGTGCGCAATACTCGTCGCGAACTAATGCAAATAATCAAGGCCGTTGACGCTGAGATTCAAACAGTATTTTCGGCAGCATACGCCGACGTAAAAGAGAACTTTACTTTTCTTTTTGGGATGTTGTTCCCTGGCGGAAAAGGGCGTCTTGTTCTAACGAATCCTAATGACATGCTCAATACCGGTATTGAAGTCGAAGCATCGCCCCCCGGGAAAAACATTAAAAAACTGTCGCTCCTGTCTGGTGGCGAGCGATCTCTCACGGCACTCGCGTATTTATTCGCGGTGTTTCGTAGTCGACCATCTCCGTTTTATGTCATGGACGAAGTCGAGGCTGCTCTTGATGATGTGAACCTACACCGTTTCTTGGGACTCGTGCACGAGTTCAGACGCGATGCGCAGTTGATTATCGTGAGCCATCAAAAGCGCACAATGGAAGCGGGGGACTGTCTAGTTGGCGTCAGCATGCAGCCAGGGGGTTCATCAAAAGTCGTGACCGAACGCGCCGCCACACCGTTGTTCTGAGTCTTTGATGATTGCTTCTCAACAACCGCTTCTGTTGGCACTTGTTGCTCTCGCACTGTCATTTGGCATCGGGACTATTGTTTTTTCCCGTCGCACATCACGAGATCGAGCATCGCTGTCAGATAGCCCTGTCGTCGATGTAGTGACGGCTACTACCGTTGCCGTGACCGCAGAGACGGACCAGGAGGTTGTTGCTGAACCACAACAGCATGTTCCCGATGCAGAGCAAAGTCCAAATTTAAAAACGAGTATTGGTCGAGCCAGATCATTGTTTACAATGGCATTTTCCGGAATCCGATCCCGCAGCAGCATTGACGAGAGCACATGGGAAGAACTCCAGGACACGCTGATTCGTGCTGATGTTGGCGTGCATCTTGCGCAAGCACTGCTTGCTCCTCTACGCGAGCGCGTACGAGAGAAATCCATCACTACACCAGATATGTTGATCGACGCATTGCGAGTGGCCATGAAGCAACAGCTCAGTAGTGCTGATCGCTCGTTGCGCATCGATGCAGCCGTGTCGCCAAGTGTGTGGCTGTTTGTTGGTGTTAATGGTGTCGGAAAAACCACGACGATTGGCAAAGTCGGTGCCGCCAAAACTGCCCAAGGTCTGAAAGTGTTGATGGCAGCCGGAGATACTTTTCGTGCAGCCGCGGCTGAGCAATTGCAGACATGGGCTGAGCGTGCAGGCGCCGAATTTGTGCGAGGTTCAGAGGGTGGTGATCCTGCATCTGTGATTTTTGATGGTATTCAAAGTGCAGCGGCACGCGGAATCGATCTTGTTCTTGGCGACACAGCAGGTCGTTTGCAAAACAAATCAAATTTGATGGACGAGTTACGCAAGGTCCGTCGCGTGGCAGACAAGGCCTCTGGTTCTGTCACTGAAGTGCTATTAGTTATCGATGCCACAACAGGTCAAAACGGACTCGTTCAAGCCCGAGAGTTTGCGGCTGCAACTGATGTCACGGGAGTGGTGCTGACCAAACTAGACGGATCTGCCAAGGGCGGAATTATTTTTGCCATTGAGACGGAGTTGGGTATTCCCGTGAAATTAGTGGGACTAGGGGAGACCGCACGTGACTTGGTGCCGTTCATTGCTGCCGAGTTTGTCGACGCATTATTGGATTAGAGTGTTCACTATGAAGAAGACATCTGTCTGTTGTCTTGGTGTTGTGGCAATACTTTTGGCGTCGTGTGGGCCTTCAATAGACGCCATCGAACTGGGCGACTCTGGTGCCCAACGGACATCGCCAGTTGCAAATGACGCTGCTGCAGGGTCTACCGAAAAGATGTGGGCGCCGTATCAAAACATGATCTACACAGTCGAGGGTGACCTGCCTGCACTTGGCGGAAGCGGTCAGGCCTATGAAGTCGTACCGAAAAAATTATCTACAGACAAGATCATGGTGTTGGCACAGTCTTTTGGGCTCAATGACGAAGTTGTGCTTGCACCAGGATCGAACAAAGAAAACCCTAGTTATACAGTGGGTGGCAGCACGGATGGTTCGGCCCCTGGTCTGTATGTAAATGGTGATGCATCGTTGTCATATTGGTCGTACAACAACATGAGCACACCTTCGAGCACTGCCTGCGCGGTTGCCCCGAGCGCCCCTGACTCTTCAGCCGACACGGCCGTCGTTGCTCCTGATTGTGGCATGCCAGAGGCTCCGACAAATCTTCCCACCAAAGACCAAGCGATCAGCACGACTCGAGATCTATTAAACAACGGTGGCTTGAGTGTAGAAAATCTACGTTTTGATGTTTATGCCGATGATTGGGGCGTCAGCGTGACTGCAATCGAGCAAGTCGATGGTTTTGAAGTTCCACTTTCGCACAGCGTGACATTTGGACAGGACTCGAGAGTGAGTTACGCAAACGGAGTCTTTGTCACTCTAAAAAAATCCGTAAAGTATCCACTCATTTCGAGTACTGACGGCGTGAAACGATTGCAAGACTCAATGCTGACTTCTGGTTGCGCCGTTTGTCGAGGTGCTGTGGACGTCATGGAAACAACAACCATCGACGAAGCTTCTGCAGCTGTTCCATCTGACGTGCCAGACGTAGTTGTCAAAATTACCGGAGTTAAAAACTCACTCGTCCTTATTTTTACAGCAAAAGGAGTACCGGTATTGCTCCCTGCATACACGTACTCCAACTCCGACGGTGATGTTGGGCAGGTAATCGCAGTGCAAGATAAATTCATTAAAAAACAAGAAGTTGAGAGCCCTTCCGATTCCGTTCCTGCACCTGGCACTAACACTGTGCCAGTAGAGCAAGTTCCGCCTGTGTCCATCTCGCCGACGCCTTTCGCAGAGGTGACTCAGGAACAGGCAGCAACGCTTGTCGGGCTCACAGAAGATGAAGCGACCAAGGTGGCTCAGGAAAAAGGCTGGACTATTCGGGTTGCTGCACGCGATGGTGAGCAATTCATGCTGACGAAGGACTATTTATTTTCGCGCGTCAATATCACTGTGGTCGCGTCACTCGTGACTGGGGTGACAGTCGGCTAATGCCACAAGACAGATAACCTTGGAGTCTCATGTTTGACTCCCTGAGTGACCGCCTCCAATCAATCGTTAAACGAGTTCGAGGCAAAGGCCGCCTCACCGAGGCCGACGTTGACGAAGTGTTGGCTGAAATCAGAACTGCGCTACTAGATGCAGACGTCAATCTCGGAGTTGTTCAAGATGTCGTTGCACGCATTCGTGAACAAGCCGTCGGGGCAGATGTCTCTCAGGCACTTGACCCCGGTCAACAGATTGTCAAAATTGTCAATGCTGAATTGGTTTCAATGCTCGGTGGCGAAACCCTAAAGATCAGTTATGCGAGTCATCCTCCAACTGTTGTCTTGATGGCCGGCTTGCAAGGCTCCGGAAAAACTACAAGCGCAGCAAAGTTGGCGCGTTGGTTTAAATCGCAAGGTCGACAACCACTGCTCGTAGGTGCAGACCTACAACGTCCAGCCGCCGTCGAGCAGTTGCGAACTCTGGGCAAGCAAATAGGCGTTGCTGTTTTTAGCGAACCTGGTGACCCAGTCACAACTGCAGCCCGCGGACTAGCAGAAGCAAAACGACTAGGCAAAGACGTTCTCATTGTTGATACCGCAGGACGTTTGTCGATTGATGCCGACATGATGCAACAAGTTGCTGATATTTCTGCAGCCGTCAAACCTAATTACACATTCTTGGTTGTTGATGCCATGACTGGACAAGATGCTGTCGGTGTTGCCCAGGCATTTCATGACACGCTGGCGATTGATGGTGTGATCTTGAGCAAGCTCGATGGTGATGCACGTGGTGGTGCCGCATTGTCGGTCAAGCATGTCATCGGTAAGCCGATTGCGTTCGCCGCCACGGGGGAGCGCATTGATGCGTTTGAGCAATTTCATCCTGACCGCATGGCCGGACGCATTTTGGGCATGGGAGACATGCTCACGCTGATCGAACACGCAGAGCAAGTATTCGAAAAAGATGAGGCAGAACAAACTGCGACTCGCATGCTGGAGGGGCAGTTCACGCTTGAAGACTTCTTGGCTCAACTGCAACAACTCAAAAAGATGGGCCCGTTGTCAGGAGTAATGGGGATGATTCCAGGCATGCCCAAAGAGATGAAGGATGCCCAAATCGGAGACGACCAAGTCACGGTGACAGAAGCCATCATTCGTTCAATGACGCCAGATGAACGGGCGCGCCCCGAAATGATTAATGGCTCGCGGCGCTCTCGCATCGCGCTTGGGAGTGGCACGCAAGTGGCGGACGTCAACCGCCTCGTCAAACAGTTCTCAGAAATGCAAAAGATGATGAAAAAAATGGGTGCAATGTCCCAAGGTCGCGGGGGCAAGACCACCAAGAAAAAAGGCAAGGGCAAAGGCAAGGATTCCAGCAGTTCGCCCAAGGCAACAATGCGCCAGTTGAGCGACATGCTCGGCGGCGGAGGCCTTCCAGGGGTGCCCGGAAACTCGGGACAGGGCGGTTTCCCGAACTTCCCGAACTTCCCCAACTAAAGATCTCGCAAGATCTGTCCAGCAATTTGTCCAAATCGTGGGGGTGTACGCCAGTTCACCGTTAGCCTCACCTAGTCACATATAAGGAGTTCTTCGAAGCATGACTGTTAAATTACGCCTCACCCGAGTGGGCAAAACAAAGCAACCTCACTACCGCGTTGTCGCCGCCGACTCGCATCGTTCACGTGATGGTCGCTTCATCGAGATTCTTGGTCAGTACAACCCTCGTACAGAACCATCGACTCTGACAATCGACAATGAAAAAGCCATCAAGTGGCTTCAACAAGGTGCACAACCAACAGAGCGCGTGCGCAAGTTGCTTGAAATCAGTGGCGCATGGGCAGAGTTCACTGCCTCTAAGGCCAAGTAGTTCACCGTGTCTGATCACGACGACAACATCATCGAATCTGCAAATGCTGTTGAGGCTCCCGTAGCGGTTGCAGTCCTCACGCACATTGTGAAAAACATTGTGGACGATCCAGATGCTGTGAACATCAGCACGTCCGCTGGTCGTGGTTCTAAAATCAGTCTTGATGTCAGTGTCGGACCCGGTGATTTGGGTCGAGTCATTGGTCGTCGTGGACGCACTGCGCAGAGTATTCGCACTGTTGTGCGTGCGGCTGCAACCCAAGACGGTGTCGATGTTGATGTCGAGTTTATTGACGACTGACGCTCTCGTCACGCCGCAATAACATGTTGGTAGTCGGCCGAATTGGGAAGCCCAATGGTCTCAACGGAGACCTTGTTGTGTCATTCACGACTGATCGCGCAGAACGCTGGCAAGTCGGCGCAACAATGACCGCAACGATTGGCGCTTCAGAGCAGGTACTTACAATCGAATCTGCCCGTGCACAGAGTGATCGGTGGGTAGTGCATTTCGTCGGATACAACAACCGCAACGACGCCGAACGTCTGGTGAATGCAGAACTCATGGCCGAACCCATTGACGATCCAGACTCGCTATGGGTGCATCAACTCATTGGCTCAATCGTCACAGACACAACAGGGCGCACGCTTGGTGTGTGTGTTGCAGTCATTGACAACCCAGCACACGCCATTCTAGAACTCGACAATGGCGGACTGATTCCGGCAACCTTTATCGTCAGTAGCGCAGACGTAAAAACCGTCGTTGATCCGCCAGAAGGTTTGCTCGAATGAGACTGGCTAGCGTGTTGTCATGATGCGCATCGATGTGTTTTCGGTATTCCCAACACTTGTCGATGATTTTTGTTCTGGCAGTTTGCTCGGCAAGGCGCGCGAGAATGACGTGGTCAATCTTGCAGTACATGATCTTCGTGACTACACGCACGATGTTCATCGAACCATTGACGATGCCCCCTATGGCGGGGGCGCTGGCATGCTGATGCGACCCGAGCCAATTTTTGAGGCGGTTGAGGCCGTACAACCTGCGCGACCATTATTTTTGCTAGGTCCCGGCGGCAAAAAATTTGACCAAGATGCAGCCCGCTATCTGGCAACACTGCCTGGGTTCAGTTTGATCTGCGGACGCTATGAGGGTGTCGATCATCGGGTTCGCCAGAATCTGATTGACGGTGAAATTTCAATTGGCGATGTCGTGCTTGCTGGCGGAGAAGTAGCGGCCTGCGTCGTGATTGAGGCCGTCACCCGTTTATTGCCAGGCGTCATGGGAAACTCCCAATCGCCACTCACAGAGAGTTTTGATGACCGTGGCTTGCTTGAAGAGCCCCAATTCACTCGCCCCATCGAGTTTGACGGGATCAGCGTTCCAGACATTTTGCGGAGTGGGGATCACGCCGCAATTGCCCGCTGGCGCCTCGCTCAAGCCCTCTGGCATACCCAAACTTGGCGCCCAGACCTGATTGCTGCTCGGGGTGGACTCACCCCAGATGAGCAAGCCTTGTTGGAAGCGGTAGTCCCTCTCTCGTATCCTTTACCCTTCGCCTTTCGAGCCGCTACCAGTAGCGAGTTGAGCGGCACACATTCTCACGAATCCCCTATGAAGGAAACACCATGAAGAACACAGACATTGTTGACAACCAATACATGCGAGATGACATCCCATATTTTTCTCCCGGTGACGAAGTCAAGGTGCATGTACGCGTTGTCGAAAGCGGCAAAGAGCGTGTGCAGATTTTTCAGGGCAACATCATTTCAATTAGCGGATCCGGAATTGCCGAAACATACACGGTTCGCAAACTCAGTTATGGCGTCGGAGTTGAGCGAACATTTCCAAAGCACAGCCCGTCAGTAGCAAAAATTGAAGTCATCCGCAAGGGAGACGTTCGTCGTGCCAAGTTGTATTACCTGCGCGACCGCACCGGTAAAGCAGCAAAGATTCGCGAGAAGCGGGACCACTAGTTCTTTGGATCCTCGTAACGTAACTGGGGGGTTGCATTGAATACTGATGATTTAGAAAACTTCGAGGCTGAGCGAGAGCTCAAACTTGCGCAGGAATATCAAGACGTGACCGGCATGTTTCGATACGCCATCGAAACAGATCGCCGTTTTTATTTAGCAAACTCCGTTGATGTCACAGTCAAAGGTGACTCGGCCAGGCCTTTGATCGAAGTGATTTTGAAAGACGCATGGGTATGGGACATGTACCGAAAGACCCGATTCATCCCGCAGGTGAGAGTGCTGAGCTTCAAGGACGTCAACGTGGAAGAACTCCCAGTAGACGTTCTCCTCGACCCCACGCCATAGAAGCCCCAAGCAGTTCTATTCAGGCAGCACGTGCGCGTGGCAGGTGGGCAGAGGATCTCGTTGCTCGGTGGTATCAGCGACAAGGCTTTGAAATATTGGCTCGCAACTGGCGTATCAATAACGGCGAACTAGATGTAGTCGCCCGTCAAGGCAATCTTGTAGTGGTGTGCGAGGTAAAGGCACGAGCCACAAATGCATTCGGCACTCCGGCAGAGGCAATGACTGCACGAAAACAATTCGTAGTGCGACGTACCGCATATTCATTTCTTCGCGACAATCAATTACAGAATTGTGTCTTGCGATGTGATGTGGCGTGTGTTGTTGGTACGCAACTTGAGGTACTGATTGACTCGTTCTAAAACAGAAACTTACGTGTTTCGTTCCCAGCAGCTCTTGTGCCAGTGTCTGCGCAGATCAGGTGCGTCAGCAGGCACTGCAACAATATGCCCGGTTCCACGCGGAATCACTTGATGACAGCCGGGACACACATATCTCTTGAGTGCTTGATAGGGCTGAATGCGTTGCACTTCGACAGCCCCATGTGACCCGTCCCATAGTCCCATCGCTTAACCCAGTAAGGCCCACGCCAGGAGTGCCGCCGTTATTGCCAATGCGGTCGCCACAAACCAGATATCGGTCTTACGTTCAACGCGTCCTCGTTGCGGATCAAAGCCCATCGTGTAAGTATCGCTCGTGATTCGCCAATATCAACGGCTTGGCATACTTCATGCGATGACATGTGGCTCGCTAGCGTGATAACTAATGATTCGTCGGTCGATCTGTTGCGTGATGGCCGTGGGGCTCTTGGCATTGTTGGCATCGCCTGCCAATGCGGCCGATGTCGCAAATTGCCCAGCCCGGCCAACAGCCGTTGGTGTTTTTGTTGGAGTCTTGCAATCCCGCGATGACATCACTGCGACATTTCGCGTCGTACAGGTACGTGCAGGCTCCTTAGAGGGATACGCCACGAACAGTACAAATACTTTGGTTGATATTCGTTACGGAAATGACGTCAAGTTTTTATCTGTCGGCGAATCGTATTTAGTTGGTGCAGGTACTGATGCAGCCACACTTGTGTTGTCATCATCTGTTCGAAAATCAGAAGCGCTCTTTGGCGGCAACGAAGTCGCAGGTGTTGACAATGGGGGAGAAAACTGCCCACGCCTTGAAGACCCGATCCGCACATTGCATATTGACGGCTCAAGCATTGACTCAGGGATATTTACAAGTTTCTTTGGCCGCACAGGGGCTCTTGCTGTAGCAATTATTGGGCCAGCACTGCTTTTGCTTGGACTTCTGATCGCTTTAGTTCTGGGACGCCGCGCAATTACGCAGTAACAACCGCTTCGGCACGACTACGAAGATCGGCCACCGCATGAGAAAAGCCTTTGGGGTCTTTGAACAATGCGCTTCCGGCAACGAATACATTTGCTCCTGCAGTGCGAGCCGCAGCAATTGTTGTCGCAGAGATTCCGCCATCAACTTCAAGATCAACCTTGTCTGACAGCCCGGCTTTGTTGATGAGATCGCGCACTTTGCGAATCTTGGGTTCCATCGTGGCGATATAACTTTGCCCACCGAATCCGGGATTAACAGTCATCACTAGTACGAGGTCAATGAGGTCGAGTACTTGTTCGATGACGTGGTAATGGGTATGGGGATTAATCGAGACGCCTGCAGTGGCACCCATTGACTGAATGGACTCAAGCGTGCGGTGAAGGTGGGTACACGCTTCGGCGTGAACAATTAAGCGCGAGCATCCTGCTTCGATAAATCGTGGCGCCAGAAGATCGGCATCTAAAACCATGAGGTGTGCCTCGAAGGGCAGCGATGTGTGTGATCGAGTTGACGCAACGACATCTGGACCAATCGTGAGGTTAGGAACGAACTGCCCATCCATGACATCCCAGTGGATTCGATCGGCACCAGCAGCCTCAAGGGCTCGAATTTCGTCACCAAGTTTGGAGAAGTCAGCGGGCAAAACCGACGGGGCAATCTGAATTGGTTTGGGCACATCACCAGCCTACCGAATGATGAAGACACGAACATGTGACTATCACCTCGTACGCTATTGAAATGGAATCCGAAGTACATCGCGTACAGGTAGAGAAACTTGTCGCGGGCGGCGAAGGGCTTGCACGCCTCAAGGATGGTCGCGTGGTCTTTGTTCCCGCCGTCATTGCAGGCGAAATGATTGATATTCAGTTGGTGGAGAAAAAGACTGACTTCGCCCGCGCGATTCTCACCGGAGTTGTTGAGCCTTCGTCTTTTCGTCGTCCTGCTCCTTGTCCAGAAGTCGCCCGCGGATGTGGTGGATGTGATTGGCAACATATGCAACGAGAGCGCCAATCTTCGTCTAAAGCAGACATTGTAAAAGAAGCGTTCTTGCGCACGGCCAAGTTGGTTGTGGATATCCCAGAGGCAATCACGCTTCCTGATTCTGCTCGCCGAACCACGGTGCGTATGGTGGCGGGTGCAGATGGCATTGTCGGATTTCGAGCATCTGACTCGCACGACATCGTGACGACGTCAAATTGCATGGTCACTCACGACGCACTGAACGACGTACTCAAAGGTCCCGTACTCGAGGGGGCAGGTGAAGTCACGTTACGAGTCGGCGCCAGAACTGGTGATCTCGGCGCATGGTGTCACGAGGGCCGACTCTCTGAAGCACTCCCTGCGTTAATCAAGCGCGGCGAAAAAGCACGAATGAAGGAAGTGATTCACGGTCATGAGTTTCAAGTGTCGATGGGATCTTTTTTTCAGCCATCACCTGAGGCCGCAGAGATGATTGCTGACACCATTGTGGCTGGACTCGACGACCTCGGCACTGAGGGTGGCATGCTCATCGATGCATATGGCGGCATCGGACTATTTGCAGGCTGTTTTGCTCATCGCTTTGATGAACTAATTGTTGTGGAAAATAATAAGTCGGCATGTGGTGACGCAATCGTGAATCTTGCAGATTGCGCAGCCACCATCGTGGAGTGCGCTGTCGAGCAGTGGACCCCTGCCGCCGCTGATGTCGTGATCGCCGATCCAGCGCGTGCTGGCCTTGGCAAGGCGGGTGTCCGGGCCCTGCTTGGGGCGCAGGCGCCGGTCTTTATTCTGGTCAGTTGCGACGCAGTTGCTGCTGCTCGAGATGTGGGCTTGCTTGCAGGTAATGGCTACAGCGTGCATTCTGTGACTGCACTCGATCTCTTTCCAGAAACGCACCATGTTGAAGTGGTGTCTGTCTTGACGAGGTCATAATCTGTCGTCGCATTGCGCTACGTGAGTTGTTGCTAGTCTGACCTCACGGAGTCTTGAACTCGGCGTGGGGGGCAATTATGAGGGCGATTCGATTAGCGGTTGGGGCCATGGCGTTGTCGGTGGTCATTGTTGGATGCGCTGCTGATCCGTCGGATGTTGCAGGTGGGTCTGAAACTCGCGCCAACGTCGTGAGCAACAAGATCACGGGCAGTGTGGAGGAGTGGAAAGTAAGCACGAGCGCTGGTCGTGCTCAGGCTGGTGAAGTTGAATTTGCGATTGCAAACTTTGGAACCATTCAACATGAGTTTTTAGTCGTCAAAACCGATATTGCAAACGGAAAAATACCACTTGGTGAAGACAATCGATTCAGCGAAGAAGGCGAAGGTCTCGCTGTGATTGATGAAATATCAGAATGGGCCGTCGACAAAGCAAAAGTTTTAAAGGTCACTCTCGATCCTGGTAACTATCAGTTGCTCTGCAATATCGCCGGACACTACGCCAACGGTATGCATATCCCGTTTGTCGTTGAAAAAGGCAGCAGCGTTGCACCAGTGAAAAAGAAGCCTACGACGAAAGTACTCAGCAACGCTGTCACCGGATCTGTAAAGGAATGGGAAGTTGATGTTGATGCGGCAGGCGCAGCGGCCGGAGACGTGACATTCACGATGACAAATAATGGCACTATTCAACATGAATTTTTGGTCGTAAAAACAGACATTGCCGATGGAAAAATTCCACTCGGTGCTGATAATCGTTTCAGTGAAGAGGGCGAAGGTCTCGCTGTGATTGATGAAATTCCCGAATGGAACATCAAAGAAACCAAAACCCTCACTGTGAAATTAGACCCTGGCAACTATCAGTTGCTCTGCAATATTGAGGGTCACTATGCCAACGGCATGCATACCGCATTTGTGGTGAGCTAACCCACACCAAGTAGTTCAGTAGTGAGCCACGCAGCAACCTGTGTTTTTCCAGATTCACTGAGGTGCAAACCGTCGCGACGAATTTTTCTGTCGCGCCGAGTGCCGATTGGTCCAAGAAAAGTGGGGAAGTCACCAAACTCAACTCGCAACCCAGCGGTCGCATCTTCGACCAAGTCATTAAGTGCGTCTATGCGTAAAGGATCATTTTGCGGCGTAATCACACGATCGACATGAGCACCACGTAGCCAGATCATTTTTGCACCAGTTGACGTCAGCACCTCGGTCGCAAGTCGGTATTCCTTCTTGACATATTCATCAAAATTCGCAACCCCAACATGTGTCCATTCGGATCCAAGTGATGGCACAAGTCTGTCGGTCGCATCCCACGCAGTGATGTATCCGATCACAACATCTGGTCGAAACTGTGCCACCGAAGACACCCACGAGATGACATTAGGGTCACTAAGTTTTTCAGTTGGTACAACTACATCCCATGCAGAGCACAAATCGCCAACTTCACCTTCTTGCCCACCAGGAACTCTCTTGAGGCCGTATCGCGTGATGACACAGCCGTCATGAGACTTGTTGTACACCACTATTTTGCCTGCATGACTTGTCGACCAAGCGGTCAGTGCGTCGCCTATCTGTTTGCTGACTGAATCGCCTACAACCAACACTCGTAGCTCCGCGCCCGCTGATGATCCATCGGCTGATGGGGGAGCAGGTATCAGCACTTGTTGAATATCTGATGGCTTGTTTGCGTTAGCGCTCAGCAGTGCTACAAAAGCAACGGTCGTGACTACGAGTGCGGCCGCAAAGGTAGGCCAAGGTACGAGGCGTCGAACCGAAAACGGCACGCGTCGACGCATGATTGGTTGCTCAATAAAATGAAAACTCAATGCGGCGACTGCAACAGTGAGCACTAGCCCGAACACGAATCCACCCGTAGTTTCGAGTCGTCGTGGAGTAATCACAACAAGATAAATCGGCCAATGAAAGAGATACACGCCGTAACTGATTCGTCCAAGCCAGCGCAACGGACCCCACTGGCAAAAAACATGAAGCGGACCCTTGGATGGCTGGGAGATTGCCACAATCATCACGGCAGCAATAACGGCGATGCCGAGAAATCCGCCGTTATTAAACATCCACGAACTTTGCGCGCTAATTGTAAAAACTGCTATCACGAACCCCACTACGCCGACATAACCAATCGCTACTGCAGTTTTTTGTGCTCGCTCTGTATGCGGATGACCACGAAGGTGAATGATGCCCGCCAAAGCCATGCCCACAAATAACGCTTGCGCGCGCGTATCGGTGCCGTAGTACACACGGGTCGGGTCACCACCGGTATATAGAATTGACATTGTCGCTGCAGAAGCAAGAGCAAGAAGCGCACTCAATGAGACAAGAACGCGCACTCCGTGAGAGCGAAAAAACTTCAGACAGAACAACAAAAAAAATGGAGCAAACAGATAAAACTGCTCTTCTATCGCAAATGACCATGCGTGATACATCGGGGATGGGTTATCAAACTGCTGAAAATACGACACTCCAGAAAAAATCTCAAACCAGTTGGCGCTGTAGGACAGTGTCGATACAAGTGACCCCGTCCAGCGCGTAACCAGAGATTTATCTGCCCCTATTGCTAAGTAGAGCGCAAGTGACGTAATCGCGATCAGCAATGCCGGAACGAGTCGTCGCACGCGGCGACCCGCATATGCCACGAGATTAATGTGCCCAGTCGTGTGCCATTCCTGCAACGCAATCGAGGTGATCAGATAACTAGAAATTACAAAGAAGACATCAATCGCCAAGATTCCACCTGGCAAAAAATCTGGACGTGCATGGAAGATGATTGGTCCGAGTAACACCAGTAAGCCTCGAAGGCCATCAAGACCAGGAATATAGGCAAGACGATGTTGCTTGCCTTCAAGAGAAGAAATATTTGAGTCAGTCATAGTAAGAAGCCGTCTAATTCAGGTGAGCGAAATGACAGAATTTTCCAATTGTGACCAGACATCAGTGCGCCCTCTGGGGTTCGAACCCAGGACCTGCGGATTAAGAGTCCGTTGCTCTACCAGCTGAGCTAAAGGCGCGTCAGGCATTCATCATAGAACGAATGCAGAGAGATGAAGAATTACACGGTTTCTCAAGTATTCCGAGCCACCAAAATTTGGGGTGAACGAGGGGTCTCGAACCCCCGACCTCCAGGACCACAACCTGGCGCTC
>BJGC01000006.1:45706-92885 GCA_014190235.1 Actinomycetes bacterium | reverse complement strand
TGGTGGGGTTGTATACCACGAAGGTTGCGCGTGGATCGCGAGCGATGTTACGCAACTTTTGTTTACCTGCCGTTGTTGAAAATAATATGTCGTCACCGTCGAGTAAAAACCATAGGGGGGTGCCTTGTGGACTGCCATCGGCAAACAGAGTGGTGAGAACTCCGGTGTATGGACCTTCAAGAATGCTGAGGAACTTGTTGATGTTGACAGAACTGGTGCTCATGGTGTCCAAACTAATCGGACGTGGTTGTTGTCTTGTTGTTCGGCGCTCAAGAATGGTTACCCGCTTGTAGGTTGTTGAGCATGACTCAACTCATTGGCGTGTATGACGCAGACGCAACGTTGTGGGGCGAGGTGTCGTATTGGGTGGGTGCGCGAGTGGGAGTACGACACTGCAGCTTGTGTGACATTACTCATTCAGCGTTTGGAGAAAAGTCCAAATGGAAAGAATGCAGGAGCGGTCTAGCCGCTGATTTTGAGACGTTTCATCGCAATGATCAGCCAGATGACGTACGTCAGTGTATAGATGGGCGTTATCCAGCCGTCGTGGCGCGCAGTGAAGCGGGTGAGGTGACCATGTTCATGAATGCTGATGAGATTGCGGCGTGTGGGGCGTCCCCTCAAGAATTTGTCGCTGAGATAACGCGGAGGCTCGCTCTGTAGAGAATGTCGAGCAGGATCTGCGACGCAAACTCGCAACTGTGCAACACCTAGTTTGTAAGTTGAGTCCAACATCAAGAGTGACTCAGCAGAGTACAGCAACCGAGCCAACCAGGCCACGGTGCTTCCCGCCAGGGGATGTGATGCACGAAAGTGCATAAAACTTCTGGTGGCCTTGCGATGGAGACTCAACCATTAGCGAAAGGATTGCCCCCATGGCAAAGCGTTACTATTACAAAGCACCCAAAAAAAACTTGACTGATGAAGAGATCGAGGCGTGGGCTGCGCAGGTATTTGAGAACCTGATGTCAAATATTGATACGGACGAGGCCATGGAAGACGAAGAGGAGTGATCGGCGGAACCTGAAGGGATATTTAAAAATTGAGCCTGGTTCCGGTTCACCGGTGCGTGTTTGTCTTTTTCAGATCTCAAAGGGTATTGCGAAAAAAAACCGCAATCAGGTCTCCCTCTATAGAGTTATGCTGGGAATGGGTGGTAGCGAGTATGAGCGAAATATGTCGATAAATGCTTGAGCGCAGGCACACACTTCGCGAGACCTTCCAACGGCTGAGGGGTGTTGAACTGACGCCAGAAAGTCGATTTTGGTTCGGATCCCCATGTCGAATAGTTCGGTTTCTAGATATTTTTTTCCATATCATATTGCCAGAGTTGATTGAAGATTCGGTGCCGCGCTGCTCTCGTTATTTGCGGCGAAATTCTCCACGATGGGGCAGGAGTTGGCGATCATGGTAGCCGTGATCGATTTAAACCCCTAACCGTGTGAGACCCCTCTCAGGGTGTTTTATTGTAGTCAATCAGATGAAATTGGGCATAAATGTCGAGCAGGAAGACGCAATGACTCAAATCTTTGTCTAAAGTTTGCGTGGCGGAATTGGTTCGTCATTATTTAAAAGGAGCCCCCAATGAAAAAAGTTATTGCACTCGCCATGGTTGCCGTGATCTCCCTGTCGGCATGCGGAAGCGATTCATCAGATGCTGTTGATACAACAGTGGCAGAAGCAACATCAGAAGCTGTTGCTGGCGACATTGTTGCTGTTGCTAGCGGTACAGAAGGTTTTAGTACTTTGGTTGCAGCAATTAAGGCAGCAGGCTTGGTCGAGACGCTTCAAGGTGCAGGTCCGTTCACAGTATTCGCACCTAACGATGCGGCATTTGCTGCGCTACCTGCTGGTCTGCTGGACAAGTTGCTCTTGCCAGAAAACCTCGCTGTGTTGACGTCAATCCTGACGTACCACGTGGTGTCAGGAAAGATCATGTCCACGGACGTGATGGCCGGAGACGCACCATCGGTAGAAGGTTCGACCATTGCACTCGGCACGACTGATGGCGTTCAGGTGAACGACGCAACCGTGATTGCTGCAGATGTTGAGGCAAGCAACGGCGTAATTCACGTCATCGACAAGGTGCTTGTTCCGCCAACGGTTGATCTCGCGTCACTCTAAAGTCAGTTGAAAACGGGGTAGCAGGGCTTTGGCTCTGTTGCCCCGTTTTTATTTTGGGTCTGATTATTTGCAATACGGATGAATTCTCGGGGTAAATCTCTCGTTTTGGGCTCTTTTGGGCAATGGGTGGTAGCGTTCACCCTGCTCATCCGCCGGCTGAGTGTCTGAGAAATCAGGCGTCCCCGATACGTTATTTATCCTGTTCGAAAGCGAATTGTCCCTTGTCCGATACGACCCTAACTTCTGCCCCTGTCATGGGAACATTTGATGCAGAAGGATCCTATGTAAACCGCCAAATCACCGAGCGTGATATTTCTACATCTTTTGCAGATGCGATCGACGACACTTTCGTCGATATTAAAGAAGGCAAACTCGTCACCGGAACCGTGGTGAAAATTGATCGTGATGGCGTTCTTGTCGACATCGGATACAAAACAGAAGGCGTTATCCCGCCGCGTGAACTTCATATAAAGAATGACATTGACCCCAATGAGGTGGTCAAGCTCGGAGAGAAGATTGAAACTCTTGTCCTCACGCTTGAAGACAAAGAGGGAAGGCTTCTCTTGTCCAAGAAGCGTGCTCAGTACGAAAAGGCTTGGGAGGACATCGAGCGCAAAAAGAACAATGACGAATTTGTTGAGGGAATCGTCATTGAAGTTGTCAAGGGTGGACTCATTGTTGACATCGGTCTTCGTGGTTTCTTGCCAGCGTCATTAGTAGAACTGCGCCGAGTTCGTGATCTGTCTCCGTATATGGGAAAGCCGATTCAGGCGAAGATTCTTGAACTAGATCGCAACCGCAACAATGTCGTGTTGTCACGGCGTGGATTCTTGGAAGAGACTCAAAAAGAGAAGCGCGACGAGTTCCTTGACAATCTCAAACCAGGACAAATTCGCACCGGTCATATCTCAAGTGTTGTGGCATTCGGCGCATTCGTCGATCTTGGCGGCATGGATGGATTGATTCACGTGTCTGAGTTGTCATGGAAACATGTTGAGCACCCATCGTCAGTCGTAGAGATTGGCCAAGAAGTCACTGTTCAAATTCTCGAAGTCGATATGAGCCGTGAGCGCATTTCATTGTCGCTGAAGGCGACATTGCAAGATCCGTGGCAAGAGTTTGCGTCTGGACACGAAGTTGGTCAACTCGTCTATGGTCGCGTCACCAAACTGGTTCCATTTGGAGCATTCGTTCAAGTTGGCGAGGGCATCGAAGGTCTTGTGCATATCTCTGAAATGTCAACACATCACGTTGAGGCTCCAGAGCAAGTAGTAAGTCCTGGAGAAGAGTTGTGGGTCAAAATCGTCGAACTCGATCTTGCACGCCGTCGTATTTCGATCAGTATCAAGCAAGCTGCAGAAGGTGGCGAGTTGGCCGCTGAGTATCACGGACAATTCGAAGTTGACGAGCATGGCAATTGGGTAGGCGGAGACGACACGGAGCGCGAAGCTGCATGGGCCGACTATTACAAAGAAGTTGGTGGCGACGCAGCCGGTGCAGCAGTAGCGCCAGCAAGCACTGCACCCGAAGCCGAGGTCGTTGACAACGCTGGCGATCAACCTGCATAGTTACGCGGGATGATACTGATAGGACTGACCGGGGGAATTGGTTCGGGCAAGTCCACTGTGTCAGCGTTATTAGCCGAGCACGGTGCCGTCATCATCGACGGAGACGCAATTACGCGTGAACTGCAACGGGCTGGTGCGCCGCTGTTGGTTGAGTTGGCAACACGTTTTGGTGCAGACATTTTAGATAGCGATGGAGCTCTTGATCGGGCTGCGCTTGCGGCGATCGTGTTCGCCGATAAAGATGCGCTTGCAGATCTCAACAAGATGGTTCATCCAATCGTTGGCAAAGAAATGGAACGACGTATGGCTGAACAACGCCAAACCGACAACGTCGTTGTTCTAGATATCCCACTGCTTGCGGAGAATCCGCGTAAAGGGTTGAGTGGCGTGATCGTTGTTGATGTCGATACAGAACTCGCAGTGCAGCGATTGAGTTCTTTTCGCAATATGAGTCCAGAAGATGCGAGGGCACGTATTGCTCACCAAGCGTCGCGCGAAACCCGCCTTGCGATTGCAGATCAGGTGATCAACAACTCAGGCTCAATGAAAGAACTGAGTGCTCGAGTTGCCGAGGTGTGGGACTGGATGCTGACGCGTGAACATGCTGCCGACGATGCTGGCAAAAACGCTGATGACATTTAAGGTCGAGTCGCCATTTACGCCTGCTGGTGATCAGCCAGAAGCCATCAATCAGCTTGTTGCCGGAATCGAAAGCGGAATGCGCTTTCAGACGCTTCTGGGCATTACGGGTTCGGGTAAATCTGCGACGATTGCTTGGACTATTGAGCGTACGCAACGACCAGCGTTGATCTTGGCGCCGAACAAAAGTTTGGCGGCGCAGTTGGCGCAAGAGATGCGTGAGTTCTTTCCTGATAATCGAGTTGAATACTTTGTGAGTTACTACGACTACTACCAGCCTGAGGCGTATATACCGTCGAGTGACACGTTTATTGAAAAAGACTCTGCCGTTAATGACGAAATTGATCGCCTACGGCACTCGTCGACGGCTGCGCTGCTAACGCGGAGAGACACGATAGTTGTTGCCAGTGTTTCTTGCATTTATGGCATGGGAGACCCAGCCGAGTATCGGGGTCAACTACTTGAACTTCATGTTGGCGTTGACTATGACCAACGAAGCATCTTGCGACGATTAGTTGACTTGCAGTACGACCGCAATGACATGGCTTTAGGTCGAGGAAACTTCAGAGTGCGCGGAGACACAATTGAAGTGCATCCTGCTTATGAAGAAACCGTGATGCGTATTGAGATGTTTGGCGACACGGTTGACCGCATTACGAGCATCGATACGGTGACAGGCGAGACTCTGCGCACATTCGCAGAACTCATTGTGTTTCCGGCGACGCATTATGCCGCAGGCGCAGAAAACATGCGGCGAGCTGTCGTTGGAATCGAAAAAGAGTTGCAAGAGCGATTGCAATGGTTTGAGGCCAACGGCAAATTGCTCGAAGCCCAACGATTGACAATGCGCACACAATATGACCTAGAGATGATGCAGGAGATGGGCTTTTGTAACGGCATTGAGAATTATTCGATGCACATTGACGGGCGACAACCAGGGCAGCCGCCGTTTACATTGCTGGATTATTTCCCAGAGGATTTCTTGTTGATTATTGACGAGAGCCACGTTGCAATACCTCAACTACACGGACAATTTGCCGGAGACAAGAGTCGCAAGGACACGCTGGTTGAGCACGGGTTTCGCTTGCCTAGTGCGCGAGATAATCGTCCGCTTCGATTTGAAGAGACAATGGAGCGAATTAACCAATGTATTTTTATGTCGGCTACTCCAGCGGCGTTCGAGTTAAAGCAAAGCGATCAAGTTGTTGAACAGATAGTTCGACCAACGGGCTTGGTTGATCCTGAGGTAATCGTCAAACCCACAAAAGGACAGATTGATGATTTGATTGAACAGATCTCAGGGCGGGTTGCGATTGGGGATCGAGTGTTAGTGACCACACTCACTAAAAAGATGGCGGAAGACTTGACGGAATACCTGCTTGAGCGTGGTGTTCGGGTTCGGTACTTGCACTCCAGTATCAAGACAATGCAACGAATTGAAATCTTGCAAGGGTTGCGGCTGGGTGAGTTCGATGTGCTGGTGGGTATCAATTTGCTGCGCGAGGGCCTCGATCTACCGGAAGTATCGCTTGTCGCTATTCTCGACGCCGATAAAGAGGGTTTTTTGCGAAGCCAGACATCACTGGTGCAAATGATTGGGCGCGCTGCACGTAATGTTGCGGGTCAGGTGATCATGTATGCCGATCGAATCACTCCATCAATGGAACGTGCCATTACCGAGACACATCGTCGTCGCGAAATGCAAGTGGCGTACAACCTCGAGCACGGGATTAATCCTCAAACAATCCGCAAGGCGATGGGCAATATCTTGTCTCTGCTTCGACCTGACGAAACGGCTCCGTATCCCGGAAAAGGCCAAAGAAAGAACCACGAGCGTGACAAGGTGCAAAAAGAACTGAAGTCACTGCCACAGCAAGAACTCGCTCGGCTCGTGCAGACCTTGGAGGAGGAAATGCATCAAGCCGCCGTTGACCTGAAATTTGAGTATGCGGCTCGTTTGCGAGACGAAATTAAAGACTTACGACGAGAACTACGCGACGCGGGGTAGTCGGTCGCTATTCTCTGACAGTGGCTGACAAAATTGTTGTACGAGGGGCTCGAGAGCATAATCTTAAAAATGTCAATGTCGAGTTGCCCCGCGATCAGCTCATCGTGTTTACGGGGCTATCAGGCTCGGGTAAAAGCAGTCTGGCCTTTGACACCATCTACGCAGAAGGCCAAAGGCGCTATGTAGAGAGCCTCTCGGCATATGCCAGACAGTTCTTAGGGCAGATGGATAAACCAGACGTTGACATGATTGACGGTTTGTCGCCAGCGATCGCGATTGATCAAAAATCTGGCTCGCGTAATCCGCGCTCGACAGTTGGCACAATTACAGAGGTTTATGACTATTTGCGTTTGTTGTTCGCCAGAATCGGAGTGCAACATTGTGCCGAGGACGGAGCCACGCTTCAGCGCCAGACTCCGCAGCAGATCGTTGACCGCATCTTGGGTTTTGCAGAGGGCACACGGTTTCAGGTTCTTGCCCCTGTGGTGCGAGGCCGCAAGGGCGAATACGAAGGTCTGCTTCAGGATCTGGCCAGCCAAGGTTTTGTTCGCGCACGCATTGATGGAGAGGTCGTCGACATCGCCGAGTTTTTGGCGCAGAAAACAAAACTTGCGCGATACGAAATGCACACGATTGATGTAGTTGTCGATCGACTTGTGCGTCGTGATGACATTGCTCGCCGTCTAACAGACTCACTCGAAACAGCATTGCGGTTGGCAGAGGGTGTGGCTGGAGTCGAACTCATGGGTGCAGATGGCCAAGAGAGTGAGACTTTGACATTTAGTCAGCATCTTGTGTGTCCAACATGTGGCGCGAGTTTTGAAGAACTCGCACCACGAAACTTTTCGTTCAACTCGCCGTATGGAGCGTGTGCCAATTGCGACGGTCTAGGGACAAAATTTGAAGTCGATCCTGAATTGGTGATTCCAGATCCTGATCTTGCGCTCTCAGATGGGGCTATTGCACCGTGGCGTTCTGCGCATACGCAGTACTTCACTCGTATGTTGGCGGCAGTCGCTGAAAATGAAGGCATTGACATGGACAAGAAATGGTCCAAGTTGTCAGCGAAGCATCAAAAGATCGTGTTGCACGGTGTTACGGGCAACATGTTGATTAAGTATCGCAATCGGTACGGACGCACACGGCAATACAGCACTGCCTACGAGGGTGTGATTCCGTGGATCAAAAGACGCCATGCCGATAGCGAGAGTGATTGGACCCGCGAGCAATACGAGTCCTATATGCGCGAAGTGCCGTGTCCAGCGTGTGAGGGCTTGCGTCTGAAGCCTTCAACTTTGGCGGTCACCATAGAGAACAAAAGTATCTCTGAAATTTGCGAGATGCCTATCGGAGACTCTGCAAAATTCTTGATGGCTCTGTCGCTGAGCGAACGCGATCGCATGATTGCTGAACGAGTAACAAAAGAAATCAATGCTCGTCTGGGATTTTTGTTGGATGTTGGCTTGGACTATCTGACACTGGCGAGATCTGCCGGAACGTTGGCAGGCGGAGAAGCACAGCGCATTCGGCTGGCAAGCCAAATTGGTTCTGGATTGGTCGGAACTTTGTATGTTCTGGATGAGCCATCGATCGGGTTGCATCAGCGAGACAACCGTCGCTTGATTGACACGCTGCATCGTCTTCGGGACTTAGGCAACACGGTGCTCGTGGTTGAGCATGACGAAGAAACAATTCGGGAGAGCGATTGGGTAGTGGATATTGGTCCAGGCGCTGGCGAACACGGCGGTGAGGTTGTCTATAGCGGTTCTGTAGTGGGCTTCATGAAGGCTAAAAACTCCGTTACGGCTGAATACATCAGCGGAAAAAAATCCATCCCAGTGCCGTCTGTTCGTCGTGCTCGGGGTGCTGAGCGCATCACCATTCGAGGTGCACGCGAACACAATCTACAAAATATCGATGTTGAAATACCTCTTGGGGTATCTGTTGCCATTACCGGGGTATCGGGTAGCGGCAAGAGCACATTGGTTCGAGATATTTTATTGCCGTCATTGATGCAGACCATCTACAAATCCAAACAAGCCCCAGGCCGACATACAGCAGTGGACGGAATCAAGTACTTGGACAAGGTGATCGACATGGATCAGTCACCGATCGGCAGAACTCCACGATCAAATCCTGCTACCTATACGGGTGTATTCGACAGCATCCGAAAACTGTTTGCGGCAGCGCCCGAATCGAAGGTGCGCGGATACTTGCCAGGTCGATTTAGTTTTAATGTCAAGGGCGGTCGATGTGAGGCCTGTTCTGGTGACGGAAACATCAAGATCGAAATGCACTTCTTGCCAGATGTGTACGTGCCTTGTGAAGTCTGTAAAGGGGCGCGGTACAACCGCGACACACTTGACATTACTTTCCGCGGAAAAAATATTGCCGAGGTGCTGGATATGCCAATTTCAGAAGCGGTTGATTTCTTTGCAAACCAGCCTGTTATCTCGCGCCATATGAAAACCCTTGTAGATGTCGGACTGGGATACGTGCGTCTTGGGCAGTCAGCGCCGACACTTTCTGGGGGCGAGGCACAGCGAGTCAAACTGGCAAGCGAGCTAGCAAAACGAAACACTGGCCATACGATCTACCTATTGGACGAACCGACTACTGGTTTGCATTTTGAGGATGTACGTCGTTTGTTGGTCGTGTTGTCGCGCCTTGTTGATCAAGGCAATACTGTGTTGGTGATAGAGCACAATCTTGATGTTATTAAGACTGCTGACTGGATTATCGATCTTGGTCCAGAAGGCGGAAGTGGTGGTGGACTCGTGGTGTGCGAAGGGACGCCAGAGACCGTTGCTAAGTGCAAGAAGAGTTACACAGGTCAATTCTTGGCGCCGTTGCTCGAATCTAAAGCAAAATCAAATCCTGCTCCGGTGAAGAAAAAGAAGAAGTAGCAACGAGTTTCGTTATGGTGACAAAACCGCCATCTGGATCGATTCCCACCGCGCCCGGTTCGTATCAGTTCAAAGATGCCAACGGTCGAGTGATTTATGTTGGCAAAGCTAAAAATCTTCGGAGTCGCGTTGCTAACTATTTCCAGGATCCCCGAAATCTTCACCCTCGTACAGCATCAATGGTCGAGGCAGCGGCAACAGTGGAATGGATTCAGGTTCGCACCGAAATTGAGTCGTTGATTCTGGAGCACACGCTGATTCGCCAACATCGACCGCGGTTCAACGTTCGTTTACGTGACGACAAGAGTTATCCGTTCTTGGCGGTGACTGTTGGAGAGGAATGGCCGTGTGCGGTCTTGGTACGAGGTGTGCGACGCAAGGGCACTCGGTATTTTGGACCGTATCCGCACTCGCGATCTATTCGTGACACGTTGGAGTTGTTGCTGCGTACATTTCCGGTCAGAACCTGTAGTACTGGCAAGTTCAATCAGCATGCCAAACTTGGTCGACCTTGTTTGTTGTTTCACATTGAGAAGTGCTGTGGGCCGTGTGTCAAAGAGGTAGATGCGACAACTTACGCCACGTATGTTGACGGACTATGCCGGTTTTTGAATGGTGATAATGAGTCGATTGTTGGTCAGCTTGAAAACGAGATGCAAGAAGCATCAACGGCGATGGACTACGAACGCGCAGCGGTTGCACGTGACAGATTGATCGGACTACAACGAGCAAGCGAACGCCAACAGATGGTGGCCGAAAGAGATGAAGACTTTGACATTATTGGGCTGGCAGACGACGAGTTAGAGGCAGCGGTGCAGGTTTTCTTTGTGCGACATGGGCGCGTGGTGGGCCGAAAAGGTTTTGTGCTTGACAAGGTTGAAGATCTCTCTGAAAACGGCTTAGTTGGTCGCATTTTGGAGTCAATGTATGGCGAGGACACACCAATGGGAATACCAAAAACTATTCTCGTACCCATCGAACCAAATGATGTGCAAACGTATGTTGGATGGTTGTCTGAAAAACGTGGGTCGAATGTGCAGATCAAAGTGCCACAACGCGGAGACAAACGCGAGCTTCATGAACTCGTGACAAAGAATGCGACAGAAGAGTTTTTACGGCTTCGAATGCGTCGTGCAGCCGACTACAACAGTCGCAGTAGGGCATTGACAGAGATTCAAGACCTATTGCAGCTACCAGAGGCGCCATTGCGTATCGAATGCTATGACATGGCACACCTTCAGGGAACCGACTACGTGGGTTCGATGGTGGTGTTTGAAGACGGTCTACCCGCAAAACGCGAGTATCGACGTTTCATCATTAAAACGGTCGAAGGCAATAATGATTACGCTGCCATGGAAGAGGTCTTGACTCGCCGACTGTCTGCGTATGTAGAAGACAGAGATATGCCCATTGGCGAACGACGCGAGAAATCAAGCAAGTTTGCGTATCCGCCACAGTTGCTGTTAGTAGATGGCGGCAAAGGTCAGTTGGCAGTTGCGCAACGCGTGGTTGCTGCGTTAGGTCTTCAAGACGAAATCCCAGTTGCATCGCTAGCAAAAAGATTTGAAGAGGTGTTCATTCCAGATCAACAGGCCCCAGTGTTTTGTCCTCGAGGAAGCGAAGCATTGTTTATGTTGCAGCGCATTAGAGACGAGGCCCACCGATTTGCGAACACCTTTCACGGAGAGCTCAGAGGCAAACGGATGGTGTCGTCTTCGCTCGACGGCATAACAGGACTAGGAGAGGTGCGTGCCAAACGACTCATAAAGGCAATGGGTGGAGTCAACGCAGTCAAGACGGCGACACTTGCTGACCTTGAGACTTTGACGTGGTTGCCACACGCTGTTGCAGAGGCGATCTATACCAAGTTCCATCCACCACAAGAGACAAACACCTAGTCTTTTCGTGTGAGCAACGGAGAACTATGGGAGCGACATGCCCAGTGGTGGATTAAAGGCTTTACAGATGGGGTAGACCCTGAATACACAGACCAAATCATTCCAATTGCTGTGAGCGAACTAGCAGGTATCAAGACCGTTCTTGACGTCGGATGTGGTGATGGACAGATCGGGCGTGCGTTAAGTGCAAATGGCGCTGCGGTTGTCGGCGTTGATCCGACATGGGGGCAAATCTCTGTTGCCGCGGAGCGGGGGAAAGGTCCGTTGTATGCGTGTGCGAGTGCATCGAATCTGCCGGTGGCCAATGCGTGCTGTGATGCGGTGTTGGCTTGTTTAGTTTTTGAGCATATTGATGATGTCGATAGCGCGATCGCCGAGATCTCACGCGTACTCAAACCTGGCGGAATGTTTGCATTTTTCTTGAACCACCCACTCTTGCAAACTCCTGGGAGCGGCTGGATAGACGATCATTTCGTGGAGCCACCCGAACAGTACTGGCGAGTTGGAGCGTACCTTGTTGAGACGGCCAGTGTCGAAGAGGTTGAAAAGGATGTGTTTATACGTTTTGTGCATCGACCTCTGAGTCGGTATATCAACGCGCTATCTGAGCACTCACTTGTACTGGAGCAAATGATCGAGCCATCGCCGCCGGAATCATTTCTAGAAAAGGCTCCGGAGTACCGTTTGGCACACACTATTCCGAGATTGTTGTACCTGCGTTTACGTAAGGTGTTGTAAACTTTCTACACATGACCGACATTATTGTCATTACTGGCCTCTCAGGCGCAGGCAGATCTCAAGCCGCTGACGACCTCGAGGATCTCGGCTGGTTTGTCGTAGACAATTTGCCCGTTGTTTTAATTGACAAAGTGGTTGAACTGTCGTCAGATAAAAACTCGGCGATTGAAAAACTCGGATTAGTTGTCGGCAACGCTCACCAGCAGACAGGTATTTTGGATGTTGTTGCGTCGTTGCGCACTCAAGGTCATCAGGTGCGAGTGTTATTTTTGGAGGCCACGGTCAAAGAGCTCGTGCAACGCTATGAAGCATCTCGACGTCGGCATCCGTTTGTCGAAGCAAATATAGGTCTCGAAGATTTGATCGAAAAAGAAAAGACTATTTTGCAAGATGTACGAGCGGCCGCTGATGTTGTCATTGATACCACGTCGCTGACGGTGCATCAACTGAAGTCACAAATCATGGGACTTTTTGGTCCCGCTTCAGCGGTTGACACGATGCAGATTGGGGTGACCTCGTTTGGATACAAGAGGGGAATCCCCTCCGATGTCGATCTTGTCTTTGATGTTCGGTTCTTGCCTAATCCACATTGGAACGAGCAGTTGCGTCCGCTAACAGGCCTTGATGATGCTGTCAAAACTTTTGTTCTTGAACAACCCCTCACGCAGCAGTTTCTTACGCAAATTGATGCACTGCTCGATCTCACCTTGCCTGCATATCTTGCTGAGGGCCGAAGTTATTTGACGATTGCAATTGGATGTACCGGTGGGAGACACCGCTCTGTCGCAATTGCTGAGGCTTTGGGGCTCGGACTGAGCCAGAGGGGTCTACATCCGCGAATCGTGCATCGGGACGTGTCTGCGAACTAAGGTTTGTCGTGTTAATTGACATAGAGAAGATACACAGAAGAGGCAGCACAGGATGACGGTTCGGGTAGGAATAAATGGCTTTGGTCGTATAGGTCGAAATTTTTATCGTGCGTCGCGAGCAATAGGCGCTGATATTGAGATTGTTGCAGTGAATGATCTTGGTTCTATCAAGACGATGGCCCATTTGCTGAAGTATGATTCCGTGTTGGGCGTATTGCCTAATGACATCGCAGCAGTAGACGGTGGAATCAGTGTCGATGGCAAGTTGCTTCGAGTGCTTTCAGAACGCGATCCGGCCAAGTTGGGTTGGGGGGATCTCGGAGTCGATCTTGTTATCGAGAGCACCGGATTTTTTACTGACCGAGACAAGGCGGCTGCTCATCTCGACGCAGGCGCTCCGCTAGTGATTGTGTCGGCCCCGGCTACTGGTGCTGATGCAACATTCGTATATGGAGTCAACCACAACGACTTTGACCCTAAATCTCATCGTGTGATTTCGAATGCTAGTTGCACGACAAACTGTTTTGTTCCACTCGTGAAGGTGCTTGATGATGCATTCGGAGTTGAGAACGGACTAATGACCACGATTCATGCGTACACAGGTGATCAGCAACTTGTTGATGGGCCGCACAGCGACCTGCGCAGGGCGCGAGGGGCTGCTCTTAACATTATTCCCACAAGTACGGGTGCAGCACGCGCCACAAGCTTGGTACTTGAAGCGATGAAGGGGAAATTGGACGGAACATCATTGCGTGTTCCTGTTCCGACGGGATCGATCACCGACTTTGTAGCAAATCTCAAGAAGCCAGCAAGTGTTGACGAGATTAATTCTGCTTTCCGAGAAGCTGCGAACGGTTCGCTAAAGGGCGTGCTTGAATACACGGATGCCCCAATCGTGTCGAGTGACATTGTGACTAATCCACATAGTTGTATTTTTGACAGTGATTTAACGATGAGCATGGGATCTCTGGTCAAGGTTCTAGGTTGGTATGACAACGAGTGGGGTTATTCAAATCGACTTGTGGATTTGACTCGACATGTTGCTGCTGCAATGAAGCGCTGAGTCGATAGTGGCGCGACTTCCGACCTTGGAGGATCTTGGTGATGTAACGGGTAAACGTGTGCTCGTGCGTACTGATTTTAATGTTCCGATGTCTGGCCCAGATGATGCGCGAACAATCACAGATGATTTTCGTATTCGAGCGGCACTGCCCACGATCAACTGGCTCACCCAAAGAGGGGCCACTGTTGTGTGTGCGAGTCATTTAGGACGACCAAAAGGCGCCCCAAATAGGAAAGATTCAATGGATCCGGTGCGAGAACGACTGACCCAACTAGCACCAGGAGTTGAGTTGCTCGAGAATCTGCGCTTTGATGCAGGAGAAGAAAAAAACGATGCCAGTTTTGTATCGCAAATGGTGCGCGGAATCGACGCATATGTCGATGATGCATTTGGTGCAGCACACCGAGCACATGCGTCGATCGTGGGTCCGCCACGAACATTGCCATCTGCTGCGGGTCGCTTGTTGCAACACGAAGTAGAAGTGCTCGAAGGGCTGCGTTCTCACCCAAAGCGGCCCTTTATTGCAGTGTTAGGTGGCTCCAAGGTGGGCGACAAGTTGGGCGTTATTGAAGCGCTTCTAGGCTTGGTCGATGCCTTGGTCATCGGTGGCGGAATGTGTTTTACATTCTTAGCGGCTCAAGGGTTTCCTGTAGGAGATTCATTGTGTGAGTTAGACCAAGTAGCAACGTGTCGACGATTACTGGACAGCGGTAAGAAGATTTATCTTCCAGAAGACATCACCGGCTTAGACGCAACGGGTGAATATGCCACGTATGGCTGTCGTCTGCCAGCAGGTGCCAAAGGTCTTGATATTGGCCCTGGTTCGGCTGCGGCGTTTTCGGATGTCATCATGGATGCCCGTACAGTTTTTTGGAATGGACCCATGGGAATGTTTGAAGACCAACGATTTGCTGCCGGAACACGCACAGTTGCTCAGGCGATGGCTGATACAAAAGCCTTCACGGTTGTTGGTGGCGGCGACAGCGCAGCAGCGCTGAGTCAGTTTGGATTTCAAGACGATGTTGACCACGTCAGCACGGGTGGTGGGGCGTCATTGGAACTACTAGAACTAGGCGACTTGCCTGGTCTTGCCGCGTTACGAGGAGCACCAAATGTCCACTAATAATCGACTTCCAATTATCAGTGGCAACTGGAAGATGAACTTCAATCACTTTGAGGCGATTCAGTTCATTCAAAAACTCGCGTATCTTGTCACCAAAGAAGACTTCCAAGCAGTTGAAGTCTCGATTCATCCACCTTTTACAGATATACGCAGTGTCCAAACTCTTATTGACGCCGACAAACTACATTTTGTCTTGGGCGCACAAAATTGCCACTATGAAGATAAAGGGGCCCTAACGGGTGAGGTTGCGGCATCGTTTTTGGCAAAGATGAACGTGAAGTACGTGATTGTCGGACACAGTGAGCGACGCGAAATATTTGGCGAGACAGACGACATGGTTCAGCGTAAAATTGCCACGTGTCAGAAATATGCAATGACACCGATTTTGTGCGTCGGAGAGACGTTGGCTGAGCGTGAAGCGGGCGGCACTGATGAAAAGGTTCTTGGACAAGTTCGCACGGCGTTGCACAAGCGCAGTCCCGAACAGGTGGCAGCAATGGTGATCGCATACGAGCCTATTTGGGCGATCGGCACCGGAGTAACGGCGTCAAGTGTTGAAGCCCAAGAAGTGATCGGCGCGATTCGTCGAGAAGTTGCTGTCCTCTTAGGCAAAGAAGCGGGTGACTCAGTGAGATTGCAATACGGAGGCTCAGTGAAAGCCGGCAACATTGCAGAGATAATGGCTCAACCAGACATTGACGGTGTACTTGTTGGTGGCGCGAGCCTCGACGTAGATGAGTTTGCTCGCATCGTGCAGTATCGTCTACAACATGAAGGCGACCGATGACTGTCTATAACGCATCAGGATCCGAGACGATGACGGTTGCCGATACTACTATTGTCGGTTTGTCTCCCTCGAGACTCGCATTGGCGCGATTTCGTCGCGACAAAGTTGCTGTTGTTGCGTTGTGTGTCGTGGTTTTTTTCGTGCTCATCGCAATCTTCGCACCACTGCTCACTAGTGTCTTCAACCTCAGTCCGTACGCTCTTGATCGTCAAGCATTGAATGATTACGGCAATCCCATTGGTCGCTTTGGCGGAATGTCGTGGAATCATCCGCTTGGTGTTGAACCCGGAACTGGTCGTGACATTCTTGGTCGCTTGATGTATGGAGCGCGCGTGTCGTTGTTGATTGGTTTCATCGGAACGATCGTCACCACTGGCGTTGGACTGGTGCTGGGAATGGTGTCTGGGCTCAGACGAGGATTGCTGGACTCTGTGATCACAAGAGTCGCCGATTTAACATTGGCTTTCCCGTCGCTCTTGTTGATCATTGCTCTCAATCGACCGCTTACGCAACGTCTCGAGTCGATGGGTGTTCCCAAGGGCAATTTTGCCCGTATGACATACATCATTTTGGTTCTCACGGTGTTTGGATGGGTTTATATGGCCAGACTGATCCGAGGCCAGGTACTGTCGCTCCGCGAACGGGAATTCGTTGACGCCGCCAGATCGTTTGGCGCCTCAAATACGCATATTGTCTTTAAGCAACTGCTCCCCAACCTATGGGCACAAGTCATTGTTTTTGCCACTCTCAGCCTGCCGGGGTATGTGGCCGTAGAGGCGTCGCTATCGTTTCTGGGCATTGGTTTGATGGCACCTGCGGCGTCGTGGGGCATCATGCTGGGCGATTCAGTCAAGTATTACCGAGCCGATCCCACCTATTTGCTCATTCCAGGGGTGACTCTAATGATTTTGGTGATGGCCTTTAATCTGATGGGGGACGGTCTGCGCGATGCCGTGGACCCCAAAAGCGATAGGCAGCAGCTCTAACCGCGGGTTGATTTCTAGTACTGATTTCCTGTTACTGTAGGAAATAACGAAAAGGGGAAATCATGAAATCACGCAAAGCAATAATTGGAGCGCTATTGGTTGGGGCGTTTTTCGTCTCGGCATGCGGAAGTAGCAGTAGCGGCGGAAGCGGAAGCGGTGAGTCTTCCGGCGGTAGGTCAGGAACTGATGAAGGCATCAAAGATGGTGGAACATTGTTCATTCTTGATCACTCCACAGGTGCAACCAATCTTGACCCACAGAGAATCTACACGGGAGCTGACCTTGGGTTTTTGGGATCAACAATCACACGAACTTTGACGTCGTACACGCCAGTAGCGGGTAAGGATGGAACGCAGTTGTTGGCCGACCTTGCTACCGACACGGGCACCCCGTCTGATGATGTCAAGACTTGGACATTTACACTTCGCGATGGAGTTACTTTCGAAGATGGCGCTGCAATTGTGTGTGCTGATATTCGATACGGAGTTTCGCGAACATTCGCTCACGAGATGACCGGTGATGAAGGTCCGCTCTATGCAACAACGATGCTTGCGGTTGAAGGCGAGTATCCAGGTCCGTACACGGCGACTGCAGACCAACAAGCAGCGTATGAAAAAGCAGTTGAGTGCTCAGAGGACGGAAAGACAATCACCTTCCATCTAAAGAATCCAGTTGCAGACTTTAATTACACAGTCGCGCTCCTTGCGTTTGCGCCCGTGCCAAAAGCATCAGATACGGCCGACAAGTACACTCTTAAGCCAGTGTCATCTGGGCCGTTCATGATCAAGTCGTACGAAGAAGGAAAAGAACTGGTCATGGTGCGCAACCCCAATTGGAGTGCGGATTCAGATCCAGTGCGCAAACCTCATGTGGACGAGATTCACTGGCAGTTTGGTCTTGATGAGTCTGTCATTGACGAGCGAATGATCGCGGATGCCGGCGATGATCAGGCAACCATTGTCTACGGTGGAATTCAACCAGAAAACCTTCAGACCGTCTTTGACGATGCGAAGTTTGCTGACCGCAGAACTGATGGATTTGACGGATTTGTGAGCTACACAATGATCAATATCAAGAAGGTTCCCTGCCTTGAAGTGCGTCAAGCGTTTTGGCTATCCCTGAATCGCGAAGCACTGCGAACAGCAGGTGGTGGACCATTTACTGGAGAATTCGCCGACAGCTTCATTAATCCATTGTTGGCAACTGACTACACACCTGGAACAGTGACCGAGGGCCTCAATGCCGACGGAACACCTAATGTTGAGGCTGCTCAAGCAAAAATGGATGCTGCTAAAGAAGCATGCCCCGATGTGTACAAGCATGCAACCGAAGACGGGCTTCGCTTCGATCATGGTCAGTCTGAACTGTGGGCCAAGTTGATTTCGATTTGGATCGACTCGCTCGGCGCAGTTGGAATCAAGATCATTGATAACGCTATTGAGCCAAGCAAGTATTACGCCACCATCAACAAAGATCCAGGTGATCTCATGAGGGCTGGTTGGGCTGCTGACTGGAACAATGCCTCTACGGTTGTTCCAGAACTCTTCACAAAAGAGGGTGGATTTAACTACAGCCAAAACTGGGAAGACCCTGCGTACCCTGCCTTTAGTGACAAAGTCAACCTTGCCAAAGCAGAGGTAGACCGCTCAAAGCAGGCAAAGATGTGGCAAGAACTTAACCAGTATGTGCTTGACCAAGCATGGGCTGTGCCTGGTTCGTTCACTAAATCACAAAATCTCGTTGGATCCAGAGTGCGCAACGCCTATCAGTGGTTGCCATTTGGTTGGTACAACGTCGGTGCAATCGGTTTGGCCGAATAGAGCAAGAACTCAACGATTGTGGCCCAGAACACCTTGTTCTGGGCCACTGAGTTGAGGTTTCGTCATATATGTTGATCTTTATTGCGAGGCGACTTCTCTTCGCGTTGGCTCTTTTATTTGCGGTCAGTGCCTTCACCTATGTAATTTTTGCGGCATTGCCAAGTGATCCCGCAGCCTTAACATGCGGGAAAAACTGTCGCCCAGAAGTTATTGCACTGAATCGGGAGCGGCTCGGATACGACAAACCGATTGTCGTTCAATACGGGCAGTACCTGAAAGGCATTGTTCAAGGCCGAACCTACGGGGCATCTGAAGGGGTGCATTGTCCTGCGCCTTCTCTTGGATACTCTTTTCGCAAACACCAATGTGTCACAGATCTGATTACGCGCTCATTACCCGTTACGACGTCGGTTGCGCTCGGGGCCTTTGTGTTGTGGATGCTTATTGGGGTTGGTCTCGGAACAATGGCAGCACTAAAGCGTGGCCGGTGGCCCGATCGACTCGCAACAGTGTTTTCTGTTGTGGGGATTAGTTTGCCGACTTTTTTTGTAGGGCTATTGGCGATCATGATCTTTGTTATCTGGACGGGGTTTTTACCGTTCCCTCGTTACGAGGGGATAACTAGTAATCCAGCGAAGTGGTTCATGTCTTTGATCTTGCCGTGGTTTACCTTGGCAGTTGTCTCTGCTAGTTCTTATGTGCGACTCACGCGTAACGGAATACTTGAAGTGATGAACGAAGAATTCGTGCGCCTTGGGCTTGCGAAGGGGTTGCGTCGCAAAACCCTGATTGTTAAATACGTGATGCGTGCTGCTCTGCTACCGATTGTGACGATTGCTGGTCTGGATTTTGCTGCACTGCTGGGCGGTGCTGTCATTACCGAGAGTGTGTTTAATTTACCGGGGATGGGCAAACTTTCGATTATGGCTGTGAATGACTCTGATCTACCCATATTGGTAGCAACTACTTTAGTAGCAGCGGTATTCATCGTGATCGCTAATGCGTTCGTCGATATTTTGTACGGATTTCTTGATCCGCGAGTGCGGAGTTACTAATGACCAATACGACACCATTGTTGTCTGTGCGCGACTTACACGTGAGTTTCAATACTGCCGACGGCGTTGTGAAGGCTGTTGACGGCGTATCTTTTGATGTTGTCAATGGTCAGACCATGGGCATTGTTGGAGAAAGTGGCTCGGGTAAGTCCGTGATGGTGAGCGCAATTATGCGACTCAATTTCGGAACCGATGTAATTGTTAGCGGACAAATATTGCTTAATGGCATCGATTTACTTGCACTTCCTGAATCAGAGATGCGTCAAGTGCGAGGGAGTGAAATCGCAATGATCTTTCAAGACCCTCTCAGCGCGTTAAATCCCTTTTATACCGTGGGTTATCAAATCGCGGAGGCGTATCTCGTTCATCATCCCAAGACGCCTAAGGCTCAAGTAGAAGCAATCGTGCTCAACGCGCTCGATAAGGTCGGAATACCTGATGCTCGCAAGCGCATGAAGAGTTACCCTCATGAATTTTCTGGCGGTATGCGCCAGCGCATCGTCATTGCAATGGCCCTAATAAACAAACCAAAATTGTTGATTGCTGACGAACCAACAACAGCGCTTGACGTCACCGTGCAAGCTCAGATACTCGAGCTCATCGATGCACTGCGTGAAGAGAACAATTCAGCAGTGATGTTGATCACTCATGATCTTGGGGTTGTGGCGGAGACAATTCAACAAGTGATGGTGATGTACGCTGGCAGAACGGCCGAATATGCGACGGTTCAGGATCTTTTTGACACACCCTCACATCCATATACACAGGGGCTCCTGCGTGCGGTTCGCAGTTTTGACCAAAGCACGCGAGGATCGTTGGTCTCAATCTCTGGAACACCTCCTTCTTTGATCAATCTTCCTGAAGGATGCGCGTTTCGCCCTCGTTGTTCGCAAGAAATGGGTCCTCAAAGTGCATGCGCCACCCAACGACCAAATCTAAGAACTATTGGCGCGAATCAAAGTGCCTGCCATCTCAGCGCAGATGAAGTCAGCAGGGTTCAGCGTGAGGCGTTTTCAAAATGACGCCGATACTTGAGGTTCGCGATGTTAAGAAGTATTTCCCGTCCGGATCATCACGAGTGCTACAAAGACCAACTGGCCAGGTCAAAGCGGTAGATGGTGTTTCGTTGTCGCTGCAGAAGGGCAAGACATTAGGTGTGGTGGGTGAGTCTGGTTGCGGTAAATCCACGTTGGCGCGAATCTTAATGAGGCTCATCGAACCAAGTAGTGGTTCTATCTTCTTGGACGGCGAGGACGTTACGAGATTATCTGGATCAGACTTACGTCGAATGAGACGCGATATTCAAATTATTTTTCAGGATCCGTACTCATCATTAAACCCGCGACACAGTATCGGTGAAATTATCGCGACGCCATTACGTATTCAAAAGACAGTCACTAAATCTGAAGAAGTGGGTCGTGTAAAAGAGTTAATGCATCTCGTGGGCTTGAATCCCGAACACTTTAATCGGTTTCCACACGAGTTTTCTGGAGGTCAAAGACAACGCGTCGGTATTGCGCGTTCTCTGGCACTCAACCCTAAAGTCATTGTGGCAGATGAGCCAGTGTCTGCCCTTGATGTGTCCATTCAGTCTCAGATTCTTAATTTGATGCAAGACCTGCAGACAAAATTACAAGTTGCATTTGTTTTCATCGCTCATGATTTGTCTGTGGTTCGACATATTGCTGATGATGTGGCGGTGATGTATCTGGGCAAGATCGTTGAGTTGGGTCCTGCAAACATCGTCTATGGACACCCAACACATCCGTATACGAAGGCTCTGATGTCGGCTGTGCCCGTGGCGAATCCTGTCTCTGGCCGAAAAATTAGTCGCATAGTTCTCACGGGGGACGTCCCGTCACCGATTGATCCACCATCGGGCTGCCGTTTTCGCACTCGGTGCTGGAAAGCCCAAGATATTTGTGCGTCAAACGAGCCAGAGTTGCTAGATCGGGGGGATGGACGAGTGTCAGCGTGCCATTTTCCCGAACTTGAAGCGTAGACTTGGCAACCGTGCGAAACATTGTCATGTACATAACCGTGTGTATCAACGTGGTCGCCATGTTGTCACTCATTGTGGGCGTGCTGTTGCACAGTGGTCAAGGTGGCGGTTTATCTGACATGTTTGGTGGTGCTGGTGGTGCCTCAATGGGCTCAGCAGCAGCAGAACGAAATCTCAACCGCATCACAACAGTTTTGGCTGTCACATGGTTAACAACCGTCGTTGCGTTGGGCTTTTTGTTGGCGGTCTGACCATCGGTCGATAGCATGACAGTCACTCGTCGAAGTGGCGGAATAGGCAGACGCACCGGCTTAAGGGGCCGGCGCTCGCAAGGGCGTGGGGGTTCAAGTCCCCCCTTCGACACTAAATAAATTGAACTCTTGGTTGTTGTCAGAATGACCTACAGTTAAGAGTCTTGACGTCCAATGATCTTGTAGCGATTCAAAAACGTACGCTTGGCGTGTTGATGTCAGGTCAGGTCGTGGCATCAGCAGCGCTTGCATCGGCGGTCACGGTTGGCGCGTATGTGGTGCAGGGGATTTTGGGCCAAGATACTCCATGGGGCGGAATTGCTACCGCAACAGTCACCACGGGTTCTGCCTTTATGTCTCAGTTGTTGGCACGAATCATGAGCAAGTCAGGTCGGCGCGTTGGTTTGCAGACTGGATACTTCCTAGCAATTGCTGGGGGCCTCATCGCCGGCCTAGGGGTTCAAAGATCGTCGCTCACGATTTTCTTGCTCGGACTTTTTTTATACGGAAATGGTCAAGCATCGAATTTGTTGGCTCGATACGCGGCGACTGATTTGGCTTTGCCCCAAGAACGCGCTCAAGCGATGAGCAAAATTCTTTTCGCCTCAACTTTTGGTGCTGTATTAGGGCCAGTTCTTGTAGTGCCAGCGCAATGGGCGGGACAGGAGTGGTTTGGTTGGCAAAAATACACAGGTCCGTGGGTATTTGCTGCGATATTTTTTATAGGTGCGCTAGTCAATATTTATGTGCGTTTGCGGCCTGACCCCTTGGAGTTAAGTGGAGGTTTACGCTCTCAAGCCGCAGTTGGTGTCACCACACCGCGGTTGACCGAGGCTTTGCGAATTATATGTTCGTCTCGAAGTGGGCGAGTAGCGCTCATGGCTATGGTGGTGTCACAAGTGACGATGGTTGCAGTGATGACAATGACGCCAGTTCATCTCAAAGCACATGGACATGAGTCGATAAGTTCGTATGTCATTTCTTTGCATATTGCAGGCATGTATGCGTTCAGCCCCCTTGTGGGACGGTTTAGCGATGCGCGGGGGCGACTGCCGACAATTCTGGTCGGAGGTCTTTTGCTAGTACTCGCAACTATTTTGGCCGCAATCGCAGGTGAAGCCGCTGTTGTTCTATTTCCGGCGCTTTGGCTTCTTGGCATCGGCTGGAGCTTCGCACTTATCGGAGGCTCAAGTTTGCTCGTTGACTCGGTGCCGACGGAGTCACGCGTGACGGTGCAAGGCTCTGCCGATGTGATGATGAGTTTATGTGGTGGTATCGCTGGTTTTTCGAGTGGCTTTATTCGCAAGGCGATTGGTTATCACATGTTGTCGTCAATTGCGATGCTGCTAGCAGGCGTGTTGATCGCTGTTGCGTACGCCAGTTATCGTATTGAAAAATTACAGAGCTGATTTTTCAAGTACATGGATTCCGCAGGCGGATCCCAATCCGATGACGTGAGCCAATCCAACTTTTGCGCCCTCGATCTGACGAGGTCCTGCTTCACCCCTGAGATGATGACAAACTTCCCAGATGTTGGCGATCCCGGTTGCTGCGATGGGGTGTCCCTTTGACTCAAGACCACCAGACACATTGACTGGGCTCGATCCAGTGCGCCATGTGGCCCCTGAGTTGAAGAAGTCGACAGCGCCGCCTTCTGGGCACAGCATGAGATTGTCGTAGTGCACGAGTTCAGCAGTAGCAAAGCAATCATGAAGCTCTATCAGATTGAGATCTTGTGGTGATACGCCGGACTGTTCGTAGGCCTGTTTAGCAGCAATACGCGTGAGAGTGTTGACATCTGGCAAGACTTGACATGCCTCTTGGTAAGGATCGCTCGTCAGAATAGATGCAGACACTTTAATTGCGCGACGTTGTTGCTCGAGTGAGAGTGTTTTGAGTTTGGTGCCACTGACAACAACGGCTGCTGCTGCACCGTCGCAGTTGGCAGAACACATGGGCCGCGTGTTCGGATATGAAATCATAATGTCGTTCATAATCTCGTCTTTGCTCATCGCTTTTGAGTAGGCGGCGAGTGGGTTCAGCGTGCTGTGGGAGTGGTTTTTTTCCGAGATTCTGGCGAACAATTCAAATGTTGCACCACCATATTTGTGCCCGTACTCCATGCCGACTTGAGCAAATGTTCCTGGCATTGTGTCGGTACCGATACGACCATCTGTTGGTGCAACTGCTCCGAATCGCCCCGATGGTGACCACTTGTTGCCATCAGACTTTGGGCGACCGCCGCCACCAAGCAGACCGACTCCCGCGAGTTTTTCAACACCGACTGCGAGCCCCATGTCGCACTCACCAGCCTTGACGGCCATGATTGCGGTTCGTAACGCTGTTGCGCCAGTAGCGCAGGCATTGGAGACGTTGTACACGGGGATACCGGTTTGACCGACTTGTTTTTGAATCATCTGGCCGATACTGCCTTGACCCATGAGACAACCAGCAGCCATGATTCCCATGTCTTTCATGGTGACGCCACCATCCTTGAGTGCAGCCAAGACCGCCTCAGACGCGAGATCGACGACGTCCTTGTCAGTGTGCTTGCCAAACTTGGTCATATAGATTCCCAAGATGTAGATGTCATCTGCAGCCATTATGTTCTCCGATTCTGTAGTGATGTGTTGTATTAAAAAAAGATATTATTTCGCTGGCTCAAAGCCAAAGCCGATTGCTTCAACACCGTCATCGTCGGATCCAAGTGAAGTCGTCACAAGTTGCACTTTCATTCCGAGTGTGATCTTGTCAGGAGTCGGTTCAGTATTGATGATGTTTCCGCGAACACTTGTTCCTTCACAATCAATGATTGCCGCAACAAATGGTACGGGAACTCCGGGTGCAGCAAATGTGACGATGGTAAAAGAACGAACGATTCCGGTCGTGCCGATGTCAACTTTTTTGAATTCGGTACCAGAACAATTTGCACAGGCATTGCGGCGATCGAAAAAACGTGCTTTGCAAGAGATGCACTCGTTGGCGACGAGGTGCGGTTTGTCACCCAAGACGAGGTAATTGACATGAGGTACTTGGGTTGGCATGGTGGTTCCTTTATTGATTGGTGATGACATCTTATTGGCTTAATACCCCCCTAATGAAGCCGTACGACGCGACGCACGGCCTCACGTAGCGTAGAATTTGCTAGTGGGGAAGATATAACAATGCCAACATGGAAAAATTGGGCCGGAAACCAAATCGCCCACCCCCTCTCGATTGAAAAGCCCCAATCAGACGAACAAGTGCGGGCAATTGTGGTGTCTGCTCGCGAGCATGCTGAAACCGTCAAGGTGGTGGGATCTGGTCATAGTTTTACTTCGATTGCCTTGACCCAGGGACGACTTGTGTCGCTAGAAAACATGACCGGAATTGTTGGCGTGGACACAGACGCACGACGCGTCACGGTGAAGGCCGGTACAACACTTGCTGATCTCAATGTCTTGCTTGACCAACATGGACTCGCACTAGCGAACCTAGGCGACATTACGTACCAGACCGTGGCGGGAGCGGTGTCAACAGGCACGCACGGGACGGGTCGACACCTCACTGGACTCGCCGGACAAATCACCGGAATGCGCATCGTCAACGGACTTGGGGAGATTACTGATACGGACGAGAGACAGAACTCTGAGATTTTGCGATTGGGCCGAGTCGGGTTGGGCGCTTTAGGAGCCATCACGCAGGTGACGTTGCAGGCGGTGCCGGCATTTCGCCTGCGTGCTGTAGAGACTCCGATGCGTGTTGATCAATTGCTTGAAGAGATTGATATGCATGTCGACACGAACGACCACTTTGAATTCTTTTGGGTTCCTCATACGGGGTGGGCGTTGACGAAGCGTAATAATCGAACAGAAGATGATGTGTCGCCACAGCCAGTAGTGCGCCATTGGATCGACAAGGTGCTGATCGAGAATTACGGATTTGGCGCAGTCTGTGCCGTTGGTCGTATGCGACCCAAGTGGATACCGAGGCTTGCAAAGGCGTTGCCTTCGTCTGGTGGGCGCGAATATGTTGACACGAGTTACAAAGTTTTCGCAAGTGCGCGCCTCGTAAAATTTTATGAAATGGAGTACTCGATACCGAGGTCACATGTGGTTGATGCGCTGAACGAAGTGCGATCTATGGTTGATTCCAACGGACATCTTTTGAATTTCCCAGTAGAAGTGCGCTTTACGAAGGCAGATGACATGGCACTATCAACCTCGTATGGCCGTGACTCTGCCTACATTGCGGTTCATGTATACAAAGGCATGGATTATCAACCGTATTTTCGTGATGTCGAAGCGATTATGCGAACTCATGAAGGTCGGCCTCACTGGGGCAAGCTGCATTTTCGCACGGCTACCGATCTTGCGCCTGCGTATCCGTTGTTTGATGAGTTTTTGCAACTACGCAAGAGACTCGACCCCAACAGAGTTTTTGCCAACGAGTACACCGACCGTGTCTTGGGCTTAAACTAAGTGTTCGTTAACCCTGAATAGCCGTGAACCACGTGAGGTCGCAGTTCACACGTCGTTTAATGCACGAGCGAATTTCTTTCGCAAGAACTTTTTGGTCCCAAGCCAAAATTGCATCGGCGTGAGCTGTGTCTAATGCTCCAGATGAGAGTGCGTACGTCGTATCTTTAGAAAAGCCTTTGAGTTCGTAACGTATCTCTGTTGCCATTTGCGGAATCATGTTTGGATGCGTTGTGGGGCACTTGCCATGCACTGAGACCGCAACATGGGAATAGTGATCGGCAGAAGACAAATTCTCGCCGTCCCAACAGTCTGGGTACTCAAGAATCAGTCGAGTCGTTGACGGAGGCGGGCAATACTGCATCTGCGCGGTTGGCTCATCAGTGCGGGCGCATGTCCACCCTGAACGCACTGACATCAGTTGAAGTCCGTTCGGCGGTGTGACGATGTCTGACGGATCCGCCTCGGTGGGTGTGCGCAGATACACAGCCATCTCTGTCGGATCGACATCTGCGAGATTGGCTTGTAATGTCGGCGCCCAATACGCCGAAAGATCGCCCATGGATTTGCAAAGATTTGGCATTGTCAAAAGAGATTTCCAGCGTGTTGAAGCACTGACACTTGTTGCTCCAAAATAATCGTGCTGATGTGACACCCCCGATTCATCGGGAAACACAATCGGATCGTCTTCATTGCGATGACTAAAGGGACACACGACGCCAAAACTGCCACGGCGCCCTGAATCAGGGTCAACAACGGACTCTGACACTCCAAGTGACATCGGGTGTGCGTGCACACTTGTCTTTGGTGTAAGAGAGAGTTGAGAAGAAGCGCCTGTACTACACGCTGTGAGCGCTGCAGCAACAGCACAGCACAGCAGTGCACGACATCTCACGGTTTAGCGGGCAGCGTGACCAACGCAACATCAAGAGGCGTTGGAGGAGCGATCATAGGAACTGCCTTGGCTTTTGCAGCGTTTGGCATGTTGGTCTGAGGACCTGGATCGGGCATCTTCTTGATGTCGCCAGAATCTGGCTTAACGCGATTAATCAAGTCGGCGAGTGGTAAGGGATCTTTGTCAAATGGTGCTGTTGCGGTACCGGAGCAAGGCTGAGCATTCTCAATGTCGGCTGGCTTACTTGTGGCAAAGACATTCTTTGAAAAACAATTATTTGCCTTGGCATCAAGAGCCGTCAGCGCAAGATCTGCCGCTCTGCTGTCGCTGACGTCGTTTTCTTGAACTGAGTTACCTTCTACCCAAAAGAGACTCTTGTCGGAGTTCGGAACAATGCCGATTCCGGTGATGTCGTGATCCCAGACTCGGTTACGAAGGATTTGGTTTCTGTTTCCGCCCGCTACAAGAATGCCATTACCCATTGCAAGTTTGGCAGCCCCAATTGCTGGCGTGAGCCCGTTGTTATTTGAATAAACCAAGTTTCCAACAATGATGTTGTCCTCCTGGGGGCTTAGTTTTTCGCTATCAAGTGAGTTGGGAACTATTCCGGCCCGGTTCTGTCGAAACGTTGAATTTGCAATCACAAGGTTTCCAGATGCGTTGGTGCCTGAGTATCCAAGACCATTGTTCTCAGCAATGACATCGTTGATGATCGCATTACATGGTTTGCATTGGCCAATATAAAAACCAGCGTCGGGGCTTCCACCGCCATAACTATGCTCAAAGATTCCGTTCACAGAGTCAAACGCATAAATGCCGTAGTCGCCATTTCGAACTGCAGTTAAATATGACCCGCGGTATCCGTCAACCCCCGTCCAAAAGAAGCCATTTGCTCGGTAATTGCGCGCTGTCATGTTTTCAACGACGACGCCCTTGGCTCCGACGATGCGAATACCGTTGTCAAGGGTGTAATCGCCTTCGAGGATGACTTCGTTTCGGTCTATGCCACGAATCACTATGTTGTCGGTCTCGACCGTGACGGCCTCCGAATAGGTACCCTTGTCTATCAACACCAGGTCGCCAGCAACTGCTGCATCAACTGCTTCTTGGATCGTCTTAAAGTCTTGGGGAACTCTTTTGACGTTTGCGTTAGAGGATGAAGACCCCCCACACGAAGCAAGAACTGCCATTAGTGCGGCAGTCGAGATGAGAAGTCGTAGTGTTTTCATATTTCCCCCCGGAGATATTGGTTGCGCATAGTTGTTATTTTGACACCACAACTGTTCCAGCCATTCCCTTTCCCTTGGCCGTGCCGTGGATAGAACAATAATAGACGAATGAGCCGGGCTTGCTGAACGCGTACGTGTACGTGCCAGTGAGTGGGGTAAAGGAATCTTGATCTATCCCAAAGTCAGACTGCGCTTTTTTGATCTTGATATCGTGGCGATTGCGACCCGTATTTGTCCAGATAACAGATTGGCCGACCACCACTGACACTGTTTGGGGCTCAAATGAGTTATCTACTGATGCGACGGCAACGCCCGGGAGGCTCGCTCCACGCAGAATTTGATCTGGCGATGAAGAGCAAGCAGCGAGCGTGACGGCGCAAAAAGCGAATGCACACACTATGTAAATTCGATTAATCATCGCATTACCATAATGAGAGTGCGCGACCGGGAGCAAAGACTCACAGACAGATGTCGCTGGGTCGAACTGGAACGCGCGTGATGGCGCGACCTGTTGCATCGCGAATGGCTGCAGCAATGGCGGGTGTGACAGAGATGCACGGCGGTTCGCCAACGCCCTTAGCGCCAAGAGGAGCCTGTGGATCTGGTTCTTCAATGAGGACCGCTACGACATCGGGCGCATCAAGAGCAGTTGGTAAGAGATAATCCGTAAAACTTGGATTCTTGACGATGCCGTTGACCATCAGGATTTCTTCCATCACCGCGAGCCCAAGGCCTTGCGCTATGCCACCTTCTATCTGGCCAAGGACAGAGAGTGGATTCAGTGCGCGACCAACATCTTGGGCGGTCGCGATCTGTACAACTTTGACAAGGCCAAGTTCGGTGTCGACATCAACGACCGCTCTGTGGGCAACAAAAGCAAAGGCAACATGGCAGTTGCCTTGGCCGTTCTCGTCTAAGTCTTCTGTGGGGCGATGATGATGTTCAAAGGTTTCTTCAAAGGTCATCCCAGCACTTGCCTGGGATACAGAAATTCGTAACGTTCCTCGCGTATCAATAATGTCTGTGTCGTCGATCTCGAGTTGCAACGGGTCAAGGTTTTGCTGCCGTGCCACATGTTCGAATAACCGCTCACGCACAAGACGACACGCGCCATCAACCGCTCCGCCACTCATCCATGTTTGGCGTGATGCAGACGTTGACCCAGCAGAACCAATTGTTGTGTCCATTGGATCGACAATGACCGTGTCAATACCAAGTACAGAACGTGCGATCTGGGGAGCAAGAGTAATGAAGCCTTGACCAACTTCAGACGTTGCAAACTTTAGTGTCACGATTCCGTTTTCTAGTCGACAACGTGCCGTTGCATAGTCATCAAATGTTTCGCTATACATCAAGTTTTTAATTGAGACACCCCATCCGATGCCACGAGTAATGTGCTGGCGATCTGCAGTGCGACCAGAACCACCTGGCAGCAACAGTTCGTGAGGAGAACTCGTCATTTGGGGTGGTAACGCAATTGCATCTGTCTCGCGGATACAACGCTCTACGGGAGCGACACTTTCAACTGGTTGTCCGGTAATCAGGCGGTCACCAGTTCTCATTGCGTTACGAAGGCGTATTTCGACAGGGGAGAGGCCGCATGCCTGTGCCAATTTGTCCATTTGACTTTCGTGAGCAAAACACGCCTGCACCACACCGAATCCACGCATTGCTCCACACGGTGGATTATTTGTTCGGGCAGCAAAGCCATCAACGACTGCATTGGCACATCTGTATGGTCCTTGGATGTGTGTGACGGCATTAATAAGGACAGCAGCAGAGGTAGATGCGTATGCACCACCGTCAAAGACCATGCGGGCTTCAATTTTGAGAATCATGCCGTCGTTGCGGGCATGATGACGTACCCATATTTTGGCAGGATGACGATGAACATGACCAAAGAAACTCTCTTCACGGCTGTATTGCATCTTGATTGGCCGACCGGTGCGAAGAGCGAGCAGACTTGCATGAACTTGTAAACTGATATCTTCGCGGGCACCGAATGCTCCTCCAACGCCACCGAGAGTCAAGCGAATTTTTTCTTCCGGAAGTCCCAAGCACAGTGCGATTTGTTTTCGGTCTTCGTGCAGCCACTGTGTGGCGACAATCATTTCGACCCCGCCACCATCGGCATCGGGAATTGCGAGGGCGGCTTCGAGTCCGAGAAAAGCTTGGTCCTGCATGCCGATTTCGTATTCGCATTCAACCACCACTGGACCAGTGACGGTGGTGTCACCACAGACGATGCGTTGATGTCTCAGGAGGTTTCCGTTTGGGTGAATCGGTGGCACGGACCCAGAGATTGAATCTTCGGGATTAACGTGCGGCTCCAATACCTCATACTCAACCCGTATTGCCGCTAGGGCACGGCGGCACGTTTCGGGGTGGTCAGCAGCAACTGCCGCAACAGGCTCTCCCATGTATCGCACAACTCCTGCAGCAAAGACCGGTTGATCAGACTCTATGAGACCATAGGTCAGTTGGCCCGGTACATCCTCTGCGGTGAGAACGGTCTCCACCCCGGCAATTTTGATCGCTTCAGATGTATCAATAGAAATGATTCGTGCGTAGGGATGTGGCGATCGAAGAGTTGCACCCCACAGCATGTTGTCGGCCCACACGTCAGACGAAAATGCAAATGATCCTTGAACTTTTGCACCGCCATCAGGGCGCAGTGCCGATGTGCCAAGTGTGTCGCGGCGCGTACGAACTATTGAGGGGCTCACTGCTGTGCTCTTTGTTCGATAACGCGTGTGACTGCGGCAAATATTCGACCATAGCCTGTACAACGACAAATGTTTCCCGAGAGTGCTTCTTTGATTTTCATCTCTGACGGTCTTGGCGTGTTGTCGAGTAAGTGATGCACCGCAACAATGAGCCCGGGTGTGCAAAAACCACATTGCACGGCACCTTCATCAATGAAGGCCTGTTGAACGTCCGTGAGGGCTCCGTCAGTGAAACCCTCAATCGTTGTGATGTCGGCACCAACAGCACTAGCAGCTAGCACCAAACAACTACAGACCGCCACACCATCCATCACGACCGTACAACTACCACACTCACCTTGCTCGCACGCTCCCTTGGAGCCTGGGAGTCCGAGGCGCTCTCTGAGCACATAGAGCAAACTTTCGCCGAGCCACGCATCAGTAACATCACGAAGTTTGCCGTTTACTCGCAGTGAATAAATTTGAGTTTCACTCATTGTACGCATCCTCTTTGTAGAAGTCTTTTCGCCAAAACGCCAACTGCATGACGGCGATACTGAGCCGTCGAGCGATGATCGTCGATTGGTCGAGATTCTTGGCTTACACGAAGACCAAATTCTGTAGCAATGGCTTCATCGAGTTCTTTTCGAGCAGAAATGTCGTACTGAGTCTGCAACCATTGTTCGGCTTGAGTGCAGCGAATGATTGTTGGGCCCACTGAACCGAGCGCTATTCGAGCAGTACCGCTCTCAGAGTCCAGCACTAAAGACGCAGATGCGACCGAGATAACCATTGCATTTCGTGTGCCGACTTTTGCATACCCTTGCCAACCAGTGGTCGTTTTCATTGATACTGAGACAACTAGTTCGTCTACGGCAAGGGCGCTGCGTTTTGGGCCCAACATAAACTCACCTATAGGTAACGATCTCTTGCCACGATGTGAAGCGAGATTAACGACGGCGTCGAGTGCAAACAACACCGGTAGCCCGTCGCCCGCTGGCGAGCAAGTGCCCAGATTGCCCCCAAGTGTGCCGGCGGCGCGAATCTGAGGAGAACCAACTGTGCGCGCCGCCTCCGCGAGAGCAGGGAACAGTCTCGCCAGTTCACCGTTTTCCATTTCTGCGTATGGCACACCAGCACCAATTGTGACGGTGTTGCTTGTTTCATCGTGCTGCCATTGTTGAAGTTCAGTGACACGCCTCAGCGCAACGACATCGTGAACGTCGTGTCTATTAAAATTAACTTCGACCATAAAATCTGTTCCGCCAGCAAGTAATTGGACGCGGGGGAGTTCGTGCAGTAAGGCCACTGCATCGTCAAGAGAAGTAGGTATATGAATAGACATAGGTTCCTTTAGAGCCGACCAAACAGACGGTGAGTCGCTTCTGCAGCCTTAGCGTGGATCTCGTTTAGATCACAGGTCACAAGTTGCGAATCGACGACAACAGGCACGCCTCCGATAGCGACATCTGTAACAGCACTTGTTGTCGTAAATGCAGAGTGCCACGCAGAATCAATACTGCCATAGTTCCATGTCACCGTGTCGCGACATACTTCGGGAAATATCTGTTCTGCATTTTGCAGCCATTGCCACACTGTGTCTGGAGTTTGGCTGATATCGGACTCTCGTAATCGTGCATATGCCAGACGAGCCTCTTCTTGCATGTCAGCACCGATGCCATCTGTGCCGAGTACGATGCGGTTGTTTTTCTTGGCTGGATACGCATAGCCGACTGCATTGTTCATGTTGGACCTAGCGTTGTGCACAATTGTGCCTGGCATGTCTTGGTCTAAATAGACGCAATGTGCCAACAACCATGACTCTGAAGCAAGTGATTGGAGACGCATCGAGGCGTTGGCATCGGAGTCGCCTTCTGCGACATGAATATGTACTCCTGTGTGGTGTCGCAATGCAAGATCTGCAGCAGCTTCGAGCGTCTCATCGCTACAGGTGAATGCAGCATGCACACCCACCATTCCTCTAGCGCCAGTGGATAAATAACGGTCGCACTCTTGCAAGCCGCGGCGAGCACCATCTGTCATTGATTGCGGCGTTGTTCCGGCAGACATCATTGATTGACTATTGCTCCATCTGTCGGTGACGCCGTAACAAAGATTGGTCCGTACGCCAACGAGGGCGCATCCAGCAGCGATTGCATCAAGGCTGCCTTCAATGGCTGTTGGCGACTCATGGTGATCGATGATGGCGGTTGTGCCGGACATGACAGCCTCAGCCGCACCAAGCGCCGCTGACCAGTAGATGATGTCAAGGTCGAGGGCGACATCAAGTCTCCACCAAATTGTTTTCAAGATTGCTAGAAAGTCTGCAGCAGGGCCGCTAGCGGGCATTCCGCGAGCAAGTGAAGAATACAGATGATGATGGGCGCACACGAGGCCGTGTGTTTGAGTGGTCATATCAACTAGTCCAGTACGACGCCGCGTTGAGCAGTGATGGTTGAGTACATATCAGGGCGTCGATAGCGATCAAAGTCAAAGAGTGTGTTCTTGTAATTGTTGCACCAATCTAAATCACATGCATATGTCAATAACTCGTCATCAGTGGTCTGTGCTTGCGCCATGATCTCACCAGATGGTGCGATGATCGCGCTGTCACCAAGGCTGTCGACGCCCTCTTCACAACCACCTTTTGCAACACCAACGACCCATGTTCCGTTTTGATATGCGCCCGACTGCATGACAAGAGAGTTATGAAAGCTCTGCAGCCGATCTTGTGTGGGGTCCGGGGCATAATGCAGAGGCGTGTTGTAGCCGCACAGGATCATCTCTACACCTTTGAGTCCCATCACTCGGTATGTCTCGGGCCAACGACGATCGTTGCAGATCATCATGCCAATTCGTCCGCCTAGAGCGTTCCATACTCCGAATCCATCTTGTGATGGTTCGAAGTAGTAGCGCTCCGCATGTTGAAACGGGCGATCTGGTTCATGGTGTTCGTGTCCAGGAACATGGATTTTTCTGTAGTGAGCAATGATCTTGGCGTCTTTGCCCACGAGGACCTGGGTGTTGTATCGATGTCCATCGGATGTGAGTTCTGCGTATCCGAGACAAAACGCGATATTCAATCTGCGTGCCTCATCAAATAGTGGTTGCGTCACTGAAGACGGCATTTGAGTTTCATAAAAATGGTTGGCTGTAGTGATGTCTGGTTCGAACCAACGTGGGAAAAAAGTTGTGAGAGCGAGTTCAGGAAACACGACAACGTCACACGAACGAGAGGCCGCCTCTGCCATGAGAGTCATAAGGCGTTTTAAAACATCTTGACGCGTATGCGCTCGCTGAATGGGGCCTAGTTGGGCAGCTCCTACAACGATGACCCGACTCATGATGCAGTCACTTGCGAATAGAAGTCGTGATGTGCGAGAGCGATCATCGATTGGAGCAAGACATTTGCCCCCGCCACAAGATCGGCAGTATGCGTGAACTCTGCAGCGTTGTGGCTGATGCCCTTAACGCTTGGCACAAAGATCATGCCGGATGGGCAAACGCGGGCCAACATTTGCGCGTCATGCCCTGCACCCGAAGGCATTGTCTTTACCGACAGTTTTGAGTCGAGAGCAATTGACTCAACAAGTGAGATAATTCTGTGGTCAAATATGACTGGATCAAAGCGAACGAGCTGACGGGTGCTGATAGTCACTTCCTCTTGCAATGCAAGGACCTTTATAAAGTCGGCGATTTCTTGCTCGGCTTTTTGCAGCACCTTGTTGTCTGTGTTGCGAACATCGAGCGTGAGCGTGGCACGCGCGGCCACAACATTGACGAGGTTCGGAAATAGATCAATTTTGCCGACTGTGCAGACTTGATGTTGTCCATATCGCAGGGCTAGTTCTCGAAGAAAAACTGTGAGCCGGGCCGCAATGTACGCAGCATCATGACGCAGCGACATTGGAGTTGTTCCGGCGTGGTTACTTTGTCCTTCGATCACGACTTCTTGCCAACTAATGCCTTGCACTCCTGTGACAGCACCAATCACAAATCCTTCAGCCTCGAGAATTGGTCCTTGCTCAATATGTAGCTCAACAAACGCGTGCGGTACCACGCCAGGACATGGCGTCGAACCGTCGTACCCGATTGTTCGAAGTTCATCACCAAGTCGTGCGCCATCAATTGCCACAATGTCGAGAGCCTCTTCTACTTGCATTGCGCCCGCGTATACCAAAGATCCGAGCATGTCAGGTGCGAAGCGAGCGCCTTCTTCATTGGTGAAAAAAGTAACGGCAAGTGGGCGTGGTAACGCGAGATCTGCTGTTTGGCATGTCTCAATTACTTCAAGCCCTGCGAGTACGCCGTAGTTGCCATCAAATCGACCACCTGTGCGAACAGTGTCAATGTGCGAGCCTGTCATCACAGGTGCTCCTGACCCTGTGTCCCATGTACCAGTGACATTGCCAATCGTGTCAACCGTGATGCTTAGCCCGAGTTCTACCATCCAGTTCATCACGAGATCTCGACCCAACTTGTCCTGTGCTGTGAGAGCGAGTCTGCAATTGCCGCCCCCATCGATCGGAGAGACATCGGCCAAATCTGCAAGACGGTTCATCAGTCGATCGGCATTGATGGTGAGTGTCTTATTGACCGACAAAGCGACAGGCGAGGGAACGGGTTGCACCCTGTAAGTGTACGAAATGTTCAAGTCAAAGGCAGACATATCAGGCATTTGGGCAGTTTTATCTCTGTTTATCCCGAGAAGGAACAATCCATCCATCTAGCCTCGCACTGTGGGGAAGACAGCGGCGTCGCGATGAGTGGGTTTGAGCTATTTGGTATTGCCGTCGTGGTCGCTCTTGCGGCTGGAGTTCAGTCCATTTCAGGGTTTGGCTTTGCGCTCTTATCCGTGCCTCTGATGACGTTGTTTATAGAACCTCATATTGCCATCGTTGTGTCAACGGTGCTTGGCATAGTTTCGACGTCGTATCAAGCAGTTCGTGATCGTGCAGACACCGACACGGTGATGGCTAAACGACTCATCCTTGCATCTGCATGCGGGATGCCGTTTGGGCTCGTGGCATTTGTAGATCTGAGTCAAGATGTATTGCGTGCTGTATTAGGAGTCGTCATATTGGCCGTGACGATTTTGTTGGGAAAAGGTTTTACATTGAAGCATGAATCCGCACGCCATGAATGGATTATTGGAATTGTCTCGGGAGTGTTGGCGACATCGCTATCAACTAATGGACCACCGTTGGCGTTTCTCTTGCATGCACGCAAGATTGAACCGGATCGTTTTCGTGCGACGATCAATCGTGTGTTTGCCTTTGTTGGGATCGGTTCATTCGTTTTGTTTTGTCTCGCCGGAAAAGTGACGGGCGATGCTCTACGCGCCAGCGTTATTGCCCTCCCGACACTTGTGTTAGCGCTCAAAGTTGGACTCGTCTTGCGACCACGTGTAAATGCCGACGGGTTTCGGGTACTGGTACTCGTGTTATTAGCAATGAGCGGGATAAGCGCAATCGCCGGCGCCGTGTTCTGACCAAAGGCAGAGATTTCAGCCGGCTCCTCCGAACCACGCCATCCAGTCCTCACGAGTCTTTGGTTTAAAAACGTAGTTAGTGGCTTTGACATCACTTAGGAGCATGTCGGGGGGTGTGGAGTATGCGTGTCCCGGAAAAACAATCGTGCTGTCTGGGAGCTGGGCCAGCATGTTGAGGCTTTCGTACATCAGCGACGGATCACTACCGGGCAGGTCGGTGCGTCCGCACCCTTCAAGAAAAAGAGTGTCTCCAGACACAAGACAACCATGCGCTAAGAAACATTGACTACCAGGTGTGTGACCTGGCGTGTGAACCATTGTCACCTCAATATTGCCGACCATGATGGTGTCACCAGCTGAATGCTGACATAGGTCCGACTCTGATACGCCAGTTGTTCGCAATACCCATGGCGCCTCGTTGGTGTTGACATGTATCGGGACATGGTGATTCTCGAGCAGCGCACTGACGCCTTCGATGGTGTGGCCCATCATTGACCCCCCCACATGGTCAGGGTGATAGTGCGATGCCAGTACACCTGTAATTGTCATACCGTCCTCTTGGGCGATGCGTACAAGATCGTCAACGGCATACGCCGGGTCAACCAGAACGCACTCACGGGTAATGCTGTCACCGATGAGGTATGCGTAGTTCACCATCTGGCTCGCCAGAGAATCGCCGATCGCAAAATCTCGGCCGCTCAGAAGCTGACGGAAGTAAAAAGGGTCGATGTCGGTTTGATTGGTCACACAGAGCAGAATAGGTCAATGCCAGGCCAACATGTTCTTCGGACGGGGGATCGAGTACTCGTGGGCGGGGTTTTGATCACCGTTGATCAAGATTTCGCCGAATCGCTTGAGGCGGGTGACACCGTGATTGGTCTCGCTCGCAACAGCCTTTTGCTGCGTATTCCGGCGACGGTTGAAAAACTTGCCGCTGATGCAGTGACGCACTGTGTTGATGCATTTTCGCAACTCGGCGTTGTTGGAGATTCTGCAATCACTGACTTTTATAATATCGCAGCCGAACTGTTGGCCGATGACAGCGTGTTCGGTGTGATTCGTGCGGCTAATGACGACGATGTGCAAGATGCCATTGCACGAGGGCGTTCAACCACACGACTTATCCTTAGCGACGCGATGCGACGCGACATGGTGGGCGCTTTTCGTTTGTGGCAACACTTGGCTCTTGACCAAGAGCAACTGCTATCGAACGTAGAACATGATGGGTGGACAGTTGAGCAATGGCGTGCTCCGCTGGGAGTTGTTGGATTCGTTTTTGAAGGGCGACCAAATGTGTTCGCCGACGCAACGGGTGTATTGCGCTCGGGCAACACTGTTGTTTTTAGAATTGGAAGCGATGCATTGCGGACCGCACGTGCTTTGATGGCTCACGTGATTCAGCCAGCACTCGTAGCGTCGGGCTTGCCTTTGGGTTGTGTGGTGCTCGTCGATTCACCTGAGCATTCGGCAGGTTGGGCATTGTTTAATGATGAGCGACTCTCGTTAGCAGTGGCGCGTGGTTCTGGTGAGGCCGTTTCGCAACTTGGGGCAATCGCACAACAGGTCGGAACGGCGGTCAGTCTTCACGGAACAGGTGGTGCCTGGATGATTGTAGGGGAATCTGCAGAACCAGAACGCCTGAGAAACGTCGTACAACATTCGCTTGACCGAAAAGTGTGCAACACCCTCAACACTATTTGTGTGTTGACATCTCAAGCGACACAACAGATTGCGATTATTATTGAGGCCGCCAGAGCAGCATCATCAAAACGAGAGGGTGCTGTTCGTATCCATGCCACACAAGAAGCTCTGGGAATAGCGTCACAATATTGTGACGAGGTTGACCTGATATCGGAGTCCGATCTCGTCCTTGAGTACGAATGGGAAGATATTCCGGAGTTTGCAATTGTTGTGAGCGAATCGATAGATGATGCGGTTGCGCTATGCAATACGTACAGTCCCCACTTCGCGGTCTCAGTGGTCAGCACGGATAACGACGAGATTGAACAGGTCTGGAAAACAGTCGATGCGCCCTTTGTGGGAGATGGCTTCACACGCTGGGTCGATGGTCAGTTCGCTCTATTACGCCCAGAGCTTGGCTTGTCAAACTGGCAGTACGGTCGCTTGTTGTCGCGTGGAGGAGTGATATCAGGAGACTCGCTATATACGATCCGCCTAAAGGCAATCCAACGAAACCCACAATTGCATCGTTGAGATTCAGTGGGTAAAACGCTTGAGGAGACGCAGTAGCCATGAACTGGATCTATTGCGAGCTTCTTGGATATCGCTCAGTGCTGGCACCTTGAGCAAGGCGTTAATTCCGAGCCAACGAAAGGGCTCGGGCTCCCATGAAGGTGATGCATGCTGGGCCCACGGGAGGCGCGTCACAGCTTCGTGGGTATCACAGATCACATGGGCCAGAGTTTTAGCAGCCAAGTATGACGCGGCTACTCCGTCGCCGACATAGCCTCCCAATGTTGCTAACCCTGTTTTGTGGTCAAGAGTGACACCGGAGAACCAATCTCGGGTGATGCCAAGTGGACCTCCCCAACGATGCGTAATCAGGGCGTCTTGCGTGGACGGAAACAAAGTATGCATTGTGCTGACAATCTTTTGATGAACAGCACTAGAGATATCAAACTTTGAATTGATAGCACTTCCAAAACGATACGGTGCACCACGACCACCAAAAGCGATTCTATTGTCCGCGGTTCGTTGCGCATAGATCACCATGTTGCGTGCGTCGCTGAATGTCTCACGAGATTCCCAACCAATGGAGTTCCAGACGTCGCTCGGCAGTGGTTCTGTCGCAATCATGTATGAATAAATTGGCACGGTTGCTCGGCGCGAGCTGGCGACTGACGGCGTATAACCCTCGGTAGCCCGCACGATATGAGTTGCATGAACTTTGCTGTAATGATCTTTGGTGTTAGCGGTGACGCAATGTGGTGAGATATCTATCACACGAGTGTCGCCGTAGATAACTACTCCGTCTGCGAGGCACTTCCGCACGAGACCATCAACGAGTTGACCTGGGTGCACAGCAGCGCAATCAGGAGAATATGTTGCACCGAGCGTTCCCTGAGCATCGATCCGTTGCCTGGCTTGTGTAGCGCTCAGTAGCGTGATGTGTTCGTCACCAAAACCATAAGAGCGAAAACTGTCGACATGCGACTGAAGGCGAGCAAGGTGGGCGCTGTTGGTAGCGCTTTGGAGAGTCCCACCCGCCGCCCATCCACACTCAATGTTGTGCTGGGCGATGAATGCACCGATTTCTCGAACCGTGCTGTTCATGGCTGCTTGCATCGCGATTGCCTCGTTGCGAGATGAATCTTTGGCGATGGTATCAAGGCTCATCGGCAAGAATGCACTACACCAACCTCCATTGCGTCCACTTGCTCCGAAACCAGGTTGTACGGCATCGACAATTACTATCTTTTTAGTTGGATCTATGATGTGTAATTGAATCGCTGTCCAGAGTCCTGAAAAACCCGCTCCAACAATACAAACATCGCAGTCCACTTGAATAGGCGCATGCCCGAAAGAGTGAACGAGTGAATCATTTCTCCAGAGCGAGTCCGGCCATGAAGAAAATGCGGCAGTAGACATATGTTGTTACTTATGCAGTTAATTCAATGTTGTCAATCAGGCGAATATCACCAAACCATACCGCAACAGCCATCACACAGTTCCCCTTGGATATGTTCTGCTGCGTACACATTGTCGCCGAGTCAAATATTTCGATGTATTCGACTCTGGCTTCTGGACATGATGCGTAGATTGCTTTTGTAATCGATATAAGTTCTGCAGACGATTGCTCACCCTGTAGGTAGGCAGTACGCGCGACTTCTAGACCACGATAAATAACGCATGCGTCCCCACGTTGTTGTGAAGTGAGACGCGTGTTGCGACTCGACAAAGCCAAGCCATCTGGTTGCCGGACAGTCGCGACAGAAACTATCTCGACGGCTAAGTCAAAGTCGATAACCATACGTTTGATAACTGCAAGTTGCTGGAAGTCTTTTGCGCCAAAATATGCACGGTCGGGAAGCGTGGTATTAAAGAGTTTGTTGACCACGGTGGTCACTCCCGCAAAATGTCCTTCTCGAAAGACCCCTTCCATTGGGGCTGCCATTGCGCCTGGGGTGACGTGAGTTTCAAAGCCAAGTGGATACATGGTCGCGTGTGATGGCGTGTAGAGCGCATTCACTCCCATTTCGTTGCAGAAACGTAGGTCTCCTTCTGGAACGCGTGGATACTTTTCGTAGTCCTGTGGGTTATTGAACTGAAGTGCGTTAACAAATATTGAGACGACGACGCGGTCGCAGTCTTGCTGAGCGGTCTCGATGAGGCGCCTATGGCCATCGTGCAGCGCTCCCATTGTGGGAACGAATCCGATTGAAAAATGAGAAGTACTTTGAAGACGTGACCACTCGCGCATTTCGTGAGGCTGGCCAAAAATATCCATACGATAATTATAAAATTAGTGAAATGTATGAGAGTCGTCAGGCCAAACACCCGTGCGGACTTCGTCTACGTACTTTGTGATGGCATCAATGCTGGTTGAGCGCAACTGGGCATACGCCTTTGCGAAGGAAAATGTTCTCTCGCTCAGACCGAGTGCATCATGTAATACAAGTACCTGGCCATCGCAGTCGATGCCAGCACCAATGCCGATCGTCGGAATCGACACCTTGTTTGTTATCTCTCGAGCAAGGTTTGCGGGGACTCCTTCAATAACAAGCGCACACGCTCCAGCCTGCTCGACTGCGTAAGCATCTTCAATCAGTCTGTCGCGACCGCCAGGGTCGATACCTTCTGTGCGCCCTTGAACTTTATTGCCACCCATGCGATGGTAACTCTGTGGCGTGAGACCAATGTGTCCCATCACCGGAATGTCAGCGCGAGTGATGGCTTGGATTGCGGATGCCATGTGAATGCCACCTTCGAGTTTGACGCACTCTGCTCCGGCTTTGATGAGTGCGACACTGTGAGTCACGGCGAGTTCAGGTGACACCTGATATGAACCAAATGGCAGATCGCCTACGATCATTGCTCTGGGACGTGTCTTGGCAACAAGGCGAGTGTGGTACTCCATCTCCCACAGTGTGACCGGAAGAGTGGTGCGTTCGCCTTGAAACACGGTGGCCACCGAGTCGCCAACCAAAATAATGTCAACACCTGCAGCGTCAACGATGCACGTAAACGTCGCATCGTATGCTGTGATCATTGCGATCTTGCTTTGCGTGGCTTTACGAGCAGCAAGCATCGGAACTGTGAACTTTGCTCGTGATGAAGGTGCAATGGTCATGAAATCTCCGACAAAATGGGTCAGTGGTGGTCTTGCGTTGCCCGACAGGCATCATCATGCTAAGGCGCCATTGACCGTGTCACTACGCAAAGTCGCTCACGTCACGAGAGGGCAGTAAAGGGCGCGTCAGAACGACTGGAGTGGCAGTTCGGACGTCTTGTTTGTAGCGTGGTTGTGTGATCAAGGCTCTTATTGGCGTGGCGTATGCCAATTCTCAGGAAGCTTTACAGCGTTGGGCGGCCATCGGCCCGAGCACAAAGCGCGGAAAAAAATTCGAATCCTTTGGTGATCGAAGCATCATTATGTGGCCGCCGACCACGATCTTCAACGAGCAATATATATCAATTGGGTCACACACCATGATTGGTCAACACGTCGCCCTGTCGGCAGGAATGATCCCTGGACAGTTATGCGTGACGTCACCAGTAGTGCGTATTGGAGATCGCTGCTTGATCGGCCGCGGTAGCGGAATCGTTGGACATTTTAGTATTGAGATTGGTGATGATGTTTGGACTGGACACCATGTCTACATCACAGATCAAAATCATGGATATGAGGATATCTCACGGCCAATTTCACAACAGACTCAACCCGAGCGTGCAGTTCGTATCGGTGACGGATCGTGGTTGGGGCATGGATGCATCGTGCTGCCGGGCGTCACAATTGGTCGCCATGTTGTTGTTGGAGCAAACTCGGTCGTAACACATGACCTGCCAGATTATTGCGTTGCAGTGGGGACACCAGCACGCGTTATCCGTCAGTTCACAGATGGCGTCTGGAAAACTCTGTAAAACACGAACTCCATTTATTTTGAATAAGTAATCTGACTACGACACGAGGTCGTAGGGGGCTTGACACGATTTCATTCTGTTCTCTCGAGCGAATTTTGAGATTTTCTCACTGATAGGTACTCCCTCGACAATTGTCTCGTTCAATCGCTTAGTTTGTCCGGTGCGCAGTTCTGAGACATATTTTAAACGATCCGAGATATACACGCGATAGTCAGCGATCCAAAGTGGCACGAGTTCGCGTCCCTTGGCGTCTGTGGGTGGTGACTTCTCAATTTCGTCAAGCATCTCAGTGAGTGTTGCTGTTGCTTTTTCAGCAATATCTGCGCGAATTATCATTGCCTTTGGGTCTGTGATGCTGATCTTGCGCAGATCTTGTAGAGCGGTGCGCTTGGATCGCGCAGCCTCACACACAATGTTTGCGCGCTGACCCCACGATGAGTCATTGATTTTATTCGCAGACTCTCGCGGTGCATATATAAACGCGTACACCCACATCAAAGCGATTGCGATACAGACAACGCCGAGAAACAATTGCCCAAGTCGTTTCTTGGTCACGCGGCGTTGTTCTTTCCAACCGCCTGAGGTCGGTAAAACAGAGCCAATTGAAGAGCGGCGCCTACCAGTCCAAGTCCTAACGCGATCGCGAGGCCACCACCATTAAAGTCGAACTCGAGGGCGTTGTCGAGTGATGCTGAGCCAGGGCCTGTGGATGCGATGCCGGCCGCCACAAAGGCGATGGCCGCACAATATTCCCAACCCCCATTGGGTAAAAAAATGAAATAACCGACACGGGCATGAACGGTGACAATTGCGACAATCATCAATGCCACCATTGCACCCGCAGCAAATGGTGTCAACAGTCCACAAGCAAAAAATAGACCACTTAGAATTTCTGTGCTGGCAGCAAGTCTTGCCTGAAGCATGGGTGACTTCATTCCTAAACTGCCAAACCAACCACTTGTGCCAGTGAGGCCGCCAGCGCCGATGACTTTATTCAGTCCGTGATATGCCAGTGATAATCCAAAAGCAAGACGCATAATTAATAATCCAAGGTCAATGTGGTCCATAAGGGCACTCTAGTCAGTTCGACAGTTGAATGCCTTGCTCAGCATTGGGCGCAAAAAAGCGTGTGTTGTGACAAAACACCATCGATGGCCTCCGTCAGGGCAGAATGGGGACGTATGTTCACTTCGATGTTTTGTGCCACACGTAAATTGTTATTGGTTTGCGCAACCCTGACGGTATTGATCAGTTGCTCGTCAGCGGAATCGTTACCCGTGTGTAGGTCCACGATTGATATCTCGCGAGTTCTAAATAGATTGAGTTCCGAATCCGACATGGTCGGGGGGATGACTTCGTCAGATCTGCATAATGATCTCGAGCGATCGTTGTACGTGCTTGCGTTACTGTCTAAATCCCCGCCGAGTGATGTCATTGCACGAGTTGAGCAAGTAAGAACTGCCTTGACTGCTCTCAGCGTTGCACTCGACGAAGTGGATTGGGATATCGCGGCAGTTGCCACAAACGTCGAGGTGCAGGCGGCAATAGCAGAATTTGGAGAAAAGAAAATTGCTGATGCAACTGTAATTGTCGGTGACTACACGCAATCGCTTTGCGGCACCAAGTCATCAATCGCGGTCGCAAATGACGCTTCGACTTTGCCGTTGCCGATACAGCCGAGCCCAACAGCCACTGATCCGCCGATGGGACTGACCGACAACGCGTCCGACGCTCGGGCAACAGGTGTGTTAGTGGCGACACTTTTTGGATTGACTGCCACAGAAGTGCAGATCAATTGCTTGGGGATTGCACTCCAAGGGATTGAAGATGTCACTGCCGCGTCTGGAACGCTAGAACAATATCAGGGACAGTTCCAAAAAGCCTTTGATACTTGCAGTATTGATTTTAGAGTGCCAAAGGATTAGATACAAAGTGAAGACGGCGTAGAGTACTCAAGTGGAAATAGTTCTTCTGAGGCATGCAGAACCTGAATGGGTAAAAGATGGCGTCAATATCAGTAATCCGCCGCTCACAGATCGCGGACATAAACAAGCCGAGCATCTAGCAAATTTTTTGGCGTCTGAAAACTTTGACGAGATTTTAGTGTCCCCTTTGTTGCGCACGAGACAAACGAGCGCACCAATTTTGCGAAAGTTTTCACGACAATTAGTGATTGAAGATTGGTTGGAAGAAATTCGAGACCCAATTTGGCACGGTACTCCTCAAGAAAAAGCAGCAGAGGCCTACAGGGCGCAACGAGCCAAAGACTCACATATGCGGTGGGACGGTCTCGACGGAGGCGAAGCGGTGAGTGATTTTGTCGACCGCATCCATACAGGTTGCACTGGTTTTTTGGAGCGACACGGCGTCATGCGAAAAGACAATGATCTTCCGGTCTGGACAATGGAGAATCCCGAACAAAAGATTGCATTTGTGGCCCACGGCGGTACAAATAGCGTTGTGCTGTGTCACTTGTTGGGGCTGACTGCCACGCCGTGGGAGTGGGAGCGCTTTGTCATCGGGCATGCGACGGTGAGCAGGATTCAGTCGTTTGAGTTAGGAGACGGACACACCTTTGGCTTGACGCGACTATCTGGCGACGAACACCTTCCTGCGACAATGCGCACGGTATGAACGAGGAATAGGGTAATTCTCACTATGGATCCCTCACGTGCAGCAACAGCGCAACCAGACGCGATCAAGATGTTTTCCTTCGCTGTGTTTAGCAAGCTCGAAGGCGCAGTCACCGCCGGGATGATTCATCTTGGCGATCGTTTAGGTCTATACGCGTTTTTGGCGCAAAACTCAAATGTGACGTCGCAAGAAATTGCCGATGGTTGTGGTTTACATGAGAGATGGGTGCGCGAATGGGCGTTTAATCAGGCAGCGGCCCATCTATTGACCAGTCAGACTTCTGCTGAGGGCGACGTGTTGTTTGGTCTTTCAGACGAAGCCGTCGCAGTCTTGGCAACGCCAGAACATCCTGCTTATGGAATGGGAATGTTTCATAGATTGCCCCAGACAATGCGTTCACTTGATGACATGCCTACGGCGTTTCGAACGGGTCTCGGGCGCGATTATGACTCACATGGGCCTGAAGGTGCTGTCGGAATCGAACGCAGTTTTGAGCCATGGAATCAAGCATTCCTGCTTCCGGTGGTTGTACCTGCGGTGCAAGGACTGCACCAACGTCTGAGCGAAGGAGCCTCAGTCGTTGATATTGGTTGTGGTGCAGGAGGTGCGGCAATGTTGTTAGCGCAGACTTTTCCAAACAGTAATTTTGTCGGTTATGACATTTCCCATTTTGCACTTGAGCGTGCACGAGAGCGACAGTCCGAGAGGAGTCTTTCAAATATCAGTTTTGTGGATCCACGAAACTCGCCCATTGTGCAAGATGGCTCCGTAGATTTTGTCATGACATTTGACTGTATTCACGACATGACACATCCTCAGCAGATGATGCAAACCATTCGCCGTGCATTGCGCGACGACGGCGTGTGGTTGTTAGTGGACATCAAAGCGCTTGATGGCTTTGATGAGAACATGGCCAAAAACCCCATGGCATCCTTGATGTATGGCATCAGCATCTTGAGTTGTATGTCAAGTGCGATGTCGAGTGCAGACGGCGCTGGACTCGGAACACTCGGTCTGAGTGCGGCCCGTGCCCAAGAGATGGCCGAGTCAGCCGGATTCACACGCTTTCGCCAACTAGATATCGATCACTCAGTTAACGCTTTTTACGAAGTACGACCCTAATTCTGGGTTCACACGGTTGGCGCAACACGAGGTGCGGTCACGTTGCACGCGTCAACTGCCTTAACAACTGGATACGGGTTCACCGCTTCGCCTCCACCAGGATGAACTTCGAAGTGCAAGTGCGGTGATCCGGTGCCTGTCATTCCGAGGAGCCCAATTACTTGACCTGCTTTTACGACAGATCCTTCAACGATGCCTTCGGTAAATGACTTCATGTGAGCATAAAAAAAATAGGTTCCATCGGCTTTTACAAGGCGAAGTGCGTTACCAGAAATTTTCCCGGGTCCATCTTGGGTGATCTTGCCAATAACACCGTCGGTGGCCGCATAAAGCAATTGGCCCTGTGCAGCGATGATGTCAACTCCGAGGTGCTGACGATTACTTCCGCGAGGCGCATGCCATGTGTCAACAAATGAACATAGTCCTTGAACTGGGAACACATCAAGCAAGACAACAGGCGGGGAGACGACGTTGAGTTTGAGTGCTGTCGCATAGTCAACGCGACCGGTGACTGACAAATTCTGAGCTGTTTGGTATTTTTGAACAGCGATCGTGGTGGCAATACCAAAGACTCCATCTATCCCACCTTTGATCTCGATACCGGCGGCGACGAGAACAGTTTGGATAACACGTGTCGCGTCATTTTTATCTCCACGCTTTGGTAGGGATTCAATTGAGAGTAAGGCAGGAGCGACAGTTGTCGTAGT
>BJGC01000006.1:0-45300 GCA_014190235.1 Actinomycetes bacterium | reverse complement strand
GCTTCATCAACAACGCCAGTAACACGGAGTCCAACGACCTTTTGAAAGGTTCGCAGCGCACGTCGTGTGACGGTATTGAATTTGCCGGTTGCGCCTCCCTTGAGACTGAACCCATTGGCCATAATCGCGTTCTGTAGTGCCACTACTGTTGGTCCCTGATCTCCAAACTTTGGTTGTCCTGGTGCAGTGACTTTCGCGACTGTCGATGTCGATGCGTTCGCAGCAGTGGCGGCGTGTGCGGTGGTTGATGTCATTGCACCGAAAGCCAAGACCGTTGCCATGAGGGCTCCTGTGAGATGTATTGCTGTGCGAGTAATTCGGTTCTGTGTCATGTCCTGCTCCGTTGTTGATCCGCAATAGGGATCGGCAGGAAGCAGAAGGACTTAAACTATTTCTCACTTAAAATGCTGTATTACCCACGCTGAGTGGTCAATGTGGTCTGTAAAACACTCAAAGTGATGAATCTCGGTGCGAAATAGCCCTGATTGGGCATATTTCGGGTGGTGCGGGCTAGGCGGCCGGGCTACAACAAGGTCAGGTGGCGGCGTGCAAATCGCCATCCCTGCGGTGTCCGAACGTATTCATCGTCGTAGCGCCCCGTCTGGGTAACGAGGGTGCCATCTGGCAGACGGAAGTCCTCCCGGATGATGATCCTGCCAATGGCACTATTGCTACGCGTGCCCGCCTCAATCACTACGAGAGGAGCAACTTGTACAAGGTCAGACACATGAGACAATGACCAATCGAGTAGGGCTCGAATCTCGGTGGGCCCTGTCGCGTTTTTATTTTCAAAAAGAAACCACTGAGCGTCGCTACACCACAGAGCTGTCCATTCATCTAGACGGCGCGTATTTAAAGTGTCGCAATATTGTTCGACCAAACCTCGAATTGACTGAATATCAGATGTCGAGATGATGCGAGGTGTATCAGTCGGCACTGTAGAGACAGACGTGGGCGTACTGTCGTCGCTGATCTGACCAGGTTGTGCTCCAACTTCTGCGGTGGCGAGCCACGTCACTGCGTTGATGAGGTCTTCACGAGTCATCATTGCCTCATGAGCAGCGTATTGAATTGCAAGCCCGTCAATGAGTCCGGTGATTCGCGCGGCAGATGCTGAAGGATTCGGGCAGACAAATTCTCCAGTTTCGATGCCTTCTTGCAGTACGCGCTCGAAAAGAAGAATTGATTGTTCGTCAAGATCTTGACTGATGCGTTTCATGAGGGGATTACGCAGTGCCTCGCCCCACGCATCGATCCACAGCATCCATTCCATATCTTGGCTACCTTCAGGAACATAGTTTTCGATGAGGCGCGCCATCCGGATGGATGCCGTTGGCGCTGTTCGTATGTCTTCTTCCATTTCGACGACGTCTTGGCGCGCGTAGTATTCAAATGCTGCCGCGAGAAGGCTTTCTTTGGAATCAAAGTGGTAGTGGATAAGACTGTTGGAAACATTCAATTGTTTCGCCACGTCAGAGATCCGAGTCGCTGCGAACCCGCGCTCAATGACCACTTGACATGTGGCCGCAAGGATTTCGAGGCGACGTTCCTCCACTGTCTGTTTCTTCACCAGGGTCACAATAACCCCTCTAAAAGCCTTGGACGCAAGCGTCGCTGGGGTATTCATCTAACCTCAGTCGGGTGTTGTCACGTTGACTAGATCACAGGGGGATGAAGTGTCTCAAGATACATTCGAGATGATTAAGACAGAGGCCAGCAAACTGAGCATGTGGGCTCATATCGCAACGGTTGGATCAGACGGTTGTCCTGATGTAGTGCCAGTGCATCCGTGTTGGGATGGAGACGACTTGTGGATCATGGTGGGTACAGACTCCGTCAAGGTACGCAACTGTGAGTCGAATCCGAACGTTGCGCTGCACTGGCAAGTGACCGAAAACGGAGATGGTGTTGAGATGTGGGGCACCGCAACGGTTCATACGGATGTCGATACAAAAGTTCGGCTCTGGACAGGGGTGTTCGACTACGACTTAGCAGCATTTGCTCCCGATGGTCCGCACAAGTCACCAGGCACAGCGTTTATGAAAGTCGAAGTCAGCAGGGCTTTGTATCTTCCGATGTACGGAATGAAGGGTCGTCATGAATGGAGGCGCAAGTGAGTACACGATTATCACAACTCAGTCGTAGCGTTGCGGGCATTCGGGTCATAGTGACCGGATCAGCGAGTGGAATGGGACGCGCAACCGCGCACGTGTTTGCAGACGAAGGTGCAAAGGTGGTGGTCACGGACTACGACGCTCCGGGCGTCAAGAAAGTTGTCGATGAGATTGAAGCCGTCTACGGTTCGGCCAGTGTCGTTGGAGTGCACGCAGATGTTTCAACGAGTCAAGGACGACAGGCGATTGTGCAATGTTGTCTTGACGCATTCGGAAGCATTGATGCACTCGTCAATAATGCAGGTGTCGCCCTGAGATCATCTGCGTTTGCCGACGACAACGCGTTCACTGAGGCGTGGGATAAATCGCTAGCCGTCAACCTGTCCGCACATGCTCACCTGATGCGGTTATGCGTTCCGTACCTAGAAAAGGCGCCACATGGAGGACGCATCGTCAATATCGCATCAACCGAAGGAATCCTCGCGACCGCAGGACTGATGGCCTACACGGCGTCTAAACACGGAGTAATCGGTGTCACCAAGGGCTTTGCCGCTGAGTTAGGTCGTCACAACATCACTGTCAATGCTGTGTGTCCAGGTCCGGTGCGTACTGCAATGACCGCTGGTATTCCTGAGGATTTCAAAGAGATCTATGCCAAACGAAAAATACCTCGACAGCGCTACGGTGACCCAGAAGAGGTTGCACATATGACGGTGAATCTTTGTATGCCAGCATCACAGTTTGTCAATGGGGCAACAATCGTCGTTGATGGTGGAATGTCAATTTTACACGCGTGACGAAATGCCTTTATTGAGCACCATCTAAAATCGATACGAAGTTCGACGGTTGATGCGGCCCGATAACGAGTGTTTCAAGAATGCCCATTCCGTCGTGCTGTTTGCCATCAGTATCTTTCATGGCGACTCGACACAAGGTCTGCACGTGTAGATGCGTTGGCGACAGAGGCGTACTGATCGGAAGATCCCATTCCTCTGCACCTTGTGCGGATTCACCTTTCCACATCCCGTGACCCCATTCGGGATGCCCGTATCCCAACCCAAGCATCTGAAAATGCACAAGGGGAGTGAAATCCAGTGTTGCCTGAGCGTTGCCAAACTTATAGCGAAGTTGAAAATTTTGCATATGCCTGGTGCCACTTTGCCACTCGATTGAGTAGTCAACTGCTTGGGCTTCAAGAACTGTGTCGTCTGCGTTAAGTCGGGCAGCAGTTTGATGCCAACGAGTTCCGTCCGCATGTTCGTTGATATCGAAATGGGTTGCAAACTTTGCGAAGCGAACGGGCGCCCACAGCCAATAAAATTGAGGAGACGATGTTGGGGCGCCTATTGCGACACGCTCACCAACCGGCCTCACGCCCCAAGAGCGATCTCGCGATCCAAACGTTGTTGTTTGATCTAGTTGGATGCGTTGTCCATGAGATTCGAGCCAGCCATCCCAATGCCCGACTTGAGTTAATCGTGTGTAGCTAAAAATATCTCGAACTCCGCTTCGCAAATGAAAGTGCGGTTCTTCGTAGGAGACTGTCTCGCCTTCAAAAATGAGATCGGCGAAAATTGCGTGCTCTGGTGAGTTGACTCGAACAGCAAGTCGGCGCAAGGGCGTGAGAACTTCAATGCTGATGGGTCCCACAGACGTGCACTGCATGCGATCAAGAGGCGCCCGCGCTGATGCGTGCAGGCTGATCTGTTTGCCGTTTTGCACCACACTAAAAGATGCATCTATGACATGTCTGTTGGGATACACCCCCAAAGCAAGCGCAAAGTACACACTGCCGTCAGAGTTGTAGCCATTAAAAAAGTATCTGTCGTAATGGCCTGGATCACCGCTCACGGGATGGGCGATGGGTCGGTCGGTCTGATGGATGGGGTAGTCGTCGTATGAACTGAGCACGACTGTGACCGTAGCCACTTTGAGTGCCCTACGCGGAAGTGGACGATGTGTGCTTGGCTGTTTAGTGTCTAGGTGTGCCTCTTGTGGTCTCTTCTCAGACATACCGCCGCATTGCTGGCCTATCACTGGCGGCGTTGTGCGTAATTGTGCTGACCGGTGCACTCGTGCGATTGACAGGCTCCGGGCTCGGATGTGCTGACTGGCCGCGTTGCAGTCAAGACAAGTTTGTCGATGTTTCAAGCAGTCACGCGGCGATTGAGCAAATCAACAGACTGTTTACCGGCGTTGTTTCTGCGATGGTCATCATCGCCGTGCTGGCAGCGCGCTACAGACGACCGTATCGGCGTGATCTCATGTTGTGGTCGTGGTCGCTGGTGGTCGGTGTTCTTGCCCAGGTCGTGTTGGGCGGAGTAGTTGTGCTGACAGGATTGAACCCGCTTGCCAACATGGGTCACTTTCTTTTGTCAATGGTGTTGGTGACTTGTGGATTCATTCTTTTTCGAAAAAGCGGTGAGGAAGAGCCTTGTGCGTTACGCAGGACAGATGGCATTCCACCTGTGATACAGCGCGACATCAGGATATTTGGACTACTGGCGACAGCAACACTGATAGCCGGAACAGTCGTGACCGCAACTGGCCCTCACGCAGGCGACGAGAATGCGGTTCGGTTTGAATTTGACTTACGTTCTGTTGCGCGGGTGCATAGTGCGGTTGTTATCTTGTTGTTTGTCGTGGCGGCGGTGGTGCTCAGACGTATCAAAAAAAGTCCAGCAAGCTCATCGCTTAACTCACTCGATGAGTCGATGCGCACTTTTGTGATTGTCGGATTATTTCAGGGCGTCATTGGGTATGCGCAATATTTCAGTGGTGTTCCGGTTTTCTTAGTGTCAATTCATATCGCAGGAGTTATTGCGTACTGGCTGACTATCTGTCATATCTTGATAGCCCCACTACGAAAAGGTACGCATACGATCTAATACCGACCTGCACTCGGTAATTGTGGTGTGCAAAATTTCTTCTGTGCTCAGCACTTGTGTAATGCGACCAGCGACTTGACCAGTGAGCGCAATGGCTGACTCCATGTCACCACCAAAATACAGGTCCATTGCTTTGGCAAACACTCCCATGCCAACTTCGTCGTCATGTTCTAATTTGGTTGTGAGTTCAGTGCGCAGTGCCCTAAACCCAGGGCGTCCAAATCGATTAAGAAAAACAGTGTCGGTTTCGGCTGCATTGAGGATGGCATTTTTCCAGTTGTCATGAACAGGGGATTCAAGCGCAGACACCATTCGCGTTCCCATTTGTACTCCCTCTGCACCAAGAGCGAGCGCAGCAGCCATAGAAACTCCGTCTGTGATGCCGCCTGCAGCGATAATTGGCAAGTCAATGCGCGACGCAACCAAGGGCAACAGCACCATCGTGGCAACATCGCGTGGATTCTTAAAGCCACCGCCTTCTCCGCCCTCAACGACGAGTCCGTCAACGCCCGCATCTTGGGCCTTGAGGGCTGCAGCCAATGTCGGTACGACGTGAAAAACGATGAGACCCGCATCTTTTAACTGTTGGGTGTACTTGCGCGGATCACCAGCAGATGTGGTGACAAAGCGAACACCTTGTTCGATAACGAAATCAACAATTGTCGGATCACGAACGAAGAGTTGGGCGATATTGACACCGAATGGCTTATCAGTGAGTGTGCGCATTTTACCGATTTCGGTGCGGACTGCTTCGAGTTCTCCTGAGGAGGTTTCTATTATTCCGAGTCCACCAGCATTAGAGACCGAAGATGCAAGTTGTGATCGTGCGATCCATCCCATCGGCGCCTGCACGATTGGATAGTCGATGCCGAGCATTTGAGTGATACGCGTAGCGAAGGGCGCAGGAGCAGTTGTCATAGTGATACCTGATCGTAGAGGTGTTGACAGTCGTTAATGGTTTGGATACTCGAAGAAGTCGCGCCGACCTTAACGATCGTGATGCTCGTGTTTTCGATTGTTAACCACATTGTTCTGTCTGATCCCATCATCTTGGCTATGTACGCATTGATCACACCTCCGTGTACGACAACTGCGACTGTCTGGCCGAGATGTCGGCTTGCAATGGAATTGATGGCGTTGGTTACTCGTGTTCGAAAAACAGCGTCTCCTTCGCCACCTGGGATGCCGTCCCAAGTGCCGCGAGTCGTCCAGTCCATGAACTCTGGGTCTGCGGTGGCAGCACGACGACGAAACTCGCCGTGTCCCCAGTCGCCAAGTTTAATTTCTTCGAGATCTTCGTTGATGCCGACGCTGAGTCCGTGGTGTGTAGCAATCGCGATCGCCGTGTTGTGGGCGCGCAGTAAATGACTTGAATACACCGCGTGCAGGGCAGTGCCAGCGAGCCGCTGTCCAACTGCGTTGGCTTGCTTGACCCCGATCGCATGCAGAGGAGGATCAGCGCTCTCGGGGCTGCCAGGCACGACATCATCAGAACGACCGTGACGAATGAGCAGAATCCGACACACCTCTCCGACTGCCATTTCAAGTGTCGGTTGGGCAATGGCTTGTGGCGAGGATTTGTTCATGTCTGTGATTGTGGCATTCAGGCACTAGTTTGCCCTTATGGAAGAAAACACAGAAGTCCTTTATGCAGTCGATGGCTTTATCGCCACCCTGACGCTCAATGCACCACATCGCATGAACACAATCTCGGGAGCAATGTTGGATCAGCTATCAGCCATGCTCCTGAAGGCAGATGCCGATCCCAATGTTCGTTGCATTATTTTGACGGGAGCGGGCAAGGCATTTTGCGCTGGCCTCGATATGGCGTCGCAAATGGGAACCAGTTCAGAAAAACTTGGCGTTCTCGACAATGTTGGAGCCAATGTCTCTGAATTCGATATTCGAAACGCACCACCAATCGTGTTGCACAATATCGATACTCCTGTGATCTGTTCGCTCAACGGTGGCGCTGCCGGCTACGGATTAGATATTGCATTTGGCGCTGATATTCGTGTCGCCGCAGACACCGCCAAACTCGCCCCCGGATTTGCCAAACGGGGAATTCTGCCCGAGAGCGGCGGAACATGGCTGTTACCGCGCATGGTCGGATACGCCAAGGCTGCCGAAATATCTTTTACTGGTCGAACTCTGAGTGCGGCTGAGTCCTTAGAACTCGGTCTTGTGAACCATGTTGTGCCCGCATCTGAATTGCACGACTTTGTGACGTCAATGGCAAATGAGATTGCAGCAAACGCTCCGTTGGCAATTCGTGCTATCAAGCGCATGATGCGAGCGGCTGAGACAGAAACGTTCGAACAAAACATTCATCATGTTTTCTTGCAACTCTTGCCGTTGTTTAGGACAAAAGATTTCAAAGAGGGTGTTGCTGCGTTTATGGAGAAGCGACCAGCAAATTTCATCGGTCGATGATTACTGCTTCTCACCCGACGAGGCTTTGAGCAGTCTGTCACGAATAGCAATACCGAGTCCTTCGGGTGGCGGCAAAACACATAGCGCAACATCGATCGCGGCATTGTCGCATTCTCGGAGATCGTGATACAACCGATGCGCGTATGCAACAGTATCTGCGCCATAGTCAATAATTGATCCGCGCTGACCAGACTGGCGAACCTGCAGTAAGGATGCTTGTGCAGTTTCGTGGTTCTCAAAGAGCTCAACACGGCACTGCGGTGCATAGTGATGCTCAAGCATTCCGGCACTGCGGGATGGACCAGTCGCGGGCGACACAACGATGCCAGTCACTTGAGTGATGTGTGTTGTGGTCAGAGCACCAGGACGCAATAGTTGAGGCGTGTCACTTGTGCAGTCAATGATTGTCGACTCAACACCAATAGTGCAGGCACCGCCATCCAAAATAAGATCAACGGCGTCTCCAAGATCGCGCAATACGTGTAGCGCAGTCGTGGGGCTCACGCGCCCGAATCGATTAGCCGACGGAGCGACCACGGGTACTCCAAGTTCTTGAATTAATTGTCTTGCTAAAACATGCTCTGGCACGCGAAGTGCCACAGTATTGCGACCCCCTGTAATCAGATCAGATATCTGACTCGTTCGGTGCACCAAAATCGTAAGCGGCCCTGGCCAAAATGCATCGGCCAATACTTGGGCTATCGGAGACAGTACGCCCCACGCGTCGCACTGTTCCACGCCAGATGCGTGAACGATCAAGGGATGGCTGAGTGGTCGTTGCTTAATGGCGAACACTCGCGCGATCGCTGTTTCGTGATCGACGCGAGCTGCCAGACCGTATACGGTTTCTGTCGGAAGCCCGATGACACCGCCATCGCGCAACACAGATGCCGCCAAGGTTACGTCAGTAGTGATTTGCTTCATGTCGCATCGCTTGGCAAAAAGTCCAACAATGCATCAATAAATGCGAACGCTTCGGGTGTCGCAAAATGATCTGTGTTTTTTAATATGACTAACGACCCATTCGGGAAAGTGGCAGCTAGTTGCGTTGCGGGGCTAGCAAAATCCTTGTCTCCTATAGCCACCAGAACAGAGTTGGTGATGGCACATATCTCTGAGGCAAGAATTGGAGGAGATTCTGGTCTCTGCATGATTGCAATCAAGGCGTTCACATCGTTGCCAGGCTGAGAGGCATATTGACCAAAGAGGCGCGCAATGTTGTCGTCTGCGGGTGCAGTTCCTCGTAGTGCGGCGACAATGCGCTGTGATGCGGTGGGGTCGTGAGGCTCGAAGACTCCGTCACCGATTCCGGCAAGCACAACCCGACCAAAGCGGTTCGGAGCGGCGATGAGGGCTCGAAGAGCAGTCAGTGCTCCTAAAGAAAATGCCACCACATCCACAACGGGATCATCTGCTGGCAATGCGGAGAGGAACCACTCGTGCAGGCGTGAATAGGCGATCGGGTCGTGGGGCTTGTCTGACGTGCCGTGACCCAACAGGTCGATACCAATCACGCGGCGACCGCTATCGGTCAGTAATGCATCAATTCCAGGCTTATGCCATGTGTTATGAAACGACCCGCCCCACCCATGCACAAGCACCACGGGGATGTTCGCTGATGTTGCCATGTCCACACGGTAGTCTTGCAAACGCTGTATGAGGTTCCTTCACGAGACCCCGACGTACGATCTCACGTACAACGATGTGTTCATGGTGCCGAGCATGTCAGAAGTCGGTTCACGGCTAGACGTAGACCTGACCACGCCAGACAAGATTGGGACCAAGATTCCGGTGATCGTGTCAAACATGACCGCAATCGCTGGACGTCGTATGGCAGAGACAGTTGCTCGCCGAGGTGGAATCGTGGTGTTGCCCCAAGATATACCGCTTGACATCGTTGAAACGGTCGTGCAATACGTCAAGTCATGTCACCCTATATATGAGACTCCAATTACCCTTGGTTTGACTGACACCGTCGGAGAAGCGCTGAGCCTCATTCATAAGCGTGCTCATGGCGCGGTGATTGTAGTTGACGACGACGATCGCCCGATTGGAATATTTACTGAGCGTGATGCGGTGGGGTTCGATCGATTTGCGCAATTAAAAAATGTGATGAATCGTGATTTGATTACTATGCGTGATGGCCAAAAGCCCGAAGTCATCCACGATCTTTTGGTCGAACAGCGGTTGTCTTTTGCGCCTGTTGTCAACACAGATGGCATCCTGATTGGTTGTGTGACCAGAAAAGGAGCCTTGCGGAGTACGATCTATCAGCCTGCTCTTGACAAAGACGGTCGGATGTTGATTTCAGTTGCTGTTGGAATCAACGGTGACCCCGCAATTCGTGCAAAGTCATTGTTGGCCATGGGCGTTGATGTTCTTGTCATCGATACCGCGCACGGACATCAACAGCGAATGATTCAAGCCATCGATCAAGTGCGCTCGGTAGACGATTCGTGCACAATTGTGTCTGGCAATGTTGTCACCGGAGATGGCACTCGAGATCTGGTCAATGCAGGTGCGGACATCATCAAAGTTGGGGTTGGGCCGGGCGCAATGTGTACGACACGCATGATGACCGGGGTAGGGCGGCCTCAGTTCAGCGCAGTTCATGAATGCGCAGATGTAGCGCGCGCCATGGGTAAACATGTGTGGGCTGACGGCGGCGTTCGGTATCCGCGCGACGTGGCGCTTGCGCTGGCCGCGGGGGCATCAAATGTGATGTTTGGTTCGTTGCTCGCCGGTACCTACGAGTCAGCAGCGGATACCTTGCGAGACACAGAGGGAAACTTATACAAAGAGAGTTTCGGCATGGCGTCAAATCGCGCCGTGAAAAATCGCACACAATCAGGTTCTGCGCTAGAGCGCGCACGAAAAGAATTATTCGAAGAAGGAATCAGTACCTCGCGTATGTACCTGGACAACGCTCGTCCTGGAGTTGAGGATATTCTCGATCAAATCGTTGCTGGATTGAGGTCGTCGTGTACCTACGCGGGAGCCCGTACAATTCTTGAATTCCGAGAACGCGCGGTGATTGGCGTGCAGAGCGCCGCTGGGTACGACGAGGGTCAGCCTCAGGGCACAAACTGGTAGTCGTGAGGGTCATCGCTGTGGACGGTCCTGCGGGAGCGGGTAAATCAACCATCGCGCGTCGTGTGGCTTTGAAGGTAGGAATGCCTTTTCTTGATACTGGTGCGATGTACCGCGGCATAGCATTCGCGGTCTTACGTGATGGAGTCGATCAAGACGATGCCGATGCGGTTGGCAGACTTGCGCGCATCACCGAACTTGAACTCGAAGATGACGCTCTGTGGGTGGACGGAACTGATGCAACGCTCCGTATTCGAGGTGATGACATCAACGCGGTCGTCAGCGTTATTGCGGCGCATTCTCCAGTTCGCGCAGAGATGCGTGAGCAGCAACGCCTGTGGGTCAGTGAACACGAAGGTGGCGTCGTAGAAGGTCGAGACATCGGAACCGTGGTGTTTCCTGATGCTGTTTTAAAAGTATTTCTTACGGCATCACCTGATGTTCGTGCAAATAGAAGAGTTGCGCAAAGCGGTGGTGACGCGAGGGCTATTGCTTCTTCAATCGCTCAACGAGACCATCTGGATTCAACCCGAGACGATAGCCCTCTTGTAACTGCAGTGGATTCAGTCGTTATTGATACCAGTGAGATGTCTATCGACGAAGTGGTTGACATGATTGCCGACTTATTCCGAGCCGCGGAACAGACGCCGCATTTGCCATGAGCGAAGTTGATTCCTTTCTCTCCGGAAACTCATTATTGAGCAGGGGGTTCTATTCTGTTGTTCGTGCGCTTTTGCACGGAGTCTTTTTGATTCTGACCAGAGTCAAGGTGTACGGAAAAGAAAATATTCCCTCCCACGGGCCATTCGTTTTAGCTCCAGTTCATCGATCTAACGTCGATACACCGCTGGCCTCAACAGTGACGCATCGTCGGATGAGATTCATGGGTAAGGATTCTCTCTGGAAGATTCGACCCATCGGAGCAGTGCTGTCAGCGCTCGGTGGTTTCCCGGTCAGTCGCGGCACGGCTGATCGCGAGGCCTTATCGCGCTGCATCGCGGTCTTGTCGTCGGGCCAACCACTGGTTTTGTTTCCAGAAGGAGAACGTAAGTCAGGTCCAATAGTGCAACCACTATTTGATGGCGCTGCCTATGTGGCAATCAAGGCGGGAGTCCCAATTATTCCGGTCGGAATTGGTGGATCCGAAGGCGTTATGACAAAGGGATCCAAGATGATTCACGCACGCAAGTGTGCCATTGTCATTGGCGCGCCAATCATTGTCACACCTTCCTTGAACGGTCCGACTCCGCGATCAGTCATCCACGACGTGTCGTCGCGACTACATGCTGACCTGCAACGCTTATTTGACCAGGCGCAATCATACGCCGGAACGCCCAATAATTAATTAGGAATCTATTACTGCGCACATCAATCGTTGAAGCAAGGCTGGGTCTTGCGCGCCGCATAGTTCGCGAGCGCTGTGCATTGACAGTTGCGGCATCCCAATGTCAACTGTTTCTACGCCGAGTCGAGTCGCAGCGATGGGACCAATAGTTGACCCGCATGGCATGTTATTGCGCGAGACAAAGACCTGAACCCCAATGTCTGCTTGTTGAGCAATTGTTGTAACGAGAGCATGTCCACGTGGTGACGTCGCATACCGTTGATTGGAATTCAGTTTGATTGCAGGCCCGTGGTTGACCATCGGTGCGCGTTGTAGATCATGGCGCTCTGGATAATTTGGGTGCACTGCGTGGGCATTGTCGGCAGATAAACACAGGGATTTTGCTAATCGATCAAAGTGTTGTGTGCGAGAGGTCCCTTGACATATAGACAATGCTTCGAGTAAATGTTCAAGAACGGGTCCGGCAGCTCCAGTAGCGCTGTGGGAACCAACTTCTTCATGATCAAAAAGAGACACAATGACGGTCTTGGTCTTTTGTTGTTCTGTCTGCAGCAAAGCATTAATTGCGGCCCAACACGACACCTGGTTATCGAGTCTGCCGCTCGCGATTAATGAACGGTCGGCGCCAAGATGTGCGGCTTTGGTGATGTCAAAGAGTTGAGCATCGAACCCAGCAATCTCGTGTGGTCGACAATTCACTTGAGTAGCCAACCAGTTTATAAAGGATGACTCTTGTGATGTGCCCCACACAGGCACGAGATGTTGCTGGCGATCAAGCAAAAGCCCTTTGTCGTTCACATCACGATCCAGATGGATTGCAAGCTGAGGAATGCGCGCAACCGCGCTGTCGTCACTGAATAGTAGATTTCGGCCATCGGTGAGCAATACACGACCAGCGACACCGAGATCTCGATCTAACCACGAGTTAAGCAGCACACCACCATAGATTTCGACGGACAACTGTTGCCATCCGTGTCGGGCGATGTCCGGGAGGGGATTGATGCGTAAGTTAGGTGAGTCAGTGTGTGCACCTATGATCAAAAACTCTTCGGAATCCTGTTTTGACTGGCGCCACGCATGCAAGGAACCATCACGCAGGAGGTATCCATTGGCGGGCAGATCTGCTCCAAGTTGTGTAACGCTCTCAAAACGATTCTCTTCAAGAAGACGTGCCGCCATGTCCGCGACATGATGAGGGGTCGGGCACGAATCGAGCCAAGTAAAAAGTTCTGTCTGGTTAGGCATCAAATAATCCCATCACAAGACCAGTGCCGCGCAAGTGACTTGTTTCATTGACACTCACCACACTGCGATGGCCGCGTCGTGACGCCGCTATTCGATGAATCGAGGTGTAGTTGGGATAGAAAAACTGTCCCTCTGGTAGACCCAAAACATGTGCGAGGTATGAATTGATGACACCACCATGGCAGATAACCGCAACTCTGTCACCTGAATGAGAATTGATAATTTTTTCAATACTGTCAATGACTCGCGCTGAGAAGTCCTCCATTGATTCGTCCGAGTTCCATTCACCAGCAACCATTGCTTGCCATCGAGGGTCATTTGAGGCTTTGAGTTCTTCGATAGGGATGTACTCATTGGAATTTTGGTCCCATTCGGCGATACCTTGCACCACCGTTGGCGTGAGATTCAATGCGAGAGCAAGCGGCGCGCACGTCTGCATCGCCCTCTTCATGGGACTGGTGTAAAGAGCATCGATTTTTTCTGACTGCAAATAATCACTCGCATATCGAGCCTGTTGATGACCTATGTCTGATAGTTCCGGATCAGCGGGTCCAATCGTGGCTTCACGCCGAAGTGGAAGTGCGTGTCGAACGAGGATGATTTCCATTCATCTAGATAATCAGGTTTGCGGTGTCAGGGCACCATTGTCAAGGTCGGCTATTTTTTTATGGTGATTGGAACGGTGAAATCACGTCCAAGAAATGAGCAACTAGTTGTCGACCCTGGCGGAGGTGTGCCTTTGGCAAACTCAGCCGCCACCCGATCAGCGCAAGCAGAGATGTCGGTGCGTTGCGTGTAGGCCCCTGCCCCTAGTGCGACTAAAAGTACGAGTAAAATAGCCTTGGTCACGATTGATGACACAACCTTCAAGACGACAAGACACAGCACGCCACAGAGCGCAACGACAACAAGAGACGCGTTTTTGATGGTATCTGTGTCAATGGTTATAGCTAAATAGCGCATAAAGACAGTTTACGGTGTCGCTAGCACCTAGCGTTGTGATAGTGCTTGTTCAACAGTTCTCAGTAGCGATTCTCATCGGAGGGGATAGTTCCCGAATGGGAACCAATAAGGCAATTTTTGAAGTTGACGGCGTCGCAATGGCTCAACGTGTAGCGCTAGCAGCAGTTGAATCGGGAGCATCTGAGGTTCTGTTGATTGGAGGCACCCAAGCATCCGCCAAGACGCTGTCAGGGAAATGGTTCAAGGATGGATGGCCAGGCGAAGGGCCACTTGGCGGAATAATCACGGCACTAAAGAACGCAAAGAACGACGCGGTCGTTGTCCTGTCCTGCGACATGCCGTTCTTGACGGCTGGAGTTATTCACAGTCTGGTTGCCGGACTCACTGATGCCCAAGCAGCAGTTGGGCGGACCGATCGATTGAATTGGCTCTGTGCGGCATGGTCACAAGGGGAGTGCCTTAATACGATGCAGGGCATCTGGAAACGCAACGAAAGAGCAGTACATCGTGCTGCGGCATTGCTCGACGTCATTGAAGTTCCGGTTCCGGCCAATGCTGTTCGCAATATTAATTGCATGGCAGATCTCGACTTGATAGATGGAAGTGCGGAGTAACTATGACAATTCACGAAATATCCGTTGATGAGTTTTCACAGTCTCGCGGCGACACGGCTGTTATTGATGTTCGCGAAATTAGTGAATACCAGGACGGTCATATTCCAGGAGCGATAAACATCCCATTAAGTACAGTGCCTGACAATGTTGCGATTTTCTCACAACATGCCACTGTATTCGTGGTGTGTCAAGTAGGTGGGCGCAGTATGCGCGCATGTGAATACATTGCGGCACAACCAGCGTGTGATCATGTAGAACTTTTTAATCTCACAGGTGGTACTGGGGCATGGATTATCGGTGGACATGAGGTCGTAACAGGTGACCAACCCAACTGATCGCATCGCTCAAGCGCTCTGGATCGATACGACAAAAGACCTAGAGAAGTTTCTCGATCGGGCGTGTCTTGCATCGGAGTACTTTATGGACACAGAGTTCCATCGAGAGAAAACGTATTTCCCGCAGCTTGCTCTAGTTCAAATCGGTGTCAACGATGAGATTGCGCTTATTGACCCATCATGTCTTGTGTCAGGCAACCTCGCACGTCTTTTTGAAGGTCACGGCTTGTGTGTTGCTCATGCTGCGCAGCAAGACTTAGATGTTCTGGCCCAATCGATTGGCAGTATTCCGAGTCGATTATTCGATACCCAATTGGCGGCAGGATTTCTCGGCTTCTCAACGCCATCTCTTGTGTCGTTGTTGTCTACTTATCTTAAAGTCTCAGTTCCTAAAGGAGACCGCCTGACAGATTGGCTACGTCGGCCACTCACGCCAGGACAACTTTCTTATGCGGCTGGTGATGTTGCGTACTTGCCTGAACTACGACAATTGATTGTTGCTGATCTCGAAAAAAGGAGTCGTCTAGCGTGGGCTCTCGAAGCCTGTGAAGAGTTGAGGATTCGTCCGACTGGTCCGATTGCCCCTGACAATGCCTGGATGCGCGTCAAAGACGTTCGAACACTGAAAGGTAAATCCCGCTGGGTGGCGCGCTCTGTCGCGCGGTGGCGCGAAATGCGAGCGGCAGAATTAGATATTCCTGTTCGACATGTGCTGTCTGACATGGTGATTTTAGGAATCGCTGCAAAGGCCCCGCGAACCGAGTCGGATCTGGGCCAGACACGCGGCATTGACCGCCGACAAGCATCTGGCGCAACGGGTGCGAGTATCCTGGCTGCGGTTGCGTCAGGCGCAAAGGACAGCGAACAGGGTGATTTGCATTTTCCGACACCCGATGGAGACGACTTAGACCGATCATTGCGCCCCGCGGTGACCTTGGTCTCAGCATGGATCACAGAACTTGCTCGTCAGCAAGACCTCGATGCTGTTCTACTAGGAACCCGCCAAGATATTGTCGATTTGCTTCGACATGCTCCTAGTCCGCGCTTGGCAACTGGCTGGAGAGCAGACATTGTTGGTCGCGATGTACAGGACTTGCTTGAAGGACGAGTCGGCCTGACATTTCGGTCTGCAGAGGCAGGCGGAGGACTAGAACTGCAGCCAATCAGTGGTCCTCATCACAACACCTAATCCGCCATTTTGCCCTGAGAAAACGCTACCATTGCAGGTGTTGTACAAAGGCACCTACGTGCCCACAGTGTTCGGAGTTCGACCGTGAAAAAGGGTCGCCATCGTCGGTTTGAAGAAGCCCGCAAATTAAAGCAAGCAGGTCCTAGCGCCGCTGACCTTGGGTTGGGGTCGCAGGATCGTGCTACCTCGCGCACTCAAGATGATGAATACGCCGAAATCGCAGAGCGCTATGGGGTTCGCTTTGATGATGAAGACGAAGTAACAGAAGACGCCGAATAACCACAATGGAGCTGTGCTCCTCGAAAGACCCCCGATGACCCCTATTAGAAACGTTGCCCTCGTTGCCCATGTCGATCATGGTAAAACCACGCTCGTAGATACCTTGCTGCGTTCCACAGGAACTTTTGCCGCACACACACAACTCGTTGATCGCGTGATGGACTCTGATGACCAAGAACGTGAACGCGGAATTACCATTTTGGCAAAGGCTGCATCTATTCACTGGAAAGGCACCAAGATCAACTTGGTCGACACTCCGGGACACGCGGATTTCGGTGGCGAGGTAGAGCGTGCTTTGGCACTCGTTGACGGCGTTGTGTTGCTTGTTGACGCAGCCGAGGGTCCGCTGCCTCAAACTCGCTATGTTTTGTCAAAGGCTTTACACATTGGACTACCAATTATCTTGGTGCTCAATAAAGTTGATCGTCAAGATGCCCGTGCAGAAGAAGTTCTCGTTGAAGTCGAGCAACTCTTCTTGGATCTTGCCACACACGACGACCACTTGTCGTTTCCGGTTATTTCGGCTGTAGCACGTGAAGGACGCAGCATGATCGGTGTCGGCATGCCAGCAGCAGATGCAGACCTGTCAACACTTCTTGATGCGATTGTTGCAACTGTCCCAGAACCCAAAGCCGATTCAAGTTTGCAAACACGAGCACTCGTCACCAACCTTGATGCCTCTGAGTATGTCGGACGTTTGGCCATCGGTCGTGTTCACGCTGGCAAACTCAAAAAAGGTGAGATGGTTGCACTGTGGGGCAAAGACTCAGGTGCGGATAAGCCGCCGCTTCGGCGTCGCATCGCTCAGCTCATGGTCTTTGAAGGCATCGAACGCAAAGAAGTCGACGAAGTCGTTGCTGGTGATTTGTTCGTTCTTGCTGGTATTCCCGAAGTAGAAGTTGGCGATACAGTGTCAGCACTAGACGTCACCGAGCCACTGGGACGACTAGAAGTGGATGAGCCGGTGCTGCGCATGAGTTTTGGTGTCAACACATCTCCGTACGCTGGTCGTGAAGGCAAATATCTGACCAGCCGACATCTGCGCGAACGTCTACAGCGAGAAATTCTTGGAAACGTGTCAATTAAGATTGCTGATACCGAATCTGCCGACGTGATGTCTGTCGCTGGTCGCGGTGAATTGCAACTTGCAGTCTTGATAGAGAACATGCGCAGAGAAGGTTTTGAGCTGCAAGTCAGTCGGCCCGAGGTTGTCACAAAAGAAATCAGTGGCAAACGGCACGAGCCGCTTGAAGAAGGTACGGTCGATGTTCCAGATGAACATGTGGGCACTGTCACGCAAGCACTTGCGCCGCGTAAAGGCAAAGTGACCGATCTGCGTCCTGGAGACACAGGGCGAAGCATTATTTCTTTTGAGGCAACATCTCGAGGACTCATCGGCTTTCGACTCATGCTGATGGCAGCAACTCGCGGAACAGCGCTGCTGCATCAGCGGCGCGCAGGCTGGACACCCTGGGCGGGGGAGCTCCCTCATCGAGCAGGCGGAGCAATGATTTCAGATCGCCAGGGCTCAACAACTGCATATGCCCTTGACAACTTGCAACAACGTGGAGCCTTGTTTTTACATCCCGGGATCGATGTGTATGAAGGAATGGTCATTGGCGAAGGAGCACGCGGTGAAGAAATGGTCGTCAACGCAGTACGCGCTAAAGAAAAAAATAACATCAGAACCCACAGCCATGATGATGGAGTGAAACTCGCTGCACCAATTATTCACACTCTTGAGACGGCTATTGAATGGATCGCTGACGATGAGTTAGTAGAAGTTACGCCTAGCAAGATTCGAATTCGCAAACGTTTGCTCGGCCTTGAAGACCGTCGGCGCGCTTTCAAAAAATAATCACTTACGCGTTGTATAAACCGCGTTACTTTTTGCGTATCGCTGGGTGTGGCAATGGCACTCCGTACGGAGCAGACAATTGTTCTGTAATTAATTTGTAGACCTTTTTACCAACGAGTTCAGTGATTTCATCCTGCAGTGTGATGTAGGCCTGATCTTTGCCGACGTATGCGTCGGCGGACTCAGTGCACCACCAATGAAAATCTGCGCCGCCCTCGCCCCAGTCACGACGTTTCCATTCACGGAGTACCGAAAGTATGTGCCCGTCTTCTTCAACATGTTCTTCGAGTCGCACCGGAACTTGCCAACAAACATCTGGTTTCCAGTCCATAGGACGTTCTCCTGCCTGCATGGCTCCAATGTGTAATGCGCATCCGGTGCCACCCTCGAAGCCAGGCTTGTTAAGAAAGATGCAACCTCCATCAACAACGCGAGTTTTTGTCGAGCCATCTTTAGCAGTGACGCTCCAGCCTTTGGTCTTGGCCTTGTCTTTGTTCTGCCAGTTCTTCTTTGTGAGGCGTTTACTTGACTTCACAACGGTGGCTAAGTCTTTTTTGCCTTCAAAGTGGGCACCGTACGAACAGCAACCTTGCTGAAGATCCGTAGCGTCGTCATCTAGGACACCTTTGCAGCCTTCGCCGTAAATACACTTGTAGTTGGATCGGAAGTACGTGGCATCAATCATCCAGGTCCGATGTTCATCGGGGTCCTCAAAACTGATCCATTCATGAAGTTCATCAGGTGTAGACACGAGATGAAATACTACCGTGTGAAGGGTTACTACGTGTTATTGCCATGAAGATACTGAAGAGAAGGCGAGAGGCTTAAATGAACAACGAGGAACTAATCCGTGAACTCGAGTCAATTTCGCAAATATTATCTGAGCGCGCAATCTCTGTGCTGCGAGAGGCACTTCATGGTGATGACCCGTCCCGACCCGCTCAAGAGAAGAAGATTACACAGGCTCGCAGAGCCATTGAAAAAGCAATTCATCTCTTACGATCTACAGAGTTCGAGGATTAAAACGTATTGAGCAGATTAATCATTTTGCGTAGTTGCCCAAATTCGCGGCCACCAAAAGTCAACGCAATACGTGGAAGAAGTAGGAAATCATCGTCACTTATCTCGGCTCGAAGAGGATCTGTAAGTTTGATTACGCCACTTGTGCATAAGTGAGAAAACTCGTCATTTAAGGTTTGTAATTGTTTAGCGGAAGGTTCGCGATGCAGTCGAATAACCAGCACATCTCTCACGAACCTCAAAGAATGGTAATTCGAGTAGAAGCCTGTGATCTCGTGAACTGCCTCGTCAACGTTATTGGTCACTTTGAAGAGTTCAAGATCTGCTGGCGAGACAAGTTTGCGCGGAATCAGTTCGTTGTGAATAAAACTCGAGACACCTTCCCAAAAGGGGTCTCCCGGGAGGTCGAGCAATACTGTTGGAGCCAAGGATCCTTTGCCGGTTTGCATCAAGGTGAGCAACTCAAACATTTCGTCAAGGGTGCCAAAGCCGCCTGGCAAACACAAGAATGCCCCCGATTCTTTTAGCAACATGAGTTTGCGTGTAAAGAAATATCGCATGCTGACGTACTTATCGTCGCCTTCAATGATTGGATTTGCTGAGGTTTCAAATGGTAAACGAATTGACACGCCAATTGAATTTTCTCGTCCCGCGCCCAGCATTCCGGCTTCCATGATTCCGGGGCCCGCACCAGTCACAACCATCCAACCGTTATCTGCCATTTTCTTGGCTATCTGCGCCGTGAGGTCGTAGAGGGGATCACTTGCCGTTGTGCGGGCTGATCCGAAAATAGTGACCTTAGGACTATCTCGATATGGTGCGAACATTTCAAATGCTTCGGCCATTTCATCTAGAGCGGCGGACGCAATTTTAAGATCTAGCGTTGCTGTTTGGGCATCGCCGAGATGCTGCACGGTCGCTGCCAATTTGTCAAGGAGTCTTTGATCCCGGGGCGAACGCGCTACTGGCACTTCTTTACTCGTCTTTGATTTGAGATGACTTGGTTGAAAGAGCGGCCATTAGGTCGTTGAAACTATTACGAAATGATAAAACGCCTTCTTGTTCTAAAACATTCGCCACATCACCAACCTGAATGCCGTAGTCGCTCAGTGCGTGCCAGCGTTGTCGGGCACCTTCAAGGTCAGAGGTGATCGTACACTCAACGGTACCGTGATCGCCAAAGGCCGTCACTGTCGACTCAGGAAGTGTGTTGACAGTGTGAGGTCCAATCAATTGGTCAACATACATGGTGTCAGGGTAGGCAACATTCTTTGTTGAAGTCGACGCCCAAAGAGGTCGCTGTACCTGTGCTCCGGCTTGCGCAAGTTTGATCCATCTTGGTCCACTAAAGGTTTGCTCAAATAGCTGGTAGGCGAGTCGGGCTTGAGATATTGCTGCCGTACCGCGTAACAACAGTGCATCTGCAGTGCCATGCGCTTCGAGACGACGATCGATTTCTGTGTCAACACGACTAATGAAAAAACTGGCAACACTCGAGATTGTTGAGATAGGCAACTTTTGAGCCAGTCGCGTTTCGAGCCCTGAGATGTAGGCGTTCATAACGTCTTGGTAGCGCTCCAGACTAAAAATCAGGGTGACATTTATGTTGCAGCCCTGTGCGATCATCGACTCAATCGCAGGTATTCCCTCAATCGTTGCCGGAATTTTGATCATGACGTTAGGTCGCGAGATACGTTCATGCAATTTTTCCGCGGCCGACAATGTAGCAACACCATCAGTGGCTAAAGACGGGTCAACTTCTACGCTGACAAAACCGTCGAGTCCATTGCTTGAGTCATAGAGCGGTTCGAATGCCGCGAGCGCACCGTCAATGTCTGTCGTGACTAGATCCCAATACGCATCTTCAACGCCAACCCCGGCAGATGTTACTCGGGCGAACTGCTCGTCATAATCGGTTGAGCCTTGTATTGCTTTTTGAAAGATCGTCGGATTAGAAGTGAGACCACGAATACCAGAGTCAATAACTGCATTGAGGTGTCCTGATGTGATGTAGCCCCGTTGCAAATTGTCTAGCCACGGACTTTGGCCTTGTTCGTCAAACAAACGAAGCAGGTTATTGCTCATGGTCACACAATGTCTCTATTGCGACTGGGTTCATTATTTGCCTCGAGCAAGAACGGAATTTACGGTATTAACAAGATTCGTGACATTGATTCCCAGCTTGTCGAGCGCCTCAGATCCTGGAGCGCTTGCGCCGAAACGATCGATGCCAACACTCGCCGTAGCCCATCGTGACCATCCAAATGTGCTGGCAGCTTCGATACTGACAACTGGAACACCGATGGGGAAAAGCGAGTCCTGAAAAGCCTGTGGCTGTTGTTCGAGTCGATCCCACGAAGGCAAGGACACGACCTGAGCATGAATGTCTCGTTGAACAAGAACTCGTGAGGCTTCGAGAGCTACTGACACTTCGCTCCCAGTCGCGACAATAACAACGGTGGGCGAGTCGACAGCTTCGACGATGCCAGCACCGCGCGTCACTGCTGAACCATCTGTAATAGACGGCACGTTTTGTCTGCTCAAGATAATCGCAGTGGGTCCATCGTGTTCGACCGCTGCCACCCAAGCCTCGCGTGTTTCGTTTTGATCGGCCGGCCTGATGACTTGCAGCCCAGGGATAGCACGCAGGGTCGCAAGATGTTCGATGGGTTGATGAGTTGGTCCATCTTCGCCGACGCCCACTGAATCATGACTAAAAACAAAGATGCTTTTTGCTTGCGATAACGCGGCCAATCGGATGGCAGGGCGCATGTAATCAGCAAACACGAAAAATGTGCCGGCAACCGGAAGCACGCCGCCATGCATCGCCATTCCGACTAGGGCACTTCCCATTGCATGTTCTCGGATGCCGTAATACACCTGTTTGCCTTCGGGTTGACTGGCACTAAAGGCACTCGCCCCGCCGATTTTTGTACCTGTGTTGCCGGTTAAGTCCGCAGCACCCGAGAGAATCGTTGGAATCGACTCAATCGAAGCCTCGAGAATCTTTTGAAAAGCTTGTCGGGTCGCGAGCTTGGAATCAGCATCAAATTGAGGCAGTAATAACTTCCACCCATCAGCAGGTTGAAGTGAATAGGTTCGATCAAAATCATCACGCTGTTGTTGCGTGCTGGCGTGGTGCCAGTCGGTTATGAGGTCTTGACCTCGTGCTGTGCAGTGCGCTCGATACGACGTAACAAGTTCAGCAGAAGCCCAAAACGGTTCGTCCGGAATGCCCATCAGATTTTTTGTGCTGGTTACATGCGTTGCATTAAAAGGATTCCCGTGTGCTTCATGATTGTCGGTGTGATCTGGCGATGGATAGCCGATGTGGGTGCGCAGCACAACCAGAACTGGCGCTCCACGATGATCTCTTGCCGATATAAGTACCCTCTCAAGGGCATCAAGATCATTAGCACTATCTCCGGCCTCAATGACGTGCCACCCGTAACTTCGAAAGCGCATGCTGACATCGTCGGAGCATGACAGCGATGTTGAGCCGTCAATAGTTATCTTGTTGTCATCGAAAATACACACGAGGTGATCTAACTGGAGATGCCCGGCTAGTGATGCAGCTTCGTGGCTGACGCCCTCCATCAAACAGCCATCCCCTGCGACAACATACGTTGTGTGGTCTTGCAACGATGACCCAAAACGAGCACGTAGATGCGCTTCAGCGATTGCCATACCGACGCCATTTGCAAAGCCTTGGCCTAGTGGGCCAGTTGTTACCTCTACGCCCGCCGTATGGCCAACCTCAGGATGACCTGGTGTGGCTGACTGCCACTGGCGAAACTGTTTGATGTCGTTCATCTCGAGTCCGTATCCAGACAAGAACAACAGCGCATACTGCAGGATCGATGCATGTCCACCGGACAAAATAAAGCGATCTCGGTTGATCCAGTGTGGTTCCTGAGGAGAATGTCTCATCACTCTGCTGTACAACACGTGGGCGAGTGGCGCAAGAGCCATAGCGGTGCCTTGGTGACCACTTTTCGCGGCAAGGGGTGCATCCATTGCTAATCCGCGAATCACCGAAACTGCCAAAGCATCCTGATCCGGCGTCAACTTTGTAGGCATTTGCTTATCGTAATCGCTGCAACTATTTCTGACCGTTACCGACAGCGGGGAGTTGATGAATTTATAACGCAGTCTTCGTAGTTGGGATGAGACGAATATCAGAGAACCGTACTTTGGCTAGACGAAGCGTCGTCAATGTGCGAATGACCCACCAACCTGGATCGATTTGATACCACCGATGAGACAGGCGTGGCGATGACGGCGCCGCGTGATGGTTGTTGTGCAGACCCTCACCCATCGTGATGAAAGCGAGCCATTGAAGATTTGTTGCTTGGTTCGGGTGTGGGCGACGCCCAAAATGATGACCCATAGCGTTGACCGCTGCTGATCCTGCAAGGTACACATTGAGATGAACCAGGGCGGCCACGACACCAGCGACCGGACCAAGCACCACAATCAAAAACGCAATTCCCAAGCCAAGCCCAGTCTTGTTATGGCCAAAAAAGTATCGGTCCCAGCGATCATCTGGCAGGTCTCGCGCGTACTTTGCAATCGTCTCAGGGTTTTGAGCACTCTTGCGATACATCGCGACATTCTTTATTTGGACTGTTTTCCAGCCGTGCAAGACAGGGGAGTGCGGATCTCCCTCAACGTCAGTGAAGGCATGATGCTTACGGTGCACCGCGACCCATTCTTTGGGCTTAATGCCTGTTGAGACCCAGATAACGAATCGAAATACCAGTGCGGCAGGCTTCTTGAGCGTGAGAGCACGATGGCTCAATGCCCGATGTAGGTAGACCGTGGTGCAGATGTTGGCCAGTGCCATGACGATTAAGCCTGCGATAGACCCAATGATTATCGACCTCAAAATTTCGCTCATAGTGGAACCCTAGCGCACTACCTACTGGTCGGTAGGTATTCTGCGCTATATTGAACCTATGTCTCAGATGTCTGCGTCTCAGGTGTCTTTATCTCAGATAGCGCCGGCCAGTAATTTGCGCACTGACGATGATGCGCGTTCAACACGAGAACTCATCATCGCCGAATCGTTGCGATGTTTTGCTGAGTCCGGATACAACGGCACGTCACTCAATGACATTGCTGCAGGTGTAGGTATTCGCCGGCCAAGCCTGCTCCATCACTTTGCAAGCAAAGAAGCACTTTACGGGGAGGTCTTTGAGAGACTTCTTGCCGACTGGCTAGAACGCCTTGAGGTGGCTGTGGCAGACCAGGCGCTGGGTTGGGCCAAAGTTGAATTGGTGCTGAATGCAGGCTTTCGACTGTTTGAGGATACGCCCGACTACGTGCGCATGATGAGACGAGAAGCACTTGACGGTGGCACGCATTTGGGCATAGATCTTGCTGCTGTTCTTCGACCCTTGTTCGACGCAGCATCTGCGTATTTTGATGCCCAGATGGATGCAGGCGTCTTTAAACGACACAATTCCCGACATTTATTGATTACCGGATACGGGGCAATTCTGACGTATTTCAGTGATGCCGCATTCATCGATGGCTTGATCGACGATGAGGCGCTCACAAAAGAACACATTGCCGAACACCGCGATCACGTGTTGTCATTTTTTAAATCTGCGCTCATTGACTAGGCACTTTTGTTAGGCACTGTTTGTCGCGAACTTTTTAGTACGGTTGAGTCCTGTGTCTAGTGCTTCTTTTACCCTGTCCGAGTTCGACTCTCGTCAACTGCTGAGTGCATGCGGCATCCCGTTTGCTGGACAAGAACGTGTTCCGACAGCCATCGAAGCGGGTCGGGCTGCAGTGCAAATGGGATTCCCCGTCGTCGTCAAACTCGGAGGAGACAACATTGCGCACAAGACAGAGCGTGGTCTGGTGCGTCTGCGAGTGATGTCCGAGGCAGATTGCGTTGCGGTCGCGAACGAACTCCTTGTCAAGGCGACTCCTCAGGATGGTGACGTTCATCTTTTGGTTTCAGCGATGGTCTCAGGTGCGCGCGAATTAATTGCGGGTGTACTCGTTGACCCACAGTTTGGACCGACTGTCATGTTGGGCGTTGGTGGAGTCTTGGCCGAGGCAATTGCTGATGTTGTTTTTCGACCAGCGCCTTTGCAAGAGGGTGATGCGATGGCAATGATTCGCCAAATGAGATCTCAAAAACTTCTCGGAGATTTTCGTGGTGAGTCTGCGGTCGACAATGACGAACTAGTCAGAATTTTGACGGGACTTTCGGCACTTGCGTGCGAGCGCCAAGACATCTTGTCAGTCGACATCAATCCGCTTATCGTGCAGCCAGATGGTTCAGTGTTGGCTGTCGATGGCCTCGTCGAACTAGGCGAGCGACAGTTGCCTCACTCAACAAGACGTACACCGTTTACATCTCAACAGTTTCATGCATTCTTTGAGCCACGAGGGGTCTTAGTGGCAGGTGCCTCAAGTCATCCTGGAAAGTTTGGATTTGTATCTCTGCATAATATTTTGGCAAGTGGTTATGCAGGTGCTGTGTTTGGAACAAACCTTCAGGGCGAAGAAGTTCTCGGAATTTCTACCGTCGCAGACATCGCTGATCTTCCGGACAACTGCATTGATCTTGTCTTTGTGTGTACGCCAGCGGCGGCCAATATTGAACTCCTGCGTGCGTGCGCAAATAAAGGAATCAAGGCAGCATTTTTAACATCGGCTGGCTACGGAGAGGCTGGTCCAGAAGGTCGACGTGCCGAAGTAGAACTTGTGCGCATGGCCGATGAACTCGGAATCTTGATGGCCGGACCCAATGGTCAGGGAGTGGTGTCTACTCCGGTTAATTTGTGTGCCCAGATTGTGGCCCCATACCCACCTCGCGGTGCGATCTCGGTCGCAAGTCAGAGCGGAAACTTCGTCTCAAGTTTTTTGAATTATGCCCGCCAAACCGGAGTTGGAATTTGTCGCGCCGTGTCGGCCGGAAATGCGGCATCTCTGGGGGTGGCAGACCTCTTGGAGTTCTACGCGAGTGACTCTGAGACAAAAGTTTCACTTGCCTATGTTGAAGGTATTACGGATGGGCGTGAACTGATGCAACGCATTGGCTCAACAGTTCGCACCAAGCCGGTCGTGTTGGTTAAAGGTGGAGCAACTCAGATCGGCGCATTGGCTGCTGCAAGTCACACTGGCGCATTGGCTGCTGACGATGCAATCTTTGATGGGGCTTGTCGACAGTGGGGAATCTCGCGCGCCGCGACTGTTGAAGAAGCATTTGAGGCGGCGGCAACCTTTGCTACACAACCATTGCCACGCGGTCCACGCGTTGTGGTGTTGACAACTGCAGGCGGATGGGGTGTTGTCACAGCCGATGCGATTGCACGTGACGGTTTACTGGTGCTGACGGAATTACCTGATGACTTAAAGGCAGCGATTGATCAGAAGTTGCCACCACGATGGAGTAAAAACAATCCCGTTGATTGCGCAGGTGGGGAAGTTCGCGACACAATCCCTGAGGTGATGGCGTTAATCGCAGAGCACGACAGTGTCGACGCGATCATCTATCTCGGACTCGGAATTCAAGCCAACCAGGCCCGACTCATGCGCGAGGGTTCGTATTACCCCGATCATGGGCTTGAGAGAATCGTGACATATCACGAACGACAAGATGCGCGTTTTGCTCAAGCGGCGCACGAACTGATTGTTTCTGTGAACAAACCAATTCTCGTCGCTACAGAATTAGCCGTCGCAGACCCTCTCAATAGTGGAGTTGTGACTGTTACGAATACTGGCCATATGTGTTACGCAAGCGGCAATCGTGCTGTCACCGCGCTAGGGCACCTCTACCGATACGCAACCTTTATTGGGAAGGCGCAGTAAATCGGTGCAACGTGCCGCGCGCCCCGTTCGAGTAGTTGGTGTCGTTGGTCTGTTCGTGCTGATAATTCTGCTTGGCGCCCTCAGCATCACGTCGCAAGTTGCCACACGAGTCAATGCCAACAATGCTGGTGTTGCCCAAGTGGTGATGGCGGTGCCATTGTTGTCGGCGAGGCGCACGCCAACCGTGCTTTCGGCGATTACGCGTATAGGCAAAATAACATCATCTATAAGCGCTTTAGAGAAAAAATTGCCGACGAATTCTTGTCTTTCAGTTTCTTGGATGGGGCGGCAATTAATGACACATAACCCTGATGTCTCGTACACGCCAGCAAGCGTCATGAAATTATTTACAGCGCTTGCAGCGTTGCAATCGTTAGGACCAACGCATACCTATACGACAACAGTCAAGGGAGTAATCAAAGATGGCGTGGTAACGGGTGATTTATACCTTGTAGGCGGAGGAGACCCCCTGTTGGCGCGGCGCGACTATGTTGCCAATGAGAAATATCCGACCCTGACTCCGAGTTACTTGGAGATTTTGGCTGATGCGTTAGTTGCGGCTGGCGTTCGATCGATCGCCGGAACAATTGTGGGCGTTAACGAACGGTACGACGATATTCGCTATCCAGCCACCTGGCCCGAATCGTTCTATGGTTCCGAAGGCGGACCACTTGGTGCATTGATGTCAAGCGATGGCGCAGCCCTTGGGCAGTCCCTCAAGCCAGATGATCCAGCAATTGGTGCAGCCGATGATTTGCATGCGCTTTTAGGATTACGAGGTGTTGTCATGACCGGGCAGTCACTGCGCGGAACGGTCTCCGACTCCGTCCCAACGATTACCGAACTCACATCGGCGCCACTCATAGACATAGTGCGCGAGATGCTTGTCAATAGTGACAACAACACCGCAGAACTTCTTGTTAAAGAGATGGGTTACGTTGCCAAGAAATCGGGAACAACCGCCGAAGGGCTTGGCGTTGTTGCTCAAGAGTTACAAAAATTAAACGTTCCAGTGACTGGCGTCAGTATGTTGGACGGCTCAGGGCTCACACCTCAAAACACAGCAACATGTTCTGCTCTAATGAGTGTCCTGTCGGCGCAGAGCGCAACGTTTCCTGCGTTGCTTGCAGTCGCTGGTGAAACTGGCACCTTAGGAGCAGTCTTCAAAGATCAACCAATCAAAGGACGCCTCGTAGCTAAAACCGGAACATTGCGAAATGTGAAAAGCATCGCTGGATATGTTCCGCTGAAAGGTGCTGATCCAGTGATTTTTTCTATGATTCTCAACAAGACGGGAATTGATAATCAAAGCCAATACCGCCCACTCTGGTACGAACTTGGCAACGCATTGAGTCGCGCCTCGAGTGATCCACGTCCGGAGGATCTCGCGCCCTAGCGAAAAGTGTGATTGGATAATTCCCATGATTATCCCAGTGTTTCCTCTCGGTTCAGTATTTTTACCGGGCGACATAGTTCCTCTTCGTATTTTTGAGCCCCGATATGTAGAAATGATGCAGCAGATGTTGGCCGGACAAACAGAACTCGACATGTCATTTGTCTCTGTTCTAATCGCGCGTGGCTCTGAGGTTGGCGGAGAAGACCAAAGACGACGACTTGGTGTCGTAGTGCATGTTGAGCAATGCGTCGCCACACCTGAGGGCGGATACGGAATCGTCGGATTGGCTAGCGATATCGTTGAAGTTGACGAGTGGTTGACTGATGCGCCATACCCGCGGGCACAGATCACGATTCGCCCAGACCTGACCAGCACAGAAGGAAACGTCATTGACTTACGACGACGAATAAAAGTTGCTGCGGGCACGATTGATCAGATGCTGCAAGAGATGTACGGTCCAAATACACAATCCGCAATTCTGGGTAGCAATTATCTTGATGTTGTCGAGTTAGAGCGCATGATTGCCAACGGTGCGTCGCCCAACGATGCGCTGTGGTTCGTGGCTCGGCATTTGCCCGCTGGACCAGACATTCGCTATGACCTTTTGTCCTGCATTACGTCGAACGACCTGATGGCTGCGCTTGAGTCCGGCATCATACATACTCAGGAAATGCTTACTTTTTTACAACTTGAGACTGACTAGCGCCTTGCAGGCCCATGCTCGTCAAGCCTTGCGTGTGAATGCGCGTTTGTGACGGTAACCATATAGGCGTGACTACACCAGAATCATCTCGACACTTGGGCTCCGTTGATCGCGTGGCAGACCTCGTTGAGTCCGTCAAACAGTACGCCAAGCAAGAAACCCTTGGTCCGCTCAAAGGTGCTGGACGTTGGTTGGCCTTTGGCACAGTGGCGGCACTGCTGCTTGGGATGGCGATGCTGATGGCTGTGCTTGGTGTCCTGCGACTGTCACAGGATCTTGGCGGAGCAGCGCTTGATGGATCGTGGTCATTTGTGCACTACCTCATCGCGGGAGCTTTCAACCTTTTGCTCGTCTACATCGCCTTGACTCGCGTCGGCCAGACATCTTTAGCGAAGGAGATATAAATGACTCAGTCCGATAATCGCATTAGTCGAGACGACCTCGAAGAGAAATTTCGTGCCCTACAGTCAGACCTACAAGGAAAACTAGGCGCAAAGAAAGATTCGCTTCTTGCCATCGGTTCGGCGATCGGCGTGGTGGTGGTTGTTGTCTCTTACTTGTTCGGAAAACGACGCGGCAAACGTAAAGGTGGTCGCGTCGAAATTCGTCGCTTCTAAAGCATCATGTTTCATCTTCTTAGACGGTTGATCTTCAATCGCTTACTCTCTCGTGTAGTTCTTCGACATAAACGGTTTTCTTTTCCTTTCATGATCATTTGGGCTCTTCGAGCAATGGCAAAGAAACGCAAGACATCGTCAATCACTGCTGATATCGCTGCTGGAGAAACCCTTGTCGTCACCAGAAAGCAGCAACATGTCTGATTACAAAGCGTCAACTTTCGCGTCAGGGGAGAAAGCTCTTTTCATTGACAGCAAGCAACGACGTTATCTGCTGACTCTTGATGATGAAGGAGAGTTTCATAGTCACTCGGGCTTTGTTCCACATGCGACCGTTATTGGTCAAGAGACTGGCATCATCGTGGAGTCCACCAAGGGCGCTCGTTATTTGGTCTTGCGCCCAACTCTTGAGGACTTTGTTGTTGAGATGCCGCGAGGTGCGCAAGTTATTTACCCAAAGGATCTGGCGCCGATTTGCATGCTCGGCGATATTCATCCTGGCGTTCGCGTCTGGGAGACAGGAGTCGGATCAGGAGCACTGTCAATGACAATGCTGCGCTGGGGGGCCAATATTGTTGGCACTGAATTGCGTGAAGACTTCCTCAATCGGGCTCGCATCAATGTTCGGTCTTTCTTAGGTGAAGATGCACTGAGTCGTTATGACGTGTCGTTAGGGGACAGTTATCTTGCTCCACCTCCAGGTCGCTTTGACAGAGTTGTGCTGGACCTCCCCGAGCCCTGGCAGGTTGTGCCGCACGCCGAGAGCGTCATGGTTGGTGGCGGCATTCTGGTGGCCTATACGCCGTCAATTACTCAAGCAGTTCAGGTACGCGAAGCCCTCAGCAAGTTTTGGGTCGATCAAAGAACCCTTGAGGTTCTTCATCGAACATGGCATATCGATGGAATGGCAGTGCGACCAGACCACAGAATGGTTGCGCACACCGCATTTTTAACGACCGCCCGGTTTGTGGGGGCTAAAAGAGTTATTGAATCTACGGTTCAATAAAAATGCATTCGCCGGGGCATTCCTCGGCAGATTCGACCACGGCATCAAGTTGGCTGTCGGCAAAATTGGCTACACCCTCAGCACCTTGGGCTTGACCCTTGGCAGTGGCGTACACGGTTGAGCCTTCTTTGACATATGCCAGGCCATCGTCGAGCAAGGTAAAGACATCGGGGGCAATCTCTTCGCAGAGGCCGTCTCCGGTACAGAGGTCTTGGTCAATCCACACCTTCATGTTCTTGATACTCCTTATTTGGCTGTCGGAAATCGGCAGTCTTTCAACGTGATCCCAATATTGCGGTCGATTTACTTTACACAACCGCGAACCAAAACCTAGGTTGCTGAAGGGATTATTCAAATTGAGGACCGTGTGGTCCCGTTCCTGCCAACGGAATAGGGTTGAGTTATGACGGACGGGACATCAGATATGGGCACTCAGGAACCGACTCCACAGGACGGCCTCGAGATAACGCAACTGCAACGTGAAATAGTAGAACTTCGGCAAAGATTGGCCGAACTGCCCAAGCGCACGCAGGTAATCGAAACGCGACTACTTGAGACCAAAGGTCGTCTCAGTCAGACCGAAGCACATAATGAAAAACTGACGCTTTCATTAAAAGAAACTCGCAACCAAGTCGCATCACTTCGAGCAGAGGTTGACAAATTGTCACAGCCACCGTCGGCCTACGGCGTTGTACTCGGACTCAATGACGACAATACGATTGATGTGCTCACGAGTGGGCGAAAGATGAGAGTGAATAGCACTCCCGAAATTGACAGAGACGAGTTGGTTCGCGGCGCAGAAGTTGTGCTTAATGAAAGTCTCAATATCGTCGTCGCTCGTCGCCCCGAAAGCACCGGGGAAGTAGTGATACTCAAAGAGATCCTTCAAGACGGAGTCCGGGCAATTATTAGTGGTCGTGCCGACGAAGAACGGGTCTGTGAACTTGCCGACTCGCTGCGTGGCGTGTATTTAAGAGTCGGAGATCAATTGCGTCTTGATTCGCGAACAAATCTTTTGTTAGAACGCCTTCCACAGCCAGAAGTTGACAATCTGTTGCTAGAAGAAGTCCCCGATATTACATACGCCGACATTGGTGGTCTTGATGAGCAAATTGAACAAATCGCAGACGCCGTGGAACTACCATTTCTTCATCGAGACTTGTTTGCCGAGCACTTGTTACCAGCCCCGAAGGGGATACTTCTTTACGGACCTCCTGGATGTGGCAAGACACTAATCGCCAAGGCTGTTGCGAATAGTTTGGCCAAAAAAGTTGCGGCAAACAATGGGGACGAAAAAGGGCGTTCGTATTTTATCAATATCAAAGGTCCTGAACTCTTAAATAAATATGTTGGCGAGACTGAACGACAAATTCGACTTGTTTTTCAGAGGGCGAGAGAAAAGAGTGAAGAAGGTTGGCCAGTTATAATATTCTTTGACGAAATGGACTCGATGTTTCGCACACGCGGTAGCGGCATCTCATCCGATATGGAGTCAACAATAGTCCCGCAATTGCTCGCTGAAATTGACGGAGTCGAGGGCCTTCGCAACGTCATCGTTATTGGAGCAACTAATCGGGAGGATCTCATTGATCCTGCAATATTGCGGCCTGGCAGACTTGACGTCAAAATCAAGATCGAGAGACCAAGTGTTACCGCAGCTCATCAGATTTTTGCTCGCTATCTGACCACTGACCTACCACTTAATGAAGAAGAAGTTCTGAGCATCGGAGGCGGAGACAGAGACAGAGCAGTATCGCGAATGATTGACAGCACCGTTTTAGAGATGTACAGACAAGATGCGGAGAATAAGTTTCTTGAGGTGACGTATCAAAATGGCGATAAAGAGATTTTGTATTTCAAGGATTTTTCCAGTGGCGCAATGATTGAGAACATTGTTCGCCGCGCTAAGAAACTTGCGATCAAGCGTGTGATTGCTGGGGGTTCAAAAGGAATCAGCACTCAAGACATGGTTGTGAGCGTGCGACAGGAGTTCGTGGAGCATCAAGATCTGCCCAATACGACCAACCCTGATGACTGGGCTCGCATTTCTGGGAAGAAAGGCGAGCGCATTGTCTTTATTCGAACGCTTGTGACTCCTGCGAATGACTCTGACACCACAGAAGGTGCACGCGCAATTGAGCCTGCCGCTACAGGTCAATACCTGTAACGACATGGCGATCTTAAAAGTTTGCGGGATTGAGACTGAATACGGGATCGTAACCAGAGGTTTTGACGTCTCGCCGGTGACATCGTCATCAATGTTGATTAATGCATACGCGGGATCGATGAGACAAAAAATCGGTTGGGACTTTTTGGATGAACATCCCTCTGTTGATGCGCGTGGAACGGTGACTGAAGCATCGTTCCCCCCAGAGATTGAGACGCACCTCGTGAATGCCGTTCTCACAAACGGTGCTCGGTACTACGTCGATCATGCCCATCCCGAAGTATCAACGCCTGAGTGCCTGACTCCACGCGATGTTGTTCTGTACGATCGTGCCGCTGAGGAAATCATACTTCGTAGCATTGCGTCGGTTAACGCGCTACTGCCAGATGGACAAGAGATTGGAACTTTTAAAAATAATTCGGACGGGAAAGGCAACAGTTACGGATGTCATGAGAACTATTTAGTTTCCCGGGATGTTCCTTTTGGACGTCTTGCGTCTCATATCACCACACATTTCGTCACACGCCAAATCTTTTGTGGAGCCGGAAAAGTGGGCAGCGAAAATGGAGCACCTGACGTGCCTTTTCAAATTTCTCAACGTGCTGATTTCTTTGAAGAAGAAGTTGGCCTCGAAACCACAGTCAAGCGACCGATCGTAAATACAAGAGACGAGCCACATTGCGATCCTTTAAAATATCGACGGCTTCATGTCATTGTTGGTGATGCCAATATGAGCGAAGTTGCTACTTTCCTGAAGGTTGGCACAACGGCATTGGTTCTGGCCATGATTGAAGATGACCAATTCCCTGACTGGTTGATTCTTCGGCATCCAGTGTCCAACATTCGGTCAGTCAGTCACGATATTTCTTTGACATCAACATGTGAGTTGCAAGACGGTCGCAAGATGTCCGCTCTTGAGATCCAACAACATTTGCTCGGTCTGTGTCAAAACTACGTGCGTAGGTATGACGACCCCACGTCTGGTGATGCTGACGAGATTTTGCAAGAGTGGGAGTCAGTTCTAGATTGTCTCAAGAATAATCCTGAGGACGCTGCTGATCGTGTCGACTGGATCGCTAAACGGCGAGTGCTGGAAGGATTCGCTGTTCGCCACGGCGTCTCGCCCCTGAGTGCTCAACTGCGCGCCATCGATTTGCAATACCATGACATGCGTATTGATAAATGCCTTGCCCTTCGGGTGGGTCTACGCACTCTCGTTAGCATCGATGATGTTCACCGTGCAGTGACGAATCCGCCGATTGACACACGGGCATATTTTCGAGGAACGTGTTTGTCCCGTTGGCCCCAAAATATCGTTGCAGCAAATTGGGACAGCATTGTGATTGATACAGGTGACGAGATTCTGAGGCGGATTCCAATGATGGAGCCCCTCAGGGGTACTCGTGCGATCGTGGGTGAACTTTTAGGCGCTGTTACTACTGTTGAAGACCTCCTGTTGAGTTTGGGCTCGGCTGATACACCTGGCTGGGATCCCCACATGACACCCGAACCTGGGTGGTAATTCGTTCTGGCGATGGCACAACGCATCGGTGGTGGCTACGGTTGAGGGTATGGCAGACCAGATTCGCAAGACCACCCCTCAAACAGAATCTCACAGCGCCCCCGCAAATACCGACATGGATGTTTCGTCGACCAGCGGTCAACGCTTAAAAGCAGAACTCGATGACCTGCTCGATGAGATCGACGAGGTTCTCGAAACTAACGCAGAAGACTTTGTCAACAATTATGTTCAAAAGGGTGGGCAGTAGCTTTTCTGCGATCAGTTATGTCAATGCCTTACTTCACGCCGAGCCAAGACCCGGGCGCAAATTTTCAAGAACTCTTGTCACGGGTTGGGCTGGTCCCACGAACAGTGCAAGGTCAATCAATTATCGATATCCCTCACGCTACGACGTGTGTCGCGGTGACATATCAAGATGGCGTCGTGATGGCTGGTGATCGGCGTGCAACGGCTGGCAACCTCATTAGTCACCGCGATATGGAAAAAGTCGTTCAAGCAGACACTTTTAGTGGCGTCGGAATAGCAGGTGCCGCAGGTCCAGCGATGGAGATGATCAAGTTATTTCAATTGCAGCTCGAACACTACGAAAAAATGGAAGGCCAACAACTCTCGCTTGAAGGCAAAGCAAACCAACTCTCAACAATGGTGCGTGCAAATTTGCCGTCGGCTATGCAGGGGCTAGGGGTCGTTCCAATCTTTGGTGGCTTCGAACCGCGTCAAGCAAAAGGACGTCTTTGGGACTACGACATGACTGGTGGCCGCTACGAGGAACGCGAGTTCGTGGCGATCGGTTCTGGCAGTCTGCACGCCGGAACCGTCATCAAAATTGGATGGCGTGCCCAGATGACTAAGAGCGACGCTGTGTCACTGGTTTGTCGGGCCCTCTGGGAAGCAGCGGATGCCGATAGCGCCACTGGAGGACCAGACGTGATGCGAGGGATCTACCCGATTGTTGCGGCCATCTCTCAAGATGGTTGGGTTCCAGTTCAAGATGACGAACTCGCACAGGTCTTTGAATCAATTATTGCGCAAGTGAGAACACGATGACGATGCCATTTTACGTTCCACCGGAACAACAGATGAAAGATCGTGCTGAGTTCGCACGAAAAGGAATATCCCGCGGACGCTCACTGGTTGCTTGTCAGTATCTAGACGGGATTTTATTTGTGGCCGAGAATCCTAGTAACACTCTTCGTAAGATTTCAGAAATCTACGATCGCATAGCCTTTGCAGGAGTCGGTAAATACAACGAATTCGATCAACTACGCCAGGCAGGTGTACGCGCAGCCGATCTGAAGGGCTATCAGTACGCCCGTGATGATGTAGATGCACGCAGTCTTGCTAATCAATACGCCCAAATGATGGGGCACATCTTTACGCATGACCAAAAGCCGCTCGAAGTTGAAATTCTTGTTGCTGAGATCGGGTATCTCGCCTCGGAGGATCGCCTGTTTCATATTTTATATGACGGAACAGTCATGGACGAAAGCAAATTCTCGGTGCTCGGGGGAGATGCAGACCCAATAAGTGAGCGGATGGTTACGTCATTCACCGAAGGAGCAAATTTATCTGTCGCTCTGAAAGCATGCGCACAGTCCTTGAGTGGTCCCGACAAAACGCTGACGGCCGATGATCTTGAAGTTGCAGTTATCGAGCGCGCGGGCAATCGTCGTTGTTTTCGACGTATCGAGGCGATCGAAACTACGTCGTTGATGGGATGACGTTTCAATGCAACGTCGAATTTTTGGACTAGAGAACGAATACGGCATTACGTGTACCTTGCGCGGTCAGCGGCGCCTCACGCCAGACGAGGTAGCGCGTTATCTTTTTCGAAAAGTCGTGTCGTGGGGCCGCAGTTCTAACGTCTTTTTAGAAAACGGCGCTCGCTTGTATCTTGACGTTGGTTCTCATCCAGAATACGCGACGCCTGAATGTGATTCTATCTACGACGTCGTTGTTCACGATAAGGCCGGAGAGCGCTTGCTACAAGATCTCGTGCACACCGCAGAAGAGCGTCTCCAAGACGAAGGCATACGAGGGACGATCTATTTATTTAAGAACAACACCGACTCTGCAGGCAATAGTTACGGCTGTCATGAGAACTATCTAGTTCACCGCACCGAAGCGGGTCTGAGGTACGACGATATTTTCATCCCTTTTCTTGTCAGTCGTCAGATATTTACGGGTGCTGGAAAAGTGCAGATCTCTCCACGTGGAGCCTCCTATACGATTTCTCAACGAGCAGAGCATATTTGGGAAAGTGTGTCGTCGGCGACAACACGTTCTCGGCCGATCATTAATACTAGAGACGAGCCGCACTCGGATGCAGAGCTGTACAGACGTCTCCATGTCATTGTTGGCGACTCAAATATGAGTGAGTACACAACATTTGTCAAGATAGGCAGCGCTGCGTGTGTATTACGAATGATGGAAGACGATTCAGTGAGTCTGAGGGACATGACTCTTGAGAATCCCATTCGAGCGATACGCGAAATTAGTTCTGATACAACATGTCGCAGGACAGTCCGCCTCGAGAGTGGGCGAGAAGTTAGTGCCCTTGACATTCAACGTGAGTACCTGAATGCAGCGTTGCGATACGCCGAAACAACCGGATTCTCCGACATGGAGACACGGGCACTTGAGATGTGGGAGCATTGTATTTCTACTATTGAAAATGACCCTCTCAAACTTGACAGAGAAGTTGATTGGGTCATTAAGTTGAAATTAATTGAAGCCTTTAGAGAGCGTCATAACTTGTCACTCGATGATGCACGGGTGCAACTGCTGGACCTGCAGTACCACGATATTGACATCCAGCGCGGTGTGTTTTACAAGATGCAAAACAATGGACTGGTCGAACGAGTCTGCAGCGATGATGACATTATGCGAGCCATGAATGAAGCCCCTACTGGCACCCGCGCGCACTTGCGAGGCTCATTTATTAAGGCGGCAAAACTTAAGAAACGCGACTACACCGTGGACTGGGTTCATCTCAAACTCAACGACCAACAGCAGCGCACTGTTCTATGCAAAGACCCGTTTGCGTCGTCTGACGAGCGAGTAGAGCGGCTAATCGCGGGTTTATAGTCAAGTTCGTTCTTCTGACACTAGAATTGGACGATATGTCGTCGTCCATTGAGCCCGAGAGAGAGCCTCAAGACGAAGCACCTCACCAGGCCGTCGGAAGGTTTCTGAGAGATTGGTTAGTAGTAATCTTTATTGCTCTGTCAGCGGCACTTTTGGTTCGGATGTATGTGTTACAGCAGTACTACATCTCAGGTCCGTCTATGGAAAGTACGCTTTTTGAGAATGATCGCGTTCTTGTGAACAAACTGAGTTACCGATTACACGACATACGACACGGTGACGTCATAGTTTTTGACAGAGTGACCAGCAACGGAGCGAGTGTCGCTCACGATGACCTTATCAAGCGCGTAATCGGTCTTTCTGGAGACAAAGTAGAAATTAAGTCATGCGTTGTATATGTCAATGGGACTGCATTAAAAGAGCCGTATCTCGACAAAGGAAACCTATCCCAGGTCATCCTTGAGGACAGATGTCGTCAGCCAAACATGGCTACCGTCACAGTAACAGCGGGTCAAGTATTTGTCATGGGGGACAACCGACCTGAGTCATTTGACAGTAGGTCTTTCGGAACAATTAGCGAAAGTCTTGTTGTTGGACGCGCTTTCGTCGTAGTTTGGCCGTTTAACTCCTGGCAGTTTCTTTAGAAGCGCTAGGAAAACGGGTCGATCTCTCGTACGAATGAGTCCATCATTCGGTCGACATGATCGCTGTACACCCCGTCAAGTCCCATTCGAAAACCATTGTCGAGTACTTGATCAAATTGCATATCCCAGCCGAATGCAAGACGCTCAAAACGATGCACAAGTGTTGTGAGTCCGCCACTCCAGTCACTGTGATGCATGTTCAGGCAATCGATTCCGGCTTCACGCAACGAGGCCGCGCGACGCTCGGGACCCTCTGTTATTTTTGATAGGCGCGTAGAATCAACAAGGCGTACGTCGGGCTGCAGTGCACGTCTACTAGCTAATTCTTGCCAATCGGGATGACAAAGCCACAAATGATCCAACGGAAATCCAGCGTCACCTGCGCTACGGCACACTGGGTCAAACGCTTGAAGATCTTTAAGGTCAAGGCTGACGTGCGTAGTTTTATCTAGGGAAGAGATGAATTCGTCAAAAGTGGGGATGTGTTGTGGGAGAGTCTTTGCAGTAATTTCACTTATGGGCTTCTTTCGAAGGCCTGTACGAACGACGCCATCGTGATCAAGAACTGCAACGCTGTCCGCTGTCATCCAGACATCGCTCTCTAGACCAGTTGCCCCGAGACGCAGAGCCAGAGTGAATGCCGGCAATGTGTTTTCGGGCGCATGCGCTCGAGCTCCGCGATGCGCAAATGCGATCGGGGGGTTCATTACAGAAGGAAGTCGTTGCTGCACCGCGCCAGCGTAGGCGATGAGTCCTACACTTGCAGTTGTGTTCAATCTTTCCAGTAGCGAGATGATCTTTTTGCTCATTATGGGTCTCGTAGTGCTGGGGCCAGACCGTTTGCCAAGTGTCATTCGCAAGGCTGGCCGCGTGTATAGCGAGGTGCGTCGAATGGCAAATGGCTTTGAGGCCGAGATGCGAGAAACCTTCAAGGAACCCCTAGATGAACTGCGAGGTACGGCCAACACGCTGAAGCACGGCTTTGGAGAAGTAGATACCGAACCATCTCCTCCGATGCGACCCGAGACAGCCGGGCCAAGTGAGGCATCCACGGCTCACGATGCGCACGAGGACCCGAATGCGATTTAGAAAACCACAGGCTATTCCGCAGGAGATGACCATGGTGCAGCATCTTCGTGAGCTGCGTAAGCGTATTTTTCGTTCGCTTCTTGCGGTTGCGATCGGCGCAATCACACTGCTCTTGTTTTATGAACCAGTACTGAGGTTTCTAACGAAGCCATACCGCAATGTCTGCGCTCACAGACCTGATTTTAATTGTGATGGCAGCCTGTTTACATTAGGTCCACTCGACGGACTCACCGCTCGAATGAAAGTAGCCACCTACGGCGGTCTGATTTTGGCATTGCCAGTCTTGTTATGGCAGATCTGGAAATTCATCGTTCCGGCACTTGAAAAGCGCGAAAGACAATATGCGATACCTTTCATTGCTTCGTCACTTGTGTTATTTGTAACGGGCGGATATTTGGCGTACTGGACTCTTGACAAGGCTCTGGAGTTTCTTATCTCTTGGTCAGGCCCAGACGTCACGCAGGCGTATCAAATTACAAAATACATCAGCCTCGTTTCGCTGATGGGACTTGCATATGGCATCGGATTCTTATCTCCAGTACTGATCGTGTTCTTGCAACTAGTCGGAATAGTGACACCACGCAAACTGGTGAAGAATTGGCGAAACGCCATCATGTTTATTTTTCTCGCCGCTGCTGTTATCACCCCGAGTGGCGACCCGATCAGTATGTTGTCTTTGGCTATTCCGATGAGCCTTTTGTTTGCACTCGCTGTTTTGATTGGCTGGCTTCTTGTTCGCCGTCGTCCGTCTGCATCTATATGACCGAACTCTCAACGCAGACGGTACGCAGTCAATTCATTCAGAGGCTGAAGTACGCCCCTGACCGATTTCAAGTAGAGGCAATGAATTCACTTGATGCTGGGGCCTCAGTTCTCGTCGCAGCGCCCACGGGTTCTGGCAAAACTCTGGTTGCAGAATACGCAATCGACCAAGCAATGGCATCTGAACAACGATCTTTTTATACGGCGCCAATCAAGGCGCTCTCTAATCAAAAATATCGGGACCTCTGTGACCTTTACGGATCAGACAAAGTTGGGCTAGTCACAGGGGATAACGCAATCAACTCAGATGCACCCATCGTCGTGATGACAACGGAAGTACTTCGAAACATGATCTATTCCGCTTCACCAAGACTTGAACAATTAGGTGTCGTCATCCTTGATGAGGTTCATTTTTTGCAAGACACATATCGAGGCCCAGTCTGGGAAGAGGTGATCATTCAACTTCCACTCGAGGTTCAACTTGTGTGTTTGTCAGCGACAGTGTCCAATGCCGACGAAGTCGGGACGTGGTTGACAACGGTTCGAGGACGTACCGATGTAATTGTTGAAAGCAAGAGACCTGTCGAGCTGGTGAACCACTTTGCCCTAGGAGACTCGAGTACGGGACGTGTTTCGATGTACGACACTATTGTTAACGGCGAAGCAAATGGCTCCGTTCGTCGCTTGCTTGACTCTGAGCGTGCGATGGGACGATCTGGCAAGGTTCGCGGACGCGGACATCGTCAGCGCTTTTATACGCCTTCGCGACCAGATTTAGTGGACCTGCTTTCGAGCGAGGATCTTTTGCCGGCAATCGTGTTCATCTTTAGCCGCGCCCAATGCGAAGATGCAGTCAACGCGTGCATTCGAGACGGAATCATCTTGACCGATCCAGAGGAAGAAGCCAGGATAATTCAGATCATTAATGACAAGACATCTGATTTGACCTCTGATGACCGCATTGCGCTTCGTTATGACGAGTTTCTTGAACAAGCAGGAGCAGGTATTTCGTGTCATCACGCCGGATTGATTCCGATGTTTAAAGAAGCAATCGAGCAATGTTTTATCGAAGGCCTTGTCAAGGTTGTTTTTGCAACCGAGACACTTGCTGTTGGTATTAACATGCCTGCGCGAGCAGTTGTAATTGAAAAATTGACAAAATTCACAGGTGAAAATCACATGTTGTTAAAGGCGAGTGAATTTGCACAATTAACAGGGCGCGCCGGGCGACGCGGCCTTGATGACATTGGGCATGCCGTGACGTTGTGGAATCCATTCATCACCTTCGATCAAATCGTTGCGTTGGCGTTGAGTAGGAGTTTTCGCCTTTCGTCTGCATTTCGGCCCACGTTTAATATGGCCGTGAACCTGGTGCGGGCCCATACGAGACAAGGGACACATCATGTTTTGAATCTCTCGTTTGCGCAATTTCAAACTGACAAAGATGTGGTTTTGTCTGAAGCGAATTTGCAGAGCAAGAAACTTGCGGCACTTGAACTATCAAGAACCATAACTGGAGTTTTAGACGACATAGATGATGCTCTTCCGATTTCAATCTCTGCAACAGAGCTAGAAATTGCTTTGCGCGGTCTGAGGCCAGGGGATGTGGTTCTTTTTGAATCATCGATCCTGCGTGGTCGTGGCGCCATCATCGCTACTGCTACCCGAAAATCAGGCACACGTCTGACTGTTGTCACGGCCTCGCGAAAAGTACTGCAACTATCAGCGAGTGATTTACAAAGCCTGCCTCGACGCTCTGGCGGCATTGACTTACCTGTCCCGTACGAGCCTACCCAGACTGAGTTCTTGCGTGAGGCCGCGAAACGTTTAAACAAAGCCAAAATCTTTGAAGAAGTCATTGTGGAACCAGTAGTCCCTGAGTTGGCATCAGAGACGACTCCGCGCAGCGCAAGAGAACGACGCCAACAACGACTATTGAATGAAATAACTCAAATGGAACAGCGAATGGCTACTCGTGCAGGCTCAGTGAGTGCGCGCTTTGATGACGTTATTGTGGTGCTCGAAGAGTTGGGTTATATCCAGGACTGGAAACTCACGGATAAGGGAGTACTGCTCTCACGGGTCTTTCATGAATCTGATCTCTTGATAGTTGAAGTTATTTCGAGCGGAATGCTCGACTCTTTGTCGCCGGTTGATCTTGCATCGGTGTTATCAACAGTTGTGTTTGAAACTCGTGGTCCCGATAGCGGCGGTCCAGTGCGGTGGCCAAACGAGACAGTGACAAACAGATTTAAACGAATCGAACGACTCACTATGCGTCTACACGATATTCAAAGGGCTCATTCAATGAATCTCTATCGCAAGCCTGATGGGGGATTGGCTTTTGAGATCTCACAGTGGGTGGGTGGCAAAAATCTCTCAACGATTTTACATCCCGACCTTACACCCGGTGACTTTGTTCGATCAGTTCGTCAATTGATTGACCTTTTGAATCAAATTGCATCTGCAGCGCCTGACGAAAAACTTCGCGACTCAGCAACGCAGGCAGTCAACATGATGAACCGCGGTGTGGTGGCAGCTGGCATGAGTTCTGAATCGGTGCAACTGGATCAATAACAGGAGCGGAGAATGACGATTAAGAAAAATACCGAGTGGGGCCAAGAAGTAGCGCAGTGTCCGCCTTATCAATGCGTGAGATCGGATTACGAAATGGGCACTCATCTAAGTAATCAAACAGCGAACGTGTTTGTCCTTAAAGGTGGATCTCTTTTTGAGACGTTAGGTCGACCTAGTGCCCCAGTCGTCGGAGGCTTCGCACACTGTCTGCCGTGTGACACTATTACGGTTTCGCTCGTGGCAAGGGGGACCCAAATCGAACTCACTGCAGTCAACGACATAGCGATTCGCAGCACCTGGCTCCGTGGCGGTTGGTTGCGTGGTCCTGTGTTGGTGGTAACAAACACAGGCATCCGTCGTGGTCGCCAGATCGCTTCTCGAGCGCATCCAAATGATGGACATCTCGATGTCGTATCGGTTGCGTCAATGAACATACGCCAACGCGTTATTGGCTGGTCTAAGGCGAAACTTGGCAATCATGTTCCACATCCAAAAATTATGATTTCAAGAACGACACATCTAGATCTGGCGGTGTCTTCCAAGCAATTGCTCGTGATAGATGGGCGGCGCTACAACCACGTCTCGCGTGTCACGCTCACTATGGCCCCTGATTCTGCCCATGTGCTGATTGCATCGGGTACTAATCTGTGATGCACAGAACAAGAGCCAACGAAAGGTCTCACTATGACAACTGATGCAGAGGACCTAAAGACACAAGCCTGCTCAGTAATCGATTCGTTGGCATCTGAACTTATTGAAATAAGTCACGATATTCACGATCATCCAGAACTAAATTTTCAAGAGCATTACGCAGCAGAGCGACTTGCGCGCTTGGCAACACACCATGGCCTGGACACAACAATTGGCGCATACGGAGTAGCGACGGGCTTTGCGGCACAACACGGATCTGGCCCAACTGTTGCAATCGTGTGTGAGTACGACGCGTTGCCTGGTATCGGACATGGATGCGGCCACAACGTAATTGGGGCAGCCGGAATCGGGGCTGCTCTTGCGGCGGCTGCAGTATGCGATTCTGCTGGTGGTTCTGTGCGTTTACTTGGCACACCCGCTGAAGAAGGTGGTGGTGGCAAAATTTCCATGGGGCGCAATGGTGCCTTTGAGGATTTGTCCGTCGCAATGATGGTGCATCCGGCAGATGCTGATTTAACAACGATTGACGCAATCGCGATTCAGCAACTCTTGGTCGAGTACACAGGGCGGGCATCACACGCCGCAGCGGCGCCGCAGCATGGTCGAAATGCGCTTGACGCTGCGGTCATGGGTTACATGGGTGTTGCTGCACTGCGCCAACACATCGCACCTACCGAACGAGTTCATGGAATATTCCTCAAAGCAGGCGACAAACCAAATATCGTTCCTCGCGAGTCATCAATGGATTGGTACGTACGCTCCGACACGATCACTAGTTTGCAACCGCTCAAACAACGGGTGCTTGCATGTCTTGAGGCTGGGGCTTTGTCATGTGGTTGCACAATGACTCATCAGTGGGATGATCGCCCCTATGCCGACATGCTGACGAATGGTCCGCTCGTTGCGTCATTTGTCACAAACTCGGCCGCGCTTGGTCGAGTCGTGCGAGACCCGCGCGAGAGCGGCCATGCGGTAGTGGGAAGCACTGACATGGGAAACGTCAGCCATCTTGTCCCATCGATTCATCCGATGATTGCCATTGCGCCTCCCGGCACCGCTATCCACACGGAGGAATTCGCAAAATACGCACGCAGCACATCCGCAGATCAGGCAATACTTGACGGAGCCAAGGCGATGGTGATGACGGCAATTGACTTTTGGACTTCTGCACCCAAACAGGCACTTGTTGCCCAAGTTTTTTCACAAGAGAACTCATCTCAAGATGTGCTGTGACCAAAACTATGTCCAATAGTATCCACAACTAGCAACGCGCTGACTCGTAGGCTGATAAATCGTGACCGTCTACGTTCCTGAAGAATTTACTGAGTCCGAAGAACAGATTCTTCGTCGTTATTTCACAAACCTGGATCTACCCGTTTTTGCTCTTGTCAACCTTCCAGAGGTTGTCAAAGGTGCGTTGTTTGCGCGCTACAGCCGCAGCCCACGAAGTCTCCGAAGATTATTTTTGGATGAGTTTGTTGGTGATCTTGACATTAGCGGTGATCAAAATGTTGATGCCACGATCGGACTTGAACGGGCCGAAGGATTGTATGAAAAAGTATTTTTTGAATACGGAGACGACTCGGTAGCCCAGCTAGGCGGCGTTCATTTGGCATGTGAACAAGCGTCAAATATTTTGACAAAAATCCTGGAGTGGGGACGCTTGATGAGTTATCTCGAGCAGAGCACTCGTTACATTTCATACGACGAAAGACTCGGTGGGAGATATCGTTTTTTCCGTGATCCAGAAATTTTGGCGAGCAAGCTTGCTAATCGGTACGTGGGCGACATGGATCGGATGTTCGATTCGTATAGTGCGCTAGCAAATACGGTCACTGAGCACGTGCGTCAGTCTGTTCGCCAGGCGGATGGA